>NZ_JBBALW010000022.1:0-38930 GCF_040402835.1 Flavobacterium sp.
TAGACTAGTGATAGCAAGTATTACAGGAGTATGATTAAAAACGGATATACATAATCTTTTTCAACTTTGTCCATTTTATAGTATTTTTTTTTGGAGCTAATTCCAGCTGTCATTCCAAATCCTCGCTAAAAAGCTCGGGATTTTCCCTTGCATCTGGGCTAGGGCATTTAGGAATTAATTGCATTTTTAGTCTAAATTTGTTACGATTCATTATAATATATTTTTTACTTTTACAATTCAATTTAGTTTATGAAAATCACACCAGAAATACTTTCACAATTCAGTGAAATAATAGGAAACCCCTATGTTTTTACAGATCAAGAAACCCGAAATCACTACGGAAAAGATGAAACCGAAGAGTATGTTTTTCCACCTTCAGTAGTTTTAAAACCAGCTACTCCAGAAGAAATTGCTGCCATTTTGAAAATCGCAAATCTTCATGCTATTCCGGTAACTGCAATTGGTGCGCGAACTGGTTTAAGTGGTGGTGCATTATCTGTTCATCAAGGAATTGGTCTTTCAATGGAGCGTTTCAACAAAATTTTAAACATTGACGAACAAAACCTACAAGTTACTGTCGAACCTGCTGTAATTACTCAAGTTTTACGGGAAGCTGTAGCCGAAAAAGATCTTTTTTATCCACCAGATCCAAGTAGTTTAGGAAGTTGTTGGATAGGAGGGAACGTTGCCGAAAATGCTGGTGGTGCGCGTGCCGTAAAATATGGCGTGACCAAAGATTATGTGCTGAATTTAGAGGTAGTTCTTGCCAATGGAGAAATCATTTGGACTGGAGCCAATACGTTGAAAAATTCTACAGGATATAATTTAACGCAATTAATGGTTGGCAGTGAAGGAACACTTGGCATCATTACGAAAATCGTTATGAAGTTAATCCCAAAAAACACCCACACCGTTTTAATGTTAGTTCCATTTTACAATGCCAATGAAGCGTGTGAAGCTGTTTCCGCTTTTTTCAGAGCGGGAATAACACCAAGTGCATTAGAATTTATGGAGCGCGATGCCATCGATTGGACATTGAAATTTGTACCCGATTTAAATGTTCAAGTCAAAGATGAAATTCAAGCGCATTTACTAATCGAAGTTGATGGAAATTATCCAGATATTCTTTTTCAAGAAGCCGAAAAAATAATGGAAGTCGTGGAGCAATTCAAAATTGACGAAGTGCTTTTTGCAGATACCGAAATTCAAAAAAACCTACTTTGGAAAATGCGACGAAGCGTTGCCGAAGCCGTAAAATCAAATTCTGTTTACAAAGAAGAAGATACGGTTGTTCCAAGATATGAATTACCAAAATTACTATTTGGAATTAAAGAAATCGGTGCAAAATACGGATTTAAATCGGTTTGTTACGGTCATGCTGGCGATGGAAATTTACACGTGAATATCATCAAAGGCGATATGTCAGATGAAAATTGGAATACTGAAGTCACCAAAGGAATACGTGAAATTTTTGAATTAACCGTTTCACTAAAAGGAACTTTGTCTGGTGAACACGGAATTGGTTACGTTCAAAAAAACTTTATGGATATTGCTTTTAGTAAAACACAATTGCAATTAATGAAAGGCATAAAATCTATTTTTGACCCGAATGGAATTTTAAATCCAGGCAAAGTTTTTCCTGATAATTTATAGTTTTTTACCACAAAAGGAACAAAGATTTCAAAAGGCACAAAGCAAATTGTGCAATCTCTGTTTATTTTCCAGACAAATACTCCAATAAAATCGGATCTGCATTTTTGAAAGTTGGTGCTTGCTCTGTAATATTCGCCACTCTTTTTTTATTCAATTTCATCGTTACATCCGCTTCGGTTGTAAAAAGCAAAGCCGACATAAATGGATTATTGATGTAGGGTATTAGTTCGTTCAAACCTTCTTCAATTGGTAAAATCTTTACTTCTTCTTCCGTTTGAAATTTGAAAGTCAAAGCCAGTTTTAACTGAATTTCATCCACGTTTGTTCGAATGTAAATATTCATTAACTGTGTGTTTCCAATTGTTTTCGCCATAGTAAGTTTGGCAAAAGTTCCGTCAGAAATGCTTTCCTTTACTCGGTTAAAAAACAAAGCATAGGTTGTAGTATTGGGCATAATATGTTTATTTAAAAAGTAACCCTTTCAGATTTCAAAATCGAAAGGGTTGCTTATTTAATCTCTTTTAGGACTGTTTTTCTTTTCTCTTTTCTCCTCTTTCTTTTCCTTAGCGGTTTTCAAAGGTTCCTTTTTTTGTGTTTTTTTTGCGTCTTGACTCTTTGCCATGATATTAAGTTTTAATTGTTAGTATCGAATTTATATAAGTAAAGATAAAAAATATTTTTTATTTGGCAGTACTTTTTATAAAAAATGCTCCAACAGTAGTAATCTTTTGGAGCATTGAGTATTGAAGGAATTAGTTTGTTAATTAACTAACACCCAAGTTCCGTTAGCTATTAAACTTTCGGCTTTTTTAAACTTCATTTCTTGTGTTTGTCCGTTGGCCACATTTTGAATGGTAACAGTATCATTTCTATTAATTTTCGGCATTTCACGAACTATAGTTTCGGTAACTTGTCGTTGTTGGGTTTCCCCAGCTTCCCGATTAGTACTTTCACTGCTCACAATTTCTTCCTTACTTATTTTGTAATTTTCTTTCTTACGCACTTCTTTTGCTTCTTGAATTTTAGGAGCGTTTTGTTGTGGCAAATCGCCTTTAAATAAGAATGAAATAACTTCTTTATTTACACCATTTAACATGTTGCTAAACAAATTAAACGCTTCAAATTTATAGATTAATAAAGGGTCTTTTTGCTCGTGAACCGCCAATTGAACTGATTGTTTCAATTCGTCCATTTTACGCAAGTGCTTTTTCCAAGCTTCATCAACAATTGCTAAAGTGATGTTTTTTTCAAAATCAGCAACTAATTGTTTTCCTAGTGTTTCATAAGCTTTTTTCAAATCCGTTACAACGTCCAACGATTTTATTCCATCAGAAAAAGGAATTACGATACGCTCAAAATGATTAGATTTGTCTTCAAAAACATTTTTTATAATAGGATATGCTTCTCTTGCGCTTCTTTCTGTTTTTTCATTGTAATAAACAGAAGCCGCTTTATACGTTTTTCCAGTCAATTCCATATCGGTCAATTTCAAGAAATCACTTTCAGAAACTGGCGATGTTATGGAAAAATAGCGAATCAATTCAAATTCGAAATTCTTGAAATCATTTGCCATTTTATTGTTATTCACAATCAATTCGCAAGTATCATACATCATATTGGCAATATCCAATTTTAAACGTTCTCCAAACAAAGCGTGACGACGGCGTTTGTAAACCACTTCTCGCTGCGCATTCATAACGTCATCATATTCTAACAAACGTTTACGAACACCAAAGTTGTTTTCTTCTACTTTTTTCTGAGCTCTTTCTATAGATTTGGTCATCATCGAATGCTGAATTACTTCGCCTTCTTTCAATCCCATTCTGTCCATTACTTTCGCAACACGCTCTGAACCAAATAAACGCATCAAGTTATCTTCAAGTGAAACATAAAATTGCGAACTTCCAGGATCTCCTTGACGACCTGCACGACCTCTCAACTGACGGTCAACACGACGAGAATCGTGGCGTTCTGTTCCAACAATCGCTAATCCTCCAGCCGCTTTTACCTCTGCTGATAATTTAATATCCGTTCCACGACCCGCCATATTGGTAGCAATTGTTACCACTCCGGCTTTACCCGCTTCTTCCACAATTTGTGCTTCTTGTTTGTGCATTTTTGCATTCAAAACGTTGTGTGCTACACCACGCATTTTCAACATTCTACTCAATAATTCTGAAATCTCTACAGATGTTGTACCAATTAATACTGGTCTTCCCGCAGCTGATAATTCCGTTACATCTTCAATTACAGCATTGAATTTTTCACGGGTAGTTTTATAAATCAAATCTTCTTTATCGTGTCTTGACATTGGTCGGTTCGTAGGAATTTCTACAACATCCAATTTGTAAATTTCCCAAAGTTCACCAGCTTCTGTAACAGCAGTTCCAGTCATACCAGATAATTTGCTGTACATTCTAAAGTAATTTTGTAAAGTTACGGTTGCAAATGTTTGTGTTGCAGCTTCAATTTTTACGTTTTCTTTCGCTTCAATTGCTTGGTGCAAACCATCAGAATAACGACGTCCATCCATAATACGACCCGTTTGTTCGTCAACAATCATAATTTTATTATCCATAATTACATATTCTACATCTTTTTCAAAAAGAGAATAGGCTTTCAACAATTGTGTTAAGGTGTGAATACGCTCACTTTTGATACTGAAATCCTGAAATAATTTTTCTTTTTCTTCAGCTTCAGCATCTTTGTCTAATTTTTTCTTTTCAATAGCTGCAATTTCAGTTCCAATGTCTGGAAGTAAGAAGAAATTACTATCGGTGTCTTGAGATAAAAACTTGATTCCGTTATCAGATAATTCAACCTGATTATTTTTTTCTTCAATTACAAAATACAACGCCTCATCCACAAGATGCATATCTCTTTTGTTGTCTTGCAAATATTGATTTTCAGTTTTTTGAAGCAATTGTTTGATTCCTTCTTCACTCAAAAATTTGATTAATGCTTTATTTTTAGGTAAACTTCTAAAAGAGCGCAATAAGTTAAAACCCCCGTCTTTCGTGTTTCCTTCTTTAATTAAACGCTTGGCTTCGGTTAAAAAACCATTCGCTAATTGTCTTTGAAGACTTACTAAATTTTCAATTTTTGGTTTCAATTCATTAAATTCGTGACGATCGCCTTGAGGAACTGGACCAGAAATAATTAAAGGAGTTCTTGCATCATCAATCAATACAGAATCGACCTCGTCAACTATCGCATAATTGTGTTTTCTTTGAACCAAATCTGATGGCGAATGGGCCATATTATCTCTCAAATAATCAAAACCAAATTCGTTATTTGTTCCATAAGTAATGTCTGCTTCGTATGCTTTTCTTCTTTCGTCTGAATTAGGTTGGTGGTTGTCAATACAGTCAACTGTCAATCCGTGAAATTCAAATAATGGTGCTTTCCAAGTACTATCTCTTTTCGCCAAATAATCATTTACAGTTACTAAATGCACGCCGTTTCCAGTTAATGCATTCAAATAAAGAGGTAAGGTTGCCACCAATGTTTTTCCTTCACCTGTTTGCATTTCCGCAACTTTTCCAACGTGAAGCACCATTCCACCGATTAATTGCACATCATAATGAACCATATCCCAAGTGATTTGCTTTCCAGCTGCACTCCAAGAATTTGCCCAAACAGCATTTTCACCTTCAAGTGTAATATAGGTCTTCGATGCAGAAAGTTCTCTGTCTTTTGCTGTAGCAGTAACTTTTATAGCCGTATTGTCTTTAAAACGTTTTGCAGTTTCTTTAATCACCGCAAAAGCTTCAGGAAGAATTTCGTTCAATGTTTTTTCTGAAATATCATACGCTTCTTTTTCAAGAGCATCGATTTCTAAATAAAGATCTTCTCTTTTATCGATATCTTCGATGGTTTCCACTTCTGTTTGAAGGGAAGCGATTTTAGCATCTTTCTCGGAGCGAGCTTGTTTGATTAAATCTTTGAAATAAGCAGTTTTAGCTCTCAATTCGTCGTGTGACAATGATTCCAAAGCGCTTTCAAATGCTATGATTTTTGTAATATTCCCTTGTAATGCTCTAACATCTTTTTGGGATTTATCACCTACAAAAACTTTAAGTATTCTATTTATGAAACTCATAATATGATTTCTATTTCTATTTATAATAAGGTACGCAAATTTAACCAAAAAAAAAGCCTCGTTGGAGACTTTTCATTGGTTTTAATATTTTTTTAATATTCATCCTCGTTCCAAAGATAATCTTCGTCAGTTGGATAATCCGGCCAAATTTCTTCCATCGATTCATATATCTCTCCTTCATCTTCAATAGATTGAAGGTTTTCTACTACTTCAAGTGGCGCACCAGCTCTAATAGCGTAGTCAATAAGTTCATCTTTGGTCGCAGGCCACGGTGCATCACTTAAATAAGATGCTAATTCTAATGTCCAATACATTTTATACTTATTTTTAGTTTATGCAAAAATAAATTTTTTACTTAAAAAGACAAGTAAAAATTCATTTATTTTACAAAATAGTTAAGAACGTTTGTTTTTAGTGGTCAGTATTCAGTAAAATAGCGTCAATTATTAATTTTAAGTGTTCAGTAGTTTGTCATATTACTAAAATCTGAGCACTTTTAAACTGAATACGGAACACTATTTCCTCGGAATCCATTTCACTTCATCCGCTTTAAGGTCATAACTCAACTTTCGTGCCAACACAAAAAGGTAGTCAGAAAGGCGGTTCAAGTACTTAATAGCGTTTCCATCAACGGGTTCATTGTGGTCTAAATGTACCGCTAAGCGTTCTGCACGGCGGCATACGCAACGGGCAATATGACAGTATGACACCGTTGTATGTCCGCCAGGTAATACGAAATGAGTCATTGGCGGAAGCGAATCTTCCATTGTATCAATTTCATTTTCTAGTAATGCAATATCACTTTCAATAATACCGAGGTTTTTTAATCGCAATTCGCCATTTTTCTTAACTGCTTTTTCAGGCGGAGTGGCTAAAATTGCACCAACAGTAAATAATCTGTCTTGTATTTCTATTAAAATATCTTTGTAATGTACCTTTATTTCTTGGTCGCGAATCAATCCAATATGTGAATTCAATTCATCAACCGTTCCATAACTCTCAATTCTAATGTGATCTTTAGGTACTCTTGTGCCTCCAAAAAGTGCCGTTGTTCCTGTATCTCCAGTTTTTGTATATACTTTCATTTTTCAAATTTTAGATTTATGATTTATGATTTAGTTATTGCAGAAACAACCAGTTTCTAATTCCAGAGAACGAACCGCCGAGGCAATCTAAAGTCTTAAATCAAAAATCAAAAATTATTTCGTGATATCGCTTTCAATCATTCCATCACGCAAACGGATGATTCTATGGGCGTAAGCCGCAACTTCTTCTTCGTGGGTAACAACAATTACGGTATTTCCCAATTTGTGAATATCTCCAAACAATTTCATAATTTCTTCGGATGTTTTACTGTCTAAATTTCCTGTTGGTTCATCCGCAAGAATGATGGAAGGGTTGTTTACCAATGCTCTCGCAACCGCCACACGCTGCCTTTGTCCTCCCGAAAGCTGATTGGGCTGGTGATCCATTCGGTCTGCTAAACCCACTTGTTTCAAAACTTCTTCGGCTCTAACTTTTCTTTCAGATTTTGAAAATCCAGCATAAACCATAGGTAAAGCCACATTGTCTAAAGCGGTGGTTCGGGGCAAAAGATTAAAAGTTTGAAATACAAAACCAATTTCTTTATTTCTAATTTCAGCCAATTCATCATCGTGCATTTTGCTGACGTCTTTTCCATTCAAAATATAACTTCCGGAAGTTGGCGTGTCCAAACATCCCAAAAGATTCATCAATGTTGATTTTCCAGATCCTGAAGGGCCCATCAAAGCTACATATTCGCCTTTATTTATTTCTAAATCAATTCCTTTTAGGACATAAACGACTTCGTTTCCAAGAACAAAATCTCTTTTAATATTCGTAATTTGAATTAGTGGATTTGCCATTTTTATTTGAAATTCTATTTTAATTTGTTAAAATGTATTGCATTTATTTTTGTGGGTTTAAAAGTACAAAAAGGAAGTATTGATTTCCTAATTACAACTCTTTTTTTAACGTATTTTATTTAAATTTAAACCCGAATTACAAAATGTTCTTTTTCTTGTTCTTTTCTTATTAAAGCAAATCCAAATAAATAAGTATCAATAGTAACATTAAAATTAGGATTTGTAACCACTGATTTCCATTGTTTTTCGTTGATTTTGGAAGAATGTGGATTATCGAAAATCAGACAAGTTTCGTTATTTGCTAAAGCAATAATTGACTCTAATTTAATATTATTTTGATTTAAATATGAGGAATCGATAAAAATAAAATCAACTTTTGAAGGGGTTGTTTTTTTATTTTCCGAAATATAAATTCCTTCTTGAAATTGGAAATAATGAAACAATCGGTTTAGAAATTTTTCTTTTTTAGAATTGATTTTCAAATAGGGAAAGTAAGGAGCAAAGTTTGTTTTGCCATAAAAACATTTAGTCACCAAAAGAAACACAAATGGGGAATGTACGCCGTGTTCATCCTTTGAGTTCCAAAGGAATTGGAGATATGATTTTATTTGAAATAGCATAAGCAAATCTGTGAAAATTGTTTTTTATTACATATTCATTAGTTTTTCCTCAATATTCACAATCTTTGTGAACCTTTGTGTTTTATCTTCGTGAACCTTCGTGAAACAATAAATCAACCTTCCATTTTGCTCGAAAGCTCAAACCAGCGTTCCTCTTTCGCTTCCATTTTGGTAATAATATTTTTCAATTCATTTGCCTTTTTCTCAATATCATTTTCATCCACTTTTCCATCAGAGAATAGTTGCTCAATTTTAGCTTTGTCAATTTCTAAATCCTTGATTTCTCGTTCTATTTTCTGAAATTCTTTCTGCTCATTAAAAGTCAAATTTCCAGTTGGATTGTTTTGTTTCCAATCTTTCTTTTCTGATTTATTGTCTTCTTTTTGCGCCACATCAGCACTGTCTTCATACGCTCTAAAATCAGAGTAATTTCCAGGGAAGTTTTCTATCACACCCTGACCTCTAAAAACAAATAAATTATCAACGATTTTATCCATAAAATACCTGTCGTGCGAAACCACCAACAAGCAACCGGGATAATCCAAAAGGAAACTTTCCAAAACATTCAACGTCACAATATCCAAATCATTCGTTGGCTCATCAAGAATCAAAAAGTTAGGATTCTGAATCAAAACCGTACATAAATACAAACGTTTCAACTCGCCACCACTCAATTTCTCTACATAATCATATTGCTTTTTGCTGTCAAATAAAAACCGTTCCAATAATTGCGAAGCCGAAATAATTTTCCCTTTCGTCAACGGAATATATTGTCCATATTCCTTGATCACATCAATCACGCGCTGCCCCGGTTTTGGATTAATTCCACTCTGCGTGTAATACCCAATTTTTATCGTTTCGCCCACAACCACTTTCCCACCATCCAGCGGAAGAGTTCCTGTCAGCAAGTTCAAAAAAGTAGATTTTCCAGTTCCATTTTTACCAATAATCCCAATGCGTTCGCCACGTTGAAAATCAAAATTGAAATTATCCAAAATCACGTGATGATTGAATTTCTTGGAAATTTTGTGAAGCTCAATAATTTTGCTTCCCATACGTTCCATATTAATTTCCAATTCTACCACATTTTCCCGACGGCGACTTTGTGCTTTTTCTTTGATTTCATAAAAATCATCCTGACGCGATTTGCTCTTGCACGTTCTCGCTTTTGGCTGGCGACGCATCCATTCCAATTCTTTCACAAACAAGTTTTGCGCCTTGTCCACACTCGAATTTTCCGATGCAATTCGCTCTTCTTTTTTCTCTAAATAATAAGAATAATTCCCTTTGTATTGGTATATTTTTCCGTTGTCCAATTCAATTATTTCATTACAAACGCGCTCTAAAAAGAATCGGTCGTGCGTTACCATAAACAACGTAATATTTTCTTTGGCAAAATAACTTTCCAACCACTCAATCATCTCTAAATCCAAGTGATTCGTGGGTTCGTCAAGAATTAATAGATCAGGGCGATTGATTAAAATAATCGCCAATGACAACCTTTTTTTCTGTCCACCCGAAAGATTTTTGACTTTCAATTTGAAATCTTCCAATTTCAATTTGAACAAAATTTGCTTGTATTGCGTTTCGAAATCCCAAGCATTATGTTGGTCCATTCCGTCAAATGCTTTTTGATATGCCTCTTCATCTTCAGGGTTTTCCAACGCTTTTTCATAAGCCGCAATCACCTTCAAACTCTCATTATCCGATGCGAAAATGCTTTCCTCAATCGTCAATTCCTCTTGCAATTTATTGTCTTGCGATAAAAATGCCATTCTAATGCTTTTTCGAAGCACAACTTGCCCAGTATCAGGCTCGTCAAAACCATTTATGATGTTCATAATAGTGGTTTTTCCCGAACCATTTTTGGCTATAAAGGCAATTTTTTGGTCTTTATTAATTCCAAAAGAAATGTTTTCAAAAAGTGTTCTTTCTCCAAAAGATTTAGAGATATTTTCTACAGATAAATAATTCACAAGTCTATATTTTTTGCAAAAGTAAGCTATTGTAATGAAACTTTGTTACTTTGAAACTTTGCAACTTTGCAACTTAAAATATATCTTTGAAAAATGCAATTATCCGTAATTATCCTTAACTATAACGTGCGCTACTTTTTGGAGCAATGTTTGGCAAGCGTTCAAGAGGCGCTTTCAAAAATTGATGGCGAAATTATTGTTGTCGATAATAATTCATTGGATGATAGTTGCGAAATGATGAAAATGCATTTTCCAAATGTGAAACTCATTGAAAACACTGCGAATTCGGGTTTCCCAAAAGGAAATAACATTGGAGTTGCGCAAGCCAAAGGCGATTATATTTGTATCTTAAATCCTGATACGGTTGTTGCCGAAGATACGTTTGTAAAGATTATCGCATTTGCTGAAAAGCAAAAAAAAATCGGAATTATAGGTTGCAAACTCATCGACGGAACTGGGAATTTTCTGCCAGAAAGCAAACGTGGCGTTCCAACACCATTTGTGGCATTAATCAAAATTTTTGGTTTGTATAAATTATTTCCAAAAACAACTCTTTTTAATCGGTATTACGCCCAACATTTATCGGAAAACGAAACTGGAAAAGTCGATATTCTTGTTGGTGCTTTTATGGTTATGAAGCGTCAGTTGTATAATGAAATTGGTGGTTTTGATGAAAATTGCTTTATGTATTCAGATGATATTGATCTGTCTTACATGGCCTTAAAAAAAGGAAAATCGAATTATTATTTCCATGAAACTTCCGTAATTCATTACAAAGGCGAAAGTACCGTTAAAGACGAATTGTACACGAAGCGATTTCGAGAAGCGATGCAGTTTTTTTATAAAAAACATTATGAAAGTTCCTCTATATTTGATGTTTTTATGAAAATTGGTGCGTTCTTTTTTGCATTGGTAAAGAAAAATCAAAGCAAAATAAAACTATTGCAAGCCGAGGAATATGTTTTATTCTCAAATAATGAAAATTTGAAAAATAAATTAGAATTGTTGTTGCATAAAAAAGTACATTGGCAATCAAAAATTGAAGGAAATTCCTTATTTTCGCATAGTATTTCAAATAAAATGCAAATAGAAATCCTATTGGATAATACCGATTTATCGTTCAAGGAAATTATTTCTTTTTTAGAAGCGAATAAAAATAAAGATTATACCTTTAAAATTATTTCTAAAAATACTTTTTTTATGATTGGCAGTAATAACAGTAATGATAAAGGAACGGTTATAAAAATCGATTAATAAATACACTTAATGCAATTAATATTTAAAATAAATAGTAATTTTGCAAATTGAACATACAAAAACCACTTTAGTTTAAGAATATGGCAAAGTTTGAATTGAAATTACCAAAAATGGGAGAAAGCGTTGCAGAAGCAACAATTACCAATTGGTTGAAAAAAGTAGGTGAAAAAATCGAAGTTGACGAAGCTGTATTAGAAATAGCTACCGACAAAGTTGATAGCGAAATCCCATCGGAAGTTTCAGGAGTTTTATTAGAAATACTTTTCAATGTTGATGACATTGTAAAAGTTGGTCAAACTATTGCAATTATAGAAACCGAAGGCCCCCCAACCCCCGAAGGGGGAGCTCAAAGCGAGGTAAACTTAAATATTTCTGAATCGGTAAAAAGCATAGAAAGTAGCATTGAAAAATCTACTGATATTCTTTCTACACCCCCTTCGGGGGCTGGAGGGCTTTCCGATAAATTCTTTTCCCCTTTGGTGAAAAATATAGCCAAACAAGAAGGGATTTCAATTTCCGAACTAGAATCTATAAACGGTTCTGGGAAAGAAGGACGAGTTACAAAAGAAGATATTTTGAATTATATAAAAAGCCCCCTAACCCCCAAAGGGGGAATTCCAAGCGGAGGTAATTTGGGGGTAAACCAAGACGAAATTAAAAATTCGAATGTAATTCTTGAACAAAATACTACAATAAATAAGCCACAACCCGCTCCCCCTTTGGGGGCTGGGGGGCTTTCTAATGGCGACGAAATTATAGAAATGGACAGAATGCGCAAGTTGATTTCTGGATATATGATGGCGTCAATAAATACGTCTGCTCACGTGCAATCATTTATTGAAGTTGATGTTACCAATATTTGGAAATGGCG
This sequence comes from Flavobacterium sp., assembly GCF_040402835.1. GTDB lineage: Bacteria > Bacteroidota > Bacteroidia > Flavobacteriales > Flavobacteriaceae > Flavobacterium. The sequence goes on from NZ_JBBALW010000022.1 coordinate 12,366, forward strand.
TGAAAAAAATAAAAATGCTTTTGAAAAAAGAGAAGGGGAAAAGTTAACTTTCACACCTATTTTTATGGAAGCAGTTGCCAAAGCATTGAAAGATTTCCCAGGAATGAACATCTCTGTAGATGGCGATTACATCATCAAAAAGAAAAATATCAACCTTGGAATGGCAGCTTCTTTGCCAAACGGTAACTTGATTGTTCCAGTTATAAAAAATGCCGATCAGTTGAATTTAGTGGGAATGGCAAAAGCCGTTAACGATTTAGGAAACCGTGCAAAAGCTGGAAAATTAAAACCAGATGACACTCAAGGCGGTACTTATACCGTTACAAACGTGGGTACTTTTGGTAGTGTTTTTGGAACGCCAATCATCAATCAGCCTCAAGTTGGGATTTTAGCTTTGGGAGCAATTCGTAAAGTTCCTGCCGTAATTGAAACCCCAGAAGGCGATTTCATTGGCATTCGCAACAAAATGTTCTTGTCTCACAGTTACGACCACCGCGTTGTTGACGGTGCTCTTGGAGGAAGTTTTGTAAAACGCGTAGCCGATTATTTAGAAGCTTTTGACATAAATAGAGAGTTTTAAAACTTTAAATTTCACATAATAATACTTCTTCAAATTATTCCAAAACCCATCGGTTTTAAATCGGTGGGTTTTTCTTTTTTTAGAAGCACCATTTTCGGCATTTTTTCAGTTGTAATTCCTGCTGTCCATTGCAATCCACGCTAAAAAGCGTGGGATTTCCATTTCCATCAGGGCTAAATCTAAATTCATTTTCTTTCTTTAAATGTATTTTTTATTCTGCATTATAAAAGTATATTTGTAGCACTAAATAATAAAAATGGAATTAAATTTAACAAGACCAATTTGCTTTTTTGACCTCGAAACCACAGGAATTGATGTCGCCAAAGATAGAATTGTTGAAATAGCAGTATTCAAAGTTTTTCCAAACGGAAATAAAGAAAGTAAAACGTGGTTAGTGAATCCAACGATTCCAATTCCGCCACAAACTACGGCCGTTCACGGAATAAATGATGAAAAAGTTGCTAACGAACCAACATTCAAGGAATTATCGTCGGTGATATATAATATGATAAAAGACAGCGATTTGGCGGGTTACAATTCCGATCGATTTGACATTCCATTATTAGCAGAAGAATTACTTCGTGCTGGAGTTGACTTTGATATGAAAGGACGTGTTTCTGTTGATGTTCAAACTGTTTTTCACAAAAAAGAAGAACGAACTTTGAGTGCAGCTTTAAAATTTTATTGTGGTGAAAACCTCGTCAATGCGCATTCTGCAGAAGCCGATACAATGGCAACGTATGAGATTTTGAAAGCACAATTGGATCGGTATTCGGATTTGGACAATGATATGAAATCATTGTCGGAATTTACAACCAGAAAAAGATTGGCTGATTTTGCAGGAATGATTGCTTTTGATGACGATGATGACGAAATTTTTGCATTTGGAAAACACAAAGGCGTTAAAGTGAATAAGGTTTTAGAAGCAGAACCAGGATATTACAGTTGGATTCAAAATGCTGATTTCCCTTTATATACCAAGAAAGTTTTAACGGCAATAAAGTTGCGAAAGTTGAATACAAAATAAAGCCCCCTAACCCCCAAAGGGGGAACGAGCAACAAAAAAGCACCCCCTTCGGGGGATGGGGGGCTGATATTTATGAAGATAATTTGCATCGGTAGAAATTATACCAAACATATTGAGGAATTGCAGAACGAGCGGCCGGAGGAACCAGTGGTTTTTATGAAGCCTGATTCGGCAGTTTTGTTGAAACAACACCCGTTTGTGATTCCAGAGTTTTCGGAAGATATTCATCACGAAATTGAAATAATTGTGAAAATTAACAAGGTTGGAAAATACATTGATGCCAAATTTGCGCATAAATATTACGATGAAATTGGCGTAGGAATTGATTTTACTGCGAGAGATTTGCAGCAAAAATTGAAAGACAAAGGATTGCCGTGGGAAAAAGCCAAAGCATTTGACGGTTCAGCGGTAATTGGCGACTTTATGCCGAAAAGTACTTTTCATTCGTTAGAAAATCTTACTTTTGAAATGACCAATAATGGGGTGACGGTTCAAAAAGGAAATACGGGTTTTATGTTGTGGAAAATCGATGAGCTTATTGCGTATGTTTCTCAATATTTCACATTAAAAATTGGTGATATAATTTTCACAGGAACGCCTGAAGGTGTCGCTGCTGTTCATCCAGATGATATATTAGAAGGTTTTTTAGAAGGAAATAAACTGTTTAGAATTCAAGTAAAATAATGGCAATACACTACAATTTGGCAAAAATTTATGCAATTTCAGAAAATGATTCTGAATTTTTGCAGCAAATAATTCATTTGTTCGTCACCGAAACTCCGTTGGATTTAGCACAAATAAAGCAAGCTATCGAAGATAAAAATCATCAGATTTGCTATGAAGTTGCTCATAGAATTAAACCATCTTTGGATTTGTTGAGCTTAAATTTGGCTTTGGAAGAGATACTACAAATAGAAGTTTGGGCAAAATCTGGTGGTAAAAAGAAAGAAATTAAAGAGATATTTAAAAGTTTTTCGTTTCAAATTGAGAAAGCAATAAAAGAAATTCGGAAAGATTTCAACTTGCAAATTACGAATACATAATTCCCAATAATACCAAATTTATTAATGAAAGCAACCATAGTTACTATAGGAGACGAAATCTTAATAGGTCAAATTGTTGATACCAATTCTGGTTTTATAGCAAAATCATTAGATAAAATTGGCGTAGAAATTCACGAAATGATTTCTATTAGTGATACTAAAAATCATATTTTGGAAACGTTTTCAAAACTTCAAAATCAAGTTGATTTAGTTATAATTACTGGCGGACTTGGGCCAACAAAAGACGATATTACCAAACACACCTTCTGCGAATATTTTGATGATAAATTGGTCAGAAACGAAGCGGTTGAAAAACACGTTATCGATATAATTGAACGTGCAATGAAGCGTCCAGCCTCGCAAATGAACAAAGATCAAGCTTTGGTTCCGTCAAAATGTATTGTGCTTCACAACCAAGTTGGAACCGCCCCAGGAATGTGGATGAAAAAAGAAAATACCGTTTATATTTCATTGCCTGGTGTGCCTTACGAAATGAAATATATCGTTGAAAACGAAATTATCCCCAAAATCGTAAAAGAATATCAGCGACCGTATATTATTCATAAAACAATTATGACGTATGGACAAGGAGAAAGTTTAGTGGCAGAACGCATCGAAAATTGGGAGAATAATTTACAAGAATTTATAAAATTGGCCTATTTGCCAAGTCCGGGAAGAGTGCGTTTGCGACTTTCGGCACGTGGAACCGACAAAGAATTTTTAGAGCAAAAAATTGCTGAAAATGTACTTTCATTATCCAAAATTATAGGTGATATTATTGTTGGTTTCGATGGAGATGAAACTATAGAAGTCATTTTAGGTCGCTTATTACAGGGTCAAAATAAGACATTGGCAACCGCTGAAAGTTGTACTGGCGGAAAAATCGGGCAAGTGATAACTTCGGTTTCTGGAGCTTCAAAATATTTCAAAGGAAGCGTGGTAAGTTACGCTACAGAAACTAAAATTTCAGTTCTTGGACTTTCTGAACAACTCATAAAAGAACATTCGGTAGTGAGTTTTGAAGTTGCAAAAGCAATGGCAATTGCAGTAAAAAAATTGATGAAATCGGATTATGCGATAGCTACAACGGGAAACGCAGGACCTACAAAAGGAGACGGAAAAGCTGAAATCGGTACTGTTTTTATTGCAATTGCAACACCAAACGAAGTTATTGTCGAGGAATTTGATTTTGGTCAACCCCGTGAAAAAGTGATAGATAGAGCTGTAAATAAGGCTTTTGAAATGCTGCAAAAAGAAATTTTGAAAAATCTACTTTAATAATTTTGTATTATAGGTTTATTTTTTGTTTCTTTGCACCCTGATTTTGAATAACGATAAAAGATAAGCATAATGTCAAGAGTTTGTGACCTTACGGGTAAAAAAGCAATGGTAGGAAATAATGTTTCCCACGCCATGAATAAAACTAAAAGAAAGTTTTCTGTAAACTTACTAAAAAAGCGTTTTTATCTTCCTGAAGAAGACAGATGGATTACTCTAAGAGTAGCAGCATCTACAATAAAAACTATCAACAAAAATGGAATCGCTGCCGTTTTGAAAAAAGCACAAGCAGCAGGATTTATTAAATAATCCTCTCGAAATTCGAGAAGAATAATCACACAAAATGGCAAAAAAAGGTAACAGAATTCAGGTAATTTTAGAATGTACAGAACACAAAACTTCCGGTGTTTCTGGAACTTCTAGATACATAACAACAAAGAACAAAAAAAATACTCCAGATAGATTAGAAATCAAAAAATTCAATCCAATCTTGAAACGCGTAACAGTTCACAAAGAAATTAAATAAATAATTAGTCATGGCAAAGAAAACCGTAGCAACATTACAGACAGCTTCAAAAAGATTGTCTAAAGCCATCAAAATGGTAAAATCTCCAAAAACTGGTGCATATACATTCGTAGAATCTATTATGAGTCCTGAATTAATTGATGAATTCTTGAAAAACAAGTAATTTTCAACAACATTATATAGAAAAGCTACTTTCATTCGGAAGTAGCTTTTTTATTTTTTATATTTACAACATAAATTTTTAGAAGCGAATTTGTAGTGCTTTTCAACCAATGCAATTCCCGCTGTTCGCAGTATTTTTTTTGTTACAACGGTTAGTTTTTACATCAAAATTCCGACAAACAAAAAAAGATACTTGCTCCCATCGGGGCTAATGGAACAATCATTTTCTGATTCTGAAATTTTAGGATTTTTAAAATCAAACCTCGAAATATCGAGCGTAAAAAGTAAATAAAAATGAGTTTTTTCAAAAAATTATTCTCGTCAGAAAAAAAACAAACGTTAGACAAAGGATTAGAACAATCTAAAACTTCTTTCTTCTCAAAGCTCACAAAAGCCGTAGCAGGAAAAACTAAAGTTGACGATGAGGTTTTAGACAACCTCGAAGAAATCTTAATTTCTTCAGACGTTGGCGTAAATACAACCCTAAAAATAATCACCCGAATTGAAAATCACGTTTCCGAAAATAAATATTTAGGAACTGGAGAACTCAATGAAATCCTTAGAAACGAAATCGCAAGCCTTCTTTCAGAAACCAATTCTGGCGAAGCAACCGAGTTTGTAATTCCAACAACTACAAAACCCTATGTATTAATGGTTGTAGGCGTAAATGGAGTCGGAAAAACAACAACAATTGGAAAATTAGCCCACCAATTCAAAAAACAAGGATACAATGTGGTTCTCGGAGCAGCCGATACTTTTCGTGCCGCAGCTATTGACCAATTACAAGTTTGGGCAGATAGAGTAGGAGTTCCATTGGTAAAACAACAAATGGGAAGTGATCCTGCTTCGGTAGCTTTTGACACCCTACAATCTGCAGTTTCTCAAAATGCCGATATTGTAATTATTGATACCGCAGGACGTTTGCACAACAAAGTAAATTTGATGAACGAATTGACTAAAGTAAAACGGGTAATGCAAAAAGTGGTTGGCGAAGCGCCTCACGATGTAATATTAGTTTTAGACGGTTCTACTGGTCAAAATGCTTTTGAACAAGCCAAACAATTTACCGCTGCAACCGAAGTTACTTGTTTGGCAGTAACAAAATTAGACGGAACTGCAAAAGGTGGCGTGGTAATCGGTATTTCAGATCAATTTCAAATACCAGTAAAATATATTGGTGTTGGCGAGGGAATTGAAGATTTACAAGTTTTTAATAAATACGAATTTGTAGATTCTTTCTTTAAATAAGTCACAATGGAATTTTATAAAAACCTAAAACCAATTCATCTTTATTTGTGTAGTATTGTATTCATCGTACTTTCAAATGTTATAAGAGAAAAAAACCAGACTATTTATTTGATTTTTCTAATGTTTGGACTAGTATTATTTGCTTTAGGATTCAGTAAAAAATTAAAAAGATAAAAGCTTTATTATTGATATAACGCACTAATTTTCTGCCACAATACAGCATCAAAATTTGACAAGGCTAAATTTGTAGTGTCAGCCGCATCTCCCATTCTGATTACCACCATGTTTTTGCTTGGAATCACATAGATTTTTTGATCGTCTTTTCCCAAAGCCATAAACATATCGGTTGGAGCGGTTGAAATTAAACTCCCATTAAATTGTAACTGTGTTTGAGGTAAATGATAACTAGATTTACCGTTCAGCCACCATAAATACCCATAAGATAAATTAATGTTTTGAGAGGTTGTTGTAGCTTGATTTAAATAACTTGAATTGATTACTTGAGTTCCATTCCAATTTCCGTTATTTAATGCTAATAATCCGAAACGAGCCATACTTCGGGAAGTACTGAAATAAATTCTCAAACCTAAATTAGCGCCGGTTCCAATATACCAAACACCGGTTGAACTCATGCCGATTTTATTTCGCAATTTGGTGTTGAAATAAGTATTCCAACTTTGCCCAGTAGCTTGTTCTACAACATCTTGAAGTTTTACGTACACATTATGATACGCCCACCGAGTCCCTGAATCCGCAACGTATTGAAGATTAATAGGGGAAACATCATCCCCCAAAGTATCATCTAATCCTGAATTCATTTTTAATAAATTTTTGCAAGTAATTAGATTTTCTTTTGCTAATGGGGCACTTGTCCAACCTGTTCCTATATAATCTGAAACTCTATTATTCGTATTAATAAAACCTTCTTGTTCCGCTATTCCAGTGAGAGTTGATGTTAAAGTCTTTCCAGCACTATTCCATTTCCAAAGCGTAGTCGCAGTATGTCCGTTAAAATAGTTTTCCATGACAATTTTGCCGTTTACAAGAATAATAAATGATTTAGAATTCTTCAGTACTAAATAATCTAATAAGGGTTGCACTGCGTTTTGATTCCAATGTAAAGAAGCAATTGATTGTGTTTCCCATGTTGAATTTCCATCAATAGGAGGGAAATACATTGAATCTGAAGAAGTAGATGAAGAATCAGAGCAACTTGTGAAAATCATTAACAGAAATACTACTATAACGCTACTTTTTTTCATAATGGTTTTCTTAATTAGACCTTAAAAATATAAAAAAGTTTAATACAATTTGGTTTTTTTAGAAATTAATTGGAGTTTCAAAACTATAAAAAAGTAAATTTGTATAAAATCACATTCTCATGAAAAAAACCATTGTAATAGTATTCCTTTTTATTCTCTCCTCTTGTCATCAAAAAATCACAAAACAGGATATTTCTAAATTAAATGGCTACTGGGAAATCGAAAAAGTGACTTTTTTCGATGGAGCTAAAAAAGAATATACTTATAACGAATCTTTTGATTATTTTCAAATTAAAGGGAATAAAGGGTTCAGAAAGAAAGTGATGCCGCAATTGGATGGTCGGTTTTTAGTAAATAACCAATTTGAAAAAATTGAAATTACTTTTGAAAATGATATTGCTTACATCAATTACATAACGCCTTATGCAAAATGGAAAGAAGAAATTGAATCACTTTCAAACGAAAAGTTAGTCGTTATGAATGCTGCAAAGGCTGAATATCATTATAAAAAAGCGGCACCAATAAATATATTAGGAGATGGCAAAACGACTAAATAATGAAAGTTCAATTGGGGATGTTTTAAAAGAAATTATCCAAAGCAATAAATTACAACCCGGAATGGATCAAGTTTCCGTAAAAGAGGCATGGATTTCATTAATGGGTAATGGCGTGAACAGTTACACTAAAAATGTCACACTGAAAGGAAGTACTTTACATGTAGAATTAACGTCATCCGTTTTACGCGAAGAATTAAGCCATGGAAAATCTAAAATTATAGCCATGATAAATGAAGAATTGCGACGCGATATTGTAAAAGATGTAATTTTAAGATAGTCAGTATTTAACTCAAACATAAAAAAATCCCAAAGCGTTTTTATAAACGAGATGGGATTTAAATTTATTGATATTAGTTTTAATCCGTTATTTAACGCTAAACTAAATACAGATATTAGAATTGCTCTCTTCCTGCGAAGTGAAAAGCACCTTCAATGGCAGCATTTTCGTCGCTGTCAGAACCGTGAACTGCATTTTCTCCAATAGAAGTCGCATACGCTTTTCTAATAGTTCCTTCGGCGGCATCAGCTGGATTGGTTGCGCCAATTAAAACTCTAAAGTCTTCTACAGCATTTTCTTTTTCTAAAATGGCAGCAACAATTGGACCTCTTGACATAAATTCTACTAATTCTCCGTAAAAAGGTCTTGCGGCGTGAACTGAGTAAAAAGCTTGTGCATCTGCAATTGTCAATTGTGTTAATTTCAAAGAAACGATTTTGAAACCACCGTTTGTAATCATTGCTAAAATGTTACCGATGTGCCCGTTAGCGACAGCATCTGGTTTAATCATTGTAAATGTTCTATTTGTAGCCATTTTATAGGTTTTAAATTTTTGCAAAAATAATGCTTTTTAATCGATTTCCAATTATTAGTGCCTTAAATTGTTAGAACCGTAAAATTAAACTCTAAAGGTTTCAATTCTGCAACTAATTTTTCAATCAACGCTTTTCCTGTTTCCAAATAAAATTCAGAGAAATTTACTTTTCGTTCTTGCAAACTTTGGTTTGGAAACAACTCATTTTGCAAGTCAACGATCCGTTGTAATTCGGCAACGTATTTCTTTTTTTGTGCTTTTAACAATCGCTTTTCCAAATTTTCTAAACCTTTAATTTGCTTTATTTCTTGCGCTTTTACTGCTCCAAGAAAAGATTTATCTGTTTGATTTGCTATTGTATATAAATCGAAAAATTGCTGTTTTAAATAATCCTTCTGAATTGAGAAATCGATTGGAATTTCTGAAATTTCCAAGACTTTTCTATTAATTAATTCTTCTTGTTTTGAAAACAAATCGGTCCAAGTTAATTCTAATTTTGTAGTTTTTTCCGCTTGTTTTTGCATTACCAAAAGTGCCGAATTTCGTAATAAAAGCATTGGAAAGGTACAATTGAAAGCTAGGAAAGTTGCTTTTAATTCCAACCAATAGGCAATTTCGCCACCGCCTCCAATATAGCACAAGTTGGGTAAAATCACTTCTTGATATAATGGACGAAGAATCACATTTGGACTGAATTTTTCAGGATTTGTATCAACTAAATCTAAAATACCTTTTTCAGAAAAGGTTATTTTGGTATTGTTGATTTTGTATTTTCCACCTTCAAAAAGGATGCGTTCCCGCAAATTATCTTCAATGTAAAACAGATTTATTTCACGGGGATTTACTTGAACAGGATATTCTTTTAACTTTTCAAGCGTTTTTAAAATTTTTTTATTGGCGGTTTGGTTAACTATTTCTTGTTTGATGTAGGGAATAAATTCAGTTTTTAATGCTGAATTATCAGCATCTAAAATCACCAATCCATAATCGCCAAAAAGCTCATTTGCTAAATACCGAGTTGCATTAGCTAACGAATCGTTAGTTATATAGGCGTTATAAAAAAGTTTTTTAATCGCATCGGCATTGGTTCCAGAACCCAATTCCTTTTCAAAAACTTTAAGAAAATCATCCAAACCTTTCGTAGATAATCTCCCAACTGGGCCTGAACTTTCTCTATTCCACTGGAATTTTTTTCCTTTAAAGTTGAAATAATTAATCTCTTCAAAATCGTGGTCTTCCGTTGCCATCCAATAAATTGGAACAAAATTATACGTTGGGTATTTTGACTTTAATTCTTTAGTTAAATTTATAGTTGAAATGATTTTATATAGGAAATACAACGGACCCGTAAATAAATTGAGTTGGTGTCCTGTTGTAATCGTGAAGGTGTTTTCTTTTGAAAGTAAAGCGATATTATTCTTGGTTAAATCAGAAATTGAAACCGATTCATATTGTTTATTCAATACTGAAACTACTATTTCTCGGATTTTGGAATTGTAGTTTTGTTGCTTTTCAATCAGTTGATTCTCAAAATTTTCAATAGTTGGGAAATGGTTGTAAAGCAGCTTTAAACTTGATCTCTGATTCAAATAGTCATCCATTAAAGGAGTGAAATATCCAGAATTTTGATAGCTAATACAGTCCGTTGGCATAGGGAAATTTATTTGGAGTAAAATTACCAAAAAAAATGGGTAATTAGTCATCCTTTAAAATATCTTTCAATACTTTTTTAGTTAAAAGCGTTGCGCCTATTAGATTTAGCTATTGGAATAAGTCGCAAATATGATATTTTAAAGATTAATCTGGATTCCAATATGAAACTGAAGTTACCTTTATTGGAACTAAAAATTTGTTATATTTGAAAAATTAAATCAGTTTAAACCCAATTTAAAAATTATTTAAATGAATGATATTAAAAATTCAAAACATGTAAATTCATTAAAACAGGTTCTTTTTGGCAGTTTAATTGGTACTTCAATCGAATTTTTCGATTTTTATATTTATGCCAATGCTGCGGTTTTGGTATTTCCACAATTGTTTTTTCCAGGTTCAAATCAAACTGCTTCTATACTTCAATCGTTGGCAACTTTCTCAATAGCATTTTTTGCACGCCCAATTGGTTCTGCAGTTTTTGGTCATTATGGCGATAAAATTGGTAGAAAAACAACCTTGGTTTTTGCCTTATTAACCATGGGAATTTCTACCGTAGCCATTGGTTTTTTACCAACGTATTCTTCAATCGGAATTGCTGCTCCTTTTTTATTGATGCTTTGCCGATTTGGTCAAGGTTTGGGACTTGGTGGCGAATGGGGTGGAGCCGTTTTATTGGCAATTGAAAACGCACCACCAACCAAACGCGCATGGTACGGAATGTTTCCACAGTTGGGCGCTCCCATTGGCTTGTTACTTTCTGGCGGAACATTTCTTGTGCTAAATGACACCTTAACCGAAGCACAATTTTTTGATTTTGGCTGGAGAATACCCTTTATTTCGAGTGTTGTTTTGGTCCTTTTGGGGTTTTATATTCGGTTAAAAATTACCGAAACACCTTCGTTTAAAAATGCCGTTGAAACCAAAAAAAGTGTAAAAATTCCTTTGTTTACTTTACTAAAATCCTACCGACGGGAGCTTATTTTTGGTACTTTAGCATCGGTGGCGACCTTTGTGATTTTCTATTTAATGACCGTTTTTTCTTTGAGTTGGGCAACCACCGATTTAGGATTCACAAGAAGAGATTTCCTCATTATGCAATTATTTTCGGTTGTATTTTTCGGAATCGCAATTCCCGTGTCGGCGCTTTTAGCTGATAAATTTGGAAGACGCACTGTTTTGATGGCAATTTCGGCATCAATTGCCGTATTTGGTTTGTTATTTTCTTTGCTTTTGGGCTCTGGAAACTCAAGCTTGATTTCACTTTTTTTAATTGTAGGAATGACCTTAATGGGATTGACTTACGGGCCTTTGGGGACATTTTTATCGGAACTTTTCCCTACCGAAGTTCGGTATTCAGGTGCTTCCCTAACGTTTAATTTCGCTGGAATTATAGGTGCTGCTTTTGCTCCAATGATTGCCATTTGGCTCGCTAAAAACTACGGAATTGATTTTGTAGGTTATTATTTAACCGTTGCTGCTTCGATTTCGTTCTTGTCTTTATTGATTATTACAAAAAAGGAGCATACGTTTTAATTTCTTTAGATTAACTTTCTCTTGGGATAGTTTATTTTTTAATTCATCTTACTTGTCTCTTGAGAAAGGTCATTTAAATCAGTGTAATTTTTAAATTATAGTTTTACATTGACTAATTTAGCAACTCAAAATCATCGTTATCAGCTCTTTTTAAAATACTTTCTGGAAGTGCTTTTTTAGCTTTTGCACCCATCTTTTTCAATTTTTCAACACTCGTAATTAGGTTTCCTTTTCCTTCCACAAGTTTATTCATTGCAGCACCATATTCCGTTTTACTTTCATCGATTTTCTTACCAATCTTGATTAAATCGTCAACAAAGCCCTGAAATTTATCATATAATGCACCGGCTTGTCGTGCAATTTCCATAGCATTTTCTTGCTGTTTTTGGTTTACCCACATACTATCAATTGTTCGTAAAGTCGCCAACAAAGTTGAAGGGGTAACAATTACGATATTTTTCTCAAATGCTTTGTTGTACAATGTGGTATCTTCGTTCAAAGCCATTGCAAATGCTGGTTCTATTGGTATAAATAGCAATACAAAATCGGGACTTTCTATTTCGTATAAATCCTGATAATTCTTTTCGCCCAATTGTTCAACGTGGCGTTTTATGGAATTTACGTGTTCTTTTAGATAGCCAATTTTCAAAGAATCATCTTCTTCATTGATGTATTTTTCATACGCTGTTAAAGATACTTTTGAATCTACAATCATCTTTTTTCCGTCGGGAAGATTAATTACAACATCGGGGAAAACTCTATTTCCATCAACAGCAATGTGGCTTTGTTGCACATAATATTCGCGGTCTTTTTCTAATCCTGATTTTTCTAAAACGCGTTCCAAAACCAATTCACCCCAGTTTCCTTGCATTTTACTATCGCCTTTTAATGCTTTTGTCAAATTCAAAGTTTCCTTACTCATTTGCGCATTCATTTCGCTTAAGCCGATAATTTGTTGGCGTAAAGCCGCGTGATAATCGATACTTTCTTTATGCGTATCATCAACTTTTTTCTCGAACAATTGAATTTTTTCTTGCAATGGCGACAAGATATTCTTCATATTTTCTTTATTCTGTTCCGTGAATTTAGATGATTTTTCTTCCAAGATTTTATTTGCCAAATTCTCAAATTCTTTAGTAAATTTTTCTTGCAATTTTTCAACTTCTTCCTTTTGTTCTTTGTTGCGTTCCCAAAGATTTTCAAAATCATTTTCTTTTTTAGAAAGTTGAATATTTATGGCTTCTTTTTCAGTTCTAATGGTTTCCTTTTCTGAATTTGCAGCAAATAATTGAGTGTTTAGTTGTTCAATCTGAAAACTCAAACCATTATTTTTCTCTTCTAAAGCGGATCGCTCTGATTTTGCATTGGCAGAAAAAAGTAGTTTTCCAATAAAGATTCCAATGATAAGTGCGATAACGAAAGCTGCTAATACTAAAAGAGTTTGTGACATGGTGCGATTTTTTTATAAATGTAAAAATAAACAATACTATTCTAATTAAAATTTTAAATAAAGATAATTTGAAAAATGTATTTTTACACTTTATTATATACAAGTTATGCACCAACATTTTATTCTTCATAAACCGTATGGTTTTTTGAGTCAATTTATATACGAATTAAAAAGGAAGAAAAAACTTTTGGGTGAATTGTATAATTTCCCTGAAGGAACTATGGCAATTGGGCGTTTGGACGAAGATTCTGAAGGTTTGTTGCTGTTAACGACCGATGGAAAAGTGAGCGAACAGATTCGTAGCAAAAAAGTGGATAAAGAATATTATGTTCAAGTGGATGGAATTATTACTCTTGAAGCCATCGAAAAATTGCAAAATGGTGTTGAAATTGGTTTTGAAGGAACTAAATATATTACCAAACCTTGCAAATCCTTTTTGGTTTCTGAAATTCCGAATTTTGGGGAACGCGGAAAAAAAATTCGTGATGAACGACACGGACCAACTTCATGGGCTTCTATAATGGTAAATGAAGGGAAATTTCGTCAAGTTAGAAAAATGACAGCAGCAGTTGGATTTCCTACTTTACGATTGGTGCGAATCCGAATAGGAAACGTACATTTAAACGAATTAAAAGCGGGTGAAGTTATTGAAGTTTCTGATTTCAAAATCTCAAATCTTAAATCCTAAATCCTAAATCTTAAATCATTATGTTGAACATCGTTTTAATAGAGCCAGAAATTCCAAATAATACAGGAAATATTGGTAGATTGTGTGTTGGAACTGGAAACAGATTGCATCTCATTCATCCGTTTGGGTTTCAAATTACAGATAAAAATTTGAAACGTTCTGGTTTGGATTATTGGGTTCATTTGGACTGGAAAGAATATCAAAACACGGAAGAATGGATTGCACAAATTCCTGATATTTCTCGTGTATTTTTATTCAGTTCGCACGCTGAAAAATCGTATTTAGCAGAAAATTTTCAAGATGGCGATTGGTTGGTTTTCGGAAAAGAAAGTGTGGGTTTGAGTGAATTGGTTTTGAATCAATTTCAGAATCATTTATCGATTCCAATTTCCCCTTTGGTGCGAAGTTATAATCTTGCCAATTCGGTAGCTTTTGCCATTGGCGAAGCAAAAAGACAAATAGAAATTAGATAGATAGTTCTGTTATCGAATAATAAACTTCCCTTTTTCGCTATCAAAAGCAATATGTTCGTCTTTGAATAAAGTATCAAAATTACCTTTCATAATAAAATTACAAGGTTGGTCTTGAACCACGGTTTCTGGAGTCATAATAATCATTTCATCGCTAATTTGTATTGCCATATCAATATCGTGCGTCGAAAAAAGGATGCATTTTTGAGTTTCGTGCGCTAATTTTTTCAAGAGTTTAAAAAGCGCTACTTTGTGCAATAAATCCAAATGTGTTGTAGGTTCATCCAGAATTATCAAAGGCGTATCTTGTGCCAAAGCCCTTGCTACCAATACGTTTTGGAGTTGACCATCGCTAATTTCGTAATGCTTTTTATCTGCCAAGGAAGTGATTTGTGTGAGTTCCATCGCTTCATTGATTTTCTCAATATCAATATCGGTTAAGGTTCCAAGCCAATTCGTGTAAGGCTGTCTTCCTAAAGCAATAATTTCAAAAACTGTTAAATTGCTCGGAGGTAATTTTTCGGTTAAAACAATGCTTAGATTTTGTGCAAATGAAAGCGAATCAAATTCAGAAATGCTTTTGCCATTCAAAAAAACTTCGCCTGAAATTGGGTTTTGAATTCCTGTGAGCGTTCGTAAAAGTGTAGATTTCCCTATTCCATTGGCACCAATTAAAGCTATTAATTTGCCTTTTTCTAAGGACAGATTAATTTCAGATGCAATAGTGTTTACATCCTTTTTAGTAGCATATCCAATGCTTAATTGAGAAGTGGTGAGAATGTTGTTTTTAGTAGTCATTTATTTTAAATAGCAACTTCAAAAGTACACATTGTACTTTAAATAATTGAATATTTATTTCTTTTTCAAGATTTTATATTCTTCATAACATTCGCTTATGGCGTCCATAATTTGCAAATCGTTTGCCGTTCTTATGAATGATTCCGAGTAATTACAACGTTCTAAAATTTCAGGAATTTCATTTTTATCAATTCCAAGAAGCACAGAAATGGTTTCTCTGTCAAATTTTGAAGCCAATAAATTACGAACTGTTTCATCCTTTTTCAAGCTTTTCAATCGCTTTAATTCTTTTGGTTTTTTCCCAAAGAAATTATAGAGCATGTCGGCAGGATTAAATATGGAACCCAGCACTTTACTGAAGGCACCTGGTGAATATTCACCCGCTTCATAGCCTTGTTCTAATCCAGAAATACTGTATCTGTAATTTTCTTTTGTTGGAATTAATTTGGAATCAATTTCTAAATAACCGGTTAAATCATAAGGACGAACTATTACTTCTTCTAATGCAATGGCACTTTCGGTCATTTGAATTTTGGTAGTTTTGTTTTTTACCCAGTCGTTTGTAACTCTGATTTTTATGGATTTAAATCCAATTAGGGAAAGGTGTAAAGTATCGGTAACGCCAACTTCAATTTCAAAATTACCTTTTGAATCGGAGACGGTTCCTCTTACTTTATTTATATTGATAATATTCACATTTGACAACGGAAGTTTGGTGTTGTCATTAACTATTGTACCAAAAACTTTTTGAATTACTGTTGTTTCTTGCGAAAAAACTGTTGTTCCGGCAAATATAAATAAAAAGAAAACTACAAAATATCTCATGTCAGGGTTTAAAACTCTAAAAGTAATAAAATAGGTAAGATATTTTGTAGTTTCTTAGTATTATTATAAGAAAATTAACAAATAATGTTAGCTTTTTCTTGGCCTTCTTTCTCTTGGAGCATCACTGAAACCTTCTGATCTTCTTGGTGCTCTTTCTGATGAACCTTCTGTTCTAGGAGCTCTGTCAGATGAAAAACCACCCGTTCTTGGAGCAGCACTTCTTCCACCAAAACCACCTTCTCTAGGAGCTGAACTTCTTCCTCCGAAACCGCCTTCGCGGGGAGCTGAACTTCTTTCGCTTCTAAATCCGCCAGAACTTTCTCTTCTTGGTGCAAAACTTCCTTCTCTTCTAGGAGCAGAACTTCTTTCACCACCTGAACGACCGCCGCCAAAACCGCCACCAGAACTTCTTCCGTTGTGATCACGTCTTCCGCCACCATCATTTTTAGAAATTTCAACATTGATTCTACGTCCTTCTAATTGAACGTTATTCAATACTTCCATTACTTTATCTGAATGTTCAGGGTCTGTGTTAAAGAAAGAGAAACCTTCTTTTACATCAACTTTGAAAACATCATCACGACCAAGGTCTAATGTTTCTTTCAAGTAATCTTTCAAAGACATCCAATCGAAATTGTCTCTAGATCCAATATTAACGAAATAACGCACCGCGCCATTGTTGTTATTTTCTCTTGGAACACCATCTCTATCATCACGGTCGCGTCTTTCAGAACCTGAAGATTGATTAGAAATATCTCTATTTTTTTTGTAATATGCTATGAAACGGTTGAATTCAACAGAAACCATTTTCTTGATTAATTCTTCTTTCGATAAACCTTCAAGAACATTGTTAATAGCTGGAAGATAGTTGTCAATTTCGTGATCAACTTCCGTGTCTTTAATTTTGTTTGCTAAGTGCAACAATTGAATTTCGCAAATTTCGATTCCAGAAGGAATTGTTTTTTCTTCAAATTTTTGTTTGATGATTCTTTCAATAGAAGAAATTTTACGCAATTCACTTTTTGTTACAATTACGATAGAAGTCCCAAGTTTCCCTGCTCTTCCTGTACGTCCTGAACGGTGATTGTACGTTTCGATTTCGTCAGGAAGTTGATAATTTACTACGTGTGTAATATTATCAACGTCAATTCCACGAGCGGCAACATCAGTAGCAACAAGCATTTGAATTTGACGACCTCTAAATGATTTCATAACCCCATCACGTTGCGCTTGAGATAAATCCCCGTGCAATGCAGCAGCACTATAACCGTCTTCAATCAATTTTTCAGCAACAGCTTGAGTATCCCGTTTCGTCCTACAAAAAACTACTGAGAAAATGTCTGGATTAGCATCTGCTAATCGCTTCAAAGCTTCGTAACGATCACGTGCATTTACAAGGTAAAATTCGTGTGAAACGGTTGCAGAACCTGAGTTTTTAGTACCAACAGTAATTTCTACTGGATCGTGCATAAATTGTTTTCCAATTCTAGCAACTTCGGCTGGCATAGTTGCAGAAAATAACCACGTGCTTTTGTCATCTGGCGTAGTTGAAAGGATATTTACGATATCTTCGTAGAATCCCATGTTCAACATTTCATCTGCTTCGTCAAGAATACAGTAATTAATTTGAGAAATGTTTACCAAGCCTCTGTTAATCATGTCTTGCATTCTTCCTGGAGTAGCCACAATAATTTGTGCTCCTCTTTTAATGTCTCTCGCTTGTTCTGTAATGCTAGCTCCACCGTAAACTGCTACCACATTAATACCTTTTTCGTATTTAGAGTAGTTTTTAATTTCGTTGGTAATCTGCAAACACAATTCGCGTGTTGGAGATAAAATCAATGCTTGTGTATTTCTATTGTTGGCATCAATTTTCTGAATAACTGGAAAACCAAAAGCTGCCGTTTTCCCTGTCCCTGTCTGAGCCAACGCAACTAAATCTGTGTCTTTTTCCAATAATAGGGGAATCGCTTTCTCCTGTACTTCGGTCGGATTCTCAAATCCTAGATCTAAAATCGCCTTCAGTAACGATTCACTCAATCCTAATTGTTCAAATTTATTCATATAGTATCTTAAATATTTTGCAAAAGTACGGCTAATATTTGTTAATAACTAATGGTTTTCTTAGAATTGATGTTTTATTAATAATTGATAATCAGTAATTTAGATTTTTGATTTTAGAATTTAGAATTTAGATTGGGGAAAATTGTTCATAATACATCTTCTTTTTATGAGAAATGTGTGAAAATTAAATATTTTGAAGGAAATCTAAAAGTGCTTTTGTAGCTTTTCCACGATGGCTAATTTCATTTTTTACCTCTAATGATAATTGAGCAAATGTTTCATCATAATTTGTTGGTTTAAATATCGGATCATATCCAAAACCTCCCAATCCGATTTTTTCTGTTATGATTTCACCAGATGCAATTCCTTCAAAAAGATATTGTTTCCCGTTTAAATTCAATGCAATTACTGTTTTGAATTGCGCCGTTCTATTGGTTTTATTGGCTAATTCATCAAGTAATTTATTCATATTATCATCCGCATTTCTTTGTTCCCCAGCATATCGAGCAGAATAAACTCCGGGTTCACCGTTTAAAGCTTCCACTTCCAATCCCGTATCGTCCGCAAAACAATCAAATCCGTAGTTTTCAGTTACATAGTTGGCTTTCAAAATGGCATTCCCTTCAATAGTCTCAGAAGTTTCGGGTATTTCTTCCAAGCAACCGATACTTTCCAAACTCACAATTTGAATAGATTCTGGAAGCATACTCTGGATTTCAAGTATTTTATTTTTATTATTAGAAGCGAAAACTATTTTCATTTAGGGTGTATTTGTTAATTTGGTAATGTGGTTATTTGGGAAATTCTGGAAACGAGAATTTTTTTACCACAAAAGTAACAAAGAAAAAGTTAAATGACTGGTTTGGTTGGTTAAACGGGGATTTGGTTATTTTGTAAATGCAAAAATCCTTAACATAGTTTGTTAAGGATGGTTTTGTATTATTAGGTTTTTTTGTTTTTTTTCCAACTTACGCGTTGTCCCAAAATCAGTTTTACATTCCAAACATCAGAACTTATGGTAGTTCCATGTCCGATTCCAAATTCAAACTCGTGTTTTTTGTCTAAATATAAATCGGTTACAAGATAGAATTGATGTGTTTGAACGTCATATTTATCCCATTTGAATGGATTTCCAGTTGATCCATAATACTCTAATCCTAATGAATATTTTGCGTTTACGCCGTAGGCATATTTTATATTTGGTGAAAATGAAACTTCATTGGTATTGAAAGAGCCGTCTAATGTGGGGTTTAATGAAAAATAATTTTTGCCAATTGTTTTATCAAAGATGGGTCTGATTTCATAATCGGCATCATAAACATTAGTTATTGGGTTTTTTATAAATCCACCCTCTAAAGACAAACTGGTTCCAAAATACCAATTCCAAGAAGTTGGAACAGTTATTCTAGGTCTGATGTGACTTCCCATATAGTTAATTGTTCCTTCATTTATTCTGTCGAACAAATAGAATCCTAACTCAAAATTATCTGTAATTCCAGTTGTAATTTCCATAGTTTCATGGATTGGATGGTTAAAATTAGTTTCGTTTTTAGGTCCAGTTGGGGAAATATTACTATGCAATTCAAAGATAGTAGTATTTTTTAGCGTAGTTGGAGAACTATATACTTGAACTTCGTAGGTTTCTTGTGCTTTTAGATTGTGAATTGCAAAAAGCAGAAAAAGCAATAATATGTTTTTTTTCATAGTGATTAGGATGTTTTTGAAAACTCTATTTTAATATCGTACAAATTTAAACCAAAGCTAATTTTAATAGTATTAGACTTTTATTAATTTTTTGATAATAAAGCAAAAAGTTGCTACTTGTTAATCAAAATCTACATTTGAAGGTCGGAGTAAGGACTCCTTTTTTATAAAAAACCACTTCAGAATTGAAATGGTTTAATGATTATTTAAATATGATTTAAATTAGATTTGAATACTTTTCTTTGATTTGAATATCAATAAAAATCCAATAATAATAAATGGAATACTTAGCCATTGTCCTGTTGAAAACACACCCAAATCGTTTTCAAAACCACCCTGACTTTCTTTCATAAATTCTACTACGAATCGAACGGACCATAACATTACGAGAAACATTCCCAGTAAATAGCCTTGTTTTTCTCTTGCATTTGTTTTCCAATACAAAAAATATAAAACAGCAAATACGAAAATATAACTTATAGATTCGTATAATTGTGTTGGATGTTTTGCAGGTACTTGCGCTAATAAATTTGCAAACTGAGGATTGGTAGCAATGGCATTATACGCTTCTTTTGGATTTGCTATTTTTGTAGCATTCACGGCTTCTCTAGAACTGAAATAATCTTTTACAAATTTTATTCCAAATGGAGAAGTGGTTTCGTGACCTACAATTTCAGAATTAAAAAAGTTACCAATTCTCACAAATACTGCCCCACTTGCAACAGGAATTACAACACGATCTAAAACCCATAAAAGCGGTTTTTTCATGATATTTTTACTGAAGAAATACATCGCAAGAATAATTCCAATAGCCGCTCCGTGACTTGCCAATCCTTGGAAACCAGTAAATTCAAATTGTGGAGAAAAACGAAATGGCAATAAAATTTCAGCCAAATGGTTTCTGAAATATTCCCAATCGTAGAAAAAAACGTGACCCAATCTTGCACCTAATAATGTGGCAAAAACAGTCCAAATGAATAGAGAATCTAATTTATCAATTGGCTCATTTTCACGATCAAATATTTTTTTCATAATGTACCAGCCTAAACCAAAGGCAACTACAAACATTAAGCTGTAATATCGAACCATAAAAAAACCTAAATCGATACCTTCTGAAGGATTCCAAACCATGATTGAAATGTGTTTATTTGTTATTTATTGGTAAAAATAGATAAAATAATAGGATTAAAAATTAATTTACTTTAATGTTTGTGTGAACATTTTTTTGGAACGGGATCAAAACCAGATTTGCCCCAAGGATGACAACTGAAAATTCTTTTTATTCCGAGAAATCCGCCATAAAACAAACCGTGAATTTTCAATGCTTCAAGAAAATAGGAAGAACAAGTGGGTTCAAACCTGCAAACGGTAGGCGTAAATGGAGAAATTGCACTTTGATAAAACCGGATTAGCATTTCAAATGGAAAAATAAGTATTTTTGACAATGACATATTCTTCATCAATTATTTATTTAAATTGTAAACGATGTTCCGTCTTTTCCGTCTTTTAACTGAATCCCAATTACTAATAATTGGTCACGAATTTGGTCTGACATAGCGTAATCTTTATTGGCACGAGCCGAATTTCTCATTCCGATTAGCATGTTCACAACGCCTTCTAATTTGTCATTGTTGTTTCCAATTGCTTTTTCATCTTCCAATCCCAAAACATCAAATACAAAACCTTTAATTAACGATGAAAATAAGGTTAAATCAGCCTCAGAGATAGTTTCTTTATTGTCTTTTAATAAATTGATAAAGCGAACGCCTTCAAAGAGTTGTGCTATTAAAATCGGACTGTTAAAATCGTCATTCATGGCTTCATAACACGCTTCTTGCCAGTTCAATATCGAAATTGAAGAAGTTGTACTTGCTGTAATATCTTTCAAACTAGCAACGGCTTCCATCAATCGGTAAAATCCTTTTTCGGCAGCAAGAATCGCATCATTAGTAAAGTCAAGATTGCTTCTGTAATGCGCTTGCAACATGAAAAAACGAGTTACACTTGGCGAAAAAGCCTTGCTTAAAATAGCATTGTCACCCGTAATAATTTCCATTGGAAGGATATTATTTCCAGTTGATTTTGCCATTTTTTTACCATTTAAAGTAAGCATATTGGCGTGCATCCAATAATTAACAGGCGTTTGTCCCGTGCAAACTTCATTTTGTGCAATTTCACATTCGTGGTGTGGAAATTTCAAATCCATTCCACCTCCGTGAATATCAAAATGATTTCCTAAATATTTGGTACTCATTGCAGTACATTCTAAATGCCAACCAGGAAATCCATCGCTCCAAGGCGAAGGCCAACGCATAATGTGTTGCGGTTCTGCTTTTTTCCAAAGTGCAAAATCTTGCGGATTTCTCTTGTCCGATTGTCCGTCAAGTTCGCGAGTATTGGCAAGCATATCTTCAATGTTTCTGCCGCTTAATTTGCCGTAATTATTAGTTTCATTGAATTTCAACACATCAAAATAAACAGATCCATTGGCAATATAACCAATTCCGTTATCGATAATTTTTTTAATAACTGCAATTTGTTCAATAATATGACCCGTTGCTGTTGGTTCAATACTCGGTGGTAAAAAATTATATAATTTCAAAACTTCGTGAAAATCAACCGTATAACGGTGTACAACTTCCATTGGTTCCAATTGTTCCAACCGTGCTTTCTTCGCAATTTTGTCTTCCCCTTCATCAACATCGTCCACAATATGCCCGACATCGGTAATATTTCGCACATAACGAACCTTATATCCAATGTGTTTCAAATACCTAAAAATCACATCAAACGACATAAAAGTACGAACGTTTCCAAGGTGCACATTGCTATAAACAGTAGGTCCGCAAACATACATTCCCACATTTCCATCGTTAATAGGCGTGAAAATTTCCTTCTCCCCCGAAAGTGAGTTGTATATTTTTAGGGTTTGTGTTTTATAAAATGGCATTATTAAATGTTTATTTGGTTAATCGGTTATTTGGTTATTCGATGAATCGGTTCTATTTTTTGGAGCTATTTCCTGCTATCCGTTTCAATCCACGTCATTGTTTCGTGCCTCACAATGTCGTGGGATTTCCACTACTATCAGGGCTAGGGTTTACGGCTCAAATCAAAATTTAGTGTCCAAACGGATGTAATCCAAAAATTCTCTACGTGTTTGTTCGTTTTTAAATTTCCCGCCAAATTCAGAGGTTACCGTACTACTTTGAATGTCTTTAATCCCTCTAGAATTTACACATAAATGTTTCGCATCAATCACACAAGCTACGTCTTCGGTGCCTAACGCAATTTGTAATTCTTGTACAATTTGCATCGTCAAACGCTCTTGAACTTGAGGTCTTTTAGCATAATATTCCACAATTCTATTCATTTTTGAAAGTCCAATTACTCTACCATTAGAAATATAAGCCACGTGAGCTTTACCTATAATAGGTAGCAAATGGTGTTCGCAAGTAGAATAAAGCGTGATGTTTTTCTCTACCAACATCTCGCCATATTTGTAATTGTTTTCGAATGTGGAAGCTTTTGGTTTTTTTGTGGGATTCAATCCGCCAAAGAGTTCTTTTACAAACATTTTAGCCACACGATTTGGTGTGCCTTTCAAGCTGTCATCCGTTAAATCTATTCCAAGTGTTGATAGAATATTTTCGACATCTTTTTTGATACGTTCAATTTTTTCATCATCAGAAATTGCAAAAGCATCTTTTCTAACAGGGTTTTGAGCATTAGTAGCAATATGATTGTCTCCAATTTCGTCTTGAAAATCTGCGTTATTTGTCATTAATAAAATAGTGTAATTGTTATTATTTTAGTGGCACAAAGTTAATTAATTAATGTTAAAAAGTAATAATGTAAACACAAATTGAAATATTTTTTATTTTTAACATAATAATTTTATAAAATTATGTACATTTCGCTCCCAAAAACTTACCTAGCAATGAAAAAAAAGTACTTTTTATTTTTAATATTTTCTATTTTTATAACTAAATCTTTCTCACAAACAATAGCCCCCGGTTGCTCTACCGCTTTACCTTTTTGTGCTGGTACATCATCAACTGGACTATCGTTTCCCAATGGTACCAATGTGCCGTCAGTTGGTAATTATTCTTGTTTAGGATCTCAACCGAATCCGTTTTGGTATTATTTACAAATAAGTCAATCTGGTAATTTGACTTTTGTTATTTCTCAAACCAGTACAACAGGAACTCCAATAGATGTAGATTTTATAGCTTGGGGACCATTTGTAACCCCAACTTGTGGATCGTCAAATTTAAATGCAACAACACAAGTGGGTTGTAGTTATTCTACATCAGCTACCGAAACGTTTACTATTAATAATGCTATTGTAGGTCAATATTATATGGTTTTGATGACCAATTTTAGAAATTTAGCGGGTACAATTTCTTTAGCTCAAACAGCTGGAACAGGCGCAACGAGTTGTGATATTGTTTGCCCATTAACTGTTGCTGGTGGTGGTGTTTCGGATTGTAGAGACAATATTTTAACTGCAAATTATTTGAATTCAGCTCAAGTGGGCACAACATTTTCTTGGACATTTAACAGTGGAAATATTGCAGCAACTTCGGGGCCTAATTTTGTTGCTTCCCCAAGATCTAATAATAGCACCCTTAATACTCTGGCTTATGGTGCAGGAAATTATTGTGTTACAGCAAGAAGTCCAGGATGTAGTACGACACAAACCGCAGTTTGTACCACAATAACTCGTGGAGTACCAGTTCCGTTTAACCCCCCAAATAACTTATTTGCTTGCGACAATTCAACTTTTAACTTAAATCTTAATAATTCGGTATTACTTCAAGGATTGCCGGGTCCAGCTTCCAATTACAGGGTTTACTATAATCTTGATCCTATTAGAGCTCAAACAAATGCTGCCCCGAGAATTGCTACTTCTTTACAACCAGTTTTCCCTGGTACTGAAGGTCAGATAATTTATGCAACTGTAACAGATAATTCAGGTGTCTATTGTTATGCTGTGGCTCAATTTGTATTGCATTTTCAATATTGTGCTTTTGCAACCTCTAATACGGGACCAATTTGCACTGGTAGTACTTTCAATCTTAGTGCTTCTGATCCGGGTATTGGGGCGGTCACTTATTCTTGGACTGGTCCAAACGGGTTTACCGCTATTGGTCCAAACGTTTCCAATGTACCCACTCCTACAGGAACACCACCTTATAATTATATTTGTACGGCAACACCTACTGCTGCAGGAGGAGCTCCGTTATATTCAACAACTACAGTAATAGTCAATTTAATTCCTATTGCAACTGCTACTCCAGTATCAAGTTCAATTTGTACTGGTGTAACAACTGATATTTCCTTGGGAAGTAATGTTTCTGGAACTACATTTACTTGGACTGCAACTCAAACTAATGCTTCCGGAGCTTCTGCAAGTAACGGTTTAAATATCGCGCAAGTATTAACCACAACAGGTTCTGTGGCTGGGACGGTAGATTATACAATAATTCCAACAGCAAATAGTTGTGTTGGATTGCCAATTCATTCTATTATATCTGTCAATCCGATACCAGTAGCAATAGCAACTCCAACTCCAGCAACTATTTGCTCTGGGTCTACTTCAAATATTATTTTGACCAGTACACCAGCTGGGGCATCATTTACTTGGACTGCAATTCAAACAGATGTTTCGGGAGCCTCTGCAAGTAGTGGTTCAACAATCGCTCAAGCATTAACATCTCCAGGAAGTATTATAGGTTCTGTTGATTATACAATTACGCCAACATTAAATACTTGTATAGGTTTACCGGTTCATTCTATAATTTCTGTAAATCCTACTCCAATAGCAGTTGCAACACCTGTTTCTACAACAATTTGTTCAGCTACTGCTACTAATATCCCGCTTACGAGTTTAGTTACAGGAGCTACATTTTCATGGACTGTAGTTCAAAATAATGTTTCAGGTGCAACTGCTGGAAATGGAACTTCTATTGCACAAACTTTAACGGCTACTACTGCCAATCCAGGTTCGGTAGTTTATACAATCACGCCAACAGCTAATGGATGTACAGGTGTTCCAATTAATGTTACAATTAATGTTACGCCACTTCCAACAGCAACGATTAGCTACGCCGGCACACCATTTTGTTCCACATTAACAACAGGTCAAGCAGTTACAGTAACAGGTACAGCCACCTATACAGGGGGAACATACGGCTCAACAGTAGGATTAACATTAGATGCTACCACAGGAGCAATTACTCCAAGCACCAGCACGGCAGGAAATTACACTATAACCTATACCATTCCGGCCACAGGCGGATGTAGCAGTATTCCAACGACTACAAATGTTGTAATCACAGCAACCCCAACAGCAACAATCAGCTACGCAGGAACGCCATTTTGCACTACATTAACCACCGGTCAAGCCGTTACATTAACAGGAACAGCCGCCTATACAGCAGGAACATACAGTTCAACAGTAGGATTAACGATAGACGCTACAACAGGAGCCATCACGCCAAGCACCAGCACGGCAGGAAATTACACTATAACGTATACCATAGTAGCAGGAGCAGGATGTTCACAAGTACAAGCTACAACTAACGTAGTTATTACAAAAGTTCCAACAGCAACAATTAGTTATGCAGGAACTCCATTTTGTACGACATTAACCACGGGTCAACTAGTTACAATAACAGGAACAGCTGCTTATACAGGAGGAGTTTACAGTTCTACTGCTGGATTAACATTAGATGCTACCACAGGAGCCATTACTCCAAGCACCAGCACGGCAGGAAATTACACTATAACGTATACCATTCCAGCCACTGGCGGATGTAGCAGTATTCCAACGACTACAAATGTTGTAATCACAGCAACCCCAACAGCAACAATCAGCTA
>NZ_JBBALW010000023.1:0-35852 GCF_040402835.1 Flavobacterium sp.
TAAGAAGCCTTTTTTTTGGCTTCTTTTTTATTTACTTTTATCGGACAACAATGATAAACAAATCCAAAGTGCGGAGAAAATCAGAAATAAAACCCAGACATGCCAATAATCGAAAATAAAACTTACAAATAGAGGTGTTAAATTAGTTTCGTGTTTCAATACATTCCAAACCACAATTGTGCTTCTTGCAAAAGTAAATTTGTAATAAATAAAATCGATGAAATTAGTAGCATAAGCCAATAAATTCATTGAAAAATACAAATAGAACAAGAATTTTTGATAGCCAGGATTGGTATTTTTTAAAAGCGGAAAAACGGAACATACTATAAACAATAGGTTTGCGTATAATATAGCTGTGGTATCGAAAGCCAATCCATAATAACAAAGCGACATAAAGTCGGTTATAGAATCGACTTTCAGCAAACGGAAATTATAGATAAAAAATAAGACGCGGGCAAAAAAATAAAAAATGTAGGCTAAGGAAAGTCTATAAAACAGAACTTTGTATTCGTTTAAGCGCAAGTGTTGCCGCATAATATATTGTATTAATTTATCTAACATGCAAATATATTACAAATTAACGATTGGTTAAGTTAAAGTTAAAATAAAGTAAAGTTTTTGAATCGAATGGGTTTTCTGTTCTAGGAATTGCGTGAGTGATGGAAGCGGTAATCCTCTTGCGAAACAAAGTGGATCGGGAGATTATAGCGCACAGCACGACCGAGTTCTCCAATTGTATTACTCTTAGCAAAGTCGTTCTGAACGAGGGTACGCCCAAAGAAAACATATAAATTGTAAAAATGTTAATTTATTGGGTATTTCTGAACTCGCAAATCACAATTCCGTTATCTTTGCGAACTGAAAAAAGCCCATATGAAGTTTGATTTATTAAAGACCGATCCGCAAACGCAAGCCAGAGCGGGAACAATTACGACCGATCACGGGGTAATTAAAACGCCAATTTTTATGCCTGTGGGAACTGTTGCGTCTGTAAAAGGGGTGCACCAGCGGGAGTTGAAGGAGGAAATTAATCCCGATATTATCCTTGGAAATACGTATCATTTGTATTTGCGTCCACAAACTGAGATTCTTGAAAAAGCGGGTGGATTACATAAATTTATGAATTGGGATCGGAATATTTTAACTGATTCCGGTGGTTATCAAGTGTATTCGCTTTCAGCAAATAGAAAAATTAAGGAAGAAGGAGTGAAATTTAAATCGCATATTGACGGTTCGTTTCACTTTTTTACACCTGAAAATGTGATGGAGATTCAACGTACTATTGGTGCCGATATTATTATGGCATTTGATGAATGTACCCCGTATCCATGTGATTATCGGTACGCCCAACGCTCGATGCACATGACGCACCGTTGGCTAGATCGTTGTATCAATCATTTGGAAAAAGTGCCAGTGAAATATGGTTACGAACAAACATTTTTCCCAATTGTTCAGGGAAGTACGTATAAAGATTTGCGGATGCAATCGGCAGAATATATTGCCAATGCTGGGGCGCAAGGAAATGCAATTGGTGGACTTTCAGTAGGAGAACCTGCCGAAGAAATGTATGCAATGACGGAAATTGTTACAACAATTTTACCGCAAGACAAACCGAGATATTTGATGGGTGTGGGAACGCCTATAAATATTTTGGAGAATATTGCACTTGGAATTGATATGTTTGATTGCGTGATGCCAACAAGAAACGCCCGAAATGGAATGTTGTTCACAGCAAATGGAACGATAAATATTAAAAATAGAAAATGGGCTGACGATTTTTCGCCTGTTGACGAAATGGGATTGACATTTGTAGATACAGAATATTCAAAGGCCTATTTACGACATCTTTTTGCTGCTAACGAATATCTTGGAAAGCAAATTGCTACAATTCACAATCTTGGATTTTATATGTGGTTGGTTCGTGAAGCCAGAAAGCATATCTTAGCGGGAGATTTCAAAGTTTGGAAAGAAATGATGGTAAAAAATATGAGTCAGAGATTGTAATAACTTTATGAAAATAATAGACAAGTACATATTAAAACGCTATTTGAGCACCTTTTTTGTAATGTTGCTTCTGTTTGTTCCAATTGGAATAATCATTGATGTTGCAGAGAAAATAGACAAAATGATTCAAAACAAAATTCCGTTTTCAGCCATTGCGTTATATTATTTTTACTTTACCATTTACTTTGCAAACCTATTATTTCCAATATTTTTATTTCTTTCTATTATTTGGTTTACCTCTAAATTGGCAAACAATACAGAGGTAATTGCAATATTAAGTTCCGGTATATCTTTTACAAGATTCATGCGGCCATACATTATTGGTGCAACTATAGTTTCCATGTTAGCATTTTTAATGGGTATTTTTTTATTGCCTAAAGCTAGTGAAGGTTTTAATAATTTTAGATATAACTATTTAACCCCTGGAGGATTAGAAAAAATGAGGGAGAATTCTGATGTATTCAGACAAATAAGTAAAGATGAATATATATACGTAGGAAGTTTTAACCAAGTCTCAAAAATGGCATTTCATTTTTCAATGGAGAAATTCGATAAAGACAAATTAAAATATAAAATTACAGCAAGTAGAATAAAATGGAATCCAATAAGAAAAAACTATACTCTTTATGATTACAATAAAAGAACGGTTGGCGCATTATCTGACAAAATTGAAATATGCGAGAAAAAAGATTCTATATTTAGTTTTGATTTGGAAGATCTAACCCCAACAGTATATGTTGCTGAAACGCTTTCAATATTAGAACTAAATCATTTCATTGATAAAGAAATTAAGAGAGGAAATGCAAATATCAGCGTTTATTTAGTAGTGCTTTACAAAAAATACAGTTTACCTGTTTCGGCATTTATACTCACCATTATTGCACTTGCCGTTTCTTCTATGAAACGCCGTGGCGGTATGGGAATTAATTTAGCAATAGGAATCGCAATTGCTTTTTTATTCGTGTTTTTCGATAAGATTTTCGGAGCATTAGCAGAAAAATCTGCTATAAACCCTGCAATAGCTGTTTGGTTACCCAATTTTATTTTCGGAATTTTAGCAATTTTACTCCTTCGAAATGCCAAACGATAACTTAAAAAGCTACCTTCATCTTCATTTCATCGTTTTTGTATGGGGGTTTACAGCAGTTTTAGGAAAGCTAATTTCACTTGACGCAATGCCTTTAGTTTGGTTCAGAATGTTGCTCGCCGTCGGTTTCATACTCCTTTTTATAGGGTATAAAAAAATCCCAATGAAAGTGCCGAAAAAAGTCTTAATTGGCTTTTTATTCGCAGGTTTAGTCATCGCTTTTCATTGGTTTACTTTTTTCAAAGCCATCAAAGTTTCTAATATTTCAGTCACTTTGGCTTGTTTATCAACGGGTGCATTTTTTGCAAGTTTAATGGAACCTATTTTCTACGGACGCAAAATTATTTGGTACGAAGTACTCTTTGGAATAATAGTATTCGTCGGACTTTATATTATTTTTAATATCGACGGACATTATATTAATGGAATACTATTAGGTTTAAGTTCTGCATTTTTATCTGCTTTATTTTCTATGATAAACGGAAAATATGCCAAAGAATACAACCCCACAATTATTTCTTTTTACGAACTTTTAGGAGGCGTACTTTTTTTCTCCGTCTTCCTGTTTTTCACGGGTAGTTTCGATGCAAAATTCTTTGAAATATCCAATTCCGATTGGGTTTGCCTTATAATTCTAAGCACTTTTTGTACTGCGTATGCCTTTATCGCATCTGTAAAAGTGATGAAGTTTTTAAGCCCCTACACAGTAATGCTTACCATTAATTTGGAACCTATTTATGGAATAATTTTAGCGGTAATTGTGTTTAAGGAAACAGAAAAAATGAGCGTCAATTTTTATATTGGTGCCTTCATTATCCTTTCGACCGTAATTCTCAACGGAGTTATAAAATATTTCCACAAAACAAAAAACAGCTAATTGAATATTTATATTCTTTTGTTTTAACACCTCTTTCCATAATTTTTCAATTCGTAATATTCCAATATGAATTCTATGTTAACTTTTTGCTTTGTCAGTTAAAGAGTGGATATATATGTTAATTTTATAGTCAATTTTAAGACTTTGGATTTTCAAAATCTAAAGTGATGAAAATAAAATAATTTATAAATAGAATTAATTTATGTTTAAAAACAAAAAAGTAGTAGTAGTTCTTCCAGCATACAATGCAGAAAAAACTTTAGAAAAGACCTTTTTGGAAATTCCGATGAACGTAGTTGATGAAGTAATTTTAGTTGACGATAACAGTATTGACGAAACGTATGCCTTGGCAAAAAAATTAGGAATAAATCATGTTATTAAACATGAAATTAATAAAGGTTATGGTGGAAACCAAAAAACATGTTACAATAAATGTAAAGAATTAAACGCGGACATTGTTGTAATGCTTCACCCTGATTACCAATATACTCCGTTATTAATTGATGCTATGGTAAGCATAATTGGAAATGAATTATATCCAGTAGTCTTTGGTTCAAGAATTCTAGGTAATGGCGCATTGAGAGGTGGAATGCCTTTGTACAAGTATTTTTTTAATAGAATGTTGACTCTTTTTCAAAATGTTTTGATGAACCAAAAACTATCAGAATACCATACTGGTTTTAGATCTTTTGACATGAAAGTGCTGAACTCAGTTAATTATGAAAAATGTTCAGATGATTTTGCATTTGACAATCAAATTATTGCTCAAATTTGTAATCAGAATTTCGAAATTGCCGAAGTTACTTGCCCAACAAAGTATTTTCCCGAAGCTTCCTCTATCAATTTCAAAAGAAGTAGTATTTACGGTATGCATGTAATTTTAGTTTCTATTAAGTACTTTTTAAACAAAAATAAAATAGTCAAATGGGATCTTTTAACATAAATAAATTAAAGAATAACTATGCTTTAATTCTCTTACTTTTAAGTTGTGTTTTCTTTCCATTTGCAATTGGTTCTGTACATCTGTTTGATTGGGATGAGGTGAATTTTGCCGAAATTGCTAGGGAAATGATTGTTAATAAGAATTATTTAAATGTTCAAATAAATTACCTCCCTTTTTGGGAAAAACCGCCTTTATTTTTTTGGCTACAAGCCTTGTCGATGAAAATTTTTGGTATTAATGAATTTGCCAGTAGATTTCCTAATGTAATGGTGGGAATAGCATCTATTCTATCTCTTTTTTACATTGGCAAGAAATTCATTTCAGAAAAATTTGCCTTTATTTGGGGGCTTTCATATATCGGAAGTTTTTTACCGCATTTTTATTTTAAATCAGGAATTATAGATCCTTTATTCAACTTATTCATTTTCTTATCGGTTTATTTCTTTTATATATATCAAGTTGAATATATAAAAAAATATTTATTAATAGCTTCATTATTAACAGGCTTAGCTGTATTAACTAAAGGACCTGTCGCTCTCTTGATAATTATATTAGTGGTATTGTTTTTTGTAATTTATAAATGGAAAACTATCAAAATAAAAATTTTCGATTTAATAATTGCTGCAGTAATAATTTGTATAATCACTTCATTTTGGTTTATTTCAGAAATTATAAATGGTGGCGGAATTGAACTCTTTAAAGATTTTATAGCCTATCAAATAAGACTTTTTACAACCTCGGAAGCAGGTCATGGAGAACCATTTTACTATCACTTTATAGTGTTATTTTTTGGTTGCTTTCCAATTTCACTAATTGTAATTCCTTATATTTTAAAGAAAAATTTTTCAGATTCTAAACCTATTTTGGTGAAAGATTTTTACACCTTAAATTTCATTTTATTTTGGGTTGTTCTGATTTTATTTTCATTAACAACGACTAAAATAGTTCATTACTCTTCTTTATGTTATTTCCCATTGTCTTTTATTGCTTCCTATGTGATATACCAAAACATAAATGAAAAAAGAAATTTACACAAAATATCTTTCGTATTACTTGCTATTGTTGGCATTTTAGTAGGATTAATTTTTACAGCTATTCCTTTGATTATAAAATTTAAAGCCAATATAATTCCCTTAATCAAAGATAAATTTGCTGTTCAAAATATTCAATTACCAGTTCAATGGGGAGGTTTTGAATATTTATTAGGAATATTATATATAATACTGTTAGTAATTATTTTAATAAAACTAAAAAACAATATTCGCTACATTATACATTTATTTTTGCTAAACGCATTAATATTGAATTTACTAATGATTTTTATAGTTCCTAAAATTGAGCAACATACACAAGGAAGTATGATTGATTTTTTTCAAAAACACAATAATAAAAATGAATATGTAACTACTTTTGGTTTTCGAAGTTATGCTAAATTTTTCTATACAAATAAGCAAAAACCTGAAAATTTAAAGTCGCTAAATGAGGAATGGCTACTTTACGGTAATATCGATAAACCAGTATATCTTGTTAGTAAAATGTATGATAAGGAAAAAGTGCTTCATCTTAAAAACATTAAATTTTTGTATGAAAAAGGCGGATTTGTTTTCTATGTGAGGAAGAATGTTTTTTAAATTAAGCTAAAGAAACCTTTTTAGTTTTTGATTTATTTTTAAACAAAGATTTAAGTTTTTTATCAAACCATTTAATTCTAATTGGAATAAATATAGAATAAGAAACTATAAAAGAAAATATCCCAACAACGCTTCCTGCTACAACATCTCCAAAAAAGTGTTGAGACAAATAAACTCTTGAATAGGCTGTTAAACACGCAATCGTTGCGAAAAATATTTGAGAGAATTTATTTTTAAAAATATAAGCTAAAAACATAAACATGGCGAAAGCAGTTGTCGCATGCCCAGAAGGAAAAGAATTATAAGAATGTAAAACTACACCTTTAACATAATGTAATTGATTTGAATTAAAATATTTTGAAGGTCTTAATTGATCAAAAAAAATGACTTTTTTCATTACTTGGCAAATAATTCCAGATATTAAAAACGTTGATAATCCAATAAAAAAAGTTCTAATTTTTACTACAAACAATACTACTAGCAAAACAAAAACTGCAAATAAACCATCTCCAACATTTGTAAAATATTTAAAAAAAATATCTTGAAAAATAGAATTATATTGATTAATAATTAAATGTAAAGGGACTTTCCCATAAGTAAATACACCTATAAGTGTTGTACCTATAAAAACTAAACACACAATAAAGTATAATTTTAAATCAATGAATAATTTTCGCATTACTATTTGAGAATCATATAAAAAAAATGGACAGAATTATAATCTATTTTACCTCTATAAAATAAAGTATAATATATTTACAAAATTATATACTGTAAACTTTTTTAAGTAAACTAAAGATTAAGTTATTATTAATAAACGGAATGAAAATGTAAAGGGATTTAGTGTTTTATTATTTTTTATTTAATTTGACTTTCAATAATTGTTAAATTTACTTTTATTCAGGATATTAAACTTTATCTTTGCCTACTAAAATTAAATTAAAACGCACATACCACATGGAATATTTAGATTTTGAGCTTCCCATAAAAGAATTAGAAGACCAATTAGACAAATGTGAAATAATAGGTCAAGAATCCAATGTAGATGTAACCACTACTTGCAAACAAATTGAGAAAAAACTAGAAGAAACCAAACGAGAAATATACAAAAATCTAACTGCTTGGCAACGCGTACAATTGTCTCGCCATCCAAGTCGTCCTTACACCATGGATCACGTTAGGGCTTTGTGTGGAGACACATTCCTTGAACTGTTCGGAGATAGAAATTTCAAAGACGATAAAGCAATGATCGGTGGATTAGGGAAAATTGGAGGTCAATCGTTTATGATAGTTGGCCAACAAAAAGGGTTTAACACCAAAACACGTCAATTTCGTAACTTTGGAATGGCAAATCCTGAAGGATACAGAAAAGCATTGCGATTAATGAAAATGGCCGAAAAATTCGGGATTCCTGTTTTAACATTAATTGACACTCCGGGAGCCTATCCTGGATTGGAAGCTGAAGAACGTGGACAAGGGGAAGCTATAGCAAGAAACATTTTCGAAATGATTCGTTTGAAAGTGCCTATTATCGCTGTAATTGTAGGCGAAGGTGCTTCTGGTGGAGCATTAGGAATTGGTGTTGGCGACAGGGTTTATATGTTAGAAAATACTTGGTATTCTGTAATATCTCCAGAATCTTGTTCTTCGATACTTTGGAAAAGTTGGGAATACAAAGAACAAGCAGCCGAAGCACTAAAATTGACTTCAGCGGATATGAAAAAACAAAAATTAGTGGACGATATTATCCCTGAACCACTTGGTGGCGCTCACTATGACAGAGAAACTACATTCAAAACTGTAGAACAATATATTTTGAAAGGATACAACGAATTGAAAGACTTATCAACAACTGACTTAGTTGCCCAAAGAATGGACAAATACAGTAAGATGGGTGAGTTTAAGGAGTAAATTCTTACAAATAAATGTTAAATCCGAAGCCCAATGGTTTCGGATTTTTTTTTGGTTATAAACAAAAAATAATTGGTTATCAACAATTATTTCTAATAACTCTTAAAGGAATTTTTTTATTTTTTTGTTACTTTCGCCATATGGAAAAATTAGTAAATCTCAACCCCATAAGAGTAGAAAAAACTACTATTATCAATTTAGAAAAAGGAAAAATCCCGCCACAAGCTCTCGAACTCGAAGAAGCGGTTTTGGGCGCAATGATGATTGACAAAAAAGGAGTTGATGAGGTTATTGATATTTTACAACCGGATGCGTTTTATAAAGATGCTCACAAACATATCTTTGAAGCAATTTATCAATTGTTCACAGATTCTCAACCTATAGACTTGTTAACAGTTTCAGCACAGTTAAAAAAGAGTGCCAAATTAGAATTAGCTGGTGGTGATTTTTATTTGATTCAACTAACTCAAAAAATATCTTCTTCGGCACATATTGAGTTTCATTCCCGAATTATCCTACAGAAATTTATCCAACGGAGTTTAATCCGAATTTCGTCTGAAATTATTGAGGAATCCTACGATGAATCTACAGATGTTTTTGATTTATTAGATAAAGCAGAATCAAAATTATACGAAGTTACTCAAGGAAACATCAAACGTAGTTCTGAAACAGCACAAAGTTTGGTAATTCAAGCTAAAAAGAGAATTGAAGAAATTGCAGGAAAAGAGGGATTGAGTGGAATTGCTTCTGGATTTGATAAACTAGACAAAATAACTTCGGGATGGCAACCAAGCGATTTAATAATTATTGCCGCCCGTCCTGGTATGGGTAAAACTGCATTTGTGCTTTCAATGGCAAGAAATATAGCTATAGATTTTGGATATCCAGTGGCTCTATTTTCTTTGGAAATGTCATCGGTACAGCTAATTACAAGATTAATTTCTTCTGAAACAGGATTGTCGTCAGAAAAATTAAGAACCGGAAAATTAGAAAAACACGAATGGGAACAACTAAGTATTAAGGTTAAAAATTTGGAAAAAGCACCCTTATTTATAGATGATTCTCCTTCTCTATCCATTTTTGATTTAAGGGCTAAATCTAGGAGATTAGCTTCACAACATGGAATAAAATTAATTATTGTAGATTATTTACAATTAATGACAGCGGGTGGAAGTAACGGAAAAGGAGGAGGAAATAGAGAACAAGAAATTTCTACAATTTCCAGAAACTTAAAAGCATTAGCCAAAGAATTAGGTGTACCCGTAATTGCATTATCTCAATTGTCTCGGGCTGTTGAATCTCGTCCAGGTCACAAACGACCTTTGTTATCCGATCTTAGAGAGTCCGGAGCGATTGAGCAAGATGCGGATATTGTTTCGTTTATTTACAGACCCGAATATTACAAATTAGACGAATGGGATGATGAAGGAAGTTCGCCAACGCAAGGGCAGGCAGAATTTATTATTGCCAAACATAGAAATGGAAGTTTAGAAAGTGTGCGTTTGAAATTTGTTGGAAATCTTGGTAAATTTGAAAATTTAGAAAGTTATAGCGGTAGTTATGATGATTTACCTTCCAAAATGAATCACGATGATAATCCATTTCAAACCAAAAACTTACCTTCAGCAAACGAAGCTTTTGGTAGCAATTTAAATAGTTATGGGGATGACAGCGAGGTGCCATTTTAATATCAATATTATTGAAATGTTCATTGCTTTAAACTCCTTTCAAACCTTCAATTAGCATGTCAATATCTTGTTTGGTGTTGAAATGACTGAATGAAATTCGCAAACTTGGTTTTTTCAAATCTTCAACAGAAAGAAATTCAACGAGAACGTGTGAAGGCTTGACACTTCCTGACTGACAAGCACTACCTCGGGA
Organism: Flavobacterium sp.; assembly: GCF_040402835.1. Taxonomy (GTDB): domain Bacteria; phylum Bacteroidota; class Bacteroidia; order Flavobacteriales; family Flavobacteriaceae; genus Flavobacterium. The sequence goes on from NZ_JBBALW010000023.1 coordinate 10,335, forward strand.
GACTGAAATTCCTTTCATATCTAAACCAAAGAGAATCATTGCGGTTTTATCTTCCGAAAAAGGTAAGATTATGTTCAAAACTGTGTAAAAACCATCATGAGAACCGTTAATTTGAAATTCTGGAAATTCTAATTCTAATTGTTGGATTAGGTAGTTTTTAACTTCCGTAATGGAGGTTCTTTCAGCATCTAAATTGGCTAAAGAAAGCGTTAAAGCCTTTGCCATTCCAGCGATTTGATGCACCGCTTCAGTTCCAGGACGCAAACCTTTTTCTTGTTCGCCACCAAAAATTTGAGGAAGCAAACCTGAATTTTTTCTCAAAAATGCAAAACCAATACCTTTGGGTCCGTGAAATTTATGTGCCGAAGCAACTAGGAAATCAATTGGAATTTTTTGTAAATCTAATTCCGTTTTTGCAACAGACTGAACCGTGTCTGAATGAAATAATACGCAGTTTTGTTGGCAAATTCTTGCAATTAAATCCAATTCTAAAACCGTTCCAATTTCATTATTAACATGCATCAAACTAACCAATGTTTTAATATCTTGTGCAAGTAAATCTACTAAATCCGTTTTGTCAATAACACCATTTTCTTTGATTGCAACATAATCAACTTGAATATCAAACTCTTTTTGTAAGGCTTCAATAGTATGTAAAACAGCGTGATGTTCGATTTTAGAAGTGATTATTCTTTTTACTTTCAAATCTTTCACGCAGGAACGAAGAATTAAATTATTAGATTCTGTTCCACCTGAAGTGAAGATAATTTCTTGTGCGTGGCAGTTCAATTCTTTGGCGATAGCTTTTCGAGAAAGCTCCACTATACTTTTTGCATTTCTACCAAAACTGTGCGTTGACGATGGATTACCATAGTCGTTTGATAGTATAGTAACCATTTCGTGAATCACTTCTTCCCGAATTTGAGTAGTTGATGCGTTGTCTAAATATACTTTTTTCATTGTTTGTTTTTTGTCGCTTTCTGAAATAAAATCGTTGCAAATATAACGAATTCTATTGTCATTAATCTATTGCTGTTTAAATTCCTAAAAGCAATGGTTCAACTCTATGTTCTATAATAAAGAGTTAATTTTTATGATTTTATACAGTTATGCTTTTGAAACAAATTAAAAATTCTATTTTTGTTTTAAATATGAAAAATATGAAACGATTTCTTGGTTTATTGCTTTGTGCCTTACTTTTTAATAGTTGTGATGATGGAAATATAAAATTAGATACCTTTAATTTTGATCCTGCAGCAGCAATAAATTCTTGTTCAATAAATAACGGATTGTTTTTCAAAGTTAAAAATAATGAAGCTTTAATTTTACAAACGCCAATTTCAACTTTTGCAAACGTAGTTACGGCTGCAAACACTCCTCGAACTATTATAATTAGCAGTACCAATAAAGTTATTTACAGACTTTTTAATTCCATTATTAGTAGTGCTTATTTTTGTGCTTCCTTTCCACCTGCAAGTCCAACTGTTTCTGACGAATGGAATGCTGCCGCTGGTGTTGCAGGAACAAGTGGAATAATAGAAGTAACTACAACTCAAATATTAAATCCCACAACTCAGGTTTTGACGGGTTATAATCACTATGTGGTTTTCAAGAATATTACGTTTTCGAATGGTATAAATTCTTTTACTTATTCGCAATATGTGTATGGGAATTTTGTGACTTCGATTTAGAATAAAACATCCTTTTATTTTGAGTTTTGCCTGATGAAAACTTCAGTCGCACCCATTCCATAACGCTGATAATTGCCTTCTCGGAAATCTATAGTATCGTATCTTCCTAATAAAAAATCAAGTTCTGCTTTTAAAATTCCTTCACCAACACCATGAATAAAAACAATTTTTGGAATGCGATTTCTTATGGCAAATTCAAGATGTCGTTTTGCCGTTTCTGTTTGTAAAGTTAGAATGTCATAATTGCTCATTCCCTTAAAACTCGGAACTAACTTTTCGATGTGTAAATCAAATTCTGGAGCGGGAATTTCATACTTTTCCTTCTTGTTTTTTATAAAACTTCTAGCTTTTGGCTCTTCTTTTTCTTTTTTAATTTGATTTGAATTAAAACTTCCTATACTTTTACTTAAATCACTGGTGTCTAGTAACATAATTAATTCATTGACAAAATATGTCATCAAAAATCCGTCTTCTGTTTCTATAGAAACTTCTTTATTTTGAACCGATACTACCACTCCATTTATGGCATCGTCAAGTACCGAAACTTTATCGCCTTTATTGAACATTTTCGTCTTCTTTATCTTGATTTTTGCTTGGTGTTTTAGCACTCAATTTCATCATTCCAAACATAAATACTGCGATTGCAATAACCGAAATATAGACATTTTTCTTCTCTAAACTTTGCTCATAAAAAGCAATTAAAATTGCAATTATCATTATTGGAAGCAACCATTTTTTCATTTCTATTTGTATTTAGAATTCAAAAGTAGGCAACTTTAAAATAATAAACTTACTATTCCAGAATGAATATTATTTTTGTTAAATTGCAATACAAATAAATTAAGTTTTGGATATAGAAAAATACATGTTGCCTTGTATGAATAAATCGCTTTTTGGAGTTGATTGTATGGGCTGTGGAACGCAACGTTCTTTACTTTTATTAATCAATGGAGAATTCACAAAAGCTTTCTATCAGTTTCCAGCAATTTATACAACACTTATATTTCTCGGATTTTTAGGATTGCATTTCATCGATAAATCTAGAGATTACCACAAAATTATCATTGGAATGGCAATTACAAACGCATTGATTATGATTATTGCTTATATTTACAAATTAACAAACCTTTAAATTTAAATTAAAACATGGAAAAAAGAAACTTACCCAATGGAACCGCAGTACTTGTATTAGGAATACTATCAATACTAACTTGCTGTTGCTATGGAGTTATAGGATTAACTTTAGGAATTATAGCATTAGTTTTAGCTAAAAAAGATTTGAAATTATACCAAGAAAGTCCTGAATTATATTTGAATTACAAAAACATTAACACTGGAAAAATACTGGGTATTATTGGGATTGTCCTAAGTAGTATTGCTATGATTGGATTTATTTTTATATTATCACTTGGCGAAGAACGCATAAAAGAAATTCAGAAAAATTTAGAAGCAAAAGCAAAATACCAACAAGAGCAAGATCAATAATTTATTGCTTTTTAAAAACACTAAACCCACTAATTTACTTGAAATACTTCAAATAAATTAGTGGGTTTTTTAATGTAAGACTATTTCTCAAATTGCTTCAACGTCTTGATAATAATAGCAACGCAATCTAATAATTGCGCTTCATTCATTACTAATGGCGGTGCAAAACGGATAATATTTCCGTGAGTTGGTTTTGCTAAAAGTCCATTATCACGCAATGCCAAGCAAATATTCCAAGCAGTATCACTTTCTTCGGTATCGTTAATAACGACTGCATTCAATAAGCCACGACCACGAACTAAAACAGCAATATTGGATGTATATATGTATTCGTTTAATTTACTTCTGAATAACTTTCCTAAAAAACGTGCATTTTGAATTAAATGTTCTTCGTTTACCACTTCTAGAGCTGCAATTGCAACGGCAGCTGCAATTGGATTTCCGCCAAAAGTAGAACCGTGTTGCCCTGGTTTTATAACATTCATAATAGTATCATTTGCTAAAACTGCCGAAACCGGATAAGCACCGCCAGATAACGCTTTTCCTAATATCAATATATCAGGAGTTGCATAGGTTTCTTGTCTTTCGCAATGCTTTTCGCAAGTGCAATTTCCACAAACTGCAAGCAACGAACCCGTTCTTGCGATTCCAGTTTGAATCTCATCTGCAATAAATAAAACATTATATTGATTACACAATTCCTTGGCACGCATCATGTAATTATCTGTAGGAGTATAGACTCCAGCTTCTCCTTGAATTGGTTCTACAAGAAAACCAGCTATGTTTTTTGAGGATTTTAAGGCAATTTCTAATGCTTCTAAATCATCATAAGCAATTTTGATGAATCCTTCCGTGTAAGGCCCAAAATTCTTACGGGCATTTTCATCGTTAGAAAATGAAATAATAGTAGTTGTTCTACCATGGAAATTTCCGTCACAAACGATGATTTGTGCCTCGTGTTCTGCAACTCCTTTTACTTCATAAGCCCATTTTCTACAGAGTTTTAACGCGGTCTCAACAGCTTCGGCACCTGTATTCATTGGCAAAACCTTATCAAAACCAAAATATTTAGTTACAAATTCTTCATAAGAACCTAATTGATCATTGAAAAATGCACGAGAAGTTAACGTTAATGTTTGAGCTTGTTTTATCATTGCTCCAACAATTTTTGGATGACAATGACCTTGATTTACAGCAGAATAAGCAGATAAAAAATCATAATACTTTTTTCCTTCTACATCCCAAACATAAACTCCTTCTCCTCTATTTAAAACTACTGGAAGTGGATGATAATTGTGGGCACCATACTTATTTTCTAAGGCAATAATTCCTTCGGCATTTAATTTCTCTAAAACTGACATTGTAAAATTATTTTAATTTTTCAAAACTCAATTCCTACTTGGGGAGAGAAATCATCCATTATAATTGCAAAATTAGTGATATTTCTTTGAATTATTAGGGATTTAATAACGAAATAAGAATAAGATTGACTAAAAATATTTATTTATTTGTATGGTTCGTATTCCATTCTAACAACTATAAAATTTTGTTTTATTCAATTTTTAAATGATTAAATAAAATAAAAGTTTAATTTATGATATAAAATTAATATTCTTCTTTTAAAAAATCTTACAGTAAAATTTACCTATTAAAACCTTACATTTGCAATTACGTTTTCTTAGCAATTAATTCCGATTTTAATATTTAAAATGTAACAATTATCTCCCAAAAATGAAAGAATTACAATATCTAAATAAATATTTTATAAAATATAAATTCCGTTTTTTAATAGGGATTTTAATAACTATTATAGCTCAAATATTTTCTTTATTTACTCCAAAATTAATTAGTAAATCATTTGAAGCAATAGAAAGATTCTCAAAAACGAATACTTCTGACATTTCAATAATCCGTAATGAACTTTTTCACAATGTTTTATTAGTAATAGCAACAACTCTTATTGCTGGATTCTTAACTTTTTTAATGCGTCAAACATTAATTGTAATGTCACGACTTATTGAATTTGATTTAAAAAATGAGGTGTTCAGACAATATGAAAATTTGTCTCAAAGTTTCTACAAACAAAACAGAACTGGCGATTTAATGAATCGAATCAGTGAGGATGTTGGAAAAGTCAGAATGTATGTGGGCCCTGCAGTAATGTATACAATTAATACTTTTATTCGTTTTACGATTGTAATCATATATATGTATAATGTTTCCCCAATCTTAACATTGTATACATTAATTCCCTTACCGATTTTATCGTATGCTATTTTCAGATTGAGCAAACAAATTAATAAAAGAAGTACCATTTTTCAGCAATATTTATCTAAAATATCAAGTTTTACACAAGAGATATTCTCAGGAATTAGAGTAATAAAAGCCTATTCCTTAGAAAACATACATCAAGAAAATCTCAATAATTTATCTTTAGAAAGTAAAGAAAAAAGTATGAATTTGGCAAAAGTTCAATCACTGTTTGGTCCTTTAATGCTAGCATTAATAGGCGTAAGTAATTTAATAGTAATTTATTTTGGAGGAATGTTATATATCAATGGAAGTGTCAAAAGCATTGGAATAATTGCTGAATTTATACTTTATGTGAATATGTTGACTTGGCCAGTAGCATCATTAGGTTGGATTTCTTCTATGATTCAAGAGGCCGAAGCTTCTCAAAAACGCATTAATGAATTTTTGAAAATTGTACCAGAAATCAGAAATAATTCAGAAAACCATTCTATTATTAAGGGAGAAATAACATTTAAAAACGTAACTTTTATTTATGACGACACCAATATTAAAGCACTAAATAATGTTTCATTTTCTGTAAAAAAAGGAGAAACATTAGCGATTTTAGGAAAAACAGGTTCGGGGAAATCGAGTATACTTACCTTAATTAGTCGTTTGTATGATGTTACGAATGGAACGATTTTAATTGATGGAATGCCAATTCAAGACGTTCATTTATTCGATTTAAGAAACAATATTGGAATTGTTCCACAAGATGCCTTTTTGTTTTCTGACACGATAAAAAATAATATCAAATTTGGAAAAGAAGATGCAACAGATGAACAGGTTGTTTTGGCAGCAAAAAATGCTGCAGTTCACGATAATATTATCAACTTCACCAAAAAGTATGAAACAGTTTTAGGCGAACGTGGAATCACACTTTCGGGCGGACAAAAACAAAGGGTTTCTATAGCAAGAGCATTAATAAAAAATCCAGAAATTTTATTGCTCGATGATTGTTTGTCCGCAGTTGATACAGAAACAGAAGAAACAATTTTGACTAATTTATTAGAATATTGCAAAAACAAAACCACCATAATAGTTAGTAATAGGGTTTCATCGGCTAAAAATGCAGATACTATAATAATTATTGAAGATGGCGAAATTATCCAACAAGGTTCTCATAATCAATTAGTAAACCAAGATGGTTATTACAAAGAATTATATCTGAAACAACTTTCTGAAAAAGATTTGTCATAAATGTTGTTTTTTAATCCTTTTTTTATCATTTTTGGGTTGTATTTAAACTTAAAAAACGGTTATGAGAGAAAATGATATGTTAGAAAAAGAGGAAATCTTTTCTAAAGTTTTGAGAGCAGGGAGAAGAACGTATTTCTTTGATGTGAGAGCTACAAAAGCCGACGATTATTATATTACAATTACTGAAAGTAAGAAATTTACAGAAGAAGACGGATCATTTCACTTCAAAAAACACAAAATTTATTTGTACAAAGAAGACTTTACAGCTTTTGCAGAAATTTTAGAAGATATGACTTCGTATGTATTAAATCACAAAGGAGAAGAAGTTATTTCTGAAAGACACCAAAAAGATTTCAAAAAAGAATTTCCGGCTGAAAAAACAGAAGATGTTGGATTACCAGATACATCTAGTTTTACTAATATTGATTTTGATGATATTTAATAAATATAAAAAAAATTAGAAATAGTTTCCGATTTTTTTTATATCAAAGTTGAGAATTGATGTAATCTTGAATACCGGCAATTTTAGAGTCATCTAACTTGGACTTTTTTTGCATTTTAAGCAAAATACTAGGCCATTCTTCTTTAGTAAATTCATTAGGTAAATACAATTTATGACATTTGCTGCAGCTGTTTTCATAAAGGTTTTTACTTTCATAAAGTTCTTTTGTTAACATAGCCATTTTGTTAGAAGAAGTTTTAGTTTCTGGTGCATCAGTATTTTCTGATGAAACAACTTCTTGAATTATTATGATATCTGTGCTAGCTTTAGTTTTTGAAGTATCGGAAATAACTGATTTCGAAGCACAAGAAAATAATAAGGAAAGGGAAGCTAGAAGTATAAGATTTGTTTTCATAATGTGTCTATTTATTAGTAAATATAAAAAAATCCCAATAATATTTTACTATTGGGATTAAAATTTAATCAAATATTTAGATTAAAAACTTCTATTTAACGTCCATTAATTCAACATCGAAAATTAAGACTGCATTAGGTGGAATTGCACCACCAGCACCACGACTTCCATATCCTAAATGTGCTGGAATAACGAAACGCGCTTTGTCTCCAACTTGTAATAAAGCAATTCCCTCGTCCCAACCCTCAATAACATTTCCTTGTCCTAAAGGAAATTCAATTGGTTTTTTACGAGGATAAGAACTGTCAAATACTTTCCCGTCCTCTAATTGACCTGTATAATGCACCGAAACAGTTTTTCCGTTTTCTGCTTTTTTACCATTTCCTCTTTGAATGAATTGGTATCGCAATCCGCTTTCTGTTTTTTCAAAACCAGCAGCCAATGACTCCATTTTAGCTTCTGCCTCATCTCTAATAGCTGCATCACGTTTGTTGCGAGCACCCTTAAAAGTAATAAAAGCTTCAATTGCATTCCATTTTTGAGCCTCTTCTCCTACTCTAATAATTTCTAAAGATTCTAAAACATCCCCTTGGGCAACAGCATCTACAATATCTTGTCCATCAACAACATGCCCAAAAACGGTGTGTTTATTATCCAACCAATCTGTTGGAATGTGCGTAATAAAAAACTGTGAACCATTACTTGCAGGTCCAGAATTAGCCATAGATAAAACACCAGGACGATTGTGTTTTAACGTTGGGTGGAACTCATCTTCAAAACTATAACCTGGCCCGCCTGTTCCGATTCCTTGTGGACATCCACCTTGTATCATAAAATCTGGAATTACTCTATGAAATTTTAATCCGTCATAGTATTTATTTCCTTGTGACTTTACTTTATTTTCTAAGTTTCCTTCTGCCAATCCTACGAAGTTTCCAACTGTACCTGGAGTTAAATCGTGTGTTAATTTTACTAAAATAGCGCCTTTTGTGGTGATAAATTTAGCGTATATACCATTTTCCATTTTATTGTTCTTTAATTTGATGCAAATTTACAAAATAAAATAGATTAATTATCAATTTGATAGTTTGTAGATTCGTAAAATTTTAGTTTTTTTTATCTTAAACATTCGAAAGTTTAAAAAATAAAAATAACCTGTAAATTTATTATTTTGTGGATAAAAAAAGAACTATTTTATATAAAACCATGACGGTAAAACCAAAAAAATCTCTAAAAAATAGATTTAATTAAATCTCTTACTATTTTTAAATTATTTAAATTTTTATTTATTTATTTGTAAATACATTATATAAATGATGTTAAACTTGAATTATTTGTATTGATTGTAATACTTATCATATTATTAAAAAACCAACTTTTCTAAAGTTTCTAGTACATAACTGTGCATTACTTCGCGATAATCTAAGTGGGTAACGATTCGTAGTTTTCCATGTCCCATTGAACTTATTGAAATTCCTTTTTGTTTTAGTTTTTCCATCAACATGTTTTCATCTACTGAAGGCAGTACCGAAAATATCAAAATATTGGTTTCTACAGGTTCAACTTTGGCAACCCAAGGTAATTTTTGAAGTACGTTTCCCAATTCTTTTGCACGTCGGTGGTCTTCAGATAAGCGTTCGATATTGTTGTCTAAAGCATATAATCCCGCAGCTGCTATATAGCCAACTTGACGCATACCGCCACCAAGTATCTTTCTGATTCTTAGTGCTCTGTGTATGGTAGCCTTGTCGGATAATAGAAGTGAGCCAATTGGTGCACCCAACCCTTTTGATAAGCAAACGGAAATGGTATGAAATACTGCTCCGTAATCTTTTGGATTGTCATTGGTGGCAACCAAAGCATTCCAAATACGCGCGCCATCCAAATGAAATTTCAAGTTATTGGTATCGCAAACTTGGCGTATTTTTCGGAATTCTTCAAAGTCATAACAAGCTCCTCCCCCTTTGTTGGTGGTATTTTCAACACATACCAAACTCGTTAGCGGACTGTGATAAAACTCAGGATTATTAATAGCTCCGGCGACTTGATCGGCGGTAATCATTCCTTGATTACCATCTACCAAACAACAAGAAACACCGCTGTTAAAGGAAGCACCGCCACCCTCATAATTGTAAACGTGCGCCCATTTATCAGCGATTAATTGTTCGCCTGGTTGCGTGTGCAGTTTAATTGCTGTTTGATTTGCCATTGTTCCAGAAGGGAAAAACAGGGCTGCTTCCATTCCGAAAAAATCGGCAACTTTAGCTTCTAATTCAATGACTGTTGGGTCTTGTTTGTAAACATCATCACCAACTTCTGCTTGAAACATAAAACGTAACATTTCCTGAGTAGGTTTTGTAACGGTATCGCTAACTAAATTAATTTCCATATTGATTTTTATATTTGAAATACAGACAAATTTCGACTTGTCTCTTCGTGAAAAATTTCTTATTTTTGCTTTACAAAATTAATATAATTTATGACAACTACCGAACAAATTAAAGGTATTGTAGAGCGCCTTGGTGCGTTGAGGAGGTATCTTTGACGTTGATACCAAATTAATTGAAATTACAAACGAAGAAGAAAAGACGTTAGCCCCCGAGTTTTGGAACAATCCAAAGGAAGCTGAACTTTATATTAAGATTCTTCGTTCCAAGAAAAAATGGGTAGAAGATTATGATAAAGCCTGCGAAATGGCAGAAGAATTGCAATTGGCTTACGAATTTTATAAAGAAGGAGAACTTACCTCCGAGGAATTGGACGAACAATATCAGGAAACTAATTCCTATATTGAAGCCATCGAATTCAAAAATATGCTTTCTGACGAAGGAGATTCTTTGAGTGCCGTACTTCAAATTACCTCAGGTGCTGGAGGTACAGAAAGTTGCGATTGGGCAGAAATGCTGATGCGAATGTACATGATGTGGGGCGAAAAATACGGTTATAAAATCAAAGAATTGAACTTTCAAAAAGGCGAAGCTGCGGGAATAAAAACCGTAACACTTGAGTTTGAAGGAGATTATTCTTTTGGCTATTTAAAAGGGGAAAATGGAGTGCATCGATTGGTGCGAATTTCTCCATTTGACAGCAATGCCAAGCGACACACCTCGTTTGCCTCAGTATATGTGTATCCGCTAGTTGATGATAGTATTGAAATAGATATTAATCCTGCCGATATTGAAATTACTACTTCCCGTTCTAGCGGTGCTGGTGGACAAAATGTAAATAAGGTGGAAACCAAAGTCCAATTGGTTCACAAACCTACCGGAATTCAGATACAATGTTCGGAAACAAGATCCCAACAAGACAACAGACAACGGGCGATGCAAATGTTACGCTCTCAATTGTACGAAATTGAATTAAAGAAGAAACAGGCACAACGAGCAGATATTGAAGCTGGAAAAATGAAAATCGAATGGGGTTCGCAAATTCGAAATTATGTAATGCAACCTTATAAATTAGTAAAAGACGTTCGCACAGGCTATGAAACTAGCGATGTAGACGGTGTAATGAATGGTGAAATTGATGCGTTTTTGAAAGCATTTTTGATGATGATGGGACAGAAGGAGGAAAAATAGACTAGTTAGATTTAAGACTTCTTAGATTTTGTCGAAACTTTAAACTTTAAACTGTTTTATTTTTTTATTTCACTTGCAAATGTTATGTAAAATGCCGTATTTTGATATTAATACCAAATCCAAATTATATAAATGACCTACACACTCGAACAAATAAATGAAGTACTAAAAGGAGAAATTGTTGGAAAAACTTCCCAATTAATTACAGCTCCCGAGCAATTAGAACGGGCAAGTACTTCCGAAATTTCTTTTATTGGACATAAAAAATACGAGAAACTTTGGTCAATTTCAAAGGCCTGTGTTGCTGTAGTAAATGAAAATATTTCTATAGAACCCGGCGAAAACAGAGCTTTCATTAAAGTGAAAAATGCTGATTTAGCAATGTCGCAAGTATTGGAATTGTACGCACCTCCTACTCCATTCTTTTCTATATACATTCATCCTTCGGCTATCATAGATTCTTCGGTTACTATTGGCGCTGGGACTCGTATTGGCGCTGGAAGTTATATCGGACCTAATGTAGTTCTTGGTGAAAATGTTACTATTTACCCAAATGTTACTATTCTTGACGAATGCACCATTGGTAAAAACACAGTGATTTGGCCTAACGCAGTGGTTCGGGAACGTTGTCATTTAGGAACGGATTGTATAGTTCATCCCAATGCTACTATTGGAGCAGATGGTTTCGGATTCCGTCCTTGTCCCGACAGTGGCTTAGTTAAAATTCCACAAATTGGGAATGTAATCATTGGAAATTGGGTCGAAATTGGTGCTAACACTTGCGTGGATAGAGGAAAATTCAGTTCAACTGTTTTGGGTGATGGTTGCAAAATTGATAATTTAGTACAAATTGGACACAACAGCATCTTAGGGAAATTCTGTATTATGGCAGGAAATTCAGGATTAGCAGGTTCAGTTACTTTAGGAAATGGCGTAGTCATTGGCGGGAGCGCTTCTATAAAAGACCACACAACTATTGGTGATGGAGCTATTGTTGGTGCAGGTTCTGGCGTTACAGGAGATATTGAAGCTGGAAAAATTATGTTGGGTTATCCTGCAGTTGAAGCACGAGATGCATTGAAACAATGGGCAATTTTGAAACGATTGGTTCGTGATTCAAGTAAATAACACGTATTTAAATAGCATAAAAAAACCATCTTAGTAAGATGGTTTTTTATATGATAACTGTTTTATTATAAAAACAAACTCAAAATACTATACATTAACGCGGCTAAAATCCCTGATATTGGAATCGTTAACACCCAAGCCCAAATTAAGTTTACGGTTACACCCCAACGAACAGCTGAAATTCTTTTGGTAATTCCAACACCAATAATTGAACCTGTAATAGTGTGTGTTGTAGAAACTGGAATTTTAAAATGTTCTGTCATAAACAAAGTCAATGCACCTGCGGACTCAGCAACAACGCCTTCAAAAGCGGTTACTTTCGTGATTTTAGAACCCATTGTTTTCACAATTTTCCATCCACCACTTAACGTTCCAAGCGCAATTACAGTATAACAAGTCAGTGGAATCCATGCTGGTATTGAACCGTCAATTTTAATTCCATCTTTTTCTGAAGGTAATATTACATTTAAGTCAAACCAACCCGTTGACATATTTACATGTGGATTTGTTTTGATATAAACAGCAACTGCGGCAGCTATTATACCCATAACTTTTTGAGAATCATTACCACCATGACCTAAACTAAAAGCTGCGGAAGATATCAATTGCATTTTCTTTAGAATAGCTTCTGCTTTAGCGGTAGAAAAACTACTGAAAAACAGATTGAAAATGGCTAAACTGAAAAATACAAATCCAACTAATAACCATTTAATATTAGCCGGAAATGCGATTATTGATAAGAATTTACTTTGAAAACGAGCATCTTTAGCGTCTATTTCAAATTTCAAAACAGAATTTAAAAACCAAATTACCAAAATCATAATAAACACCGTAACTAATTTAGGAAGAACTTTCTTTTTTGAAGAATAAATCATCCACAAAGAGATAAAATAGGAAATAATCATTCCTATTAATGGTGCGAAAATGATAAAGATAATGACCATCATCACTCCAGAAGGCAATAATTCTCCTTCTTTTGCAGCTTTAAGCCAGTTTACAATTTTAAAACCTGCATGTTCCGGATCAGTAACATCTCTAAATCCGTGGGCAATTGCAGCACCTGCAAAACCACCTATTAAGGTGTGCGACGAAGAAGATGGAATCCCTTTCCACCAGGTAATTAAATTCCAAATAATAGCTGCAATTAATCCTGAAAGTATCACCGTTAGGTTTATACTACTTGTATTAGCAGTTTTCGCAACCGTATCAGCTACACCAAAACCAAAAACCCAATAGGCTAAAAAGTTGAAAAATGCTGCCCAAACAACTGCTTGAAAAGGAGTTAATACTTTTGTTGCTACAATTGTAGCGATAGAATTGGCTGCATCGTGAAAACCATTTATATAATCAAATAGTAATGCTAATACAATAATAAGGAGTAGTAGGTTGAATTCCATAATTATAATTCAGAATAAATCTGAGGTTTTTAAGAATGTTTTACAGCAATCGATTCAAGAATACTTGCCGCATTTTTACATTTATCGGTAGCCGATTCTAATACTGATAAAACTTCTTTATATTTAATTATATTTTTCGCATCTGTTTCATTTTCAAACAATTCAGCTACTGCTTTATCATAAACATTATCGGATTTATTTTCCAATTTATTGATTTTTGCACATGCGTCAATAATGTTTTTAACATTTTTGAAATTTCTCAATTCTCTAACAGCAACATCAATATTTTGACAAGCCTCAAGATTGATTTCTGTTAATTTTCTTATAGATTTTGTAATCTTATCAACTTGATATAATTTCATTCTATTTGCTGCTCCATGAAGATTACCCGCAACATTATCTATTGCAGTAATCAAAGAAAATATATCTTCTCTGTCAAATGGTGTTATAAAATTTTTGCTTACTTCTAAATTTGTTTTTCGCGTAATATCTTCAATTTTTTGTTCCAAATCAGCTATTTTTTGGAAAATAACGTCCCGTTCTTTCAAAGGTAGGTTAACTGCTTCATGCAATTCTGACGCTATTAAAATCAAATTTTTAGACGCTTCTTCGAACAATGGGAAAAATTTTTTATCTTTAGGGATCAAAAACTGGAAAATACTATTAGCGTTCATAATTTGTTGGTTTTAAAAAAGCAAAGTTATTTGTTTAATGTTAACTTAATGTTACCAAATTATCATTTACAAGTTAACTAACCTAAACGCCCAATCCGTTTTTTTAACAAAAATCAATCAAAAATATACTTTTTTACCAAATTAACCATATACAATCTATTTTAACACTCAAAATAAATGATATGTCAATTTATATCATTGCTTTTTGTATTTTAGCACCATTATAGTACAATTTTATTCATTATATGGACATCAATTTCAACAAAAACGAAGATCACAATAAATTATTAATTTCTAATTTAAAGCAAAAATTTGCCAAAGTTAAAGTTGGTGGTGGTGAAAAACGCATTGAAAAATTGCATAACGAAGGCAAAATGACCGCTCGCGAACGCATTGATTTTTTACTTGATGCTAAAGCAAATAGTATAGAAATTGGCGCTTTTGTTGGAGAAGGAATGTATGCCGAACACGGGGGCTGTCCCTCTGGCGGTGTGGTTGTGAAAATTGGATATATAAAAGGAAAACAGTGCATTGTTGTTGCCAATGATGCGACTGTAAAAGCAGGTGCTTGGTTTCCAATTACTGCCAAAAAGAACTTGAGAGCTCAGGAACTAGCTATGGAAAATCGATTACCAATCATTTATTTGGTCGATTCCGCAGGTGTTTATTTGCCTTTGCAAGATGAAATTTTCCCGGATAAAGAACATTTTGGACGCATTTTTAGAAACAATGCTCAAATGAGTAGCATGGGAATTACCCAAATTGCTGCTATAATGGGAAGTTGTGTTGCAGGTGGTGCCTATCTTCCGATTATGAGTGACGAAGCGATGATTGTTGATAAAACAGGAAGTATTTTCTTAGCAGGAAGTTATTTGGTGAAAGCCGCAATTGGAGAAAGCATTGATAACGAAACACTTGGCGGAGCAACAACACATTGTGAAATTTCAGGAGTAACCGATTATAAAGCTAAAGACGATAAAGACGCCTTAGACAGAATCAAGAATATCTTTTCTAAAATTGGTGATTATGACAAAGCGGGTTTCAACAGAGAAAAATCTCAAAAACCAGCATTTGACGAAAAAGAAATTTACGGGATTTTGCCAAAAGCAAGAAACGAGCAATATGATATGATGGAAATTATCAATCGATTGGTTGATAATTCTGAATTTGACACGTATAAAGATGGTTACGGGCAAACAATAATTACAGGTTATGCCAGAATAGACGGTTGGGCGGTTGGAATTGTAGCCAATCAACGTAAAGTAGTGAAAACTAAAGGCGGTGAAATGCAATTTGGTGGCGTTATCTATTCTGATTCTGCCGACAAAGCCACACGTTTTATAGCCAATTGCAATCAAAAGAAAATCCCATTGGTTTTCATTCAAGATGTCACGGGATTTATGGTAGGTTCCAAATCAGAACACGGAGGAATTATTAAAGATGGTGCAAAAATGGTTAATGCAGTTTCGAATTCTATAGTTCCAAAATTTACGGTTATTGTTGGAAATTCTTATGGCGCAGGAAATTATGCCATGTGTGGAAAAGCCTACGATCCAAGACTTATATTTGCTTGGCCAAGTGCCGAATTAGCGGTTATGGGTGGAACGCAAGCTGCAAAAGTATTGGCGCAAATTGAAACTTCTTCGCTCAAAGCAAAAGGAGAAGTGGTAGATGAAGCAAAAGAAAAAGAATTATTTGACAAAATAAAAGCACGTTATGACGAACAAGTTTCCCCGTATTATGCGGCTTCCCGACTTTGGACAGATGCTATTATCGACCCTTTAGATACCAGAACTTGGATTTCTATGGGAATTGAAGCTGCCAACCATTCGCCAATCGAAAAGAAATTTAATTTAGGCGTTATTCAGGTTTAAATTACAGAACACAGATTTCACAAATTTTCACAGATTAATTATAAAATTCAAATTAGTAACAATAGCTTTATGAAATCAAAATTGCATTTTTTATTACTGTTCATAGTAACTTCGCAACTTTCCGCACAAGAAAAAACCACAAGAAAAGATACTTTAAAAGGAGGTTTGCGTTTTGAACGCACTTGTTTTGATGTTTTGCGTTACGATTTGAATGTAAAAATCAATCCTGACGAAAAATCAATTGTGGGTTTCAATGAAATTAGGTTTAAAGTCCTTTTAAACACTACAAAAATTCAATTGGATTTATTTGAAAACATGCAAATTGACAGCATTGTTTTGAATTCTAAAAAACTAGATTACAAAAGGGAATTTGACGCTGTTTTTGTGAATTTTGATGTGCCACTTTCCAAAAATTCGGAACAAAAAATTCGATTTTATTATTCAGGAAAACCATTGATAGCGAGACACGCCCCATGGGATGGTGGTTTTGTATTCAAAAAAGATGCTAATAATAAGGACTTTATTGGAGTTGCAGTTCAAGGAACGGGAGCGAGTTTGTGGTTTCCTTGCAAAGATTCTCAATCCGATGAACCTGATTTTGGGGCAACTATAAAAGTGGCAGTTCCAAACGGATTAATGAATGTTTCCAATGGGCGATTACTAGGCAGTCAAGATTTGAAAAACGGTTACACCCGTTGGGATTGGGAAGTGAAAAACCCAATTAACAGTTATGATATTACTGTTAATATTGGCGATTACATTCATTTTGGAGAAAAATACAAAGGATTGGATTTAGATTTTTATGCTTTACGAGAAAACGAAGCCAAAGCAAAAATCCAATTTGAGGAAGTAAAACCGATGATGGATTGTTTCCAAAGTAAGTTTGGCGACTATCCATTCAAAGAAGACGGTTACAAATTAGTTGAAACTTCTTATTTAGGGATGGAACATCAAAGTGCTGTAGCTTACGGAAATAAGTATGGAAAAGGATATTTAGGAAATGATTTATCTGGAACAGGAATTGGGTTGTTATTCGACTTTATTATCATTCACGAAAGTGGTCACGAATGGTTTGGAAACAGCATCACCTCGAAAGATATTGCCGATATGTGGATTCATGAAGGATTTACGTGCTACTCAGAATCGGTGTATTTGGAATGTCAATACGGACTTGAAAAAGCGCAAATTTACATCAACGGATTGAAGAAAAATATTAGAAATGACGCACCAATTATCGGTCTATACGGAGTAAACAAAGAAGGTTCTAGTGATATGTATTATAAAGGAGCTTTGATGTTAAACACCATTCGACACATTATCAATAACGACGAAAAGTGGTGGAAAATCATATTAGATTATTCCAATACCTTTAAACATAAAATAATTGATACTGAAACCGTTATTGCTTATTTTAATGAGCAAAGTGGTATGGATTTAACGCCTGTTTTCAACCAATATTTACGATTTGCTACTATTCCAACATTGGACTTGAAAATTGAAAATAACTTTTTGTCTTATCGTTGGAAAGCGTTTGAGCCCAATTTTACTATGCCAATTGACATCTTAATTCAAGGAAAGAAAACCCGAATTCAACCTACAAGAACTTGGACAAAATCGAAATTAAGTGTTAAATCACTTTCAGAAATTGAAATACTTAAAAATGATTTCCTTGTAGATTAAAAAAATAGTGCCTTAAAATGAAAAGTAAACTAATTATCAGTATCTTAGATTGAATTTTAAAATCAATTATTATGGATACTACAGTAAAAGGTTGGAACAAATGGGCGAACAAAAACACTCATTTTTCATTGGATGCTTTACGGATTACACTTGGTGTATTTCTGATTTTTAAGGGGATTTCTTTTATTACAAACAGTAGAAGTTTTGAAGATTTAATTGCCCCGGTAAGCAATTTTATGGGCGGAATGCTCACTTTTCATTACATTGCGGCAGCCCACATTATGGGCGGAATTATGCTTGTTTTTGGACTGTTAACACGATGGTGTATAATCGCACAACTTCCCATTTTATTGGGCGCTGTTGCAATTAATTTCTTTGGTGTAATGAATTATCAAAACCTTTCGTTATCGCTCGTTACACTTGTAATTTCGGTTTTCTTCTTATTTTATGGTAGTGGAAAAAATTCAGCGGATTATTATTTTAAAATGGAAAAATAAGCCCTGCTAAGTTCAACATAGATTTCAATAAAATGCTTGTTCAAATCTATGTTTAATTTAGAATTCAAAGCCTTTGACCTTTCGTTAAAGGCTTTTTTATTTGGGCATGCCCCTTCGTAAAACTTCGGGTCAGGTCCGTTCGCAGCAATCTCTGTTTCACTTTGTTTCATAGAGGATTTCCGCTGCCACCCTTCATGCGAACTCCGATTTCAGATTTTATATTTCCGAAAAACCAAATCAACGAATAACCGAATTAACCCTTAGAAATCTGAATTTAGCCTTTGATTTGTATATCTAAATTTATTTCAGATGCTATTTTTCGTTTTTTTAATAATTCAAATTTACTCCAAAACCTAAACCCATATCACTATCGTAATGTGTAGTAATCCCAAAATTTCGTTTGATTATATAGCGAAACCCTGCCATATATTCTTTGTCGGTATTCCACATTAAATTCATTCGGAATCGTTTGGAAACTGGAATGTCTTTTCGTTCTAATTTGAATCGAAATTTTCCATCTGAAAAAACTTCGGCTTGTGCTTTGATGAGCATTGGCAAAGTATATTCTAAACCTGCACTAAAAAGCGAACGAACATTTTTTGTGTTTTCTTGTCCAAAAAGATTTGTTTCCATTTCGCTAACTTCCATTTTTCGGTATCGCCAATCGAAACCTATAAAGGGCATAATCCATTGCATTTTTCCAATATATCTACCAATGTGTGTTTCTGTTTCGTAACCATGATGATCATTGTAACCCAAACGCCATTCTGTTCCAATACTCCAACGAGTGCTTTGATACATTGCTTCGCCATCGTTTCCGTTGGTTGCAAAATCATTTTCTCCCATAAAATGAAATCTTCTATCGTCAGCAAAAAGTTTGCGTTGTGCGAGTTTTGGGTTGGGTATTTCGGGATTTGGTGCTTGGTTTTCATAAGTAAAAACTCTACCCATTCCGCTCATCATATGGTAAAGAATATGACAATGAAAAAACCAATCGCCTTCAACATTAGCGTTAAATTCTAAAACATCGGTTTCCATTGGCATAATGTCGATGATGTTTTTGAGTGGTGCGTAATCGCCTTGCCCGTTTATAATTCTAAAATCATGACCGTGCAAGTGCATTGGGTGTCGCATCATTGAACCGTTGTGAATTGTGATGCGTACATTTTCGCCTTTTCTGATTAAGATTTTGTCGGTTTCGGAAACCACTTTATTGTTTAAACTCCAAACATAGCGGTTCATATTTCCTGTAAGTTCAAATTTCAATTCTCTTATTGGTGCGTCTTTTGGAAGATTTGTTTTGGTTGGCGATTTCAGCATTGCGTAATTTAAAGTTACAATATCTGAAAGTTTGTTACTGTTATAGTCGTCTTCGGTCATTTTCATACCGCCCATTTTGTCGCTATTGCTTTTTGCTTTGCCTGTGATTTCGGGATACATAACTACGTTCATATCCATTTGATTGTAGGACATATTCATTCCCATATCGTCTAAATCTCCATTCATTTTCATCATATCGTTCATCATCTTCATACCGTCAAAATATTTTAATTTTGGCAGGCTAGAAGTCAGTTGTTTGATCCCATCCCCTAAATATAAAGAAGCAGATTTTGTTCGGTCTTCAGAAGTTGCCAGAAATTCGTAAGCGGTTTTATCGGCTGGAATAGTTACAATAATATCATAGGTTTCGGAAACTGCAACGATTAACCTATCGACTTCAACAGGTTCAACATCGTTACCATCATTGGCAACAACGGTTATTTTCCCGCCTGCATACGTAAGCCAAAAGTAGGTTGATGCGCCACCATTTGAAATTCTTAATCGCACTTTATCACCCACTTTGAACTGTGAAAGTTGGCTTTCGTTTTTACCATTGATAAGAAACTTGTTATAATAAACGTCGCTCACGTCCATTGCGTTCATTCTTTTCCATTCGTTGGTTACTTTGGTTTTGAAATGACCACTTTTTATGGCTTCGGCATAACTTTGTGTTGTGCCTTTTTGAATTGCAAACCAATCGGAAGCGTTATGCAACATTCGGTGAACGTTTTCTGGTTTCATATCTGTCCATTCGCTCAAAACAATTGGAATGGTCGGTAAATCGTCAATTCCTTTTCTGAAAGTGGGGTCGTCTGCTCTTTTGTTCATTACAAAATTGCCATACATTCCTATTTGTTCCTGAAGTTCAGTGTGGCTGTGATACCAGTGTGTTCCGTGTTGGATAATTGGGAATTTATATAAATGTGTTGTATGGGGCTTTATCGGCATTTGGGTGAGGTTTGGCACACCGTCGTATTGATTTGGCAAGAATAAACCGTGCCAATGCAAAGAAGTGTCCTCATTTAACTCATTGTGCACATAGATTTCTGCAACATCGCCTTCGGTAAAAGTTAGCGTTGGCATTGGGATTTGTCCGTTTACTGCGATTGCGTGTTTGGGTTTGTCGCCAAAAGTTACGATGGTATCACGAACATACAAATCGTAGCGAACGATTTTTTGAGCGAACACAGATTGAGCAAGAAACAATACAATTATAGCGGTAGGCAAAAACTGTAAGTTTTTTATTTTTTTATTTTTCATTTTGGTAGTTTCAATTAATGGAATAAAAAAGGCGAAGACTTTTTTGGCTTCGCCAATTTAACTTTATTTGATTGTTTCTACAGTTTTCCCACAACTTAACATCATTGCACCGAAATAAGGGTTTTTGATTGTATTCTCTTTGCTTAACCAATCGGCACCTTTTCCCTCGTTTGCCATTGGGCAATGTTGAAAATAAGTTGGCGTATCTTGTTTAGAAACTTTGATTAACTCATAAATACTTTTTGATAGCGTTGCGAAATGGTCTCTTTGATGTCCCGCATCCTTTGTGTCTGCAATATGTTCAGCATCTTCTTTAAGGCTTATAACAACTTTCATCCACGCCACATGCTCGTCCATTTTTAGCGTTTCCATTTTGATAGCATTAATAGCTGAAAGCAATGCCGTAGCTTTTGCCGAGGCTAGGTTTCCGTCTGTTTTTACTAACGCATCTTTTATTGCAAAATAATTGTCGAAAAGTGTTTTTAGTTGGTTTTCTGTACCTTTAACACTATTGTTCATGTCCATTTCTGAATGTTCTGATTTATCCGTTCCTAATACGGCACTAACTTTTACTGGAAGTTTTGCTTCTCTGTCGTATTGACAACAACCTGGTAATTTAGAATAGGTGTCTTCTGGAGCAAGAAATTTGTCGCTATCGTGACCTGCTAATGCAATGCGTTTTAAAATTTCATCTTGATTGGTTTTTGTACTATCATAAGTTATAGTAGCCATTTTGGTATCTACATTCCAATCTACTTTGGCAATTTTCTTGATAGTACCTGCTTTTTCAATTCTTTCTTTGCACATTCCGCAATTTCCATAAATTTTAACAATTTCGGTTTTTGCATTTTGAATTTGTGCTTCACACGCTGTGAATGATAACAATATTGTAATTGCTACCAATATTTTTGATATTAGTTTCATTGGTATAAAAATTTAATTTTTGTTTAATAAATAATTATGATAGTAGAGTATTTGCTATCGACTTGACGGTTTTGTGGCTGTCAAAGTTTGTAATTATTTTATTTTAGGCGGAAGCCAAACGGAAGCAAAGCCCGAAGAAATAAAGATTTCTGAATGATGAAATTTTGATTTTTCCTCTGAAAAATCAAAACTATCATTTTTAAATTCAATTTCGTAGAATGAAATTAAACTAAAGTTAGTTGTTGAAGTTGTGCAGTTTGAATGTCCGCATTTTCCGCCACAACTATTGTTTTTGTCTTTTGAATGTTTGCCGCTGCAACAGTCTTTCTTTTCTGTTTTAGAGGAGTTTTCTTTTTTGCAACACGATTTTTCGGTTTTAGTTCCACATGCATAACTACTAGTTGGCGACAAAAAGTAGCCAAGCGTTAGCATTATAATTAGTGTGTGCAACCATTTTTTCATTTGCCAAAGATAAGGTGTAATTCTAAAATAGTATGTTAATTTTTTCTCAAGATTTTTCAACATTCTTAGAATATCAAAGGCATCAGTAACGTGTTGCCAATTAGCGTTATGGGTAAGGGATTATATGCTCAAAAGTGACGGAAAACAAAACACGAAAAACTATCTTGAAATTATTCAAAAAAAAAAAACGAGGACGCTAAATCCTCTTCAATACACTATCAAAACTTTACAATAACTCCATAGTTTGGTGGAAATGCAATCGGTTCCTGCCTGTCCGCATGGCGGATTCAACACGAGTTCATTGTTCGTGCTGCGCACACAACGAAACTATAGCTGTTGGTGGTTCGTTGTTTTTCTATCGGTCTTAAAGTAGTGTTTTATTTCTTAACCAAAGTCAACGAAATTAGAAAATGGGTCACATACCTTTGTACTTTGAAATAATTAACAAAAGTAAAAAATGAAAGCAGCAGTTTACACACAATATGGTCCACCAGATGTTTTTCAAGTCAAACAGGTAGAAAAGCCTACGCCTAAAAAAAATGAGATTTTGCTGAGAATTAAAGCCACAGCAGTCAATTCAGGCGATTGGCGATTACGCAAGGCTGACCCTTTTGCGGTCAGATTTATTTTCGGTTTAATAAAACCCAAAATTAATATTCTGGGAACTGTTTTTTCAGGTGAAGTTGAAAGTGTCGGTGAAGATGTGAAAAATTTCAAAGTTGGTGACTCTGTCTTTGGTCATACAGATATGAGCTTTGGTGCCTATGCGGAATACAAATGTCTGCCTGAAAATGGGTCAGTAGCATTAAAACCAGCGACTATTTCTCACAAGGAAGCAGCAGTCATACCTTTTGGTGGAGTTACAGCATTACATTTTATAAAAAAGGCAAAGATAAAACCAGGGCAAAAAGTGCTTGTAATAGGAGCTTCAGGTTCAGTAGGAAGTGCTGCCGTTCAATTGGCAAAGTCATTTGGAGCTAATGTGGCGGGTGTGTGTAGCTCTGCAAATATTGCTTTAGTAAAATCTATCGGAGCAGACAAAGTAATTGATTACACAAAGGAGGATTTTACTCAAAGTGGCGAAACTTATGATGTGATTTTTGATGCTGTGAAAGCAATATCTGTTTCACGAAGTTTAAAGTCACTAAATAAAAATGGAATAATGATTCTTAGTGCTGCTGGTATGTCGGAAATGCTTATAGGTTTGTGGATTTCTATGTCAAGCAACAAAAAGGTAATCACAGGTGTAATTAGCCATAAAGCAGCAGACATAATATTTCTAAAGGAACTTATTGAAGCCGATATTTTGAAGCCAGTAATTGATAGAACTTATTCATTAGAACAAATTGCCGAAGCACACGCTTATGTTGAGAAAGGACATAAAAGAGGAAATGTTGCAATAGAAATTGAAAATTAATAAAATAAAATATAAACGCAATGGAAGTATTTTTAAATTCAGAAAGAAAAATCAAAAATATCTGGTGGGTAGTGCTATTTTTTTTGATGCTATTCTGCTTACTATTTCCACTGATTATTTTAGCAGACCGATTTTCTTTTGAGATAACAATGGTTCATCAGATTGTATTGATTTCAGTGGCTTCAATTATATGTCAACTGTTGAGGCGTAAACCAATAAGTGAATTAACAGGCAATATCAATCTGGTTTGGCTTAAAGAATTATTTGTCGGGCTATTTATTGGTGCTGCACTTATGATTTTACCTGTTTTGCTTTTAACTATTATTGGTTACATCCATTGGCAGGTAAATGTTTTTTCTTTTTCAACTGTTTTATACGGTCTTTCAATATTTCTGTTTGTTGCCATTGCCGAGGAGCTATTGTTCAGAGGATTTATGTTTCAACGTCTAATTCAGGCTCTTGGAAAATGGCCCGCTCAATTAATTGTAGCCGCACTCTTTTTATTAACCCATATAAATAATCCAGGAATGAATGGAACTGTAAAAATACTGGCATCGATGAATATATTTATTGCTTCTATTCTGTTTGGCATTGCTTTTATTAAAACCAATAATTTAGCAATGCCTTTGGGATTGCATTTTATGGCAAATTTTATGCAGGGAACTATTCTTGGATTTGGTGTTAGTGGAGACAAAGAGCCGAGTTTATTAAAACCTGTATTTGATAATGCTCCTATTTGGCTTAGTGGTGGCGATTTTGGAATAGAAGCGAGCCTTGGAGGAATGTTTTTTGTAGTCCTTATTACCATTTCACTTTATTGTTGGTATCCCCCAAAAAAGTAAATATAGTCAGCCATTAGGCTTCAATTTATTTAAAGACAGAAGACATTTTTTATGGTTTAGAATTATTTTTAGAAATCCGTTTTCTTATTCTGCTTAATGATTCGGGTTTTACGCCAACATAACTTGCAATTTGGTATTGGGGTATTTTTTTAAATAAATCGGGTCTTGATTTTAATAATTTTAAATACCGTTGTTCAGCTGTGTCTGTAGTGTATGAAGACATAATATCTTGTTGCGCTGCAAATACTTGTTCCATTACTTTTCGTGAAATGGTTTCAAATTTTGGAAATCTTTTGTAGAGGCTATCTGCTTTTTCACTATTGCCAACTACCAAAGCACTATCCATACAGCAATCTAAAAAATGATTTGATGGGGCATTCTGAATAAAACTATTCATAGAAATTACCCATTGTTCCTCTGTAAAAAAATTATTTGTTTTTTCATTACCGTCAACTAAATAAAATTGTCGGACACAACCTTCTAAAACGAAGTAAACTTCTTTAGAAGTTTGTCCCTCATTAAGTAAAACTGTTCCCTTTTTATAATGCTTTACGCTCATTGTTTCAACTATAGCTCTAATCTCTTCGTTTGAAAGAGGCATAATTCTTTGAAAATATTTAAGGAGTTTGTCTTCCATAATTTTTGTGTTTTTGGTTTTGCTGTGTCGTCCTTTACTATGCCCTATAAAGTTTTCGGGCTTGGCGAAGGTGGCGATTTTCAGCACAAATGTTTATGCGGAGAACCC
Source organism: Flavobacterium sp. (assembly GCF_040402835.1). GTDB lineage: Bacteria > Bacteroidota > Bacteroidia > Flavobacteriales > Flavobacteriaceae > Flavobacterium. Next base: position 35,658 of record NZ_JBBALW010000023.1, read on the forward strand.
TGCTACCGCAAAAATCCATTCGTTTGGTTGTAGTTAACACTCTTTATTGTTTTGTTTCGTTTCATTTATTTCAAAAGTATAAAATAGGTATTTAAACTATTTTATTTTTTCTATTTACCACGCGAAAGGAATCGAGCGGCCAATGTCATTAAGTTAAGGATTTTTCACAAGCTATCTTTTTGATTTTTAGTTACT
>NZ_JBBALW010000024.1:0-35352 GCF_040402835.1 Flavobacterium sp.
ACCAAACTTAATCTGTTGAATTTTAATCATTTAACCCCTTAACTTAATGACATTGATCGAGCGGCAGCGTGGCACTCCGTCAGTTTTTGGCGGAGCCCTACTCGAATGGTGGATAGTGCCTTTATTTACAATTTTATTGCAAGTTCCAATTTTCCTCCCAATCCTAATTCTACAATTTTTTGCAAAGTTGAAAATCTTACTTCTTTTACATTATTCTCAATTCTTGAAATATAAGATTTTGTTGTTCCGCTTTTATGAGCAAGTTCTTCTTGTGTTAAACCTTTTTCAATTCTAGCTTCGTGAATTAATGCCCCAAGTTTAAACTGTTCGTAACCTTTTTGAAGTTTATCACGTTTTTCAGTTCCTGTTTTGCCATAAAATTCATCTTTGAATTCTGCAAGAGTTTTTAAATTATTTGTTTTCGTTTTCATATTCCTTTTTTATTTTTAATGCTTTTTCGATTTCCTTTTTTGGTATTTTCTGTTCTTTCTTTTGGAATCCATTCGTAAGAACGATTAATTTTCCTTTATCAAAAAAACAAAATATTCTAAAAATATCACTTCCTTGTTTTACTCTTATTTCATATAATCCATCTGTATTTTCAAGATGTTTTAGATACGTTTCTGGAATTTTTTCTAAAAGTTCAATTAATTCCAAAGTCCAAGTTATTTTATCTTGAACCTTTTCACGTTGTTTTACAAAAAATTCTACAAAGTAATCTTTGTAAAATGTTACCGTTCTTATTTTCTTTTCTTTTTCCACAAAGCAAAATTAATAAAGTTGTCCCAAAGTACAACATTATAATCAAATTATTTTCAAGATAAATAAAGAATTTTCTATTTACCGAGATTTTTTCTGGCATTTCCACCAACGGTTTCAGGTACACCTGCGTGGTATCTTGGCGGTAGCCAAATCTCTAATTCCTGTAAAAGTTAAATTATGGGTAGGGGATTTTGTGTCTAAAAGTAACGGAAAACAAAACACTGGAAAGCCATCTTAAAATTATTCAAAAAAAAAACGAGGACGCTAAATCCTCTTCAATACACTATCAAAACTTTACAATAACTCCATAGTTTGGTGGAAATGCAATCGGTTCCTGCCTGTCCACCGTGGCGGATTCAACTCGGGTTACATAGTTCCTGCTGCGCACGCAACGAAACTCTAGCTTTTGGCAGTAGTAACTTTATTCTTTTAGGAACTTTTTAAATTCTGCTGAATAATAATTTCCATTTTCATTGAGTGAATCTTTGCTTATTTCATAGTCAACCATATCATCGTCTGAAGTTATTATTATTGCAAATCGATTGTTTTCAAATTGTCCAATAGCACCTAATCCTCTTTCTGCTTCGTTGCTAACGGTTAAGCCTTTTGGTAGTTTAAAAATAGTTTTTGCACCCATAAATTGCCCAACTTCTATGTCTTTTTTCAGTTTACCCAATTTATGCGATGGATTTCTAATGGTTGTCCAAAAATATCCTAAAATAAAAATGATATTAAAAGCAATTGAAGTCCAAAATATTACTTTTTTCATATTCTCTTATTTTTTTTAACGGTTTGGTTGAAATATTGCCACTAACGTCAAACTGCGAAAAAACTTGACAATTTTTTTAACAAACGTACAAAATTTTTTGGTTAAAAAAGTAAAAATCCGTACTTTTGAAATTCGATAAAAACTACAATGAAAATCGTAATTTCTCCTGCTAAATCATTGGATTTGAACCAAAAATTCTAATAACCGATGGTCGTCCGAGTTTAACGAAAGATGGCGAAATAACCCCAAACGTTCCAAACAAGTGGCACATTCAAAAAAATAATAAAGAAAGTTCGTTGTGTGTTTATGCCATCAAATCTAAAGTAATTATTCCTTTCGCTTCACTTTTCCGCTATCGGTTTCAATGAATTTGGGTACAAAACGAATTGCTTTTGGTTTTTCATACAACTCTAAATTCTCAAATACCAAATCATCGAAAACGGCTGGTTTTCCTTCAATAACGATACCTACTTGTTCGCCTAATTTTTCGTCTGGGATTCCAATTACAAAAAAACGCTGCTGTATTTTATCCGAAAGTTTTGCTTCAATTTGCTCAGGGAATAGTTTGACACCGCCACTATTGATGATATTATCTATTCTTCCTAATAAGAGAAATTGGGTTTCAGAAAGAAGTTCAACCACATCATTTGTAACTATTTTCGTATCGGAAATTCGTGGGGCAACGATTACCAAACAGCCTCTTTCATCGGTTGTAATTTTTACATTTGGCAAAACCGAAAAAGACTTCTCCCCTATTCTTTTGATAGCAATATGTGTAATTGTTTCGGTCATTCCGTAGGTTTCATATATTTGCGTTGGTACTTCTAAAAGTTGATTTCGGAGTGTTTCGCTGATTTTTGCACCGCCAATAATCAGTTTTTTGACTTTGGATAATTCTGAAATTGAGTTTTGAACTTGCATTGGGACCATCGCAACAAAATCATAATGAGGTCTGTTGTCTTTCAATGGATTAGAAGTTGGGGTTACAAAGTCCATTTCGAAACCTAAAACTATACTTCGAATGAGCATCATTTTACCCGCAATAAAATTTGTTGATAAACAATTCAAAACCCGATTTCCTGCTTTTAAATCGAAGAATTCGGCTGTTGCCAATGCGGAATTGACCATTGCTTGTTTATCGATATTGATTTTCTTGGGAGAACCGGTTGTTCCGGAAGTTGTAACTGTAATAAAGGATTTTTTATTGAACCATTCCAATAGAAATTCGCCTGTAATTCTTTCAAAATCATCGCCTTCTTTTATTAAATCGTGCGCAGCAAGAAGTAGCTTTTCTCTATCAAGATAAATTCCATTCCATTTGAAATTTGGGTGAACTGTATTGTAATTTTGAGTATTCATTTTATTGGTTTACAACTGTTTGAATTGGACTTACTTTGCCAGTAAGTTTTTCTTTCCAATTGCTCCATTTGTATTTTTTTGCCAATATAAATAGGATAATTGGATAAGTAATTGCCATAGATAGTATCATTTCATTAAGAGTTCCTGTTGTATTTTCTGCACCTGAATAACGGAATAAAGCATCTGTTTGCAAGGCGGAAAAGTCAGACGTTAGTAATAAGGAAGCTATCAAATTATTTCCTAAATGGAATCCTAAAGCCAATTCTAAACTATCATCCATTAAGGTCATAATTCCAAGTAAAAGTCCTGTTCCGATGTAAAAAATCATCACGCCAAAACCCATTTCGGCAACTTCAGGATTGGCACTGTGAAACAATCCGAAAACAACCGACGTAAATAACAAAGGAAACCATCTGTTTTTAACTACAATTCCGATTTGCTGCATCAAATAACCACGAAATAGATATTCTTCTAGACCAATTTGAAAAGGAAATAAAAGCAAGCTAATCGTCAGTAAAAGAAAGAATTTTATGGGATGAAAATTCCAGATAATATTGGAGCTATCAGCATAATAAGACGCTGCAAATCCTAGAACCGAAATAAAAACTATCAATCCAAATGAAAATAGTATTCTTTTGAAATCAACCTTTTCTCTTGAAGTAGTGAGTGATATTACGTTTCGTTCATTTAAAAAATAAACCAACAAAAACAACATTCCCAATAGGAAAACAAAGGGCAATAAATTAATCACCAAACTCAAATTATTTGGAATATCTTTCATTAAATCATACGCTGCTTGAACTTGTTTGTCGGTCATCATAAAGTACATTATGAAATTTCCGATGAAAATTCCTGTTGTTAATAACGCTGTAATTACAACTCGCCACCACGTATTATTGCCTTTGTAGGCTTGTTCTATAAACATAAAATTGAAATTTAATTTGTTGGCCAATTTAACTATTATTTTAAGTATAAATCAATTACTTTTGAAAAATTAATTCTAAAAAAATAATGTTACAGATTTACCATAATTCAAGATGCTCAAAATCAAGAGAATGTTTAAGATTATTAGAAAATTCAGGTGTGGAATTTGAAATAATAAAATATTTGGAAACACCGCCTACTTTTCAAGAATTAGAGGAAATTCTAAAAAAATTAGTACTAAATCCTACTGATTTGATTCGGAAAAAAGAAAAACTATGGATTGAAAATTTCAAAAACAAGGAGTTTACTTTTAATGAATTAATTCAAATAATGGTTTTAAATCCAATTTTGATTGAAAGACCAATCGTAATAAATGGAAATAAAGCTGTGATAGCAGGACCTATTGAGAAAATATCAGAAATTCTTTAATACAACAATTTAACAAACCTTTGTGAAGCCAAGCCTAAACCAAGTTTTACTTTTGCAGTCTTATTGTAAAAACAGAATTTAATTATATGAAAAATTTAAAAACAGTATTTTCTTTTATCGTACTTTCCATTTCAATTTTAACTTTCGGACAAACAAGACCCGAAGCCAAAAAAATTAAAATCACCGGTTCTGTAATCGAGAAAGTGAGCAAGCAAGCATTAGAATACGCCACGATTACCTTTACAAACAATAGAAATCCTAAAGTTATTTTTGGAGGAATTACAAATTCAAAAGGAGAATTTGATATTGAAATAAATGCTGGAATTTACGATGTAAAAGCAGAATTTATCTCGTTTAAAGCTACCGAAATCAAACAACAAAGTTTTAAAGAAAGTACGAATTTAGGGCAAATTGCACTTGATGAAGATGCCAATCAATTGAATGAAGTAATCATTCGATCTGAAAAAACTACCGTTGAAATTAAACTCGACAAAAAAGTATATAATGTAGGTTCTGATTTAATGGTAAAAGGTGGAACTGTAAGTGATGTTTTGGATAATATCCCATCGGTTTCTGTAGATTCTGATGGGGCAGTTAGCCTTAGGGGAAATGCTAATGTTCGGATTTTAATAGATGGGAAACCATCTAATGCTATTAACATTGCAGAAGCATTGCGCCAAATTCCTGCCGATGCCATTGATAAAGTGGAAGTTGTAACTAATCCTTCTGCTCGTTACGATTCTGAAGGTGGCGGTGGACTTTTGAATATCATTCTTAAAAGAGGGAAAAATAAAGGACTTAACGGAGCTGTTATTGCATCAGGTGGAATACCAGAGAATTACGGGATTTCTGGAAATTTAAATTTTAAATCGGAAAATTTCAATATTTTTTCAACTACAGGCTACAATTATAGAATAAATCCTGGGCATTTTATATTTAATACCGAATATTTAAATTCAAATGGTTCCACTCGGAATTATATAGATGAATTAAGAAATAATGAGCGTTTAAGTAAAGGGTACAATTCAAATTTTGGAATTGATTTATATTTAGACAAAACTACAACTTGGTCTAATGCAATGAATCTTAGGAGAAATGATGGTGGAAACCCAGAAACTATTTCCTACAGAAATTTTGATGTCAACCACATTTACACCAATACCAATTATCGTTTTAGCGATCAATTTAGTAATAGTTTGGATGCGGAATACACAACTAATTTTACAAAAAAATTCAAAAGAGACGGACATAAATTTACAATTGACGGTTCGTTTTCTAAGAATACCGACAATGACTTTTCGCTAATAACGAGTTCAATTACCGAGAAAACAAGCAACGAACAAAAGCAAAATCGCAACACAATTCAGTCTGATTATGTACTTCCTTTTGGAAAAGCCAATCAATTTGAATTTGGTTATAAAGGAGATTTTAATAAACTATTGACTGATTACAAAGTAGGAACAATAGACGCTGGTGGAAATTATACACCAAATGCACAATATACCAATATCCTTGATTATCGAGAAAATATAAATGCTTTGTATTCCCAATTTGGAACTAAAATTAATAAGTTTTCTTTCTTATTTGGATTGCGATGGGAAAATTCTAAAATTGAAATCAACCAGCTCGTTACTAATGATTTTAACACCCAAAAATACAGTAATTTCTTCCCAAGTGCTTTTGTAACCTACGAAATTTCTGATGAAAGCAGCGTGTCATTTAGTTATAGTAAAAGAATTTCAAGACCAAGAGGAAGACAAATAAACCCATTTTCTAGTTATTCAAGTAATATTAATATTTTTAAAGGAGATCCAAATTTGAAACCAGCATTCACTGATGCAATTGATTTTGGGTACTTAAAGCGTTGGGACAAACTGACTTTCAATACCTCAATGTACGGTAATAAAACAACCGATTCCTTTCAATTTATCCGTCGTGAAAGTGGCGATTTTGTAAATGGAACTCCCGTAATTTTAAGCACCCCAATAAATTTGGCTACAGAGTACCGATATGGATTTGAATTTACTTTGAATTATTCTCCTTACAAGTGGTGGAAATTAAACAGTAATTTTAATTTTTATAAATTCCAAACAATAGGAGATTTTGTTTACACCAATTCCCAAAATTTAGTTATTACCCAAAATCTCGATAATTCATCTTCTTCATGGTTCACAAGATTAACATCTAAAATCACACTACCTTATAAAATCGATTGGCAAACTAATGTAACTTATAATGGTCCTGAAAATAATGCACAAGGTAAAACTTTAGGAATTATTGGAGCCAATTTGGGTTTTAGTAAAGATGTGTTAAAAGACAAAGCAACCATTGCACTTAGTATTCAAGACGTATTCAATTCCAGAAAAAGAATGTACTACAACAACATTCCTAATGTGCTTAACTCCTATGTTGAAATGCAACGTAGTGTTAGACAAGTAACTTTATCATTTACATATAGATTCAATAAGAAAAAAGAGGAAAAAAGTAAACCTCAAAAAGGTGGCGATAATGGAGATGATTACCAAGGATAAATCAACAATACAATTATTAATTCAAACGCACTCAAAGCGCTTTCAGGAATGAAAGCGCTTTTTTATTCCCAATATGTTAATGTATTTTAAGTTTACAATCGAAATTATATTTACCTGTATTTCTATTCAAATATATTAAAACAGTTAAACCAATAATTACAACATACTGTACCTATAAAAAAGCGTTAAAAAATAGCTGTTACCAAAATTCTACACTTAATATGAATATCACAATACTATTTTCAATATTAAATTCTTTTTTATGATTATTACATAATATAAAGACTAAATTTGAAATCATACAGATGGATATGTACGTCTTACAAATAGAAAAGTGGTGATTGATTAAGTGATTTATTTAAAACTAAATTTCAATGAAAATATATATTAAATATATGGTTAGCAATCGTTGCAAAGACGCAGTTAAAGAAGAGTTGAAGAAACTTTCTTTGCACTTTGTAATTTTGGAATTGGGAACAGTTGAAATAATGGAAATTCTAACTGAAGAAAATAGAGCCATACTACAAAAGGGATTATTAGCCTCAGGATTAGAATTAATGGACGATAAAAAAGCAATTTTAATTGAAAAAATAAAAACGATTATTATTGAAATGATTCACTATTCAGAAGAAAATATAAAAATCAATTTTTCAGAATATTTAAGTGAAAAATTACTTCATAATTACACTTATCTCGCTAATTTATTCTCGGAAGTGCAAGGAATCACTATTGAACAATATATCATTTCTCATAAAATTGAAAGAATTAAGGAATTAATCATTTATGGCGAACTCAATATAACTGAAATTGCTTGGAAAATGAATTATAGCAGCGTTGCACATTTGTCCAATCAGTTTAAAAAAATGACAGGCTTATCTCCATCACATTTCAAGAAATTAAAAGATATAAGGCGTAAACCAATTGAAGATATTTAAAATTTGCAGTAACAAAATCCAGACAACCTTATAATTCAATAAAACTCACTTTATGAAATTCTCATTAAAAAAATCACCTAACTCCTTATATTACTTTGTAATAACTATTATAGTGTTGCTTTTATCTTTTTTTTACTTTCAATATCAAAAAGCGTTAGAAACTGAGAAGCTAATGTCACAATCTCAACAAATTATTACAAATAATCGTGTTATTCTGGTTAACATAATCGATATAGAAACTGGATTTAGGGAGTATATTTTTACTAAAGATAAAAGTTTTTTAAATTATTATGATACATCTAAAGTTGATATATTAATAAATTTAAATTCATTAATTCATCTTACTAATGACAATAAAAAACAACAAATTCGTATTTTATTTTTGAAAAAAAAGACACTCAAAAAGCTTAGCATTTTAACAAAAACTATTGAATATTATAAAACAAATAATTTAACGGCGAATGATAAAAATCATGTGTTTAAAATTGAGAAAAACCAAACGGATACATTTAGAAAGTTAATAGATGAAGTAAATAAAGAGGAGATAGTATTATTAAATAAACGAAAATTAGAAAATGATAAAGAAAATCAATATTCAAGTATAATATTACTGACCATTTTATTTTTATTAATCTTGATTTCAATATTAATCATCAATAGTATAAAGAATCAAACCAATAGAAATGATGATTTAATTGCTTTAACAGATTCTCAAAAATCATATTCAAAATATACATTAAGCTTAATAGAGGCGAGTCTGGATCCATTAGTTACTATAAATACAGATGGAAAAATTACAGATATGAATGAAGCTACTGTCAGAATTACAGGCATTGAACGTAGAAAGTTGATTGGTTCCGATTTTTTCGATTATTTTACTGAGCAGCAAAAAGCACGAGAGGTTTATCAAGAAGTTTTTGAAAAAGGTTCTGTAGCTGATTCCCCATTAACACTTCGTCATAAGGATGGAAAACTTACAGATGTATTATTTAATGGTTCGGTTTATAAAGATGATGATGGGAATGTTTTGGGAGTTGTAATTGTAGCTCGGGATATAGCAGAACAAAAGTGGGCCTTAGATCTGAGAATTGCGTATCAAGAATTGGCGTATCAAAATGATGAAAAAGAGAAACGCGCTGCGGAATTAGTAATAGCCAACAAAGAATTAGAATATCAAAATAACGAAAAAGAGAAACGTGCCAATGAGTTACTGATTGCTAATGAAGAATTAGAATATCAAAATACGGTAAAAGAAAAGCGAGCAGCGGAATTAATTATTGCCAATGAAGAATTAGCATTTCAAAATAATGAAAAAGAAAAACGTGCTGCCGAATTGGTAATTGCGAATAAGGAACTTTTATTTGAAACAGGAGAAAAACAAGATCGTGCCGCAGAATTAGTAATTGCAAATAAAGAACTATTATATCAAACTGGGGAAAAACAAGATCGTGCGGCAGAATTAGTTGTTGCAGATATAGAACTTGACTTTCAAAATAAAGAAAAAGAAAAACGTAAAATTGAAAATAAAGCCCTGGAAGATTACAGTAATTCGCTAAAACTAGCCTCTCAATATTCATTGAGTTTAATTGAAGCAAGTCGGGATCCATTGGTAACCATAAATACAGAAGGGAAAATTACAGATATGAACGAAGCAACGGTAAGAGTTACGGGCATAGAACGTAAAGTATTGATTGGCTCTGATTTTTTCGATTATTTTACAGATCAACAAAAAGCACGAGAAGTATATCAAGAAGTTTTTGAAAAAGGTTCTGTTGCCGATTCCCCATTAACACTTCAAAATAAAGATGGAAAACTTACCGATGTATTATTTAATGGTTCCGTTTATAAAGATGATGTTGGAAATGTATTGGGTGTTGTAATTGTAGCTCGTGATATTGCAGAACAAAAGCGAATTGAAAATGAATTAATTGAAGCTAAAATATCTGCTGAAAAAGCAACTGCAATTGCGGAAGATGCTCAAACGAAGGCTGAAAACGCAACATTAATTGCTGAAGAAGCTGTTAAATCAAAACAACAGTTTTTATCCAATATGAGTCACGAAATTCGAACTCCAATGAATGCAATTATTGGATTCACAAAGGTTATTCTGAAAACAGGACTTACTGCAAAACAGAAAGAATATCTGACAGCCATAAAAATTAGTGGTGATGCTTTAATTGTTTTGATAAATGACATTTTAGATTTAGCAAAAGTAGATTCAGGAAAAATGACATTTGAACAAATTCCTTTCAAACTGAATTTATCAATTTCATTGATGCTCCATTTATTTGAAACAAAAATCAATGAGAAAAATTTAAAATTAGTATTAGAATTTGATAAAAATATTCCAGAGGTATTGGCTGGAGATCCTGTTCGATTGAATCAAATTATTTTGAATTTGGTAAGTAATGCCATAAAATTTACATCAATTGGTCAAATTACAGTTAGCATTAATTTGCTAAAAGAAGATGAAAATAATGTATTCATTCAGTTTTCAGTAAAAGATACAGGAATTGGCATTAGCAGTGAAAAAATTGAAGGATTGTTTGAAAATTTCCAACAAGCAAATAGTTCTACCTCTAGAATATTTGGAGGAACTGGTTTAGGACTTGCCATAGTAAAACAATTGGTAGAACCACAAGGCGGAACCTTAAATGTAGAGAGTACCGTTAATGTTGGTTCTATATTTAGCTTTATTTTGCCCTTTAAAAAAACAAATGAAACGTTAATTGTAGAAAGTGAAATAGTAGTAATTAATAATGAATTGAAAGACATTAAAGTTTTAGTAGTTGAAGATTTAGAACTCAATCAACTGTTAATTAGAACTTTATTAGATGATTTTGGATTTGAATGTGAAATTGCAGCCAATGGAAAATTAGCAATTGAAAGATTAGAAACCAATGATTTTGATATTATATTGATGGATTTGCAAATGCCAGAAATGAACGGTTTTGAAGCAACTGAATACATCCGAAACAACTTGAAATTAACAATTCCAATTATCGCATTAACTGCGGATGTTACCACCATTGACGCTGAAAAATGTATAGAAGTTGGAATGAACGATTATATATCTAAGCCCGTTGATGAAGGGGAATTATTCAGAAAAATGATTGCTTTAATTCAAAAACCAATGAGTGATGAAACGAATAGCTATGCAATAAATTCACCTACTATGAATATTGATTTAAGTTATTTAATAGAGCGTACAAAATCAAATTCAAAATTAATGTCAGAAATGATTTCCATTTATTTAGAACAAACGCCTCAATTAATCTTTACAATGAATGAAGGGTATAAAGAATTAGATTGGGAAAAGTTACACGCTTCAGCTCATAAAATGATTCCTTCTTTTTCAATTATGGGGATAGATATTAAATATGAAACTATTTCTAGAAAAATTCAGGAATATGCATCAAATCATGAAAATCATGAAAGTTTAGGTGGGTTAATTAAGCAACTTGAAATGGGTTGTACTATAGCCTGCAACGAATTAGAACAAGAACTTAAAAATATAAATGCTAAATTATAATGGAAAAATCAACCAAAAGAATTAAACTATTTTTAGTAGATGATGATGCTCTTTTTCTAAAATCTTTAGAAATTGATTTTCTAAATCAATCCAATTTTGAAATAGAAACATTTGCAACAGGAGAACTTTGTATTGCCGAAATATCAAGAAATCCAGACATAATAATCTTGGATTATCATCTAAACGGAATTGATAAAAACGCAATGAATGGAATAGACACTCTTGATGCTATCAAGAATTATGATAAAAAAATTCCTGTAATAATGTTATCCTCACAAGATAAAATAGATATTGCAATAAATTGCATGCACCACAATGCATTTGATTATGTAGTAAAGAGCGAGACTGCATTCTTACGATTACTAAAAAATATTTCTACTATTTATAATGACCGAAAAATTAAAAAAGAATTAAATTGGTACATGGATAGAATGTAGCGTTTTAAAAATAGAAATTTATAAAATTCCAAACTTAAAACGCTCTGAATTTTCTATAATAAATTATTTTTCACTTTACATTCCTGTATTTTTTAAATAAGGTTCAATTTGCATATCATGCCCTATAAAATCTTTAAAGGCTTTGTTTAAATCGACACTATTTCCCACTGATAAAATATATTTTCTAAAGCGTTCCCCATTAGCACTTGTCATACCACCATTGGCTTGCATCCAATCAAATGCATTATAATCTAATGTTTTTGACCACGTATAGGCATAGTATCCAGCTGAATAACCACCACCCCAAATATGAGCAAAATAAGGGGAATGATATCTTGAAGGAACTTCATTTACGAGCAAACCATATTTTTGCAGTGCTTCATTTTCAAATTCTAAAGCAGGTTTAAAATCTGATTCTTTTTCAACACTATGCCAAGCCAAATCTAATGTAGCGGCTGCTAATAATTCGGTCACATCATATCCTTTATTGAAAGTTTCTGCTTTTTTAATTTTGTTAATTAACGCTTGCGGAATGACCTCTTTTGTCTGAAAATGGATAGCATAATTCCTTAAAACTATTGGGTCCAATGCCGCGTGTTCATTGATTTGAGAAGGAAATTCAACGAAGTCACGAGGAACTGACGTCCCTGAAAGAGTTACATATTGTTGGTTAGCAAATAATCCGTGAAGCGTGTGTCCAAACTCGTGAAACATTGTCGTCACATCATCAAAACTGATTAATGAAGGCTTACCATTAGCGGGTTTTGAAAAATTATATACGTTTACAATGACTGGTTTTTGATTTAAATAATGAGATTGATTTACAAAATTATTCATCCATGCTCCCCCATTCTTGTTGTCTCTAGTGTAGAAATCTAAATAATAAATTGCCATTGATTTTCCATCATTGTCGAAGACTTCGTAGGCCACAACATCTGGATTATAAACAGGTAAATCTTTGCGCTCCTTAAAGGTAATTCCGTACATTTGTTTAGCGGCAAAAAACACACCTTTTTCTAAAACGGTAGTTATTTCAAAGTAAGGTTTTATTTGGCTTTCATCTAAATCATATTTTGCTTTACGTACTTGTTCCGAATAAAAATTCCAATCCCAAGGTTCTAATTTAAATCCCCCATTTTGCGAATCTATCAAATCTTGAATTTCTTTGGCTTCTACTTTGGCTTTTTCAACAGCTGGTTTTGCGATTTTAGCTAATAAATCCATTGCATTTGCAGGTAATTTTGCCATTTGATCTTGCAATCTCCATTCTGCAAAACTTTTTTTACCCATTAAATTGGCTTTTTGCAAACGTAATTTTGCCATTTTTTCGATTATTTCTCGCGTATCTCCATCATCGTTTTTTTCGGCTCTAGTCCAAGAAGATTTGAATATTTTTTCTCTTGTAGCTCTATTTGTAAGATTTTGCAACAACGGCTGTTGCGTGGTATTTAACATTCCAATTAAATACTTTCCTTCGTGACCTGCTGCTTTCGCATTGTCTTTTGCAGAAGCTATTTCGTCTGAACTTAAACCCTCTAAATCTGAAGCTGAATCGAATAAAACCGCTCCGTTTTTTCGAGCAATTAGCAACTTATTACCAAATGAGGTACCTAAACTTGCTAACTCACCATTGATTTTTTTCATTTTTTCTTTATCAGAATTAGATAAATTTGCTCCAGCCAACTCAAATTGTTGCAAATAATATTCCGTAAGCCTTTTATCTTCTCCTTTTAGAGAATTTAAATCTAATGCTTTAATGCGTTGGTATAATTTGCTATTCAAATATATTTTGTCGTTGTGAGCAGAAAAAATCGGTGAATATTCCTCATCAATTGCTTGTAATGTTGGATTGGTATTGGAACCCGTAAGATTTGAAAAAATCCCAGCAGCTCTATTTAAATCAACGCCACTAATTTCTAAAGCCAAAACTGTATTTTCAAAAGTAGGTTTTGCAACATTATCGACAATTTTTTCAATTTCTTTATCGTGAATTTTCAACCCATATTCAAAAGCTGGCTTAAAATGTGAATCCATAATAAGATTAAAAGGAGGTGCTTGATACTGCAAGCTACTTCTTTGCAAAAGCGGATTTGTCATCATACTATTAGATTTTTTTGCATTTGATGATTGAGATTGCGATGCTACAGCAAATAAAAATACGGCGCCTGCAACAATTAATTTTTTACTTAATTTCATAATAATATCGGTTTTTTTAGGAGGTATAAAAGTAGTGGAAAAATATTGAGATTAAAATGGAATTGCACAAATTAATTTCTAATTTAATTAAAATAAACCTCAAAATAATTTGTTACAATTCTAAAACCTATAAAACTTTGTACCTTTGCTTCATTGTACCTAATTAAATATGAGAATAGATATTATTACCGTTTTACCAGAATTATTACGAAGTCCGTTTGAGGCATCGATAATGAAACGTGCTATTGACAAAGGAATTGTAGCAGTTCATTTTCATAATTTACGAGATTACACAACCAACAAGCAGAAATCCGTAGATGATTATCCCTTCGGTGGCGGTGCAGGAATGGTGATGAATGTGCAACCAATTGACGCTTGTATCACTCATTTAAAAAGTGAAAGAAGTTACGATGAAATCATTTATATGTCGCCAGACGGTGAAACATTGAACCAAAAAATGGCGAACACAATGTCAATGCTTGAAAATATTATTATCCTTTGCGGACATTATAAAGGCGTCGATCAAAGAGTTCGTGACCATTTTATTACCAAAGAAATTTCTATTGGTGATTATGTTTTGTCTGGCGGTGAACTTGGCGCATTAGTTTTATCTGACGCTTTAATCCGATTAATTCCTGGGGTTTTGAGCGATGAAACTTCTGCATTAACAGATAGTTTTCAAGACGGATTATTGTCAGGCCCAATATATACTCGCCCAGCAGACTATAAAGGTTGGAAAGTTCCCGAAGTTTTAACCAGTGGAAACTTTGCTAAAATTGATAAATGGCGAGAGGATATGGCTTATGAACATACTAAAAATCGTCGTCCAGATTTGCTTAATAATGAATAATTGATAATTGATAATTGATAATTGACATTAAATTGTTGTTAATGAGTTGGTTATCGTTTAAATTTATTGGTTATTTTTTTTAGATTATCCATTGTTAATTATCAATTATTAATTATATTTGCACCCACATTTGACTAACCTCTGGCGAAATCCGCGAATGTTGCTTAGATTTAAAACCATAATTAAAAAAATTATCATGGCAGATTTAATGAAATTCGTTAAAGACGAATTTGTTACAAAAAAAGAATTCCCTGTATTCGGAGCTGGAGACACAATCACCGTTTTCTACGAAATTAAAGAGGGTGAAAAAACAAGAACTCAGTTTTTTAAAGGAGTTGTTATACAAAGAAGAGGTTCTGGAAACACAGAAACTTTTACTATTCGTAAAATGTCAGGTGCAATTGGAGTTGAGCGTATCTTCCCAGTAAACCTTCCCGCTTTACAAAAAATTGAAATCAACAAAAAAGGTGCTGTTCGTAGAGCTCGTATCTATTACTTCAGAGAGCTTACTGGTAAAAAAGCAAAAATTAAAGATAAAAGAAGATAATCAAGTGTCTTTTTGTTATAAAAGTCTCAACATTGTTGGGGCTTTTTTTATAAAAAACAATGCTAAATTTACACTTTCAGCAATTTAAGTATCTTTTTTTAAGAAATTAATAAATCAATCGTTATAGTTGTTAATATAATTACATTTCTTGTTGAATGTATTACATTTGCGTACTCAAATTTAAAAAACTTAAAACTTACAATAAAAATGGTAAAAATTAAAGTAGCCAATCCTATAGTTGAATTAGATGGCGATGAAATGACACGAATTATTTGGACTTTTATTAAAGAAAAACTAATTCTTCCCTATTTAGATTTAGACATTAAATATTACGATTTAGGGATTGAAAGCCGTGAAGCTACTAAAGATCAAATCACAATTGATTCCGCAGAAGCGATAAAAAAATATAATGTAGGAATAAAATGTGCTACTATTACTCCAGATGAAGACCGCGTGAAAGAATTTAAACTTTCAAAAATGTGGAAATCTCCTAATGGAACCATCAGAAATATTGTAGGTGGAACTGTTTTCCGTGAACCAATTATTATGCGAAACGTACCGAGATATGTTCAAGGTTGGACAAAACCAATCGTTATTGGTCGTCATGCTTTTGGAGATCAATATAAAGCTACAGATACGGTTATCAAAGGAAAAGGAAAGCTAACAATGACTTTCGTTCCTGAAGAAGGCGAAACCCAAACTTGGGAAGTATATGATTTTGAAGGTGATGGCGTTGCAATGGCTATGTACAACACAGACGAAAGCATCTTCGGATTTGCACATTCTTCATTCCAAATGGCATTAACAAAAAAATGGCCTTTGTACCTTTCCACAAAAAACACGATTTTGAAAGCCTACGATGGTCGTTTCAAAGATATTTTTGAAGAAGTATATCAAACTAATTACAGAGCTGAATTTGAAAAAGAAGGCATCACTTATGAGCATCGATTAATCGATGATATGGTAGCGTCAGCAATGAAATGGAGTGGCGGATTTGTTTGGGCTTGTAAAAATTACGATGGAGACGTTCAATCAGATACCGTTGCACAAGGATTTGGTTCGTTAGGATTAATGACTTCTGTCTTGGTAACTCCTGACGGAAAAACGGTGGAAGCTGAAGCTGCACACGGAACTGTAACGCGTCATTTTAGAGAACACCAAAAAGGGAAAGCAACTTCTACAAACCCAATTGCAAGTATTTTTGCTTGGACGAGAGGATTGGAACACAGAGGTAAATTAGACGAAAATCAAGCATTAATAGCTTTTTGCCATACCTTAGAACAAGTTTGTATTGACACTGTCGAAAGTGGAAAAATGACTAAAGATTTGGCTGTTTTAATTTATGAAGACAAAATTACTTCCGACAATTATTTGACAACTGAAGGTTTCTTGAAAGCAATTCAAGTAAATTTAGATAAAAAATTAGCGTAAGCTAAATACTATTTTATAAAAAACTGTCTTCTTAGTCGTTGGCAGTTTTTTTATCGTTAAAGTTTGAAATGAAAAAAGTTGCCTTTTTACTTCTAATACTATTCTCAACTTTTCAATCTTTTGGACAGTTAGGCTTTTGTAATGGCAGTAAAGGAATTCCAATTTTCACAGAAGATTTTGGAAGTGGAACTGATTATGGTCCCGCATTACCAGCAGGAACAACTTCTTACACTTTTATCGCCGGAACGCCTAGCGACGGACTTTATACCTTATATTACAGAACCAATCAATACAGTTCTTGGCACAATTCACTCGATCACACTCCCGATAATCAACCAAATGGAACAGACGGAAAATCGTTGATTGTAAATGCCAGTTTCACGCCGAGTGAGTTTTACAAAAGAGTGGTTACTGGATTGTGTGTCAATACCACATTTGAATTTTCATCTTGGTTAATCAATGTGTATAATGCATCAGCAACAGGAGCTTGCCCTGGAAGTGGCATTCCAATAAATGTGACTTTTGAAATTTGGGACGCTACAGAAACCACCCTTTTACGATCAGGGAATACAGGTGATATTAACGGAACATCTTCAGCTATTTGGACACAATACGGTTTGGTATTTACAACGGGAATCGGTCAAACTTCTGTAGTTTTAAAAATGAGAAATAACGGCGTTGGTGGTTGCGGAAATGACCTTGCTATTGACGATATTATGTTTCGCTCTTGTGGCGATTTAACAACAATTGGTACAACAGCAATAACGGGAAATACTTATACCGTTTGTGAAGATGCTACTCCGGTAAATATCAATTTGCAAGTCAATAGTTCAGGAATAACGCCGAATGTATTTCAATGGCAAGAAAGTTTGGACAATGTAATTTGGAATGATATTACTGGTGCAAATACGAACAATTACGTCACACCAAACATAACAACAACCCATTATTATCGTGTAAAAGTAGCACAAGATGTTGCCAATTTAAACAACGTATTCTGCTCAACAATTTCAGAAATTTTCAGCATCATAATCAAACCAAAACCGCTGGCACCATTAAGCAACGGTAATCATTCCATTTGTGAAAATGAACCAATTCCAGCATTATCAGTAACCACATTGGGTTCTGAAAGTGTAAATTGGTATTCTGCCCCAACAGGCGGAATGTTATTACAAAGTAATTCTGTGGCTTTCACGCCAATAAATGCAGGGATTTTTTATGCAGAATCCTACACTTGGAATACCTGTGTGAGTGTAAATCGAACCGGTGTTCAACTAACTATGAATCCAATTCCTTCAATTATTCAAAATGAAAACACCATTATATGCGAATCAAAATCAGTATTTTTAAATGCCGGAATTAATAACGTAACCTACAGATGGTCAACCACCGAAACCACCAAAATCATCAGCGTTAACAATCCAGGAACCTACACGGTAACTGTCACAAGCCCAAATGGATGTTCGAATTTAAAAACAATAGTAGTAACCGAAAATCTCATTCCAGTTATTACAAACGTTGTAATTGAAGATCGGAAAGTAACTATAATAACTACTATTTCGGGTGATTATGAATATTCTTTAGATGGTATATATTACCAAAACTCTAATGTTTTTGAAAACACAATAGGTGGAATTAAAAAAGCGTATGTTCGAGAAAAAAACAATTGTGGGAAAGTTACTTTCGACTTCGCATTAATTATTATCCCAAAGTTTTTCACTCCTAACGGCGACACTTTCAATGACTTTTTTACTATGGAGGGTTTTCAATTTATAAACAACACAACCATAGCAATTTTTGATAGATATGGGAAATTAATTACTTACCTAAACAAAAAAAATCTCACCTGGGATGGAACTTTACTCGGAAAACCAATGCCCTCAAGTGATTATTGGTACAAAGCAATTCTTCAAGACGGTACAGAATTGAAAGGTCATTTTGCCTTAATTCGATAAATCTTTTTCAACTTACCCATTTCAATTTTATAAAGTTCAAAAGCAGTGCGATTTAATCTTTCTTAAATACTGTAATAACTATTTAATTTCAGCGTATTTATTAAAACAAATATATACATTTGGAAAAATATTAGAACTCTCAATTTATACATAATATATGTTACAAGAAAAAGTTATTGTTGGTAGTGAAGAATGGTGTTCGTTCCCAATATTAGGCATTCCCACAATTAAAGCACGTGTAGATTCGGGAGCAAAAACATCGGCATTGCATGCCATTAATATCGCTCCTTTTATTAAAGAAGGGGAAAATTGGGTAAAATTTGACATCAATCCTATTCAGAATAATGTAAAAACCGTTATTCATTGTGAATCGAAATTAGTAGATAAAAGAATTGTAAAAAGTTCGAGTGGTTTTAGAGAACAGCGCTACGTTATTGGGTCAGAGCTTGAAATTGGTGGCAAAAAATGGGCGATAGAAATTACTTTGACCAATCGAGATTCCATGGGTTTTCGAATGCTTTTGGGGCGTGAGGCGATGAGTGGTAGGGTTCTTGTAGATCCAGAACAAAAATATTTATTAGGAGAGCCTACTTCGGATATTCTTACAGAATTATATAAGACATCGGAAAAAGCAACTACAGGACTTCGAATTGGGGTTTTAGCTAGTAATAAAGAATTGTATAGTAACAAGCGAATTATGGAAGCTGGAGAAATGCGTGGACACGAAATGCACTTTTTGAATATCAAAGAATGCTATATGAAACTAGATGCAACGACTCCAGAAATTCATTATCGCGGTGGTAGAATTTTGAATGATTTTGATGCTATAATTCCGAGAATTCGTCCAAGTATTACTTTTTATGGTTGTGCGCTAACCCGACAATTCGAGGCTTTGAAAGTATATTGTTTAAACTCAGCTGCTGCAATAACCCAATCTCGGGATAAATTATATTCGTTGCAATTACTATTAAATCATGGAGTTGATATACCAACAACGGGTTTTGCAAATTCGCCTTTAGATACCAATGATTTGATAAAAATGGTTGGTGGTCCACCATTAATAGTAAAATTATTAGAGGGGACTCAAGGAAAAGGAGTTGTTTTAGCAGAAACAAAAAAGGCAGCAGAAAGTGTAATTAATGCTTTCAAAAGTTTGAATGCCAATATATTAGTTCAAGAATTTATTAAAGAAGCCAACGGAAAAGATATTCGCTGTTTTGTAATTGACGGAAAAGTTGTTGCGGCTATTCAACGCGAAGCAATGCCAGGAGAATTTAGAGCCAACATTCATTTGGGAGGTACTGCTTCAATCATAAAAGTTACCGCCGAAGAAAAACGAATCGCGATTAAAGCGACTAAAGCCATGGATTTGAAAGTGGCAGGTGTTGATATTATTCGTTCGGCAAAAGGTCCTTTATTGTTAGAAGTAAATTCATCGCCAGGTCTTGAAGGTATTGAAGGTGCTACAAATAAAGATATTGCTGGCGAAATGATTTTGGCAATTGAGAAGAATTTCAAACACAAATTATAGTCGGGTTTTTAATTTTTACCGCAAATTCGCAAATTTTTTATTTATAATCTGTGAATCTGTGTCGAAAAAAAAATTAGAAAGTTAAGCGAGATGCACTGAAAGCAAATCGAATTAAACTATATTAAGACCAATAAAATCGTATAAATGAATCCATTTTTAGACGTTATTTTAAGAAGTACGGCAGTCTATTTTTTTATGATGATTGCTTTGCGGGTTTTTGGTAAAAAAGAATTATCACAGCTTAATACCGCCGATGTAATTCTGATTTTATTAATTAGCAATTCCGTTCAGAACGCAATGGTTGGAAATAATACCAGTCTTTACGGTGGTTTAGCGGCGGCAACAGTTTTGTTTGCTATCAATTATATTTTGAAAAGACTGATGTTTAAATACAAGAAATTCAGTAACTTTATTCAAGAAAAGCCAGAAATCTTGATTCATAATGGCACATTAGAATTTAAAACCTTGAGCAAATTAAACATTACTTCCGATGAATTGCGAGAAGCAATGAGGGAACACGGCATTGAAAATTTTAAAGATGTAAAATTGGCTATGTTAGAAATTGATGGAAATATAAGTATTATTTCTGGAGATAAAAATCTACAACAAACACATTATAAAAGAAAAATCCATAAAACATTGGGAAGTTTGAATTAATCTATTTTTCTATAATTCCTTTCAAATCCAAGATGTTTTAAAGCCAACATTGTTCTGAATTCTTTTCTTGATAATTGGAATACATTCTTTATTGAGTCTGTTTTAATAGATTTAATTTTAGAAAGGGAATCTATTCTTTTTATGTCGTTATGAGAATACAAGTCTTTAATTTTCAAATTGTTTTTATCAAAAGTTATAAATCGTATCTTCCAATAAATGGAATCTTTAGTATTCAAAACAAAAGTTCTGTTGATTTTAACCGCTTTTTGATTGTCTGAAATAGTAAAAATAGTATCGTATTTTATCTCTTTAATTTCGATGGAATCTTTTAATCTTCTATATTCTAGAAAGGAATTGTCTTTGAAATACATTTTATTTTGAACCAGTTTCATACTGTCTTTCAGAGTTTCAAATAATTCAAAACTAATTTTGCTTTTGCCAATCCATTTGTAAAAAACATCTTTTTTATCAACAATTAAATAGGTAGAATCATTGTTAATGTAATTCCCAATAAAACGATTTGGAAAAGAGGCTATTTCATTATCATCTACAGGCTGAATTTCTTTAAATAAAAAAACTACTCCTTCATAGGGAACTGCTTCGGCTTTTTTACAACTTAAAATTGAAATAGAAATAAATCCGATTAAAACAAGGTTTATAATTTTCATACTATTAGTTTCAAATGGTAAAACTAAAACTATGCCAATATATATTTAGTACTCTAAATCATCAATCATAAAGCTATTTAAGAACGCTACTGATTTTTGAATATCATAATGCAGAATTCGATCTTCTTTTACAAAAGGAACTTCTTCGCGATACGATTTTAAAAACATTTCAATAAAATCACTCGATTGTAATGGACGCCTGAATTCAATAGCTTGTGAAGCATTCATTAATTCAATGGCAAGAATTCGCTCTAAATTATCCATAATTCGTAACGCTTTTGTAGCTGCATTGGCACCCATACTTACGTGATCTTCTTGACCATTGGAAGAAACAATACTATCAATACTAGCGGGAGTTGCCAATTGCTTGTTTTGACTAGCAATACTTGCTGCCGTATATTGTGGAATCATCAATCCAGAATTTAAACCTGGATTATCAACCAAAAACGCAGGTAAATTTCGCAATCCTGAAATTAATTGATACGTTCGTCTTTCAGAAATACTTCCTAATTCTGCTAAAGCAATGGCAAGAAAGTCTAAAGAAATGGCTAAAGTTTGCCCATGGAAATTACCTCCAGAAAGAATCTGATCACTTTCTATAAATACATTCGGATTATCGGTAACCGAGTTAATCTCAGTTTTAAAAACTTTCTTAACATAATCAAAAGCATCTTTTGACGCACCGTGAACTTGTGGAATACACCGGAAAGAATACGGATCTTGAACGTGAGTTTTCGGCTGCGCTATAATTTGGCTTCCCTCTAAAAACGCATTCACACGATTTGCTGTAACAATTTGCCCTTTGTGAGGTCTAATAAAATGAATTAATTCGTTAAAAGGCTCTTGACGACCATCAAATCCTTCCAAAGAAATTGTGCCAATTAAATCCGCTAAATAGGAATATTTACAAGCTTTTATGAGGATATGTGTTCCATAAGCACTCATAAATTGCGTTCCATTTAGTAAGGCCAAACCTTCTTTAGATTGCAAAACAATAGGTTTCCAACCAAAATGTTCCATTATAACAGACGTAAAAACTTTATTTCCGTGAAATACCACTTCGCCTTCTCCTAAAAGCGGTAATGCTAAATGAGCTAAAGGAGCCAAATCCCCGGATGCACCTAAAGAACCTTGTGTATAAATTAAAGGTAAAATATCATTATTATAAAAGTCAATCAAACGCAAAATAGTCGCTAATTGCACTCCTGAATAACCATAACTCAACGATTGTATTTTTAATAGCAACATCAACTTCACAATTTCACTAGGTACTTCCTCCCCTGTTCCGCATGCGTGCGATTTTACTAAGTTTTCTTGAAGCTGCGAAAGATTTTCATTTGAAATTTTAACATTACAAAGCGATCCAAAACCTGTATTAATGCCGTAAATAGGTGTTTCATTAGATTTCATTTTTTTGTCTAAATAATCCCTACATTTTTGGATGTTCACCCTTGCTTCTTCAGATAATTCAATAGTTTTGTTGTGACTAATGATATCTTGTACTACTTCTAGTGAAAGAATATCGGTACTTATATAATGAATGTTACTCATAATTACTGTTTTGTTACTAATACAAAAATCAACAAATACTACTTATAAAGCAAGGTTAATAAGTATATTTTATGATTATTGAAATAATGACTTGGATTTGATATATGAATTTCCAATATTCTCAATAATATCTTAGGCAATAAATGCTCAATAAGTCATTTTCGAATTCCTGTAATCGTCTAAACAAGCTATAAAAGCCAAGACTACAATACCCATTTTACGACTCTTTTAACCAATAATTAAGGCATTACCTAAAATTCTTTTATGTCTAAATTTAAAAATAAAACTTTATCTTTTTTTAAATTGTTATCTTTTGATTTCCATAAAATAGTGTTTTGAGTAAGCTACAATACATAAAAAAAAGTCTTTTTATTTATTCATTTATCAATATAAGTTTTAATAAATGAGAAATTCATATTTATTGTTATTTTTAAAATAATCTATCACTGATTGTTAGTAATAAATATTACATTTGAAATTATGATATATTATTTAACTTCATATCAACAGATTATGCCAACCGAAATTACGGTTGGGTTTTCTATTGCTATAATTTCTACATCAATAACTATTACCCCTTTGGGGTACAATTTTTACATATAATCCACTTTATTTCCTTTTTCGTAAGAAGAAAAAATCACTATTTACCTTATTATAATTCTACACAATGAAAATTTTAAAATTCGGCGGCACTTCGGTTGCAAATGCACACAACATAAAATTAGTCCTTTCGATTGTTCAAAAAACAGCAATGTCATCAACAAAATTAGTTGTTGTTGTTTCTGCTTTTAGCGGCGTTACTGATTTATTAATTTTGGCAGCCTCAAAAGCAGCTTCAAAAGACATCACATTCAAAGATGTAGTATCGCAAATTGAAGCAAAACACCAAGAAGCTATTGGAGAATTAATAATCACTAGCCAACAAAAGCCTTTGTTGGAATCAATAAATAGAGAAATTAATCATCTAAAAACCCTTTTAGACGGTTGTTTTTTATTGGGAGAATTATCCAATAGAACTTCTGACACAATAATGGGATTTGGCGAACTTTTATCTTCCCAAATTATTGCGAAAGCGTTGGAACAAAAAGTTCATAATTCAGGATATAAAGACAGTCGCGAAATTATTAAAACTAACAATCATTTTGGAAAAGCGGTTGTGAATTTTGAACTTTCAAATAAATTGATAAAAGATTATTTCAATTCCAATGTCTTCAGAGTTACTTTAGTTCCTGGTTTCATTGCCTCTTCAACAGATAGTTATTCTACAACTTTAGGGCGTGGTGGTTCTGATTACACGGCTGCCATTTTAGCTGGTGCTTTGAATGCTGAATTACTCGAAATTTGGACAGACGTAAGTGGGATGTTTACTGCAAATCCGAAAATCGTAAAACAAGCGCATCCCATAGATACCATTACCTATCAAGAAGCTATGGAATTGTCTCATTTTGGGGCAAAAGTGTTGTATCCGCCAACAATTCAGCCCGTATTGAAATTGAATATTCCAATTGTTATCAAAAACACATTTGAGCCTGAAGCGGCTGGAACTTATATTTCATCTGAAAGAAATGAAAATGAAAACCCAATAAAAGGAATTTCACATATTGACAATATTGCTTTATTAACGCTTGAAGGTTCAGGAATGATTGGAGTTTCAGGTTCTTCAAAACGATTATTTGAGGTGTTGTCCAATGAAAATATCAATGTTATTTTTATTACACAAGCCTCTTCGGAACATTCTATTTGTATTGGAATTTTAAATGAAGATGCCAATAAGGCTCAAATTGCTATTGACAAAGCATTTGAATTAGAAATTACTCAAAACAAAATTGACCCTAGTATTGTTGAAGAAAACCTTTGCATCATTGCTTTAGTTGGTGAAAACATGAAAAGCCACCAAGGATTAAGTGGCAAAATGTTCAGCACTTTAGGAAAAAACAATGTGAACATCAGAGCTATTGCACAAGGCGCTTCAGAACGAAATATTTCGGCAGTAATAAACGAACGAGATGTTAAAAAAGCATTGAATACCTTGCACGAATGTTTTTTTGAAGACAATGCCAAACAGTTGAATTTATTTGTAATGGGTGTTGGAAATGTAGGTGAAAAATTCATCGAACAAATTCACCAACAAAAGAAGTATTTAAAGGAAAATCTAAAAATAAATCTGCGAGTAATTGCTTTATCAAATTCCCGAAAAATGCTGTTTGACGAAGAAGGAATCTCGTTAAAAAATTGGAAAATAAGTTTAGAAAATGGAGAAGTTGCGAATAAAGAATCCTTTATTTCTAATGTAATTGCACTGAATTTAAGAAACAGTATTTTTGTTGATGTTACAGCAAATGAAAGTGTTTCTCAAACCTATTCTCATTATTTAAAACAAAATATAGCCGTGGTTACCTGCAACAAAATTGCGTGTTCTTCGGCTTATGAAAATTATAGTAATCTAAAACAATTATCAAGAAAATTCAATGCGCCATTTTTATTTGAAACCAATGTTGGTGCGGGTTTACCGATAATAGATACTTTGAAACATTTAATTGCATCGGGTGATAAAGTTCATAAAATTCAAGCCGTACTTTCTGGAAGTTTGAATTTTATATTCAACAATTTCGATGAGAATAATTCTTTTCACGATGTTGTAAAAGAAGCTGGAGTTCAAGGATTTACAGAGCCTGACCCAAAAATTGATTTAAGCGGTGTTGATGTTGCTCGAAAGATATTAATTCTAATTCGTGAAAGCGGTTTTAAAATGGAAATTGAAGACATTGCCAATGAATCTTTCTTACCAGTTGAATGTTTAGAAACTAAAAACAATGAAACTTTCTTTGCTTCCTTATTAAAAAACGCAGCTCATTTTGAAAATATTTATAAAGAAGCGTTGGCAAAAGACTGTCGTTTGAAATATGTTGCGAAATTTGAAGATGGAAAGGCAAGTGTGGGATTGCAATTTATTCCAAAAGAAAGTCCTTTTTACAATTTAGAAGGAAAAGATAATATTGTTCAATTTTACACCGACAGATATGTTGACCAACCTTTATTGATAAAAGGTGCTGGTGCTGGTGCTGCGGTTACAGCATCAGGGATTTTTGCCGATGTAATTAGAATTGGAAACGTTTAATTTATTGTAAAATAATTTAACACAAAAGTTACTCTCTTTTTTGTGACTTTGGACTTTAAGACTTATAAAAATGAATGAAATAAAAATATTTTGCCCCGCAACAATCGCCAATATTTCTTGTGGATTTGACGTCTTAGGATTGTGTTTAGAGGCTATTGGCGATGAAATGATAATTAGAAAATCTGATGTAAAAGGCATTAGAATCACCAAAATCGTAGGTGCAGATTTGCCTTTGGAAACTTCTAAAAATGTTGCTGGTGTTGCTGGTTTAGCACTTTTAGAAGCAATTGATTATGAATTTGGTTTCGATATTGAAATCTACAAAAATATAAAAGCTGGAAGTGGAATTGGGAGTTCGGCAGCAAGTGCAGCAGGAGCTGTTTTCGGGATAAATGAATTGGTTGGAAAACCATTCACTCGAAAAGAATTGGTTGCTTTTGCAATGAAAGGCGAGGCTATTGCAAGTGGAAGCGAACACGCAGATAATGTTGCACCCGCTATTTTGGGCGGTATAACCCTAGTTCGCAGTACAATTCCATTAGATATTATTAAAATAGAAAGTCCATCAGAATTATATGCGACAGTAATTCATCCACAAATTGAATTGAAAACTTCAGAAATGCGTTCCGTTTTACAACCGATGATTCCTTTAAAAAGTGCTATTGTGCAATGGGGAAACTTGGGAGGATTAATCGCAGGATTTTATACTTCTGATTATGAGCTGATTGGACGTTCCCTTCACGACGAAATTGTGGAACCGTTTAGAGGTCCTTTCATTCCAAAATTTGATATAATTAAAAAAGCAGCTTTAGAAAATGGTGCTTTGGGATCTGGAATTTCTGGTTCAGGACCTTCAATATTTGCCTTGAGCAAAGGATATGAAACCGCTATTAAAATTGCAAAAGAAATGAGTGCTGTTTACGAAGAAATGGATTTTCCTTATGAAATCCATGTTTCAAAAGTAAATTCAGAAGGAGTTAAAATAATTTAAAGTTAACAAAAGATTGCTTCGTGCCTCGCAATGACAAAAAAATGAAATACTACAGTTTAAACCATAACGCACCAAAAGTTTCTTTTCAAGAAGCATTAATTCATGGACTAGCGCCTGATAAAGGTTTGTATTTTCCTGAAAGCCTCACCCCTATTTCATGTGATTTTTTTGATAAAATCGGAACACTTTCTAACGAAGAAATTGCTTTTCAAGCGATTCAACAATTTGTAGGCGATGAAATTCCAGAATCAAATTTGAGGCAAATTATCGCCGAAACTTTGTGTTTTGATTTTCCATTAGTGAAAGTTGAAAATAATATTTATTCTTTAGAGCTTTTTCACGGGCCTACAATGGCGTTCAAAGATGTTGGTGCCCGATTTATGTCTCGCTGTTTGGCGTATTTTAATTCAGATAAAAAAGGAGCTGAAAACACTGTAATTGTTGCTACTTCTGGAGATACTGGAGGCGCTGTTGCCAGTGGTTTTTTAGGTGTTGAAGGCGTTGATGTTGTCATTTTATATCCTTCGGGAAAAGTCAGTGATATTCAAGAACGACAATTGACAACTCTCGGACAAAATATCACAGCTCTTGAAGTTGACGGTGTTTTTGATGATTGTCAGGATATGGTTAAAAAAGCTTTTTTAGATGAAAGTCTGGATTATAAAAATTTAACATCTGCAAATTCTATAAATATCGCCCGTTGGTTGCCACAAATGTTTTACTTTTTCTTTGCTTACAAGCAATTGAAATCTAAAAATAAACCGCTAATTTTTTCTTGTCCGAGTGGCAATTTTGGTAATATCTGTGCTGGAATCATTGCGAAAAAGTTAGGATTACCGATTGAACATTTTGTAGCTTCCACCAATGTAAACGATACAGTTCCACGCTTTTTAGAAGATGGATTGTATGAACCTAAACCTTCGAAAGCAACGATTTCAAATGCTATGGATGTTGGAAATCCAAGTAATTTTATTCGGATTCAAGAAATGTATAAAAATGATTTGTCGGAATTTAAAAAGGACTTTTCTTCATTTTCATTTACAGATACAGAAACCAAAATTGCACTACAAACAATCTACAAAAACTCAGGTTATATTGCCGAACCTCACGGTGCAGTAGGGTATCTTGGTTTGAAAAAGGAATTACAAAACCATCCTAATTCAATCGGAATTTTCCTAGAAACTGCACACCCTATTAAGTTTTTAGACGTGGTTGAGCCTATATTAAATGTAAAATTACCAATTCCAACCCAAATTAAAAGTGTTTTGAATAAAGAAAAGTTGAGCATAAAAATTAAGACTTACGAAGATTTCAAAACGTTTTTGAAGCGATAAAAAGTTTATGTTTTGTTATTGCATTTATTTGGTAGTTGGACGCTTTGTCACTCCATAAAAAATCAATAAATTAGCCAAACTAAATAAAAGCTAACAAGACAATGAAAAATACTGCCCTGACGCACATCCACGAAATTTTGGGAGCAAAAATGCTTCCGTTTGCAGGTTACAATATGCCTATTCTATATGAAGGTGTGAATGCCGAACACGAAACAGTGCGAAATGCTGTGGGTGTTTTTGATGTTTCTCACATGGGTGAATTTTTACTTACAGGACCAAATGCACTGGCTTTAATTCAAAAAGTTACCTCGAATGATGCGGCAACTTTAACAATTGGAAGAGCACAATATTCTTGTTTGCCAAATAATGATGGCGGGATTGTAGATGATTTAATTGTCTATAAAATGAAGGATGAAGAATATTTATTAGTTGTAAATGCCTCGAATATTGACAAAGATTGGAATTGGATTTCATCGCACAATGATTTAGGTGTTGAAATGAAAAACCTTTCTGACAACTATTCTTTGTTGGCAATTCAAGGTCCAAAAGCCGTTGAAGCGATGCAATCTTTATCATCAATTGATTTATCAGCAATAGCTTATTATCATTTTGAAGTTGCAGATTTTGCAGGTTTTGATAACGTAATTATTTCTGCAACTGGTTATACCGGTTCTGGAGGATTTGAGATTTATTGCAAAAATGACCAAGCTGAAACCATTTGGAACAAAGTTTTTGAGGCGGGGGCTCCTTTTGGAATCAAACCAATCGGATTGGCAGCTCGTGATACGTTGCGATTGGAAATGGGTTTCTGTTTGTATGGAAACGACATCAACGACACTACTTCGCCATTGGAAGCGGGATTGGGTTGGATTACAAAATTTACAAAAGAGTTTACAAATTCTGAAAATTTGAAGCAACAAAAAGAAGCAGGTGTAACTAAAAAATTAGTGGCTTTTGAAATGCAAGAACGTGCAGTACCCCGTCACGAGTATGAAATCGTCGATGCCGATGGAGCTTTAATTGGGATTGTAACTTCTGGAACGATGTCGCCATCAATGAATCTTGGAATTGGAATGGGTTATGTTCCAACAGCCTTTTCATCGGTTGATAGTGCTATTTTCATTAGAATCAGAAAAAATGATGTTCCTGCAAAGGTGATTAAATTGCCGTTTTATAAGAAGTAAGTTAAAAGGTACAAAGGTACAAAGGGTCAAAGATTAAAAGATTAAAAGATTAAAAGATTGGAAAATTTAAGTTTGCAATTGATATTGAAAAAGTTATTTTTGCAACAGTTAAGAAATGATTTAAGATTGAGGATTAACGATTTTTGATTTTAGAATTAAATAAAAATAAGAAATGGGAAGAGCTTTTGAATTCCGAAAAGGCAGAAAAATGAAACGCTGGTCTGCAATGGCGAAAGCATTTACCAGAATTGGTAAAGATATAGTAATGGCAGTTAAAGAAGGTGGACCAAATCCTGAAGCCAATTCAAGACTGAGAGCCGTAATACAAAACTCGAAGGCAGTAAACATGCCAAAAGAAAATGTAGAACGTGCCATCAAAAAAGCAACCGATAAAGATACTGCCAACTATAAAGAAGTTCTATTTGAAGGATATGCACCACACGGAATTGCTATTCTTGTTGAAACAGCTACCGATAATAATAACCGAACGGTTGCCAATGTTAGAAGTTATTTCAATAAATGCAATGGTACAATGGGAACGCAAGGTTCGGTTGAATTTATGTTTGACCATACCTGTAACTTCCGAATTCCAGCAAACGGCATAGATCCTGAAGAATTAGAATTGGAATTAATCGATTTTGGAGCTGAAGAAGTTTTTGAAGACGAAGACGGAATTTTAATCTACGCCCCTTTTGGCAGCTTTGGAACTATCCAAAAAGAATTGGAAAACAGAAATCTAGAAATACTTTCATCAGGTTTTGAGCGTATTCCTCAAATTACAAAAAAACTAACCGAAGCTGAAATGGCTGATGTAGAGAAATTAATCGAGAAAATTGAAGAAGATGACGACGTGATGAACGTGTATCATACGATGGAGGAGTAGTGATTTAAGATTTTAGATTTTAGATTTTAGATTTTAGATTTTAGATTTAAAAATCGGAAGATTGAATGATTAAAAGATTCCTTTCCTAAATACTCAAATAACAAAAAAATCCAGATTGCTCTGGAGTTTTTTGTTATATAAGTCTAAGTTTCTAAAATCTAAAAGTCTATTTAATAAACTCTATTTTCTGAGCTTCTTCAGCGTTAATGCTATCAAAGAACCCTTGTTCGTTCATCCAATCGTCGCTAAATACTTTGCTCATATAACGAGAACCGTGGTCTGGAAAAATAGCAATTACATTACTGTTTTTATGAAATTCACCTTCGTTTGCATATTGTCTAATCGCTTGAAGAACCGCACCTGATGTATATCCAACAAATAAGCCTTCTCTTTTTGCCAATTCTCTTGTTGCATGCGCACTTTCTTCATCGGTTACTTTCATGAAGTAATCTATCAAATCAAAATCAGTTGCAGCTGGAATTAAATTTTTTCCCAAACCTTCTATTCGGTAAGGATATATTTCGTCGTTGTCAAATTCTTTAGTCTCGTGGTATTTTTTTAATACCGATCCAAAAGCATCAACACCTAAAATTCTAATATTTGGATTTTTCTCTTTCAAGTATTTTGCAATTCCAGAGATAGTTCCTCCAGTTCCACTGCACGCTACTAAATGCGTAATTTGACCATTTGTTTGTTCCCAAATTTCAGGTCCCGTTGAGTTATAATGCGCATCAACATTCAATTGGTTGAAATATTGATTGATATATATAGAACCTTTCATTTCGTCATGCAAACGCTTGGCAACAGAATAATACGAACGCTCATCATCAGCAGAAACATTAGCAGGGCAAACATAAACTTTAGCACCTAAGCTCCTCAACATGTCAATTTTATCCAGTGAAGACTTTGAACTTACAGCCAAAATACAGTTGTAGCCCTTAATAATACTGACCATTGCCAAACTAAAACCAGTATTTCCAGAAGTAGTTTCTATAATGGTATCGCCAGGTGATAATATTCCTTTTTTCTCTGCTTCTTCAATAATATATAATGCAATCCTGTCTTTCGAAGAATGACCTGGGTTAAAAGCTTCTACTTTGGCGTAAAAATTCCCATCTAAATCGTCCGTGACTTTATTAAGTTTAATTAGAGGTGTATTCCCAATTAAATCAAGTACACTATCGAAGGCCTTTATTTTTTCTTTCATAAAAAGTAGTCCATTTAGATTCAAATATTCAATCTATTTTAACCTCAATATATGCAAATTTAACAATAATTTTTGGATTAATTTCCAATTTTTTCTAAATCTAGTAAAAAAGTGTATTCTTTAGCCAATTCCTTCAATGCTTCAAAACGTCCAGATGCTCCTCCATGCCCTGCATCCATATTGGTATCCAGATAGATAATGTTAGAATCTGTTTTCAAAGCACGTAATTTAGCAACCCATTTTGCAGGTTCCCAATATTGGACCTGAGAATCATGCAAACCTGTTGAAATGTACATTGTTGGATATTCTTGGACTTTCACGTTATCATAAGGCGAATAGGATTTCATGTAATTGTAATATTTCTTGACATCGGGATTTCCCCATTCGTCATATTCTCCCGTTGTTAACGGAATGGTATCGTCAAGCATTGTCGTTAACACATCCACAAATGGCACTTGGGCAATAATTCCGTTGTACAAATCAGGGGCGATATTTGCAATTGCTCCCATCAATAATCCTCCGGCTGAGCCTCCCTCTGCATATAAATGTGATGGTGACGTATATTTCTCGGCAATCAAAAACTTGGAACAATCGATAAAATCTGTAAAGGTGTTTTTCTTTTTCAATAACTTTCCGTCTTCATACCATTGTCTTCCTAAATCTTCTCCGCCACGGGTGTGCGCTATTGCAAATATAAATCCGCGATCCAACAAACTCAATCGGGTTGATGAAAAGGTGGCATCCATTGAATATCCATAAGAACCATAAGCATATTGCAACAACGGATTGGTTCCATCTTTTTTCAATTCTTTTCTATAAACCATCGAAATTGGCACTTTCGTTCCATCTGTTGCTGTTGCCCAAACGCGTTCTTCGGTATAATTATTTTTATCAAATGTACCTCCTAAAACTACTTGTTCTTTCATTACTTCCTTAGCCCTAGTCTTCATATTGAAATCAATAATCGACGATGGTGTAGCCATTGATTGATAGCCATAACGTAAAATATCGGTGTCGAAATCAACATTGGTAGAAGTATATGCGGTGTAGGTTTCACTTTCAAATGGCAAATAATATTCCCCTTCCCCACTCCACGGCATAATTCGGATGGTATTCAAGCCATTGAAACGTTCGGTAACGACTAAGAAATCTCTAAATATATCAATATCTTCAATTAAAACGTCGTCTCTGTGTGCAATAATATCTACCCAATTTTCTTTGGCTGTAGCCAATTCTGGAGTTTTCATCAGTTTGAAATTGGTCGCCTCCTCTTTATTGGTCAACACATAAAAATGTTCTCCAAAATGTGCAATATCATATTCCAATCCTCGAACTCGTTTCTGAAAAACGGTAAATTCGCCTTCTGGATTATCTGCTAATAAGGTTCTGAACTCTGTGGTCATCGTACTTGACGAACTAATAACAATGTATTTTTTTGACTTTTCTTTGGTAACTTCAACAGAATACGTATCGTCTTTTTCAAAATACACTAAAATATCATTTGCAGCATCCGTATTCAATTTATGCTTGAAAACTTTATCCGAACGCAATGTTTTTTCGTCTTGACGCGTATAAAACAACGTCTGATTGTCATTGGCCCAAGTGCTATCGCCTGAAGTATTTTCTATTGAATCTGCAAATATTTCTGCCGTAATGAGGTTTTTTATTTGCACCGTATAAATGCGTCTTCCAACGGTATCAATAGCAAATGCCACAAATTGATTATCAGAACTAACGCTCAATCCGCCCAATTGAAAATATTTGTGTCCTTTTGCCAATTCATTACAATTGAACATAATTTCTTCATTTGCCGAAAGGCTTCCCTTTTTCCGAGAATAAATTGGATAATCGCTCCCAGTTTCAAATCTAGTGATGTAATAATAGCCGTTGTATAAATAAGGAACCGACTCATCGTCTTCCTTGATTCTGGCTTTCATTTCTTCAAATAATTCTTTTTGGAATGCTTTGGTATGCACCGTCATTTCTTGGTAATACTGATTTTCCTTATCCAGATACGCAATAACTTCTGGATTTTCTCTATCGTTTAGCCAAAAATAGTTGTCCGTTCGCACATCATCAAGCTTCTCTAAGGTTGTTGGAATTATCTTTGCCAATGGCGGTCTTAATTGTTCTGACATTTCTTTAGATTTCATTATAGTATCAGCCTACAAAAATAAGACAAACATTTAAGAAAGCATTAGTATTAGTAATTTCTTATTCGCTTTTCATCACGTATTTATGTAAATTTGTATCCAATATTATAAAAAACAGACCAATGGATTTAATGGGAATGGTGGGAAAATTGAAAGCTACCCAACAAAAAATAGAAAATACTAAAAAGAGGTTGGACACGGTTTTGATAGACGAACAAAGCGCTGACGGGCTATTGAAAGTAACGTTGACTGCCAATAGCAAAATAAAATCCGTGGTTATTGCCGATGCTTTATTGGAAAACAAAGACCAATTAGAAGACTACCTAATTGTGGTCATGAACAAAGCAATTGAAAAAGCCGCAAGCGTAAACCAAGCCGAATTAGATGCTGTTACTAGGGTTGATATGCCAATGATTCCAGGAATGGAAGACATGTTTAAGTAGTTGGTTGATGGTCGATGGTTGTTGTTGCTTAATTCTTAATACCTACCTATTTAATGACTCCGTCAGGTCAAGACAAAATGCTTTGTTAGGATTAACTGGATAAGCTAAAAAAAAGTCCTTTTGATGATTTGTACTATTTATTTCATACATTAGCAAAGTAAATAACGGAGGTTATTATGGCACAAAGCCAACCCTTTTTGGGTAGATTACAGCCATTTTATGACTGGTATATACAAGTTGGCGGTAACGCGATCCCAAGTTTGCGCAGAAAAAATATTCAGAATAAATTATGGAAAAACTAAACATTTCAGAAAATCAATTTGGAGTTGGAAAAGCAGAATTTTGAACTGGAATAGTTTTGAAGAATGATGGAAGTTATTTTCTCAGTGAAGTGGAAGTTGAAGATGTTTATAAAGTGTTTGAAACTTATGAATCCGCAAAAGAATTCGCGATAAATGAAGTTGAAAGTAATCCGAGAATTGAAAGCTTTATAATTAACTCCAAAAATGAAATGGTTTATTGTTATGACCAAAATGGAGAAAGAAAAGTTAAATAACGTAAAAGGAATCAATAGTCAACTTTTTAATTGGATTGCTTTGTATCATTATTGGTGTTCTTATTATTGTAATTTGTAACATAAAAATAAAATAAAATAAACGAAACGACGTCTGTTTTTCATTAATTTTCAAACTGCTGGATTAATTTTGATTATAATTGGAATTGGATTAACAATTAGTGAAATTAGAAAGTAAACGCACTACCCGCTCAACGAAGTATGAATAAGTCGTAACAGCAAAATATAATTTTGATTGCTCTGCGAAGTCTCCCGACTTCGTAGCCCATTTCTAACGAAACGGGATTAAGATAGAATCTGAAACGAGTTCAGATTAAAGAAAGGCGACGAACCGAGCTTGCGAACCCGTCGTTCCAATAAAAAAGAACCCCAGCTTAAAAAGCTGGGGTTCCATAAAGAAA
>NZ_JBBALW010000025.1:0-34090 GCF_040402835.1 Flavobacterium sp.
GTGTTGGAGCTACATTTAAAATAACAGTAACAGTAAATCCAAGACCTGAAATTCCAAATCAAACGGCTGCAATATGTAGTTTTGATACTTTTTCAACTGTATTAACAAATGGCAATCCTAATGTTTATACGATTGTGCCTTTAAATACTAAATATACTTGGTCAGCTCCTGCAGTTACGGGTGGTGTAACTGGTGGCGTTTTAGGTACTTCAGAAAGCACTGTTTTTGGAACGTTGACCAACCCAACAAATACAGTACAAACTGCAACTTATACAGTAACGCCAACCTCTGGTGCTTCAGGTTCTTGTGTAGGGTTGACTTTCACAGTTATCGTTGATGTAAATCCAAGACCAGTTATTTTTGCACAAGCTCAAACTATTTGTAGTGGCACCGCTTTCACAAAATTACCAGTAAATTCGAATCCATCTGCAACTACAATAGTTCCTGTAAATACTACTTATACTTGGACTGTTGCAACAAATACAAATGTAACGGGACAAAGTAATCAAACGGTTGGACAAACTAATATTAGCCAAACCTTAACTAATATTACTAATGTTGTTCAAACTGTAGTTTATACGGTAACACCTAAATCTGGTGCTGCAGGAAGTTGTGTGGGTGCTGCATTTACGGTTACTATAACTGTAAACCCAACACCAGTAATTCCGAATCAAACGGTAGTTATTTGTAGTAATGATTCATTTGACAAAGTATTAACCAACGGAAATCCTACTGCAGCGACAATAATCCCGATAAATACTACTTATACTTGGAACGCTCCAACAGTTACGGGTGGCGTTACAGGTGGTTTAGCGGGAACTTCTCAAAATAGTATTTTTGGTCAACTTTCAAATCCAACGGTGCTCGTTCAAACGGCAACTTATACGGTAACGGCAACTTCAGGAGATGCAGGAAGTTGTGTGGCGAATACTTTTGATGTTGTGGTTACTGTAAATGCCCTTCCAGTACTAGTATTAGGAACAATTCTTCCCGTAAATACAATGGATATTGAATTCTTAATTCCATATACAACTAATTTTAATCTGACTAATTTCTCATTGACAACTAATAATAGTAGTGCATTACCAGCGTTTGAAGCAATCGATAATTCGGTGATAACAGCTTCTCCGTTAGCAATTCCTTTGCCAGCATCTAATGCAACAGGTAGTTATAATTTTGATTTGTTAATAAAAGACAGTAATAATTGTATTTCATTGCCAATTAGTACCACATTACAAATTAATCTTGTTAAAGTTCTTGGCGAAAACGGTCAGCCAATAGTAGTCGCCTCTAAAGCAACTAGCAGAAATGGAGCCAAAGGATCTGGGTTTGGAAGAACAGTTAACGGACAAATAATTTCAGCACCAAATGCTACACGAATAGCGTTATCGGAAGCGTCATCAATTACGCAAACCGCAGCAACATTTACGGTTTCAATTCCAAATGTTAGAGGTGGTGCTGTTACTTCTAGAGGTATTTGTTGGAGTACTTCGATAAATCCAACACTAGCGAATTCGAATGCTATAGATGCTGGAACTTCAGGAAATTACATTATTTCTATTTCAGGTGCAACAGGTGGAACTAAATATTATGTTCGTTCCTTTATTACCAATGATTTAGGAACAGTTTATAGCCGACAAGTAAGTTTTACAACCTTACCAATTGTTCCAACGGTTACCACTGCAGCAATTTCAAATATAACAGGAATCTCTGCTACTTCTGGTGGAGCAATAACTTCAAATGGTGGAGCCGCAATAACAGCGCAAGGAGTTTGTTGGAGTACAACAGCAACACCAACAATAGCGGATGCTAAAACGACAAACGGAACAACATCACCGTTTACAAGTAGTATTACAGGATTAACAGGAGGAACAACTTATTTTGTGAGAGCGTATGCAACCAATAGTGTAGGAACTTCCTATGGAAATGAGATTAGTTTTACGACAACGGTAAATATTGTTACTAATGGATTGAAATTATATTTAGATTCCAATAATTCTTCAAGTTATCCAGGTTCGGGTAACACTTGGTATGATTTAAGTGGAAATGGGAATAATGGTACATTAGTGAATAGCCCTACTGTAAACGGTGGAAATATGAAATTTAATGGAGCTAATTATGTGAATATTCCGCATTCTTCTAGTATTGCTCCAAGTACAGGATTAATTACAGTTACAACTTGGTTTAAATCTTCTGCCACAGGAAATTACGATATCATTTATAATAAAGAAGATCAGTACGAATTGGCTGCTAATTCGGGTGGTAATACATTAAGTTATGCAATTATGCCTAGTAGGAATTGGAATGGGAGTATTGCTTATAATTTGAATCAATGGTATCAAGTTACGATGACTTATGATCAAAGTTACCAAAGAATGTATGTAAATGGATATGAGGTTTATTCAAGAGCACAAACTGGAACAATGGGAAATTCAGTAAAAGATTTGAGAATAGGAGCAAGAAATGCTCCCGGAGTTGCAAACTTCTTTTTTACTGGAAGTATTCCCATATTAATGATTTACGATAGAGCACAAACTGCTAATGAAGTATTGGATAATTTCAATGCTCAAAAAGCAAGATTTGGTTATTAATCACAAAAATAAATAACAAATAAAAATAAAACAGATTACAGTAATAAATAAATTTAAAATTATGAAAAGCACCTCATTATCACTAGCAACAATTGGTTTTCTAATGCTTTGTTTTGGATCAAATAAAGTATCGGCGCAAGCAATATTAAAAGTTGGAACCAATTTAAACAGTATTCAATCCAAAGCAGTTTTGGAAATTGAAAGTACTACCAAAGGATTTTTACCTCCAAGAATGACTAATGTTCAATTGACCGCAATGGGAAATGTTGAGGGAATGATTGCATGGTGTACGGATTGTTCCTCTACATCGGGATCTAAATTAATGATAAACGGCGGAACAGAATGGGTTGGGTTGTTAGGATATAAATTAGCAAATGGAAAATTACTAATTGGTAATAGCTCTGGAATAGCTGCAGAAAGTTCTACTTCTGGTTTGGGAAGCATTGTATTGTCCAATTCGCCATCATTGGTTAATCCAGATCTTGGAACGCCTTCTGCTGGAATTGCAACCAATATAACAGGATTGCCTTTAACTACAGGGGTAACAGGAGTTTTACCAATTGCAAATGGAGGGACCGGATCTTCCTCTCAAAATTTTGTGGATATTTCTTCAATACAATCTGTTGGAGGTGCTAAAACATTTAGTGCAGCGTTAACTGCCAATTCATTTGTGAAAACGGGAGGAACATCAAGTCAATTTTTAATGGCAAATGGTTCAGTTTCAAGTGGAACTCCATTATTAACAGATGCCGATGATGAAATTACGGCAACTGCAGGACAAACAAGTTTTACCTTAACTCAAACTCCTAGTAGTTATACAAAGGTAAAAATGTACATCAATGGAATTAGAATTAGTAAAACTGCCTATTCTATCAGCGGAACTACCTTAACGTATGTTCCTTCAAATAACGAAGGTTATACTATTTCTGTGAGTGATAGGGTTCAATTTGAGTATGCTTATTAATTTATTAATAGGAATAGAAAGGTGTAATTAATTAATCTTATTATGAATTCTATAAGGTTTAAATCAAATTAAAATGAATAAAAAATTATATTTTTTAGCGTTATTATTGTTTTGTTTTTCTACAAAAGCACTTTCACAGGCAACTGAGGTTAATGTGTCGGGAAATACAAATACTTTAACTATTACCAATAATGTTGCTACAGTTGTTGATAATGCATTGGTGATAACTGCAAATGGTAACATTACCGATTTCACCATATCAATCACAGGAAGTTATGTAACTGGAGATTTACTTTCCTACACCGGTAGTTTACCTTCAGGAATAACTCCAGTGGCATTTAATGCTACCTCAAGAAGTTTACAGTTTACAGGATCAACGACAGCAGCTAATTGGCAAACGTTTTTAAGAACAGTTACTATTCAAACGGTTTCAGCAACCTGTTATCAAGAGCAACGACAAGTTAGTTTTGTGGTAGGAAGTAAATATTATAATAATTTGAATGGGCATTTTTACGAATTATCTCCAACATCAACTTATTGGAAAGCAGGATTCACGAATGCAGCAGCCCAATCCTATTTTGGGCGATTGGGATACATGGCAACTCTTACCTCTCAGGCTGAAAATAGTTTTTCCAAAATATTAGGAACTGATAGTTGGATAGGAGCATCAGATGATTATACTTATATTAATACAGCAATTGGAGTTCCTAACACCTTTACAAATCAAACAGTTGGTGCTGCTGGTAGTTCTGAAGGAAAATGGTATTGGGTAAGTGGACCTGAAAAAGGAACTAAATTCGTGAATAGTAATACGCCAGCTCAATCTGTTTTAGGTCAATATAATAATTTTAATACCGGAGAACCTAATAATTCATGGGGTAGCGAACACTATGGTGAAATATATGTTGCTTCGGGAAAATGGGATGATTTAAAAGAAATATATAATTTTAAAACAATAGTAGAATATGGAGGAACTTCTACAGATAATGAAACCAACAAAGTATTTTTCACGAGGAATTTATTAATTTCAGGAGCACCATCAGGAACAATAACAGGAGGAAATATTACAGTGTGTTCAGGAACTTCTACTGTATTAACCCATACAGGGCTAACATCCCCGGGATCTATTGTAAAATGGGAAACTTCTTTTGATGATTTCTTGACTGCAGCGACTCCTATTACTTTTACAAGTTCAACTTATACAGTAACTCCAACTCAAGACACCTATTACAGAGCTGTGGTAAACAATTTAGGTTGTACTGATTTAACCACTTCCTCAACTAGAATTTATGTTAATGCTTCTAGAGGTGGAAATATCGTTGCAAGTAATTCTTCTATTTGTGTAAATGGTTATGCCAATTATACTTTAAATGGAAATACTGGAACAGTTACCCAGTGGCAAGTTGCTAATAATACTGGTTTTACTTCAGCAACAGACATTGCGAATACCACTACTTCGCTTTCCTATCAATTAACCACTGAAGGAACCTATTATTTTAGAGCAGTTATTTTAAATTGTGGTACAACAATTTATTCTAGCACAGGAACCATTACCTGTTCTGCAGGTACTCCTCCAGTTGGTGGAACTATAGCCGATGCTAATTTTTGTGGTGGAACTAATGGAGGCACACTTACGCTTTCAGGATATACAGGAACTATTACTAAATGGCAACAATCAGTTGACGGTGGAGTTCAATGGACCGATATTACCAATACCAATGCTACCTATGCTTTTTCGGGTATTTCAAGTACTACTAAATACCGTGCTGTAGTTACTTACGGAAGTTGTGGGTCTATAAATAGTGGAATTGGAACTGTCAACATATATCAAACATCAGTTGGAGGATCAGTTGGAGGATCAACTAGCGTTTGTTCAGGAACCAATAGTACGCTTTTAACTTTAACAGGTTATACCGGAACTATACAATGGCAATCATCCACAACGAGCACTACTACAGGATTTACAAATATAGGCACAGCAACTGCCGCAACTTATACCGCTACAAATTTAATAGCTACAACTTATTATAGAGCGGTATTAACCAATGGAACTTGTGCTGCAGCAAATTCTGATGTGGTAACCGTAACTGTAAATCCGTTGCCAACTATTACGGGTACTTTGACTACTTGCATTGGGGCAACAACGCAGCTTACAGGTTCTGCAACAGCTGCAGCAGTTTCTCCTTGGGTTTCGAGCGCTCCTTCAATAGCAACAGTTAACAGTACTGGATTGGTTACAGGAGTAGCTTCAGGAACGACAACAATTACCTATAAGAATTCAAATAATTGTTCAATAACAGCAACTGTAACTGTTGGTAACACCAATGCAGCGACGTTAACTTCTGCTGTTGGAACAGTTAATCAAACAAATTATATTAATACTCCAGCAAATAACATTACTCCAATTACCTATTCTACTACTTACGCAACGGGTGCTACTTTTAGTGGTTTACCAAATGGTGTTACAGGAAATTGGTCTAATAATGCTATTACTATTAGTGGGTCTCCATTGGAAACGGGAATTGTGACTTACAATTATACTATTACATTAACAGGAGGTTGCGAAAAAACAATTTCACCTGGAGCTATAAAGGTATATTTACCACCTTCTTTTATTTTGAATCCGTCTACGGCGGCACAATCATTATGTAATGGAACTGCAGCTTTAAATGTTGAAGTTGATCCAGGAGGAGATACAGTTAAGCAATACCAGTGGTATAGAAGTGCTACTCCCGTAAATTCTGGAGGAACTTCGGTTAAATTAAATACAACTGCTGCAACAACAAATGTTTTGAGCACTTTATCTGCAGGTACATTCTATTATTATGTTGTAGTTACCACGAATGGCGGAGCTACCGCAACGAGTCAAGTTTCTGGTGCGATTACCGTATTTGATGTACCAAGTATTTTGAGTGGACCTGGATCGGTAGCGCAATCTATCTGTGTAACTGGCGGTAGTTTTAATGATTTATCGCTTTATGCCAATGCTGGATCGGGTGATATTGTGAAATTTAAATGGTACAGCAATTCTAGTAGTAGTACTACTGGAGGTACTGTAGTTTCAACAATTGTAAATAATATTGTACCTAATATATATTCACCATCAACTTCTGAATTGGGAACAAAATACTATTATTGCGAAGTAATAAATTCTAATGGTTGTGGTACCAAAAGTACAGTTACTGGCGCAATTACAGTTTCTCCAGATTCTGTTTCAGGAACTGCCAGCGCGGCTTCTTTATTTTTGGGAAGTGGTGCTACAGCAAATATAAATTTGACTGGAAGTACAGGAAGCATTCAATGGCAACAATCCACAGACGGGTTAACTGGATGGGCATCCGTTATTGGAGGCTCGGGTTCCAATACGGCAAACTATTCCAAAGTAATTACCGTAACAACTTATTATCGTGCCTTAGTTACAAGCGGAAATTGTATTGCCGTAAATAGTAATGTGATAAAAATTACGATAACTTCAACGCCAATAATATCTACTGGAATTGTAGCTCCTGTTTGTTATAGTGCAAGTTCACAAAC
Organism: Flavobacterium sp.; assembly: GCF_040402835.1. Taxonomy (GTDB): domain Bacteria; phylum Bacteroidota; class Bacteroidia; order Flavobacteriales; family Flavobacteriaceae; genus Flavobacterium. Next base: position 7,090 of record NZ_JBBALW010000025.1, read on the forward strand.
GACAACTTTACCGTATACAGCGGCTTCTGGTCCTCCAACTTCTTATACAATAGATTGGGATGCTACAGCCAATACAGCAGGTCTATCAGATCAAATTTCAACAAACTATACTTTTATTGTAAGTGGAGGAACTATACCAGGGATAGTAATTCCTGCCAATCTTCCAATTGGCACCTATTTGGGTATAATGTCAGTAACTAACGGAATAGGAAGTGCCACACAACCAATTAGTGTTTCTGTGGGTTCAATATCGGGAATAATAAGTGGATCTACAACCGTTGCTTCTGGAACTAATTCAACTGTATTGACACTCAGTGGATATGCAGGTTCAATACAATGGCAGTATTCCAATAATAATTCCACCTATACCAATATTCCTAGTGCGACTTCAGCTACTTATACGGCAGCAAATTTAACGAGTACCACATTCTATAAAGTTGTGGTAACTAGCGGTGGTTGTGCGCCTGTGACTTCTGCAGGAGCATCAATTTCAGTTTTGTCAGATTCTACAGCGTTTGGTGTTACTGGAAATATTAATCCCAATACGATTAATAACAATGTGGCAACAATAGTTGATAATGCTTTGCTTGTAACCTCGAACGGTATGATAACTGGTTTTACAGTTACGATTACTAGCGATTATACTGACGGAGATATTCTTGGATATACAGGGACTTTGCCTAGTGAAATTATAGTTGCTCCTTTTAATACAACATCTAGAAGTTTGACTTTCACTGGAACTGCATCGGCGTCAATATGGCAAACTCTATTAAGAACGGTTACTTTAAAATCAACTTCAACTTGTTTTCCAACCAATAGAAAAGTTAGTTTTTTACCTAGCGCTAAATTCTTCAATTATTTCAATGGACACTATTACGAATATGTAAGTTCAGGAATGACATGGACAGATGCTAAAGCAGCTGCTGAAGCCAAAAATTATTATGGCTTACAAGGATATTTGGTTACCATTTCATCAGAAGCGGAAAACAGTTACATTAATACCTTAATAGCTGCCAATTCTTGGATAGGAGCAACAGATAATTATTTGCAAATTAATGCAGCTGTTGGTTATACAAAATACGGTTCAGCTTCAACAGGAGAGGGAAAATGGCATTGGGTTACAGGACCTGAAAAAGGAATTCAAATCAGAACTGGTAATGCAAGCACAGCTTCTCAATCTGGTTCACCAATTGCTGGGGTATATCAAAACTGGAATACGACTACTAATTTTTCTAACAATGAACCAAATGATGTTTGGGGTTCTACACCTGGAGAAGAAGATTACGGTCACATGTACACAGGATCTGGAAAATGGAATGATTTCCCTAATAAACCTAAAACAAGTATTGTAGAATATGGAGGTATGGCTGGTGACAATGTGACTTCAAATATTTCTTTTACAAGAGATATTATTATTCTTGGTTCTCCAATTGGTTCTCTAACCGGAGCTACCACGGTTTGTTCTGGAACTAATAGTACCACACTTACCTATAATGGAAGCGGAACTTTACAAAGATGGGAATACTCAGTTGACAATTTTTCAACGCCTGGAATTATAGATACCAATTCTTCATCAAATACTATTTCAGTAGATAATCTTACCATTTCTAGATATTATCGGGCTGTAATAACTACTTCTGGTTGTTCCAATATTAGTAGTTCAACCGCATTAATTAATGTAGCTTCAACAAGTTCAGGAACTATTACTGCTGCAAATAATTCTATTTGTACAGGTGGAAATGTAACTTTATTATTAAATGGAAACAGTGGCGCTATTTTAAAATGGCAATTATCCACAGTTAGTGATTTTACTTCCAATGTGACTGATATAAATGCAACAGATTCAACCATTATTCAACCAGTTGGAAGTGTTACGGGAACCTATTATTTTAGAGCAGTGGTTTTAAATAGTAATTGTCCGTCTGGAAGTACTGTTTATTCAGCCGGATATCCAGTCGTTGTTACATCAGGGATTGCACCAGTTGGAGGTACTGTTAATAGTGCTTCCCATTGTGGTGGTAGTAATTCAGGCACATTGACTTTAACAGGTTCAACAGGAACAAGTTACCAGTGGCAAGTATCAACCGATGGATACGGATTGGTTTGGAATGATGTGGCAAGTACAACAACATCTTATTCGTATTCAGGAATTTCTAGAACTACTAAATACAGAGTAAAAATCACCAATGGAAGCTGTGGTTTTGTTTACAGTAGTATTGGTACCGTTACTGTAAACCAAGATTTCTCAGCTGGATTTGTTAGCGGTTCAACGACGGTTTGTTCGGGAAATAACTATAATTTGCTAACGGTAAATGATTATTTAGGGACTGTACAATGGCAATCTTCTTCTGATAATACAACTTATTCCAATATTAATGGAGAGACAAGTGCAATTTATAATCCAGTAAATTTAACAAGTACAACTTATTATCGTGCAATGGTAACTAACGGAAGTTGTACTGGCGCACCTTCTATCATTGGAACGTTAACAGTAAAACAATCGCCTACACCAACTTTCACTGCCCAACCGGGTACAACAGCGTGTAGAAATAGTGATGTTACTTATACTACACAATCAGGTCAATCTAATTATGTTTGGATTATTCCAGGAACATTAGGTGTCGATTATTCCATTACCTCTGGAGGAACTAGTGCTGATAATTCTGTAGTATTAAAATGGTTAACAACAGGAACTAAAACAGTAACAATTAATTATACCAATTCAAACAGTTGTGCTGCACCATTAGCTATTTCATCAACTACTACAACTGTAAGTCCTACATCGGTAGCAGGAACTATAAGCGGAGCTGGATCAGTTTGTATTGGAGGAACAAATACATTAACCTTGAGTGGTCATACTGGAACAGTTGTAAAATGGCAATCTTCTACCACAAGCGATTTTTCATTGGCTGTTACTGATATTTCCAACACAACAACTAGTTTATTAATTTCTTCGATACCTGCAACTACATATTACAGAGCAGTTGTATCTAGTAGTCCTTGTTCACAAGTAATTACTTCTGGAGTTAATGTAACGCTTACGGCTAATAATTCAGCAACACTTTCATCTGCAGCTGGAACTAATTCTCAAACGCTTAATATTACCAATAGTATTTCGAACATAACGTATTCAACTATAAGTGCAACAGGAGCTACATTTACTGGATTGCCTTCTGGAGTTTCTGGAGGTTTTAATTCCAATTTAGTAACAATTTCAGGAACTCCTACAGTTTCTGGAGTATTTAATTATACTGTAACTTTAACAGGAGGTTGTGGCGTTGTAAGTGCTATTGGAAGTATCAACATACTTAATAGTCCAAATTTAAGTAACTTTAATTCGTTAACAAAGAACTTTCATGATCGTTCTTTTACACTAAATCAGCCAACTAGCTATAGCTTAGGAGCTTTCACCTACACAAGTAGTAATACAGCAGTTGCAACAATAACTGGAAGGACAGTTACTTTTATTAGTCCTGGAGCAACAACAATTACAGCTACACAAGCTGCTAGTGGAGTGTATCAAGGCTCCTCAATTGACGCATTATTAACTGTAAATGGAGTAATTGTAGCGACAAGAAGTGGCGCAATTTCTTCTACTAACTTAAATTATATAAGTAGAACAGGTGGATTATCTAAAAAGCTAGGATTGAATAGAAAAGGAGGAATTATAACTGTTTCTTCTTCTGCAGAAATAAACACTCCAACAATAAGTAATATTACAACAGTTTCTGCAACTGCCACTGGATTGATAATAACAGAGGGTGGATTAAGCATTACTGCTCGAGGATTTTGTTGGGGAACTGCAACTAATCCAACGATTGAAAACAGTAAATCTACAGAGACAGGAACTACAGGAAGCGTTACTAGTTCTCTTTCTGGATTAACTACTGGAACAACGTATTATGTTAGAACGTATGCAACAAATAGTTCGGGAACTGCTTATGGTAACGAAGTGAGTTTTACGACATCTGTTGTATTTGTGGCAAGCACTACAATTGGTTCACAAATTTGGATAACGAATAATTTGGATGTATCAACCTATCGAGATGGAACAGTAATTCCTCAAGTTACCGACCCAACAGCATGGGCAAATTTAACAACTGGTGCTTGGTGTTATTATGCAAATACATCTTCTAATGGTACAACTTACGGAAAACTATATAATTGGTATGCAGTAAACGATACTAGAGGTTTGGCTCCACAAGGGTGGCATGTAGCTACCGATTCAGAATGGACAACATTGACCACCTATTTGGGAGGAACAACAGTTGCTGGGGGTGCAATAAAGGAATCTGGCACGACACATTGGTCTAGTCCAAATACAAATGCAGATAATTCTAGTGGCTTTACAGGACTTCCAGGAGGTTTTCGTAACAATGACGGAACATTTTACAATATTCTTGGTGATGGAAACTACTGGAGTTCTTCATCGGATACTACTTCTAATGCTTGGACACGTTTCACAAATTATATTAGCGGTAATGTCTTTAGGTACAGCCACAATAAGTTACTTGGTTTTTCAGTTCGTTGTGTAAAGGACTAACGCTTCATTTCTTTTGAAAAATTAATAGTAGATAGTTTTACAGTAATGAATAATTAAAGCAAAGTACAAAGTAAAAATAAAATTCAATATTAAAATAAAAAACAAAATGAATCAAATTATCACTTCAAGAATTAATATTGGGTTTTTACTATTTGGTTTGGGAATAACTTCTCTCTCCGCTCAAGAAATAGTGCCTGAAATAGCAAAAGACTCAATTAAATCAGAAATTGCGATGGATTCCACCGCAAACGATTCCGATACTGAAGTTAATAAATTGTCCTTTGAATTTGGATTTGGTTCTAATAAAGCAGTTCGACCATTTGGAACAGGTTATAATTCAAGTGACAATAATTTTTTTAGTTTACCAAGTTTGAATCATTTTGATTTTGGATTTCGATATATGCTAAGTTCTAAATTTGGATTAAAGTCCGATTTAGCTTTTGATATTATTGACAATAAATTAGGAAATGGCTCTTTGCCCTTCCGATCTTTGCAATTTAGAATGGGATTTCAGGGGGTATTTGATTTAGGTAAAGTATTTGAATTTAATGCTTTTTCCAATACAATAGGTCTATTAGGTCACGGAGGAATTCAAATTTCCCAATTCAAATCAAAAACAGGAACTGGTAATCAAGAAGCAGTTGTGGAAAGTGACGGAGGTTATTTATTAGGAATAACTCCGCAAATAAAACTTTCTGAAAGAACAGTTTTAACTGCTGATTTTACTGTACTATCCAATGTCAGACAACATCTAAATTGGGACGGAAGCACTTCAGCTCAGGAAAACAACTTATCGGGTTTGCTTTATAGTAGTTCAATAGGTTTATCCTTTTATTTGGGTAAAAACGAAAAACATTCTGATTGGTTTGTTCCTAAAATTGTAGCTGAAGTTGATCCAGAGATTTATCGACGTTTAGACGAAATAGAAACACTTTTGAATGATACAGATAAAGATGGGGTTGTTGATTATTTGGATGTTCAAAATAACACGCCAAGTGGGGTAATGGTAGATTCAAAAGGACGTTATATTGATACGAATAGAAATGGAACTCCAGATGAATTTGAGTCTAAAATAATTGAGAATTTAAAAAACCAAAATTTAGAAAATCAGGCGCTACTATCAGAGGCCAATGATTTTAAATCAATGTTGGAAAACGGATTGATAAACGTTTTTTATGATATAAATGATTTTGAGCCAAATAGAGGTTCTGCAAATACGGTATATGGATTAATCTCATTATTAAAGAAAAATCCGACAGTAAGTGTAAAATTATTAGGATATTCAGATAAATCGGGTAATGAAAAATCAAATCAAAATCTATCAGATCAGCGGGTTAAAAACTTGTATGATTTATTAGTATTGAGTGGAATTTCTAAATCCAGACTAAAAATAATTGGGGAAGGTGTAGATAGTTCCATTTCGTCAAATTCAAAAACCGCTTTCCAACTTGCTCGAAGAGTTTCGGTATTATTGAATTAATATAAATAGTTATAAAAAATAACATAATGTTTATTGACAAGCAAATCGTTTTGGAATAAAGCAGCTATGAATTTCTTCTGATTCAATCGATAGATTCGTGAATATTTAATTATATTAAATAATAAGAATATTAGCTGTGTCGTGATTGTAACATAAAAAAATTATTTTTCAAAGATTATTTTTACAAACAATTATTTTATAATTAATTTTGATTATTAATTATAATTTTTATATTTGTTTAATATTAACCTAAAAATAACACTGCATTGAAAATAATTTTATTTTTATTAGTCTCATTTTCTGGGTTTTCCCAAATTTTGCATCACCAGATGCTGTCTTCACAAGGCAACTCAACAACCGCTGGGGGATTAAAAATTTCTCAAACCATTGGTCAACAAAGTGTTATTGGGAACCACCGAGGGTCGGGAGCAATAGTCGGTCAAGGCTTTCATCAAAGTCGTTTGATGAAAACGGTAAAAGCACCTATTATTAATGTGGTAACTACTACCTATCCAAATCCTTTTATCGATCAAATTAATTTTGAATTTTCGTCAGTTGTTTCAGGCACTATAAAATTTGCTTTATATGACGTAATGGGAAGATTGGTTGCCTATAAAGAAAAATCAGCTACAGATACGATTTTAACCATTGGCGAACTTTCCTTAGCTGAGGGAGAATATTTCGTTAAGTTATCTGCAAAAAATTATAATTATTCCACTAATTTATTAAAATCAAAATGAAAAAATTCTACCTATTATTAATCGTTATTTTGGCTCTAACTAATTCCTACTCTCAAGAAGTTTACTTTTTAACTGGGAGTAATTTCACTAAATATAACTTCAGTAGCCAAAGCGAACCTATGGTTACAACTCTTCAATCAGGAACTGGTTCAAGTTATGAAATTGGCTATGATTTTTCGTTAAATAGCGATGTCCTATCCTATTCAGCTGCGGTTACTTTAAATGAGTACAACGCACTTGCAGGCACTCCCGCAAATTCTTACCGTTGGGACACAAAATATTTAGGGGTGCAAACTTCTTTAAATTACGTATACCCTGTAACTAAAAGAGTGAAATTTGGCTTAAGAGCGGGTTTGAACCTTTCAAAAATTGTTTACGGTAAGCAAAATCTAAATGGAACCGTTTATGATCTATTAGATCAAAAAGAATTTTCAGGGCTTTATTTTTCATATTTTGGAGGAGCTAGTATCAACTATAAATTAAACGATTCAGGTTATTTAAGTTTAGGTTATGGTTACAGCAATGGCTTAAACACAGCCAATAGCACACAAGAGAAAATTATATTCAATAATCAACAAATACTATTTGGTATTCATTTCAATATCAATAAATAACTATCAATATGAAAAAGATAACGCTACTTTTATTATTATTCGTTTCAACAGCATTTTATGCACAAACAAGCGGAATTACTTATCAGGCTATTATTTACAACCCTAATGGTGAAGTAATACCTGGTAATAACAATGCCAATTCGCCATTAGCAAATAAGAATATTTGTTTGCAATTCACTATTGTAGATAGTGCATCACTTGTAGAATATAAAGAAAAAATCACTGTAAGCACTGACGAATACGGAATGGTCAATACAGTAATTGGTACAGGTATACAAACGGGAGGTTATGCTACTTCTTTTGCCAATGTGAATTGGAGCTTGGCCTCAAAAAGTTTGAAAGTAGCAATAGATACCTTTGGACTTTGTTCAAATTTTATAGAAATAAGCAACCAACTTTTCACTTCAGTTCCTTATGCATTTGCTGCAAATAGCGCTGATAACGTTACCGGAGTAGTTCAAATTTTACATGGAGGTACCGGAGCTACAACTGTAATAGGAGCTAAAACCAATTTAGGATTAGAGAATGTAGATAATACACGAGATATCAACAAACCAATAAGTATTGCTACTCAAGCAGCATTGAATTTAAAAGAAGACTTGGCAAATAAATCAACCAGTGTTACTGCAGATGGGGCTTCAAATACGAAATATTCTTCAGTAAAAGCTATAAAAGATTATGTAGATACAGCCTTGTCAAACGAAGCTAGCATTAGAGCTGCTGCCGATTTATTAAAAGAAGATTTAGTAAACAAATCCACTAACGTGACTACAGACGGAACTTCTAATACGAAATATCCATCAGTAAAAGCCGTAAAAGATTATGTAGATGTAAGTATCAACTTAGGAGGGACTGCTTTAACAAACGAAGCCAACATTAGAGCTGCTGCCGACGTTACCTTAACTAATAATTTAGCCGCAGAAATTACCAACAGAATTAATTCAAATTTATTAAAAGAGGATTTAGTAAATAAATCAACTAATGTGACTACTGACGCAGCTTCTAATACGAAATATCCATCAGTAAAAGCAGTTAAAGATTATGTTGATGTTAGTATCAATCTAGGAGGGACTGCCTTAACAAATGAAGCCAACATCAGAGCGGCTGCCGACGTTGCCTTAAACAATAACTTAGCTTTAGAAATTTCTAACAGAACTAACGCCGATTTACTGAAAGAAGATGTAATAAATAAATCTACAAATGTAAATACAGACGCCAATTCGAACACTAAATATCCTTCGGTATTAGCAATTAAGACCTATGTTGATGGTGCTAATTCAGCATTAACTACTGCCTTGAATGCGGAAACGGCTGCAAGAATAGCAGGAGATAATACACTAACTACTAACTTAGCTGCGGAAGTAACAAGAGCAACAACGGTAGACAATACATTGACCAGTAATTTACTTTCTGAACTGATCAGAGCTTCTGGAGCAGAAAACACATTGACAACCAATTTAGCTACAGAGGTTACCAATAGAACCAACGCTGATTTATTAAAAGAAAACGTATCTAATAAATCTATAAATGTAGCTACGGATGGCACATCAGATACAAAATATTCAAGTGTTAAATCAGTAAAAACCTATGTAGATGCGAGTGCTACTTCAGGAACTACAGCATTAACAAACGAAGCTACCATTAGAGCCAATGCTGATATTACATTGCAATCAAACATCACTACATTGGGTTCAACGGTAACTGCAAATGCTTCAACTGCTGCAAATGCTACTGCCTTAAAAGAAAATTCGGCCAACAAATCTACTACTGTTACTTTAGGAACAAGTGATACTCTTTTTCCAACTCAAAATGCAGTAAAAACGTATGTTGATGCGAGTGCTACTTCAGGAACTACAGCATTAACAAACGAAGCTACCATTAGAGCCAATGCTGATATTACATTGCAATCAAACATCACTACATTGGGTTCAACGGTAACTGCAAATGCTTCAACTGCTGCAAATGCTACTGCCTTAAAAGAAAATTCGGCCAACAAATCTACTACTGTTACTTTAGGAACAAGTGATACTCTTTTTCCAACTCAAAATGCAGTAAAAACGTATGTTGATGCAACTGTTGCAACTGCAACGCCGGATGCTACTCCTACTGTAAAAGGAAAAGTGCAATTAGCAGGTGACTTAACAGGAACAGCTGCGGTGCCAACTATTGCTGCCAACGCAGTAACAAGTGCTAAAATTTTAGATGGAGAAATTGTAAATGCTGACGTTTCAGCAACTGCAGCTATCGCCGATACTAAATTAGCAACAATAGCAACTGCTGGAAAAGTAAGCAATAGCGCTACTACAGCAACTACAGCGAACACACCAAACACGATAGTTTTAAGAGATGCAAGTGGAAATCTATCTGCAGGGGTAATAACTGCAACAGGATTTTCAGGGCCAATAACAGGGAATGTTACTGGAAATGTTAGCGGAACAGCTGCGAATGTTACTGGAATTGTTGCTATTGCCAATGGAGGAACAGGTTCTTCCACTCAAAACTTTGTAGATTTAACTACAGCCCAAACGGTTGCAGGAGCTAAAACCTTTAATGCAGACCTTATTGTAAATAGAATTACTGTAGGTGGTGGCTCAGCTTATTTTCAGAATACAATTGTAGGTGAAAATGCGCTAAGAGTTAACACTACGGGTAGTAACAATACGGTAATGGGAATGAATTCCCTTTTTAATAATACTACTGGAGCCTCCAATACTGCTATTGGAATGCAATCACTTTATAGTAACATCACTGGTAACGGTAATACGGCCATCGGATTAGCTACGCTTAGTAGCAATAATTCAGGAATCCAAAATAGTGCTTTCGGGGCTTATGCGCTTAATGGTAATACAGTGGGAACAAATAATACCGCAAGCGGATTTTTCACACTTCTTTCTAATACTACAGGATCAAATAATACCGCAAGTGGAAATAAAGCGCTTCTTAATAATACGACAGGAAGCAACAACACCGCTATTGGTGACAATTCAGGTGGCGGCATTACAACGGGTTCAGGTAACACACTAGTAGGTGCAAAGATTGGTTATTATGTAGCATTATCAGCAAATCTTACCAATAATATCATTTTAGCCAACGGTACTGGCGACATTAAAGCACAAAATGACGGTACGAATTGGACAATGCAAGGAAATGTGACTGGTGCGTCATTCATAAAATCAGGAGGAACTTCTTCTCAATTCTTAAAAGCAGATGGATCTGTTGATAGTACAACTTATTTAACCGCTGCAGGAACTGCAACAAACGTTTCAGGAATTGTTGCTATTGCCAATGGAGGAACAGGTGCAACAACAGGTGCTGGAGCATTGACTAATTTAGGTGCAGCACCAACTGCTTCTCCTACATTTACTGGGACAGTTACAGCTGGACCGATTAATGCCGGAGCGCTAACAGCAAACGCTTCAATAAGTTCTGAAATTACGGCTAACTTTACCATTAGTAATGCTAACTCAGAACTTTATAAAGGCAAAGTTTTAATTTGTAACCCTTCAAGTCAAATAACCATAACTTTTAATTCTGATTTGCCTACAGGATTTAATTGTATGGTACTTCAAAAAAGTGCTGATGCAAATAAAATTAATCTTTTAGCAGGTTCAGGAATCGTAATAAAAAATAGAAATAATTATACTGCTACAGCTGGAAATTACGCAATAGCTACTGTTGTAAATATAGGCGGTGGTATTATTGTTACTGCAGGAGATATGCAATAAATAAATAAATAGTAATAAATAAATTCATTAAATCACTCAAAAATAAAAAAATTAATTTTAGTTACAATTTTCTTGGCTATTAGCTTTCAAAGTCAAGCAAATAATTTAGTGGTGGGAACACCAACAATCAGTGGAAGCACTATCACATTTACTATTAAATGGGACAACAGTTGGAATATCACAACTGGACCATCCAACTGGGATGCAGTATGGATTTTTGTTAAAAGACAATCTTGCGTTAGCGGTGCTATTAGCCCATGGTTACACGCTCAATTATCTGCAACAGGTCAATCCGTTACGGGTTCTGTGCTTCAAGTGGATACCGTATCTGATAATGCAGGAGTTTTCGTAAGAAGATCAGCTGCAGGTATTGGAAATATCTCTCAAGCCACAGTAACTTTAACATTAGCAAGCCCTGTAGTTGGAGATAATATAGGTGTATATGGAATGGAAATGGTAAATGTTCCTAATGGTGATTTCTATATTGGGGACAATTACAGAGCCGCTTATTATACATTTGGAAATGCTACTAATCAACCAGTTCAAATTACAAGTACTACTACAAATTTAACAAAAGTACAATATGGAGCTCAAGAACAATTAGGCTCTTCAGTTCCTTTGCCTAGTACCTACCCATATGGTTACAATCGTTTTTATTGTATGAAATATGAAATTACTTGTGCTCAATACGTGTCCTTTTTAAATACTTTGAGCTATGATCAACAATTGCATAAACAACAAGACATGAACTGGAATACTACTCCACCAACTTCTCCTGCGGGAACAGCTGTTATGAATAGTTGGAGTTATAGAATAGAAATTAAAACACCAGGAGTTTCAACTACCAGCTTAACCCCTGCTGTGTATGCTTGCGAGGCAAATAATAATGGTGTATATGATGAAGATTGTGATGGATTAGGTTTGCCAGTTTCTTTAAGACAAGAGCACTGGTTGACTTATATGGAATGGGCAGCTCTTAGACCTATGACAGAATTTGAATATGAAAAAGCATGCAGAGGTCCTATCGCGCCAGTTCGTGGAGAATTTTCATGGGGAACTACAGATATTGCGCAATTTCAATATACCAATGCCGACTGGGGTTGTTCAACAGACATACAAACCTATTTTGCTTTAGGTTTATGTAATTACCAAACTGGTAGAATGTATAGAGCAGGAAGTGCCGCTTCAACAAATACGGACAGAGTTCATGCCGGTGCAACTTATTATGGTATAGCTGACATGTCAGGCGGTATCTATGAGCGTTGTGTAGGCGGTTGGAATTATGATTATTCTACTTATACTACTGCAAATGGTGACGGTGATATTAATGCTGATGGTACTTGTGGGAATTCAATATGGAATAGTATGCAATACCACAATAGAGGTGGATCTGCTCAAAATGGTAATGGTATGCAAGTTTCTTCAAGAGCTTATGCTAATGACGCATCTTATGGCCAAGCCCAAGCAGGTAGAGGCGTTAGATCTTATTAATTTTATATAAGTGGTAAAGAAAATACTAATAATAGCCTTATTTTGGTTGGTACAAAATACTTTTGGGCAAATTGCGCTTCCTTCCATGCGTGGGGTATTTAATTCAAAAATACCTACAACCATGTTTTCAGGAGGTAATGGATACGGATCCTCTCTGCAAAGTTTATTTCAAAACGTTTGTGCACCAGTTATGGTTGAATCCATTTTTTATGGAGGGCAGGGCTATGGTGATCAACAAAAAATAATTGTTCAAAATAGTTGTACTCCGGTAGCTGTGGAATCCATTTTTTATGGAGGTTTAGGGTATGGTGACCAACAGAAATTAATAGTGCAGTCTGTTTGTACTTCTCCTTCCGTAGAGTCAATATTCCTTGGAGGAACAGGATATGGCGACCAACAACAAACAGTTATTCAAAGTGTTTGTGTAGCTCCTTCCGTAGAATCAATATTTATTGGAGGAACTGGTTATGGCGACCAACAAAAAACAGTTATTCAAACCGCTTGTTACTAGTTTAACTAGTTTATATTTTTTAAAATCTCAATACATTGTATTGGGATTTTTTTTTGATTTTTTCACTATTAATAAATAGTTTGTCTTACTCAATTTAAATTAGTGTTAAATAAGCATACGAAATTAACATACTTTAATAACACTGTAGCTTGTTATATCAAATTAGTGCAATAAATCCGATATGTAGGGAGAACTAAATAATATATACAGCTGCACAGTGGCACAACAAATGGACTCATTAACAATTGCGATTGGTATAATTTTAACTCTTGTTGAATTATAAATAAATGCAATTTTTTATTTTTCTTAAACCTTTATAAGTAATTTTGTAAAAAAAATCATGAGAAAGAATTTTCAATTATTTATACTTTTTATTTTGACTTCATTTGCTACACAAGCTCAAAACAATTCTACAATCTACCAATTTAAAGCAGTAGATTTATACGGTAAAACCTTTGATTTTGCTTCATTAAAAGGCAAGAAAATCTTAATTGTAAATACCGCTTCCAAGTGTGGTTATACGCCTCAATACGAACAATTAGAAGCAATTTATAAAAAATATAAAAATAATAATTTTGTTATAATTGGCTTCCCAGCCAATAATTTTGGTTCGCAAGAACCTGGAACCAATGCTGAAATTGCCACTTTCTGCAAAGCCAATTATGGTGTAACCTTCCCAATGATGAGCAAAATTTCGGTTAAAGGAAGCGATATGAACGAAGTGTACCAATTTCTTACTAAAAAAGCGAAAAATGGTTTGAAAGATTCCAACGTAGAATGGAATTTTCAAAAATACCTAATTAACGAAAAAGGAGAATTGGAACAAGTGTATCTTTCAGGCGTGGCACCCAATGATGATAAAATTATAAGCTGGATAGTGAAATAGTCATTACAATAGCAATTGCATAAATACAGAATCCAACCATCGGTCAAATTTATATCCGGATTCTTTGATAATCCCCACTGTTTTAAAACCAAATTGCTCGTGAAAAAGGATGCTGCCTTGGTTTTCTGAATCAATTACGCCTATCATCGTGTGCAATTCTTGGGCTTTTGCCAATTCAATTAATTCAGATAAAAGTAACTTTCCAATGCCTTTTCCCATTTCGTCGTGAGAAACATATACCGAATGTTCAACCGTAAATTTATAGGCTTCTCGAAATCGAAATTCGCTATACATTCCAAATCCAACTGGTTTACCGTTAGTTACCGCTACTAGTACAGGAAAACCTTTCTTTATTTTTTCTTCTAATATCGCTTTTTGTTGCTCGTAATTCCGAATGGTATAATCGTATAAAGAAGTGGAATGAACAATGTTATAATTAATAATAGCTAAAATAGCTTGAGTATCTTCGGTTTGGTATGCTCTAATTTGGATTTTCATTTCGTGTAAATTGTTTTCCAAAAGTAATAAATCTAATTAAAGAACCTAGCAAAAACCCTTCCAACTTTGTACCTTTGCATCTTTGAACCTTACTTTACAATGATTTACCCAAAAATTCCTTTAGCGCAAAGCATCATCGAAATTTGTCTCGCCCAAGGTGTCACGAACATAGTAATTTCTCCCGGTTCAAGAAACGCCCCTTTGATTATTGGATTTGTCAATAATCCTAAATTTACCTGCTACAGCATCGCCGACGAGCGAAGTGCTGCTTTTTTTGCGTTGGGAATAGCACAGCAAATAAAGAAACCCGTTGGCGTAATTTGTACTTCTGGTTCTGCACTTTTGAATTATTATCCTGCCTTTGCAGAAGCCTTTTACAGCCAAATTCCTTTGGTAGTTATTAGCGCTGACAGGCCTTTACACAAAATTGATATTGGCGACGGGCAAACCATCCGTCAAGAAAAGGTGTTCGAAAATCATTCGTTGTACAATGCCAATTTGGCTGAAGGAGCTTCACTTGAAAATGATCATAAAATTACTGAAGCACTACATTTTTCGATATTAAAAAAAGGACCAGTTCACATCAACGCCCCTTTTGAAGAACCTTTGTACGAAACGGTTTCGGAGCTTTCTGTTACTGTAAATAGTAACGCTTCCGCAAATGCTACTCCGTTTGTTTCAATCGCAAATTGGGATGAATTTGCCTCTGTTTGGAACACATCAAAAAAGAAACTAGTACTTGTTGGCGTCAATGAACCTGATTCGATTGCTGCTTCAGTAGTTAATTTTTTAGCAAATGATACTTCGGTTGTCGTGATGACAGAAACGACTTCTAATTTGCACCATCCTAGTTTTATAAACAATATCGACACGATAATTACTCCATTTTCATCTGATGATTTTGAAGTATTTCAACCCGAAATCCTAATTACTTTTGGCGGAATGGTAGTTTCTAAAAGAATTAAAGCTGCTTTACGCAAATACCAACCAAAACACCATTGGCATATTGATTCTTTGCGAGCTTATGACACTTTTGGTTGTTTGACTCAGCATTTTGAAATAGATCCAAATACCTTTTTCAAAACGTTTTTGCCATTATTAGAACCTATTGAAAGTGACTATTTCGATATTTTCGATGCTATAAATACACTCAGAAAAGAGAAACATAAAGCCTATTTGTCAAAAATTCCCTTTACAGATTTCAAAGTTTTTGAGAAAGTAATACAGAGTTTGCCAATAAATTCCAATTTGCAAATTGGCAACAGTTCTGCAATTCGATATGCACAGTTAATTGATATTCATCCGTCAATTGAAGTATTTTGTAACCGAGGAACCAGTGGAATTGACGGAAGTACGTCCACAGCAATTGGCGCCGCGGTTGCCAATGGCAAACAAACCGTTTTAATTACTGGTGATATTAGTTTTTTATACGATTCTAACGGATTGTGGAATAATTATATCCCTAAAAATTTCAAGATTATTTTAATAAATAATGGGGGAGGAGGCATCTTTAGAATTTTACCAGGACACGATGAAACGCCAGTTTTCAATACGTTTTTTGAAACTTCTCATTGTTTAACTGCAGAACATTTGGCAAAAATGTATGGTTTTGACTATGCAATTGCAAGTGATGAATCTAGTCTTGAAAAAGGAATTAAGAATCTTTATTCCAATAATAATAAGCCGTTCATCTTAGAAGTTTTTACACCAACACGTGAAAATGATACCGTTTTATTGCAGTTTTTCAAAGAGTTGATTTAATTAAAATACTTAACGAATTGGTACTGGAAAAACGGGCAAACTAGAATGTCCTAACGCATCAATTGATTGCACTGCAAAGAAAAAATTATCTTTCGAATAGGGGATTTCTGCTTTTGTATCTTTCACAAAAATTGTTTTTTCCCAATGCGGTGCAGCAGTTTCTCTGATTAGAATTGTATAGCCATAAACAGGTTTTCCTTCGGGTTTATCCCAAACCAAAGTGGAGAAATTAGTAAGATCTTTTACTTCAATACCTACCTTTTTAGGTGCTTTTGGTGCCCACGCCAAATTGCTAAAAGTAGCCAAGTTGGAACAGGTAACTTTTTTCATGTATTCAAAATCCATAAATTCAGGAAGATCGCCATATTGGATAGTATTTTCTTTTCTAATATTTTGGTGTTGGTGATCATAATTTTCGTTCATTTCACAAAAACGGATTGCAGTAAATCCATTTTGACTAAAAGGAGTGTGGTCGCCACCACGCAGAAAACGGTCGTTTCGATAGACTAAATTTATTTCTAATTGTTCCACGTATTGATTGGTAACCGTTTTTATGTATCGTGCCAATTGTCTTGATGGACTATCATTATCTCGATTGGTAGCTTTTCTTAGTTTAGCTTCAGTTTCCGTTTCTAGATAGGGAATTGTTTCACTGAAAACACGAACTTGTGTATTGTCCCGTAATTGAGTGCCGCTAGATAGGCTGTTTCCAATCATGTCGTTATTAATCATAGCAATTACATTCCATTTTTCATTTTTAGCTTTATCTGCTAAATATTTTGCTCCATATAAACCCTGTTCTTCTCCCACAACAGCAACAAATATCAAGGTAAAAGGAAATTCTCTTTTGCTCATGACTCTAGCCAATTCCATCATTGCAGCTACTCCCGAACCATCGTCATTGGCGCCAGGCGCATCAATTGAACTGTCCATAACATCCGTAGCGCGGGAATCTAAGTGGCCACTAATAATTAAAACACGGTCGTCAGAAGTATCTGTTCCTTTTAAAGTTGCCATCACATTGCCCAATTGACTGTCTGCTGCAATGCGTTTTCCATCAGCTTTGATGGTAAAATAATCTATAACTGAAGTTAGTCTTCCATTAGAATTCAAAGCATAGGTATCAAATTCGGATTTTACCCAGCGTTGTGCTGCTCCAATTCCGCGTATAGCGCTATTGGTATCGCTTAATGTGTGTCGTGTTCCAAAAGAAACTAATTTTTTTACCGTGGCTTCCATATTCTCTGGCGAAACCTCGGAAAGCATTTTTTTTATTTCGGAATCGTAAACAGCAATTTGTCCAAAAGAGGTATGAATTGTTAAAAGCAATAATAGGAAATTTAGAATATAAGTTGGTTTCATTTTTGTTTTTTACTTAAGGAAAATGTAATTAAGATTCAAATATACAAATTATTCAGAATCAATTTCTATATCATAAAATTATAAGTGGTATGTGTTATAAAGTGTCGTATTTAAAACATGGAATTTTTTTCCAATAGGCTGATTTTAAATAGATATTTTCTATTTCGAGACTTTTGGCTTTACGTCATGAAAACTTTCGACTAACTTAGGTACGAATAAATCCAAAACTTTAAACCTATTTCTATAGCATTCAATTTCGTACCTTTGCGCTTTAGAAAAGTATAATAATGATTGAAATAGGAAAATACAATACACTCACGATATTAAGAGATACCAAAGTTGGTTTATTTTTAGGCAATCCAGTTGAAGATCCCGAAGGAATTAACGATATTCTTTTGCCGAATAAATACGTTCCCAATACCTTTGAAATTGGCGAAGAGTTAATCGTATTTGTATATTTAGATCATGAGGAACGTCCTGTTTCAACTACTCTAGAACCTTACATTTTACTGAATGAATTTGCACTTTTGCGTGTGAATTATGTAAATCAGATAGGTGCTTTTATGGATTGGGGAATGGAAAAAGACATTTTGGTTCCGTTCAAAGAGCAAGCCCGCCCGATGGAAAAAGGCAAACGCTATTTAGTTTATCTTTATATGGATGAAAAAACGAATAGGTTGGTAGCTTCTAGTAAAACCAATCAGTTTTTGAATAATGATACTCTTACAGTTGAAAAAGGCGAAGAAGTTGATTTGATTGTTTCTCACATTACAGAAATTGGAATCAATGTTATCATCAACGAACAGCACAAAGGCTTGGTTTACAAAGATGAGGTTTATGACGATGCGATTCGAACAGGTGACAGAATGCGGGGTTACATTAAAACCATTCGCCCAGATAACAAAATTGATGTTGCGTTGCAAATACAAGGATATCAAAGCATAGAACCGAATGCCGATTTAATCTTGGAAGAATTGAAAGCCAGTCGTGGATTTTTGAGACTTACTGATAATTCTCACCCTGAAGATATCAAAACGGTACTGAAAATGAGCAAGAAAACATTCAAAAAAGCTATTGGTGCTCTTTACCGTGAAAAATTAATAGAAATTAAAGAAGACGGAATTTATCTTTTGTAATTCAATAGTTATTATATTTTAGAAGAGAAATTAAGTATCAAATTAAAAAGATTTCGTCACTGATAATCCAATTCCAGTACTTGGCGGAACAAATCGGCAAACACCACCTGCGCAAACTAAACCACCTCGTTGTCGGCCGTAACTCAACGCAATTCGGGTACTTCCTTTGGTATAGGCACTCCCAAAATTATAAAAGTGAATTTTGAAGGGGTCGGTTACGTCATCAATTAATTCAGCTGTTTTATCGTATCCGTAATTGTACATATCTGAAACATAGAACGACCATTTGGTATTAGGATTGTATTCGACCATTAATGAAGCCCAATTTTTTCTATCGGAATCCGCCCACAGGTGTTCTGCAGCAATTTTCACTGACTGTTTGCCAGATAATTTATAGGTAATTTCGGGAGCTATAATAAAAGTGTTTACTTGAACATTCAAAGCCGCGGCAATTAACTTATGATTGTAATACTGATTAATAAAAACAATACTTGCGTTTAAATTTGAATTGAATTTTTTAGAGATTTCTAAATTATAATCTGAAAAATATTTCTCTCCTTTTGCCAAAAACTCTGTGGTATAGTCAGGTGGAAAAATGGTGTAATTTCCTTTTAGATTAAACCAATTAGAGGCATTAAACTCAAGTTTAGTTCCATTTTTCCCTCCTAAAGAAGTTCCTTTTTTAAATTCATAGAAAAAATCCATTTGACCGCCAATTTCACCCGCTTTTGCAATTCCGTTATCAGCAACTATACTCACGCTTTTTTGAGCTTGAAATACATATATATTTGCCAAATTAGAATGATATTGTTTGGTTAAACTAGGAACAAAATTCATGATTCTATCATTGTAAGCCAAACTGGTTTGCTCCGGTGAAAATACTTCAGGATTTCTTTCCGATAAGAAATTCATATTTTCAATTCTCCTGAGAGAAACATCTATTCCTATTCCTTTTTTGGTATACCCAAAATTCATTAGTAAAGCACTTCCTGGTTTTACAAAGGAATTGCTAACCGTAATTGGATATAAAATGGCGTCTTTTGATTTCAAATTATATTCTGTAGAAAAGTAAAAAGCGTTGCGGCTATAGTTCAATCTTCCAGCAAAACCATTGGTAAGTTCATTGAAATTAGGGTTTTGAATAGTAGTTTTTTCATACCTACCCACGTATGAAAACCCAATGGAAAGGTCGGAATTTTCAATATTAAATAATCCTGACACATTAAAATCTGAATTGAATCCGACAATAGTCCCGTTGCTAACTTCAAAACCAGCTCTGTGTTTTCCATACAATCCCGTAAATAGTAAATTTTGAGTTGGTCTATAGGTTATTTTCCCGCCCCGAATAGCATTATTTATTCCCAATGCACGGTCTTCCCAACTTCGTAATAATAATCCACTACCAAATTGTTCGTAAAAATGACCTGCAGTAATATCTAATTTTTCTGTTTTATAATTCAAATAATACGTTCCAATAGTTGAATTTTCATATTTTGGATTGAAATTCAATAATGGTTTTGGAGCGTATGATTCTGCTTGAATTCCAGCAGTCCATTTGCCATAGTTATAATTTAATGATAGGTAGTTGTTAGATCTTATTGGCTGATTAGGATGCTCTATTTTTCTATTGACATCATTTAAATACCACTGTGAATTAGACTCAAATCCGCCAAAAATTTTTCCCTTTGTTTTTTCTTCCTTATTTACTGTTTGAGAAAAAATAGAAATTGAAGTGCAAATTGCTAAAAAGAGTAGTGTTTTTTTCATTTTATAAACCTTTTAATTTTTCAAAGAATTCAACTTCCCCGCCAGGAGAATGTCCATTTTGAACGTAAACTATTTCATTGTTTTTTACAACAACAATGTAAGGAACATTAGCAATCGAAAGGCTTCTTTTTAGTTCTTGGTTAGTATCTAAAAGCACTGTATATTCCCAGCCTTTGCCATTAACTAAAGGCTTTACTCTTTTTTCAGTTCTAGCATCATCAACTGAAACGGCAATAATTTCAATTTTAATTTTACTTTTCCAATCACCATAAACATCACTAATAGCATCTAATTCTTGAACACAGGGTGCGCACCAAGTTGCCCAAAATGAGAATACATATACGACATCTTTTTTTTGAAAATCCAAATTTGAATTTACTAATTCACCTTTAATATTTTTTAATTTAATATTTGGAATTTGGTGTTGTGCTAAAAGCGAAGTGCTTAGCGTAATAATCCAAATTAAAACAAGTTTTTTCATGAATAAAGTAAGTAAATTGATAATATTTTACAAATAAAGAATATTTATTGCATTTAATAAGAAAATATTTATTTTATTTGTGTGAACTAACTTAAATTTTTTTTATGAAAAAATTACACTTACTATTGGCATTTTTATGTTTTGGATTATTTATTTCTTGTAGCAAAGAAGATAATAATTCTGGGGGCGGCGGTTCTGCTATTCAATCAATAGCAATTACAGCAAGTATTACAGACGCTTATGTTGGAGATAACATACAATTTACCGTCAAAGGAAATAACAATGCTGATGTTTCTACTTCTGCAGTTGTTTATTTGAATACGACACCGTTAGTAACTAATTTCTTTACTCCAAATGCGCCAGGAACACTATCTGTTTATGCTGTTTATCAAGTATCAAGCACAGTAACCTTAACTTCTCCTACAATTCAAATCCCTGTGCAACAGTGCATAAATTTTAATAAAAGAGTATTAATCGAAGACTATACTGGAACATGGTGCCAATATTGCCCAAGAGTAGCATATGCAATTAGTCAAGTTCGTTTGCAAACTTCAGATGCTGTTGTAGTTGCCATTCACAGAGGAAATGATCCTTATAATTTTCCAGAAGCAATTACTTTAGAGACAATGATTGGTTTAACGGGATATCCAACAGGAATGTTGAATAGAAAAACCGTTTGGTCTTATCCCGAAACAAGTTACGTTTCGCAACCTGTAAATCTAACCTCAGGAATTAATCCAAGAGTAGGATTGGCAATGACCAATACTATATCAGGGAATACTGTATCAGTTCAAGTAAGAGTGAAAT
This sequence comes from Flavobacterium sp., assembly GCF_040402835.1. Classification (GTDB taxonomy): domain Bacteria; phylum Bacteroidota; class Bacteroidia; order Flavobacteriales; family Flavobacteriaceae; genus Flavobacterium. The sequence goes on from NZ_JBBALW010000025.1 coordinate 28,892, forward strand.
TTGGACAGAATTTAACCAATCTTAAATTAGTAGTATATGCCCTTGAAGATAATTTAGTGTACAATCAAACTAATTCTACAAGTTATTATGGTGGTGTAAATCCAATTGTAAACTTTGATTATGATGATGTTTTAAGAGGTTATTTAACAGCAAACATTTTAGGTGACGCAATAACAGGAAGCACAAACTTAAACGATGTCTATACTAAAACCTTTACGTATATTATTCCTTCAGGATATGTAGCTTCTAATATGCATTTTTCAGCTTTTGTATTGGATTGGAATAATAAAGCGCTAAATGCCAGAAATGCTTCAAACAACGAAAACCAAGCTTTTGAAATCGAATAAATTTTAGAATAACAATTTTTAAAGAGGCCTAAAAGCCTCTTTTTTTATGATTAATAAACTTTTTTTAAAATTAATTTCTAAAATATAATTTGCTCCTAAATTATATTTATTTGAACGTGCTATAAAAAGTAAAAAATGCCTTAATTTTACACTAAAATAGTTCAATTATGAATATTATAGACTGGAAAATAGTAAAAGAGTTTGAAGATATAACCTACAAAAAATGCAATGGAGTTGCCAGAATAGCATTCAATCGACCAGATGTTAGAAATGCATTCCGGCCAAAAACTACGTCAGAATTGTATCAAGCTTTTTACGACGCACAAGAAGACACTTCAATAGGCGTTGTTTTACTCTCTGCCGAAGGACCTTCGTCAAAAGACGGAATCTATTCTTTTTGTAGCGGTGGCGATCAAAATGCTCGTGGACATCAAGGCTATGTTGGTGATGATGGGCAACACCGTTTGAATATTTTGGAAGTCCAGCGCCTCATTCGGTTTATGCCAAAAGTAGTAATAGCCGTTGTTCCAGGTTGGGCAGTGGGTGGCGGTCACAGTTTGCACGTAGTTTGCGATTTGACTTTGGCGAGTAAAGAACACGCTATTTTCAAACAAACGGATGCCGATGTAACAAGTTTTGACGGTGGTTATGGTTCTGCTTATTTAGCTAAAATGGTGGGTCAGAAAAAAGCACGTGAAATCTTCTTTTTAGGTAGGAATTATTCCGCTCAAGAAGCAATGGATATGGGAATGGTCAATGCCGTAATTTCTCACGATGAATTGGAAAATACCGCTTTTGAATGGGCACAGGATATTCTTCAAAAATCACCAACATCCATAAAAATGCTAAAATTCGCCATGAATTTAACAGATGATGGAATGGTGGGGCAACAAGTATTTGCTGGTGAAGCCACTCGATTAGCCTATATGACTGAAGAAGCGACCGAAGGACGAAACGCTTTCCTTGAAAAACGGAAACCTAATTTTGAAAAAAAATGGTTACCATAAAATTGTTTAAAGTTTAATGTTTAAAGTTGTTAAGCACTAAACTTTAAACCTTTTTAAACCTTAAACTTTAAATAAAAATAAAAAATGAAACATTGGATTCAAGCCGCGCGATTAAGAACATTGCCATTGTCGGTTTCGGGCATAATTGTGGGGAGTTTTTACGCCATGTCACAGGCGATGTTCAATTGGAAAATTGTCATTTTTGCACTTTCTACCACTTTAGGATTGCAAATTTTATCCAATTTTGCCAATGATTATGGCGATGGAATAAAAGGAACCGACAACGAAGATCGTGTAGGGCCAAAACGTGCCATTCAAAGTGGTGTAATTACTCCAGCGGACATGAAACGCGCTTTGGTAATTACCTCTATTCTGACATCAATTTCAGCAATTTTACTGATTTATGTCGCTTTCAAAGACCATAATTTAGGATTTTCATTATTTTATTTAGGACTTGGAATTTTAGCAATTGCATCCGCAATCCGATATACTGTTGGTAATTCTGCTTATGGATATAGGGGTTACGGAGATTTATTTGTTTTCCTATTCTTTGGATTGGTTAGCACACTCGGAATCTATTTTATGTTTGCCAAAGAAATGGATTGGTTTTTAGTATTGCCCGCAACCGCCATCGGATTTTTGAGTGTTGCAGTCTTAAATCTCAATAATATGCGAGACGAAGCATCCGATAGAAAATCAAATAAAAACACAATTGTTGTCAAAATGGGCGGTGAAAAAGCAAAAATATACCAATACTTTTTGGTTATTTCTGCTATGATTTTGGTTTTGGAATTTTCCTATTTCAAAGATTTCAATATCGATCAATATATTTATGTTTTGGCTTACATCCCTTTGATAAAACACCTTGTAACGGTTTATAAAAACAAAAATCCTAAAGAATTAGACCCCGAATTGAAAAAAGTGGCGTTAAGCACTTTCGCATTATCTGTTTTGTTGTCGTTAAGTTTGATTTTCTTCTTCCAAGACATTTTTGTAAACTTGTTTATGGGAGGAAGATAAGAAGCACTTAATTTTATATTTAACATTTAAATTTCATAAAAATGAAAATCACATTCTACGGTCACGCTTCGTTAGGTATCGAAATTGCTGGAAAATTCATTATCGTTGACCCTTATATTTCGGCAAATCCAAAAGCGGCTCACATTGATATTTACACCCTAAAAGCCGATTACATTTTGCTAACACACGCCCATCAAGACCATATTCTCGATGTCGAAGCAATTGCAAAACGCACCAACGCCATCATAATTTCCAATGCAGAAATCGCTGGACATTACAGCAAAAAAGGATTAAAATCGCATCCAATGAACCACGGAGGAAGTTGGAAATTCGATTTTGGCACCGTGAAATTCGTAAATGCAATCCATTCCAGCTCCTTTCCAGACGGTAGTTACGGCGGAAATCCTGGCGGTTTCGTCATCGAAGGCGAGCATAAAAACATCTATATTGCAGGCGACACAGCCCTCACAATGGATATGAAACTCATCCCGATACGCACCAAACTCGATTTAGCAATCCTCCCAATTGGCAACAATTTCACTATGGATATCGCCGATGCAATCATCGCTTCCGATTTCGTAGAATGCGATAAAATCCTGGGATATCACTACGATACATTCGGTTTCATCGAAATAAATCACGAACAATCCATCAAGAAATTCTTCGATAAAGGCAAAGATTTAATGCTCTTACAAATCGGCGAAAGCATCGAATTATAATTCTTTGAAAGGAACGAAGTAATATCAATAGTTTTTTGGAGCTTTTTCCCGCTTTCCATTTCAATCGTTTTTGCAAAATCCGTTTTTTGTAAGCCCTTGCAGGAACTTCCTTTGGTCGTTCTGCAAGCGCAACAAAAAAATAGGATTTTCACAAAAACGATTTTCACTGCAATCGGGGCTATAATTTCAGTAATTAATCCTAATTTTGATTCCTAAAATCAATTATAAAACATAAATAATCTTACAATCACAATTTTGAAAGCAAAATATCACAAATATATTCTTAATTTCAAACGTCCATCGGGAACTTCTCGTGGCGTTATGACCGAGAAAGAAACGTGGTTTATTGTACTTGAAAATGACGGTAAAAAAGGAATAGGCGAGTGCGGAATTCTTCGTGGTTTGAGTTGCGACGACAGACCAGATTATGAAGAAAAATTAGCGTGGACTTGTGCCAATATTCACCTCGGAATTGATGCGCTTTGGGAATCCTTAATTGAGTTTCCTTCAATACAATTTGGAGTTGAAATGGCGTTCCAATCTTTGGTGAGTTCCAACCCATTTTTACTCTTTCCATCGGACTTTACAAATGGCACAAAATCAATTCCAATTAACGGTTTAGTTTGGATGGGAAATGAAGATTTTATGAAGCAACAAATCGAAGAAAAATTAGCCGAAGGTTTCCATTGCATAAAACTAAAAATTGGCGCTATAAATTTCGAGGAAGAATTGCGATTATTGCGTTTTATTCGGCAATATTTCACCCCAGAACAAGTCGAAATTAGAGTCGATGCAAACGGTGCTTTCGATACAAGTGTAGCTTTATATAAATTAAAGCAATTAGCTGGATTTAAATTACATAGTATAGAACAACCTATAGCAAAAAATAATACTGACAGTATGGCAGAGTTGTGTAAAACGTCACCAATTCCAATTGCATTAGACGAAGAGTTAATTGGTGTGTTTTCAATAGCAGAAAAGGAGGATTTATTACTCAAAATCAAGCCGCAATATATCATTTTAAAACCCAGTTTTGTAGGTGGTTTTCGAGGAACAAAAGAATGGATTACATTGGCTGAAAAGCATAAAACAAAGTGGTGGATTACGTCTGCGTTAGAAAGCAATATTGGTCTTAATGCAATTGCACAATGGACTTTTTTACAGCAAAATATAATGCCTCAAGGACTTGGAACTGGCGGATTATATTCTAATAATTTCGACTGTCAATTAGAAGTTTTTGAAGGACAATTATGGTTCAGAAAAGAGCGTGAATTTCAATTTAATTTTGATGAAATTTAGAGTTTAAAACGCATTAAAAATAGTATTTTTAATTTTGATTATTACCCTTTATAAAAAGTAAATGAAAAGTATATTTTGGTCTTTAATTTTAGTTTTTTTATCAGTTTCCTATTGCAATGCGCAGAAGGTTTTTTCTGTGGAATATGAAAATCAAGCTGACGTAAAAGTGTTCGTTGTGAAGTATGAAAACCAAGCAGATTTAAAAGTCTTTAAAGTGAAATATGAAAACCAAGCGGGACAAAATAATGGCAAATGGTTTTTTACTAAATATGCCAACCAAGCCAAAAAAGCAATCTATTTTGTAAAGTATGAAAACCAAGCGGATTTAAAATTATTCTTCGTTGAATATGAAAATCAAGCTGAGTGGAAAAATAAATCAAAACAATATTTAATGTATTGATTATGATATAAATAGAATTTACATTAGTAATTAACAAAAAATTATTACATTTGATTTTCCAACCAATTATATATAGATATGGAAAATGATTCTTTCGTTCCTTTCGTTAAAGTGATTTTAATTATTTTTTTAATTGTAATTTTTATAGTGGTTATATTTACACTATTTAAAGAATTCAGAAATTGGATTAAAAACAGAAAATAATTAAAAATTAATTCTTTTTTGTTTTTCAACCTATTTAAAATTGCAATTCAAATGATTTGAATTTGAATAATAAATAAGAACATATATTATATTTGATTAATTGAAGGTGCATTTAATATGATTAAATGTAAAATTTATATATATTTGAATTTTGACTAGTCCTAAATAATCGATACAGATTATTAGACAAAAATAGATAAATT
>NZ_JBBALW010000026.1:0-31847 GCF_040402835.1 Flavobacterium sp.
TTGGTTGTTTTCCATAACGATGAATTTTGTGTATCGCTATTTCAGGACAAGACAATGGATATAAAAAAACCGTCTTGTTTAAAAGCAAGACGGTTTTGTTATTTTTGAAAGCTAATTAATCCTTTTGAGATTTTAGAGCAAGTGTATAAATTACAAGTCCAAATCCAATTTTGTTGATGGCATCTGCAATGTTGTAAACAACATCAACGCTACCTTTTCCGATGAATCCTGTGTACCATCCGTCTGTGCCTAGCATGTATCCTAATGGATAAATAGCCCAACCAACTAATACGAACCAACACAAGATTTTGTGAGCAGCTAAAACGTTTCCACCAGCTGTTGCAGCTAATTTAGAAGCATTTCCAAACCAAATTTCATAAACAATTACAAAATAAGCAGCTCCCGAGATTCCTCCCCAAAGTGCAGCTTGGTCAGTAAATACTGTTTCCCCTAGGTAACCTGTAACTAACATTACTACAGATAACAAAATCATTTTCCATAATAAATCTGTTTTTGCTCCAGCAACTTTTAGTATCAAGAAAAACTCAACACACATTAATGGTACTGTTAAAACCCAATCCACATATCTGAAGAATGTAGGCGATTCTTGGAATTCTGCCCAATATTCTTTCATGTAGAAATAATGTACTGCAGCGATAAAGGTAATTAAACCAGATACCAACACAGAAGTGCGCCACTTTTTATCGAATTGATTCAATGATAAAAAGAAAAATGCAGATGCAGCCATCATGGCCATACATCCAACGAAAAAAGTAAATCCTACGTAGTCAGTAGGCAACATCTTTCCAATCAAGCTTGTAATAAACATAAAATTTGTCATAATTAATTTAGTTAAATTGGTCACAAAAATATTTTTGTTGAAGCAAATTTATAAAAAGTTAAACAATAAAAAAAACATTTTTTTAATTTTTTTTATTTAATTTTAAAAAAAATTATAAAATCAGTATGAAATATTCAAATTTTGCAATAGTAGCAAGCTTTTTCGGATTATGGCTCGATTCCTTCATTTCAAATAAATCGCAATTAATTGTAGGTTTTATATTGATATTGACCTTCGGAATACTGCATGGTGCGAACGATTTGCTTTTGATTAAAAATATTGATTCTAAAAAAGAACCATTATCATTATTGAAATTGCTTCTATATTATTTAATCGTAGTCGGTTTTGGAGCACTTCTATTTTGGATTATTCCATGGTTTGCCTTGTTGCTATTTATAGTAGTTAGCGGCTATCATTTCGGAGAACAACAATGGCAAAATTTAGAAAAAAGCATCATTTTCAAGATTTTTGAATTTACTTATGGGTTGTTTATATTGCTATTACTTTTTATTTTTCACATAAAGGAAGTGCAAGAAGTCATTAGAAACATATCCTCGATAATGGTTTCCGAAAGTTATTTTTTTGCGGGATTAGCAATTACAGCTTTTACACTATTAATTCTTGGGATTTATTTTTCTAGGAAATTAATAGAATTCAAAAGCAAATGGTTTGTGGAAACTTTCTATTTGCTTGTTTTTACTGTTATATTTAAAGTTTCAAGTTTGATATGGGGATTTGCCATTTATTTCATCTTATGGCACAGCATTCCTTCAATAATAAATCAAGTCGTTTATTTAAATGGGGAATTTAACCGGAAAAATTTTGGTACCTACATTAAAACTGCATTTGCCTATTGGGTAGTTTCATTAATTGGAATTGCAACTTTATATATATTATTTAAAGATGTCCAAATATTTAATGCGTTATTTTTCTCTTTCTTGGCAGCTATAACCTTTCCACATGTTTTGGTGATTTACATTTTATTCAAAAAGAAATAAAAAAAACCGAGTTATTTCTAACTCGGTTTTCTAAAAATAAACTAATTAATTGTTACACACTTTTTGTTCTTATTGACAATGGAATTGCTAATCTTGGAATAAAATTAACTAAAGCTGAAACCACAGAATATAAAAAACTATAGATAGCAAGGTTTACATATAAAATGGCTAAACCAATAATCACATTGATATAAGAATTTACAACCATTCCTAAATTTTCAATGCTCCAACCACTGCTATTTTGAGTAGAATCCAATACAAATCCAGAGAAAGTACTCAATGCTTTGGAAACCATACTTAAATCGAAGAATGGTACAGCAGCTATAAGTGTATTTAATGCTTCCATTGGATACGAATATAATCCTGACATCATTCCAACTACAGAATCAGATGAACCTGAAAATAAGCTGGCACCAAAAACAAATGAAAGTGTTGCGTTAAAAGCAGCAAATAAAGCAACTATTACACCTACTTCTCCAAAAATTCTAATATTTGTAGTTACAAAATCTTTAAAAATAAATTCTACCATTCCGTTATGAGAACCTCCAAGACTTTCGCCTCTTGATCTAATTACTTGTGCAATTGGAAACGCAGAATACGCCATCAATACAAATGTTAGAATACTTCCAACCATTCCTATGCCACCTGCTTCTGGACTTTGAAAATAAGTCATTGCAGCTTTTACAATTCCAAACTCCATTCCTAGAAGAAAAACTAAAGCGGCAATTTGATAAATGGTTTTAACATAGCAACGAATTCCGTCTTGTGAATCGAAGCCTTCTACTGCAGCATTCAGTTTTGCATTTAATACTTTTTGATTTACCATTTGAGGGAAATCAAGAATTTGATGAAAAATTTGTTTCATTATAATTAAATTTAGGTTTTCTTACTCGTATGGCTTTTCGGTACCGCCCCGTTTATTAAAGTGGTTTCTGGACTCCACATTTAATCAACAATACTTAAATTATTGTTAATTTCTTATCAAACTTAATTAATAAAAATCAATATAATAATAATTAAAGTAAAAAGTTATTAAATATATAGTTATTAAATTGTTAATAACTAAGTATTTAAACAAAAAAAAACGAACTTTTTAAGTTCGTTTTTTTATAATTTTGTATTTATTAGGTCAATAAGACAAAGGCTTTGTTAACTTATACTCAAATACTCTAACACATTTTTTTCAATTCTATTATTAATGTACGAAATATCCGCTTTTACAAATTTTTCACCCATTATATTTTCGTACAATTCAATATAACGTTCTGAAACTGTGGCAATATACTCGTCGGTCATTTCTGGAATTTGTTGCCCTTCTTTTCCTTGAAAACCGTTTTCAATTAACCAACGTCGCACAAACTCTTTAGAAAGTTGTTTTTGCTCTTCACCATTATTTTGTCTTTCTTGATACCCATCAGCATAGAAATAACGCGAAGAATCTGGCGTGTGAATCTCATCTATCAAAACGATTTTTCCTTCTTTCGTTTTTCCAAATTCATATTTAGTATCCACCAATATCAAGCCGCGACTCGCAGCAATTTCAGTACCTCGTTGAAACAAAGCGCTGGTATATTTTTCTAAAACCACATAATCATCTTCCGCAACAATACCTTTAGCAAGAATGTCTTCCCGAGAAATATCTTCGTCGTGTTCGCCATTATCCGCTTTTGTAGAAGGCGTTATAATAGGTGTTGGAAATTTATCATTTTCTTTCAATCCTTCTGGCAACGTAACGCCGCACAAAATTCGTTTTCCCAAAGCATATTCTCTGGCGGCGTGTCCTGAAACATACCCACGAATCACCATTTCCACCTTAAAAGGCGCGCATAAATGACCAACGGCAACATTTGGATCTGGCGTAGCAACCAACCAATTCGGAACAATATCTTGTGTCAATTCCATGAATTTGGTCGCAATCTGATTTAGAATTTGACCTTTATATGGGATTCCTTTTGGCATCACGACATCAAAAGCCGACAATCTATCGGTGGCAACCATCACTAAAAGGTCGTCATTAATATTGTAAACCTCCCGAACTTTCCCGTGATATATAGATTTTTGATTCGGAAAATTAAAATCAGTAGTAGTTATTGTATTCATTTAGTAGCATTGTTTGTTGTTGTCTTGCAAAAGTAGCGTGTTTAAAGTAGAAACCAAAATCGGAAGATATGTAAATAAAAATTTCTTTTCTTTTGGAACGAATTGAACTTTTGTATTTAGAGTTGTAATTCCCGCTTTCAGCTCTATCTCTTCGCTTCGCTGCGAGGATACCGCCTCAATCGGGGTTAAAGGATTAGTCATTTAGCTGTTTTTATATTTTGACTTAAACATCGTCAGATTTAAAACTCTAAACACACTAATAACAAAAATCCCGCATGAGGGATGGCAGTGGAAATCCTTTGTGGAACGAAGTGGAGCAAAGATTGCAACGAACAGCCCGACCCGAAGTTTTTACGAAGGGGCATGCCCAAATAAAAAAAACATTCATTAATGTACTGCAACGGTATATAAATATGGATATTTAGAAAGTAAATAGCTCCCAAAATTGAAATATAGCTTCCAAAAAAAGCCACTCGAAAGTGGCTTTTTTTATTAAAATTTCAACTGATATACTTTATCTAAATCTTCATCAGAGCTGAAATTCACATTTAAATCGGTTACAAAACCCGAATTCAAACCGTACGCCCAACCGTGTAATGTTACTTCTTGACCGCTTTTCCATGCTGCTTGAACAATGGAAGTTTTTGCTAAATCAAAGACTTGTTCTTTAACATTTAACTCAACAAAGGTGTTGAAACGCTCATTTTCATCTGTAATTGAGTCCAAATAATCCTGATACAAGCGGTAAACGTCTTTGATATGGCGAATCCAATTATCGATAATTCCAATAGAATCGTTTCCCATTGCTGCTTTTATTCCACCGCAACCATAATGACCGCATACAATTACATGTTTGACTTTCAATACATTAACAGCGTAATCTAAAACACTTAACATGTTCATATCGGAATGTACGACCATATTGGCAATATTTCTGTGAACGAAAACCTCACCTGGTTTTGCGCCGATAATTTCGTTTGCAGGAACACGACTGTCAGAACAACCAATCCACAAAAGCGGTGGCGTTTGACTTTTAGCCAAATCTTTGAAATAATTTGGGTCTTTTTCTAAAGCGTTTTCAACCCAAACTTTGTTATTGTCTAATATTTTTTTGTAGAAGTCTGACATTAATTGTATTTTTTATAGATAACGAAATTACATTATTTTTTTTACTTTAGTAACTATCAATCCAATAAAAATACGTGTTTATTATATTCCTTTTTAAAACTTAATATATTTCAAATAGGCATCAACTATAAGACCTAAAGATTTATTATTTAACCCTACTAAAAGCGTTTTAGGGCTTTAAGTGCATTGAACTATTAAAAAATAAATTGGCATTCCAATTGTAATATTGACAGGGAAAGTTACTGCTAGAGCCATTGGTAAAAAAAGCCCTGGATTAGCTTTTGGTACTGATATTTTCATGGCTGCAGGTACCGCTATATATGATGCACTAGCTGCCAAAATAGCAAACATGAATCGATTCGTACTATCAGATGTTACTAAAGAGCTTAAAACAGCTATAATACTTCCATTAATCAGTGGAATGAAAATTGCAAAAAGGACAGGAAACCAACCAAATGAGAAAAAAGATTTTAATTTTTTACCACTCGTAACACCCATATCTAATAGAAATATTGCTAAAAAACCTTTAAAAAGATCATTTGTAAAGGGCTTTATTCCTTCAGCTTGTTTGGCATTTGCAATGAAACCAATTATTAAGCTTCCTAAAATAAGTAATACGCTACCATTTGTAAAGGAATGCTTAATAACAGCGCTTTTATTAATTGTAGTTGTGGCCTTGTCTTTATTAAAAATTGAAATTAATAGTAATCCAATAATAATTGCAGGTGATTCCATTAACGCCATAATTGCCACCATGTGTCCGTGAAGTGCTAATTGCTGGGCTTCTAGATAAGAGACAGCAGTTACAAATGTTACAGCACTTACCGATCCGTAAGCAGCAGCTATCGCACCAGCATCATATACATTTAATTTTGACTTAAGTATAAAAAAAGTATAAAGAGGAATAAAAAGTGAAATAAAAACTCCAAATATCATTGACCATCCGATTTCGGTAGTAAATGTTTCGTGTGAAAGTTCTTGACCTCCTTTAAATCCTATTGCAAATAAAAGATAGAGTGAAATGAATTTTGAAGAATTTGAAGGTATTTCTAAATCGCTTTTTAGATACACCGCTACTATACCAAGAACAAAGAATAATAGTGCAGGATTGGTAAGATTTTCTAATAATAAGTTAAAGTTCATAGTATATAATGTTTTGTTTTGATAATTTTAAATTAATTTTTTACTCAATAAACTCTAACTTTCCAGTTAATAAAGAGTAATACACTCCTACTATTTTTATGCTTCCTTTATTTTCCATTTCTTTTAAGATTTCGCTTTTTGCTCTTATTTCATGTATTGTATTTCGAATATTATTCACATTAACAAATTTTACATAAGCCTCATTACTTGAAGATTTTTGTCCTTCAAATTTCTTACTCATTTCAATAGCCGGTTTTATATTTGTTAACATTGAAGTGATATTGCCTAGCTTAACATCGTCGATTGCTCCTTTAATTGCTCCACAATGTTGATGTCCCATTACTATGATTAACTTTGCTCCTGAAACTTTACATGCAAATTCCATACTTCCCAGAAGGTCGGTATTAACGAAGTTACCAGCCACTCGACCTACAAAAACATCGCCAAGACCTTGATCAAAAACGTCTTCTACAGGTACTCTACTGTCGACACAACTCAAAACCATTGCTTTCGGAAATTGACCTCCGGTAACCGCTTTTCTAATTTGCTCTGAGTGATTTCGTAGGGTAGCGTTGCCCGTATTAAATCGGTGATTCCCTTTTTTAAATTCTTGTAACACCTCATCAGGAGTAAGGGAATCTTGTTCTGGCTTAGTCATAGAATGATTGCTTGTATACGCTATCTTTTCATGTTTAAAATCATATTCGAACTTCTGATAATTTAGTTTTTTGTTACAAGAAGCAATAAATGCAACTGTAATCATTAAAGTAATAATTTTGATTAACCTTTTTTTCATGTTTGACATTTTTAAATTTTACAGTGCAAAATTCAATATTATTATTCATAAATTTTTATTTATATTTATGATACATATCATAAAAAATATTTATGATAATAAAATCCATTCCATCTGAATTTAGAAAATTTGAGCTTCATTCCTATTTGTATGTTATTTATATTTCGGTGATCGCATATCAAAGTTTAATTTTCAAATTTTTTGTCAATTTTGTTTTTAATATTTGATTTTCAAATAGTGATTATTTGCATTTCTTATTACTATTTTTATTTTTTTATGGCTCTTTCTAATCTGTCATTGATACTTTTGCCTAATCCAATGTCTGGTAATCTTTCAGCTATTATTAAATCTAAGTTACTTTTGTCTAATCGATGTAAAGCCGCATAAAAATTTCGAGCTGCTTCTTTCATATCACCCTTATTAGATAATACTTCTACAACATAATTATTAACTTCACTAATTTCATTTTTATAAAGTAATAACCCGATTTTTTTGTTTGGAAATAAATTAATTAGAGCAGTGACATCGCTTGTTAAATAGGTGTCGGTATTTGGAGCATAATGTCGGGAAAGCATTCCTGGTGCTTTGGGATTATTATCATTTTTATTTAAAACTGTAATTTTACCTGTAATTTTGATAATATCTTCAACTGAAATTGAACCATTCCTGTATAAAACGGGTTCATTATCTTCAAAACCAACAATTGTAGATTCAATACCTTCACTACACATTCCACCATCTAAGATTATTTCCAAATCATTACCAAAATAATTCTCTACATGTGAAGCACTGGTGGGACTTATAGACCCAAATGGATTTGCACTTGGTGCTGCAATTGGAAAATCAAGTTTATTAAGTAACGCTAAAGCAACGGGATGATTTGGCACTCTTACAGCTACCGTTTCTTTAGAAGCAGTGATTAAATCTGAAATGTGACTTTGTTTTTGCAATACCAAAGTCAATGGTCCAGGCCAAAATTCTTTAGCGAGTTTTAGAGCTATTTCAGGAATATTTATAGCTACTTCATTTAAATAGTTCACCGATTTAATATGTAGAATTAAAGGATTATAAAAAGGCCTATTTTTTAGAATAAATATTTTTTTTAATGCACTTTCGCTATATGCATTTCCTGCTAATCCATAGACTGTTTCTGTAGGAAGTGCTATAATTTGATCATTTTTTAAAACTTCACAGGCTTTATCTATATTAATTGTTATCAAATTTTAAAATATTAGGGGTTACAAATATCACAATACATTGGATCTTCATTCTGTGTTCTATTTGGGTATAAATCTTCTTTTGTGTAATTACATTTTTGACAAGTAAATATGTAACTCAAGGTTGATCGTGTAGGGAAATTGCATAATTTACATGGCAATCCTTTTTTCACATCTGTAATACCAAAACCTGGTATATTACATTTTGGACATAATGAATTTATTTTTTTAACTAATTTGATTGTTGCCTTTTCAATAACTTTCATCCTAGTTGGATTATACATTGCTCTCATGTCAGTTTCAACAAAAGCTGATCCGTAATTTGAAATAAAATAATTAAAGGTATTATGGAGGTGATCAACGTTGGTTATTCCTTTTACAATATCTGAAAAATCATCATTTGCTTTTCTGATAATGATACCGTGAGTTGGAAATTTTGAATTTTCTGTAAATTCTTCAAGTTCCTTTTCTGTTTTTAATTCGGAACCATTAAAGTTGGTTTCCATACTTAGTTCTCTTACGACAATTTCTAAGTCATTTTTTTTATCTATAAAAATTAAGATTTCATCATCAGCATAAGCAAAAAAAATAGTTGGATGTAGTCCAAAAGACCCTTCGCTTGCAATAGCCAAATCACAATTTGCTAATTTCATAGCCAAAAGACATTTATTTCTAGCTGTAGTTATCGAGTCCTCTTTTCTTTCAATTTCTCCTGTAAAAGTTCCTAGTTTATCGGTATCTAAATCAGACACAAAACAATTTACACCCAATTCTTTTTCAAATATTGGAGCAATTATTTTTTCTTTTTCGTGTTTAGTTGCTATGAGTAGTTTTCTTCCTTCAAATAATTTAAAATCACTCATCTAGAATAGATATATTTATTAGTGAGGAAATTATAATTCTCTTATTCTTTATTTTTTCATCCGATAAAAACTCAAGTAATCTTTCCGTTTCTTTTTTCAATGCAGGAATTCTTTTTTGTGCAATTTCATCCTCTTTTCCAAAACGTTCATTCGAACTCCAATTTTTTAAATTATGGAAATTGATTTTGTATATAAAAATATTATTTAAAATCTCTTTGGCTTCTTCATAGGAGAATTCACCATCAATAAGCGTTAATTTCTGAATTTTATTCATTTTAATTGATTTCATTTTAATTCAACAATGCAAAATTGAGAATTCCAATTCATAAATTTTTATATATCTTTGTAATATAATCTATAAAAATAATTTATGAACTATACTTTGAATCAATTAAAAATATTTTTAAAAATAGTACAAACAAAAAGTGTCACAAAAGCATCCGAAGAGTTGTATCTAACACAGCCTGCGGTATCAATTCAACTAAAGAATTTTCAAGACCAATTTGAAATACCCTTAACAGAAGTAGTTGGACGAAAAATTTATATTACTGATTTTGGAATAGAGATTGCAGAAGCGGCAGAAAATATTATTAATCAAGTATATGCTATAAATTACAAAACATTAGCATACAAAGGACAACTAACTGGTCGATTAAAGATTTCAGTGGTTTCAACAGGAAAATATGTAATGCCATTTTTTTTAGCTGATTTTATAAAGCAACATGATGGAATTGAATTACTTATGGACGTTACCAACAAAAATAAAGTTATAGAGAGTATAGAAAACAATGAGGTTGATTTTGCACTTGTTTCAATTTTGCCCCGTGCCATAAATTTCGAAAAACTTGATCTACTTCAAAATAAATTGTACTTGGTAGGAAGTACTAAAACAAAATTTAAAAAAGACAATAAACCAAATGAAATATTTAAGGATTTACCTTTAATCTTTAGAGAAAAAGGTTCAGGGACAAGACAAACAATGGAAGAGTTTATTGAAAAAAATAATTTATCTGTCCTTAAGAAAATGGAATTAACATCTAATGAAGCCGTAAAACAAGCATTACTTGCTGGTTTAGGATATTCAATTATGCCTTTAATCGGTATAAAAAATGAATTACAAAATAAAGAATTACAAATTATACCAATAAAAGGACTTCCAATCACAACAACATGGAGTTTAATATGGTCAAAAGGAAAGAAACATTCTCCAGTTTCCAGTTCATTTATAGATTACTTAAAAAAAGAAAAAGAACAAATAGTCCAAGAAAAATTTAATTGGTATGAGCAGTATTAGAAAACTGACCGCTAAATTTTTTTAGTCAAATTGTTTTTTTTTCGATAAGTTAAATTGATTGTTTTTATATTTGTATCACAAATTACTATTGTTATGACAATTACACAATTACAATATGTTTTAGCAGTTGCTGAACATAAAAATTTTACTCTGGCAGCCGAAAAATGTTTTGTTACCCAACCTACATTGAGTATGCAAATTCAAAAAGTAGAAGAAGAACTAAAAATTCAGATTTTTGATAGAACGAAGAAACCAATTCAATTGACCGATATTGGTCAAAAAATAGTTAATCAAGCCAAGAATATTGTCAATGAAGCCGGCAGAATGAAGGATATCGTTGAGCAACAAAAAGGGTTTATTGGCGGCGAATTTCGTCTTGCTATAATCCCAACGATAATGCCAACTTTATTACCGATGTTTTTAAATACTTTTATCAAAAAATTTCCTAAAGTAAAACTTATAATTGAGGAATTAAATACTGATGAAATAATAGTGAAATTAAAAAATGGTAATCTTGACGCTGCCATTGCTGCCACACCATTAAATGAAGAAAAACTGAAAGAAATTGTTTTATATTATGAACCATTTGTAGCATACATTCCTGAAAAACATCGAATAGCAGACAAAAAAGAAATTGAAGTTTCGGATTTGAATTTGGATGAAATATTATTATTGCAAGATGGGCATTGTTTTCGTGACGGTATTTTAAATTTATGTAAAAATCAAGGAGTTGAAACACTTAATAATTTTCAGATACAGAGTGGAAGTTTTGAAACACTAATAAAATTAGCTGATGAAGGATTAGGTTTAACCCTTTTACCCTATTTGCATACTTTGGATTTAAAAGACAATGACAAATTGAAGTTAAAGCATTTTAAAGATCCAAAACCTGCTCGAGAAGTTAGCCTTGTTTTTCCTAGAACGGAATTAAAAATACAAATTATCGATGCATTGAAACTAACAATTTCTGGAATTATTAGAGGTGCAATTGCTTTTCAAAATGTAGAAATTATAAGTCCACTTCCAAAAAAACAATAAAAAAAGGAGCTATTTAGGCTCCTTTAGTTTTATGATTTGACATAGATTAAACACTGTCTCAATTCAGGTTTTTTAATTGTGTAATTTAAAAGCCAGACTGTTAATTGTTCTATTTCGTAGGGCAATAACAGTTTCAAAGCTTTTTCTAATTCTTTACAAAAAAGATTAGGATCAAAACTAACTCGTTCCAAAATATTTTTTGTGTAAGCAACCATTGTTATTTTCATAAAATATAATTTATATTCATTAAAATGGAATCGAAATCTAATATTCAAAGTTAGAAAAAATAAGTGTTGCCTTTGTAAATAAAAAGTTAAAATTAAAACAATTCTTGTTACCCCTAATATTTACTGGTTAAAAACAAACAATTATATTTTAGTTGCTCTAAACATTTCTCTTTTTCCAGGAGGACCCGCTAATTTTTCAACGGTGAACCCAACTTCAATCATACTTCGCTTAACTACCCCACGAGCTGCATAAGTAACCAAAATGCCATTAATTTTAAGTGCTTTATACATTTTTTCAAATATTTCCGTACTCCATAATTCAGGTTGCACCCGATACCCAAAAGCATCAAAATAGATTAAATCGTATTGGTTTTCATCAGAAATTTCATCGAAAAATTGTTTTCTTTTAGTCAATGTAAAATTGGGAGAAATCGGATTTTTTTCTTCCCATTTAGAATGGTGCATTAACTCAAAAATTGGCCTTTCATTTTCTGCATCCAATTCTGAAACATAATTCATTTGTAAAACTTCTTCAGCTGAAATCGGATAGGCTTCCACTCCAACATAATCAATGGTTTGCAATGTTTTTTGAGATTCTAAAAAAGTTATAAATGTATTTAAAGCAGTTCCGAAACCAATTTCTAAAATTGAAATTGACTCTCCTTGAAATAATGACAATCCATTTTTTATAAAAACATGATAGGCCTCCTGAATGGCACCGTGTTTTGAGTGATAGGACTCATTCCAATCTGGTAAATGAATGGTTGTTGACCCGTCTAAAGTTTGTAGTATTTCTCTTTTCAAATTTACTTTATGTATAATTTTTTAATTTTTGGAAGTGGCCCTCCGCATTTAACTTAGTGGCAACGAACACAGGCATTTATTCCATTTTTTTTTACAAGTTAAAAGTAATTATTTTTTTTAAAATTTATACTATTTAAAAAGCAAGTGCTAAACGGGATAAAGTGTCGTATTTAAAAGTATATAATTTCGATTGTTTTATATTATTTTTTGATGTTTCGAGACTTTTGACTTTAAGTCATTATAACTTTCGACCTACTTAGTTGCAAAAGTAAAAGATTTTTTGTGTAACCTATTGTTAAAATAGAAATTAAAACTGTTTCCATCTGTTATTTGTGATAATTCTAATTAAATTATAAATAAATAAAATTGGCATAGAAACAAATCTAATTTTTACTAATTTAGCCGATGTTTAAAAACAGTTGTTTTTTGGGTGAAATATAACATAAAATACTGTAATACAATACTTTAAATACATTAATTTATAAAAATGCATATTACTATGAATTCATTTGACGCTAAAAAAATCAACATTACTAAAATTTCAACTTCAAAAATTGAATCCGTTGATTTTGAGCACCTTCCTTTTGGAGAAGTTTTTACCGATTATATGCTTAGTTGTGATTTCGTAAATGGTAATTGGAAAGAACCTACAATAGTTCCTTATGCACCATTTTTAATGGATCCATCTTCAAAAGTTTTTCATTATGGTCAGGCTATTTTTGAAGGAATGAAAGCGTACAAAGATGAAAACAATGAAGCTTGGTTGTTTCGCCCTGAAGAAAATTTTCATAGATTTAATAAATCCGCAGTTAGAATGGCGATGCCGGAAGTTCCTGAAGAAATCTTCTTGGGAGGATTAATGCAATTGATTGCCTTAGAAAGAGATTGGATAAAAAAAGGATTAGGAAATACCCTATATATTCGTCCATTTATGATTGCAACCGGAACAGGGGTAATTGCTTCACCTTCAGATGAATACCGTTTTATGATTTTGCTTTCACCAGCAAAATCATATTATTCTGGCGAAGTAAAAGTTATTGTAGCCGAACATTTTAGTCGCGCTGCAAACGGCGGTATTGGTGCAGCTAAAGCGGCAGGAAACTATTCCGCACAATTTTATCCAACCAAATTAGCGAACGAAAAAGGATTTCAACAGGTTATTTGGACTGACGATGCTACACATACCATGTTAGAAGAATCGGGAACAATGAATGTTTTTTTTAGAATAAACGACACACTTTATACGGCGCCTACAAGTGAACGAATTCTTGATGGCGTGACAAGAAAAAGTCTTATTTCAATAGCAGAAAGAAACGGAATTGATTTAAATATTCGTCCAGTTTTAGTTTCAGAAATCGTTGAAGCAACTAAAAACGGAACGTTAAAAGAAATATTTGGAGCTGGAACCGCAGCTGTTGTTACCATAATTAAAGGTTTTTCATACCAAGATACTTATTATGAATTACCCGCTATAGAACATTCTATAGCATTAGAACTAAAAGATAAATTGACTTCAATTCAATACAAACTTGCAGAAGACACTTTTGGATGGACCGTTAAGGTATAATTACTTTATATTAAGATACTGCAACCCCATAATTTATTAGTAAACTATTAAATTAAGGGGTTATTTTTTATAAATATCCTTTAAATAATTTTTGAAAAATCGGGCTTGAAATAATTTGGTCCTTTCATCACTTTTCCATCTTCCCGATAAATTGGCTTTCCGTTATTATCTAATTTGCTCATATTACTGCGTTGTATTTCATCAAAAACAGCTTCTATTTTGTGTTGTAAACCATGTTCTATTATGGTTCCGCACAAAATATAAAGCATATCGCCAAGTGCATCGGCAATTTCAATTAAATCATTGTTTAAAGCAGCTTCCAAATATTCTTCATTTTCCTCTTTCATTAAATTGAAACGAAGAATATTTTTTGATTCACCCAAATCAGAATTTGGACTTTCACTGAATCCAATTTCAAAAGCAGTATGGAATTCCTTAACGGCATTAAGTTGTTTAATCATAGTTTTTACATGTTAAATGATAGTGCAAAATAGTAACTTTTGATAACAAATTTAGTATTTTTGTATAAAATATTAATTTATGTTTAGTAAGGGTCAATTAATTTTTGCAGGTTTATTTTTTATCTCGTTTGTGATAGCAATCACTTATTCCTACAGAAAAGATATTCTCGTTCATCAAAAAGTATATAAAGGAAGTTATAAAATATTGATTGGTTTTTTAATTTTCATTGCGTTGTTATTTGTAATAAAGATATTTTTCAAACACTAAAAAATCATAATCCATTCAAAAAAAAATAATTATGAAGATTTTAAAATATATATTTTTGCTTATTGTTCTTCTTTCCGTTGGAGGAAGTGTATTTATTGCAACACAAAAAAGCGATTTCAAAACCAAGAAATTCATAGTAATTAATTCTCCAAAATCAGCTATATACAATTATATAAACGATTATAAAAATTGGCAAAATTGGTAT
Organism: Flavobacterium sp.; assembly: GCF_040402835.1. Taxonomy (GTDB): domain Bacteria; phylum Bacteroidota; class Bacteroidia; order Flavobacteriales; family Flavobacteriaceae; genus Flavobacterium. Next base: position 14,951 of record NZ_JBBALW010000026.1, read on the forward strand.
GTTTGGGAAAAAGATAATGCGTCAATTCAATTAAAATATTCATTTAAAACTTCTGGCGTTGGAAGTTATTTTTATTGGACAGGAACAGACGGTATTGGAAAAATAACTACAATTTTTGTAAAAGAAAATGATAGTATTTCACAAAAAATAGATTTTAACGGCTCTTTATCAGAATCTTCTTGGTCATTTAAAGACACGATTGGTGGCACAAAAGTAACTTGTAGTACCAATGGCGAAATGCCTTTTATGTTTAAGATATATGCCTATTTAAACGGTGGAATTGAAAAAGTAATTAGCGGTAAATTAGAAAAAAGTCTTGTGAATTTAGACCGAAGTTTAGATTATGAATTGAATACTTTTTCAATAAAACAAAATGGAATTGTAATCAAAAAAGGTGGTTTTTTTTTGCATCAAACCATAAATTGTGAGATTTCAAAATTGAATTACAACCTAAATATTATAATCCCAAATTTAATTACTTTTTCTAAAGAAAACAAACTGTTATTAAATGGAAAACCATTTGTAATATACAATTCTTATGATGTTAAAAGAGGAATTACAAATGTGTCTGTTTGTGTTCCAATAAAAAATAGAATATTTACAAGCTCGGGAAGTGACATTAGTTGTAAGGAATTGGAAGCTTTTACAGCATTTAAAACAACATTAATTGGTGATTATTCTCATCGAGATGCAGCTTGGAAAAAAGCAAGCGATTATCTTTTAAAAGACAAACAAATTCAAAATAAGTCAATTCCTATACTAGAAATAGTAACAAAAGGTTTGAGCGAAGTCAAAAGACCTTCTAAATTGGAAACTACAATTTATTTTCCAATTCAGTCTAATTATATTTCAAAAACACCCGCTATCAAAAATGTGGATGAAAATATAGAAGCATCTGAAATTATTCCACAGCAATAGTTTTTTTAATTTCAATTAAACCTTTAAACATTTTTGAATTCTAATTTTTAAATAATTTTTTGGAAGAAAAGGAATTAATACAAAATTTACTGAATCCAAAGACGCAAAATGAAGCGTTTCAAAAACTCTTGTTAGAATACCAAAGACCCTTGTACAATCACATTCGGAATATCGTTTTGAATCACGATGATACTGATGATGTATTACAGAATACTTTTGTAAAAGTCTTTCAGCATTTAAAAAAATTTAAAGGTGAAAGTAAATTGTTTTCCTGGATGTATCGAATTGCAACAAATGAAGCAGTTACTTTTATAAATAAAAAAGCAAAACAAAACGGTACTACAAGTGAATTTATACAAGCCAAAATTATAGAAAACTTACAAGCAGATTCTCATTTTGATGGTGATGCTATTCAAATAAAATTACAACAAGCAATAGTTAATTTGCCTGAAAAACAACAATTAGTTTTTAAAATGCGCTACTTTGAAGAAATAAAATACGAAGAAATGTCAACGATTTTAGGAACTTCCGTTGGTGCATTAAAAGCTTCCTATCATCACGCTGTGAAAAAAATTGAAATCTTTATGATTAAAGATTAAACCAATCTAAATAAAAATTGTCTAAAGAATATGAATGATTTTAAAATAAATAGCAAACACAAAATAGATTCTGGATTTATAATTCCTGAAAATTACTTTGAGAATTTCTCAGAGAAAGTATCGTTAAAAATAAATAAATCAAAACCAAAAGTACTATCTATTTTTTATAAAAGAAAAACTTGGATTTCCTCTGCAGCAGCAGTTTTAGTGATTTCATTATCGGTAACTTTGTTTTCAAAAATAGCAGTAAAATCAACTGAAGAAAAACTAACTTTGGAAAATTATATTACGAATCAATCTGAAATAAGTCAATACGATTTAGTTGTTTTATTAGATACAAAAGATATAGAAAAAATTAAAATTGATTTGAAATTAGAAGATAAAAAAATAGAAGAGTTGCTTACTAATTCAAGCGAAATAGAAAATTATTTAACCGACTAAAAACAAACTAAAATGAAAATAAAGAATATTTTTACCATATTGTTGTTGTTGCTTTCCATCAGCTTTTATGCGCAAGGACCGAAAATGTTAGAAAAAAAAGAACAAATCTATGCCCTAAAAGTGGCGTTTATTACTAATAATTTATCCTTAACTTCAGATGAAGCTGAGAAATTTTGGCCAATTTATAATTCATTTGAACTCAAGCAATTTGATTTGAAACATCTGAAGTCAATTTCGTATATCAAAAAAATGGATAATGAGTCCCTGAGTAAAATGTCCGATAAAGAAGCATTAATAGTCTTAGCACAAATAGAATCAAGTGAAGACGAATTGTATCAATTGCGTAAAAAATTAATCGCCAACTTAAAAAATATCTTAAGCCCCGTTAAAATTATAAAACTTAAAAAAGCTGAAGACGACTTTAATAAAAAATTATTGCAACAATACAGAGAAAAAGGACCGAATAGATAATAGTTTCTCTAGTTTATTTAATTAAATATCTTTATTCAATATCAAATAAAAATGGTTCTAATAGCATTTTTTCAGCCAATATTTCAATTCTTTCTGTAAGTTGTTCCGAAAAAATCAAGCGTTGCGTTCTCGTAATACTATTCGAAATACGCATGATTTTAGTTTCGTGACGCAATTTTAAAATAGCATCGGCATCGTCAAGAATAAACATTTTTAGGCGGTTTACATTATAACCTGCAGTGGTAAACATATCGCCAAGTCGGTTTGGGGTTCCAATTAACACATCAATTCCCGTAGAAATATAATTTTTATCGTATTCCATATCGCCTTTATCGTGAATTCCGTAAACCCGTAAATCAGTTTTACTTCCTAATTGTTCGAAAAGTTCTTCCATTGCCAAAACTTTTGCTTTGTCTTCAACAATTATCAATGCTCGTGGCGATTCTTCCCCTTCACAAACTAATTGCTGGATAACATTTAAAACAATTGTGGTTGATTTTCCGCTTCCTTTTGGTGAAATTACAATGCAATCGGCACCACTTTTCAAAGTTGAAAATGTTTCTTGTTGCAAGTCATTTGCTTCCGTCAACCCAAGTTCAATTAAGGCTTCTTGTAATTTTTCGTTTATTTTTTTTAATTTCATTCCCTTATTTTAGATTTAGGATTTTAGATTTAAAAGGTTATAAATTAATTGTATTCACATTTTTCATAATTCCAACTTCCACTTTTATCTAAACAATTGTCAATTTGAATAAATCGGAATATTTTAAATCCAAAAAAAAATATTACAATTATTATTATAATCAACGCTGTTTTATTCCTTTTAGTCATATTCATATTTTAATTTCATAGATTTTAGATCCCCCTTCGGGGGCTAGGGGGCTTTTTATTTACTAGCAAACAATTGCACATCAGTCTCGGAAATTTCATTGCCACCAAGAATGATTAAGCGTTCCACCACATTTCGCAATTCCCGAATATTTCCAGTCCAATCGTATTCTTGTAACAATTTAATTGCCATTTTGGAGAATGTTTTAGGGGCAATTCCTTGCTCCGCAGCAATTTTTTCTATGAAATGTTCAATAAGCAATGGAATATCATCTCTTCTTTCGTTTAATCCTGGTACTTTTATCAAAATAACAGCCAAACGATGGTATAAATCTTCTCTAAAACGACCTTCTTCTATTTCCTTTTTTAAATTTTTATTGGTCGCAGCAATTACGCGTACATCAACTTTGATGTCTTTGTCGGCACCAACTCGTGTAATCATATTTTCCTGCAAAGCTCGTAAAACTTTGGCTTGCGCCGATAAACTCATATCACCAATTTCATCTAAAAATAGAGTTCCCTTATCCGCTGCTTCAAATTTTCCAGCACGGTCTTTAATTGCCGATGTAAAAGCGCCTTTTACGTGTCCGAATAATTCACTTTCTATTAATTCAGATGGAATTGCAGCACAATTTACTTCAATTAATGGGAAATTCGTGCGTTCACTTTTTTCGTGCAATTGATGCGCAACCAATTCTTTTCCCGTTCCATTTGGACCTGTAATTAAAACTCGGGCTTCGGTTTTTGCAACTTTATCGACCATTAATTTTATGTGATTAATAGCTTCACTTTCGCCAATCATTTCATAGTTTTTACTAACGATTTTCTTTAGAATTTTGTTTTCAACTACGAGTTGTTTTTTGTCCAATGCATTCCGAACCGTATTCAATAATCGATTCAGATCGGGTGGCTTTGAAATGTAATCAAAAGCTCCCAAACGCATTGTTTGTATGGCAGTTTCCATATCGCCGTGACCCGAAATCATAACAATTGGAATTTCTGGTTTTATTTTTTTTACGGCTTGAAGTACTTCAACTCCGTCCATTTTTGGCATTTTGATGTCGCACAAAACCAAATCGTAATCGTTATTTTTTATTTTTTCAAAACCAATTAAACCATCTTCCGCATCTTCAACATGATACGTGTCATTTTCTTCGGAAAGTATCTTTGTGAGAACTCTTCGAATGGATGCTTCATCTTCTATGATTAATATTCTTGACATATCTTATTTTTTAGCCCCGATTGCAGTGAAAATCCCACGCTTTTTTGCGTGGATTGTAACGGAAAGCGGGAAATAGCTCCAAATTATTTTAATATTTCAACCATTTATACAATTCTCTCCAAGTTGGTTTTTTTCCATACATTAAAATTCCAACTCTATAAATTTTTGCTGCAAACCAAACTACAAAAAAGAAGGTTCCAAATAGTATGGTAACTGAAATTGCAATTTGCCACCAAGGTACGCCAAATGGAATTCGCATAAGCATTACGATGGGCGAAGTGAGCGGAATCATTGAAAAAACTGTTGCAATTGTTCCGTGTGGATCATTCATTACAGTGAAAAATCCGATGTAAACTCCCAATACCAAAGGCATAATTATTGGCAATAAAAATTGTTGTGAATCGGTTTCGTTGTCAACAGCAGCACCGATTGCCGCGTAAAAGGAACTGTATAAAAAATACCCGCCGATGAAATAAACCACAAAACTTATTAGGATGGTTGCAATGGGCAAATTCCATAATTCCTTGATATACATTTGAGCCATTCCTGCAAATTCTTGTTGCGCAGAATGTAACATTTCGGGTGGGATTTTGGCTGTTGGACTTGCATTTATACCTAAAAATATTGAGGCCGAAAACATCAAAATGAGTCCGATTATTGCCCAAATAAAGAACTGCAAAATACCCGCTAACGAAGTTCCGATAATTTTTCCCATCATTAATTGGAACGGTTTTACCGATGAAATAATGATTTCAACAATTCGATTTGTCTTTTCCTCGATCACACTTCGCATCACCATATTTCCATAAATGATGATGAACATCATAATTAAGTATCCAAAAGCACCGCCAATTGCGATTTTGATTTCGTTGAGCCCTTTTAAACTGTCTTCTCCAGTCGCTTTTTTTAATTCGATATTGACATTTGCTTCTGCATTTCTAATTGCCAAAGTATCAAGTTTCGCAGTTTCAAAATTTTCTTTTGTGATTTTTTTTGCAATAATATCTTGCACATTTTCAACGAAAGTAATACTTGGGCTGTCATTTGAAATGTATTGAACTTTGTTTTCCAATGTTTTATAATCCGCTATTTTTGGAATATAAATTAATCCCTCATAGCTTTCATTGATTAAACTGTCCTTGATTATTTTTAAATCAATTGGCGATAAATCGATATATCTGTATTCCTCGGAATTTTTAAATTCAGAAACAAAAAGCCCCGTTTCATCGTGAATGGCAACCACTTTTACGTCGGCTTTCATTGAACTTAAATAGCCAACAAAAACAGCAATTCCAACAAATAGTAACGGACTTAAAAAGGTCATTACGATGAAAGATTTATTTCGCACTTTTGCGATAAATTCTCTTTTTATAATTAATGTTAATATGCTCATATTGGATTTCTGAATTTAGATTTCTGATTTAAATTGACTCTTAAATCTGATTTATTTACTTACCGTTTGAATAAAAATATCGTTTACGCTTGGGATTTTTTCTACAAAATGGGTTACTTGTCCTCGTTGCGTCAAAATATTCAAAAGCTCATTTGGTGTTGCTGTTCCCAATTGAATTTCTAATTTTAATTCGTTATTTAAAGACTTGAAATTAGTTTGCGAAACGGTATGTTTTTGAGTAATATCATACATCAAACCTTCAACATTATCCGTCAAAATTCCAACTTCAAAACTATTGGTTCTGAATTGTTTTTTGACATCGTTTAATTTGCCTTCAATTAATTTATTGGATTTATGAATAAGTGCAATATGATCACACAATTCTTCCACACTTTCCATTCTATGCGTTGAGAAAATAATTGTAGAACCTTGCTCTCTTAACGCTAATATTTCGTCTTTTATAAGATTGGCATTTACTGGGTCAAATCCAGAAAAAGGTTCGTCAAATATCAATAATTTAGGCTTATGCAAAACACAAACTACAAATTGGATTTTTTGCGCCATTCCTTTAGAAAGTTCTTGGATTTTTTTGTTCCACCAACCTTGAATTTCCAATCTATCAAACCAATAATCGAGTTGAATTTTGGCTTCTGCTTTTGACAATCCTTTCATTTGAGCCAAATACAAACACTGTTCGCCAACTTTCATTGTTTTATACAAACCTCGTTCTTCGGGAAGATACCCAATATATTGTATGTGTTTAGGTTGCAATTTCTCGCCGTCAAGAATTATTTCGCCACTATCGGGCATTGTAATTTGATTTATGATACGAATTAATGATGTTTTACCAGCGCCATTTGGACCAAGAAGCCCGTAAATACTGCCTTTAGGAACAGTTAAAGAAACTTCGTTAAGGGCGGTATAATCACCGTATTTTTTTACAACTTTATTAACTTCGAGAATAGTACTCATTCTTATTTAGATTTGTGTAAAAGTATTCAATTTGGAACAATAAGAATTAAAATATTTAAAAAAAACCCACCCTTATTTACACAAGGATGGGAAAAATGCTGTAATTAATTACAACAAAAAAAATTATGAGAACATATCTTTCACTTTTTCGAAAAATGACTTGTCCCCTTTTTCAGGATTTGGGATGAAATTTTCATCTGTCAAAGCATTTTCAAAAAACTGTTTTTGGTCTTTATTTAGTGTTTTTGGTGTCCAAACATTAACGTGAACTAACAAATCTCCGTTGGCATATCCATTGATATTAGGAATTCCTTTTCCTTTCAATCGTAATATTTTTCCAGATTGAATTCCTTCTTCCAATTTTATTCTGACTTTTCCTCTTACAGCATCAATTTCTTTAGTAACTCCAAGAACTGCTTCAGCAAAACTTATGTATAAATCTAAATGTAAATTTTCGCCTTCACGTTTCAAAAATTCGTGCTCAATTTCTTCAATTGCAACAATTAAATCACCAGGGACACTATTTCCAGGGGCGTCATTTCCTTTGTTAGCAACTTTCAATTGCATTCCATCAACTACTCCTGCAGGTATTTTTATAGCAACTGTTTCGTCGTCAATAATCATTCCTTGTGAGTCAGCATTTGTGGGTTTATGGTCTAATAATTGACCCGAACCACCACAAGTTGGACACGTAGAAGCCGATTGCATTCTTCCTAAAATTGTATTGGTAACCCGCATAACTTGCCCTTGCCCATTACAAGTAGAACACGTTTTATAACTTACTCCAGGAGCTTGAACTTTACGTTTTACTTTGACTTTTTTCTCAACACCAAAAGCAATTTCTTCAAGCGTTAATTTTACTTTTATACGAAGATTACTGCCTTTAACTCTACGAGGACCGCCTCCGCCTCCACCAAAACCAGATCTTCCACCACCAAATGCACTTCCGAAAACATCTCCAAATTGACTGAAAATATCGTCCATATTCATATGACCTCCGCTAAAACCACCGCCGCCATTTCCACCATTTTCAAAGGCTTGATGTCCGTATTGATCGTATTTTGCTTTCTTTTGAGGGTCACTTAATATTTCATAAGCTTCAGCTGCTTTTTTGAAATTTTCTTCTGCAGCGGCATCACCAGGATTTTTATCAGGGTGAAACTCAATTGCTTTTTTTCGATACGCTTTTTTAATAGCCGCAGCATCTGCACTTTTAGTAATACCTAATATTTCGTAAAAATCTTTTTTCATTTTATGATGTCTTAAACAAATTTAGGCCTTATTGGGCGAAAGTTCTTTAATTATTCGGAATTATTGTCCGATTACTACTTTTGGGAAACGAATAATTTTATCTCCTAATTTGTATCCTTTTTCAAGAACGTCAACAATTTTACCTTTCAAATTTGGGGAAGGGGCTGGAATTTGAGTGATTGCTTCCGCAAAATCAGCATCAAATAAATCTCCTGATTTCATTTCAACTTCTTCCAATCCTTTTGAGAAAAGTGTACTTTTTAATTTATCGTGAATAAGTTCTACTCCTTTTAAAAGTAACTCATCTTCTGATTTTCTAATTTCGATAATTGCTCTGTCAAAATCATCTAAAACAGGAAGAATAGCTTGTAAAACCTCTTGATTAGCCGTTTTAAATAAATCAATACGCTCTTTTAAAGTTCTTTTTTTATAGTTTTCAAATTCAGCAAAAAGCCTTAAATGTTTATCTCTTTCCTTTGCTAAATCTTGTGTAAGTTGTTCCTCAGCACTTAATTCCTCAACGATTAGTTGCTCTCCGTTTGCATTGTTTTCCAATGTTGTCGCATCGAGTTCTTGTTCCATTTCAGTATTTTCGGTGGTCATCTTGTCTTTATTTTTAAATATATTTTTAAACATCCTTTTTTATTCTTTTCTTGAGATTGCAAAATTACTGCCAATTCCTTAAAAATGTCAAATTGTCACTCATTATTTATTATAAAATTTAAATTATTGAAATAATTGCAGGAAAAATTAAGATTTAAGTAAGTCGAAGGTTTTAATGTTGTAAAGTCTAAAAATAGTAAAAAACTTTAATATAATATTGGGATTTTGGCGTGCAAATTTTTATAAATTTGTTATAATAAAAAGATGAAATGTGTTTTTATTCCTTAAAGAAACTGATACAAACAAAGATTTTATATAATTATTAATTCACACTTTTATATAGAAAAAAAGCTCCGTTCAGAAAAACGGAGCTTTTTTTATGCGTATATATTTTCTAATGCCTTTTCAATTGATTTATATTTGAAAACGAAACCCTTTTCAATGATTTTATGAGCGCTTAAGTTTCTATTTTCAAATAGCAATTCGTGCATTTCTCCAAGAAGTAATTTCATCACAAATTTTGGAATGTTCGGCATAAAAAGTGGTTTTCTTAAAACCGTAGCTATTGCCATTGTTAGTTTTTCATTAGAAACAGGATTTGGAGCAACTGCATTATAAACGCCATCCAAATCGTTTGAAATTGCAAAGAAATAAAGTGCTGCAATATCATGAATGTGAATCCAAGATTGCATTTGTTTTCCCGTTCCGAAAGGGGAACCTAATCCAATTTTTATGGGTTTTGCCATTTCTTTCAAAGCACCTCCTTTATTAGAAAGCACGATTCCCGTACGTAATTTACATACTTTTAATCCCAATGATTTGAAATTATCGATGCTTTCTTCCCATTTGAAAACGACATTTCCAAGAAAAGAATTATCAATTTCTTGTGAATTTTCGTCATAAATAACTTTATCATTATTTGGATAAATGGCTGTTCCAGATGCCGAAACGATTTGTTTTACTTGGTTTGGATGATTTTTTAAAGCTTTAAAAAGTACTGCTGAAGAAAGCAAACGGCTTTCAATGATTTCTTGTTTATAGGATATTGTCCAACGTTTAGAAATTGTGGCTCCTGCCAAATGAAGTATAGCATCGACACCCATTAAACAATTTTCGTCGATAATACCTTGTTCAGGATTCCAATAAAACCCTTTATAATTGAGTTCGTTTTCGATTTTTTTCTTGGAAGTGGTGAGATAGTGAATATTCACACCGTTTTGAAGTAATAAAGAAACTAGTTCATTTCCAATTAAACCTGTTGCTCCTGTAATTAAAATTTTCATATTTATTAATTGTAAAGTTCAAAATTACGGTTTATGTGAAATAAAAGAATGTTAATTAAGTGCGATTTAACTTTCGTTACGTGAATTTATACCGACTAGGTATTCAATATAATCCAATAAAAATTGGACTATATTTTCATACTATATCGGTATTTCAGCCTTGATTTTGGATTAATATAAAATTACAGAAGGTTTTAAATCCTGTTTAGATGTGATTTAAACGCTTTTTAATTTAACGCTCCATTCAAAATCCATTTCAGAAACTTGAATTCCGTTTTCGTCAATTCCGATTGATTTCATCCAAAAAGTTTGGCCTTCTCCAGAAGCGATGGTTTCTTTTATTGCATTTTCTATTATTGCGCCATCATTGCAGGTAAATGTGATTCTACCGGTTGCTTTTTTGGTAAAATTTGCTTTGTTATTGGCAACCAACATTGATATTTTTCGATTGCTTTTTTTGATTTGATACATTACTAATGCCCCAGTTGACAATTCGGCAGCCATTGCTTGAACTGCAAAGTACATCGAATTGAATGGATTTTGGTTAATCCATCGGTGTTTTACAGTAACTACGCATTTTGCAGCTTCTAACTTTTTGGCTCGAACTCCACAAAGGAATGCTGAAGGCAATTTGAAAAGTAAAAATATATTTATGTTTCGTGTGGTAAGATTCATTGTGGTTGTAAATTTCCCGAAATATAGTGATTTATTTAGATAATTTAGATTGTCGTCCGATAAAAAAATGTATAGTCCCTACGGGACAAAAATCAACTTCATAACTATCTATTTACCAACATATAATCTCTACGAGATATACTCCGATAGGAGTTAAATGTTGATAAAATAGTAAAGAGTGTTCCCTATAAAAATGTCCCGTAGGGACTATACTTGTTGGGGTCGTCTATATTATATAATTTTTCCAGACAACAAAGGATAAAAAAGGGTTTAAAGTTGTAAATCTTAAAATTCACAAAAGCGCTAAATGTTAATATTTAGTTAATATTCAGTACTATGCAAAACAAGATACTGTTTTAAAGCTATATATTTGCATAAGATATTACTGAATCTGATTTATGATTTTAGATTTATGATTTAGGAATAGAAAAATAGAATGTATTTTTAACCAAAAATTAGAAATAGCCCCGATTGTAGAGGAAATCCTTTGTGGAACGAAGAGGAACAAAGATTGAAACGGAAAGCGGGAAATAGCTCCAAAAAAAGAGAAAAAATAATAAAAATGAGAAAAATGAGAAAAAATGAACATTGAAAACACGAAGGCGCAGATGCGGAAAGGGGTGCTTGAGTTTTGCATCTTGTCGGTTTTGAAGGAAAAAGATGCGTACACATCTGAGATTTTGGACACTTTGAAAACCGCAAAATTATTGGTCGTTGAAGGGACGGTTTATCCGCTTTTGACACGATTGAAAAACGACGGATTACTCAACTATCGTTGGGAAGAATCGGTTTCGGGACCACCAAGAAAATACTATAGATTGACCGAAATTGGGCAGGAATTTCTTACCGAATTAGACAGCACTTGGACGGAATTATCGGTCGCTGTAAACTTAATCACAACTAAAAAATAAAACGATGAACAAAACTGTAAATATAAATTTAGGCGGGTTGTTTTTTCATATTGATGAAGATGCATACCAAAAATTGACGCATTATTTCGAGGCTATAAAACGCTCTTTATCAAATTCTTCGGGTCAAGATGAAATTTTGAAAGACATTGAAATGAGAATTGGGGAATTGGTTTCTGAAAAACATTCCAATGACAAGCAAGTGATTAGTTTTAAGGAAGTTGAGGAAATTATTGCGATTATGGGGCAGCCCGAAGATTATAGAATTGATGGCGACGAATCGATTGAAGCGACGTATATTCCAACAGGAATTAAAACTACGAAAAAGCTGTATCGCGATCCTGAAAACGGCATGATTGGTGGCGTTCTTGCTGGGTTGGGACATTATTTTGGTGTTGATAAAGTTTGGTTGAGAATCTTTCTATTGATAATGGTTTTAGCTTGGGGTATAGGAATTTGGGCGTATCTAATTCTTTGGATTGCGATGCCAGAAGCGCAAACTACTTCAGAGAAACTTGAAATGCGAGGCGAAGCGGTGACAATTTCGAATATCGAAAAGAAAGTTAGAGAGGAAATTGAGATGCTTTCGGAAAAATTCAAATCGACTGATTTTGATGGTATGAGAAAGGGGATTAAATCAAATGGCGATAAATTGAAGAATACTTTTGGTGAGATTATTCGCTCAATTTTAAATGTTTTTGCAAAGGTTATTGGAGCATTAATGATTCTTGGAAGTTTGGCAATTCTTGTGGTTTTTTTAATTGGTGTTTTGGCTTTTGGAACAACAAATTTTCCTGAATTTCCATTTCATTCCTTTGTGGAATTGGGGAATTTTACTGATTATCCGATTTGGTTTTTTGGATTGTTATTTTATGTAGCGGTAAGTATTCCGAGCTTTTTTGTACTTTTATTAGGATTTAAAATTGTAGCGCCAAATAGCAAATCAATTGGTTCAATTGCGAAATATGTATTGTTGGCACTTTGGATAATTGCGATTGCAATTTTGATTTCTATTGGTGTGAAACAAGCTTCTGAATATGCGTATAATGGCCGGGTTTATGAAAAACAAAGTATTAATTTGAATCCAAAAGACACGCTATTGATTAAATTCAAAAACAATGATTACTACGCAAAAGATGTTGCTGATTATACGGATTTTGAAATTACAAAAGATTCGTTGCACCAAGATGTGGTGTATTCAAATAGGATTTCGTTTGAAATTGAAAAAACAAATGAGAGTTTGCCTTTTATAAAAATCAATAAAGAAGCGAAAGGAAAATCGTTTGAAGATGCAAAAAACAGAGCCGAAAAAATAAAATACGGGTATAAAATTGTTGGTAACCAACTGATATTAGACAACTATTTGATTACTGATTTGAAAAATAAATACAGAGATCAAAAAATTGGAATTAAATTGTATTTACCAAAAGGGACTTTATTTAAAATGAATTCAAGTATGAAAAATTTTGATTATTCTGATAACTCCTTTTTCAATTTGCATACAAGTTCCGATGAATATATTTACGCAGTTGGTAATTCCCGGGTAAAATGCTTGAATTGTCCTGCTGATGAAAATGAATTTGATGATGTAGATTCCGAAGATCAAGATACAATTGAAACAACAACGGTTTCAGTGAAAGTTGCTGGAAAAGAATTAATTAAAACAGTAACTAAAACACCACGGAACTAAAATCTTTTTCATCAAAACCACTATAAAGGTCATAAATAAATATTTTATTGAGGTTGAGCATAAAAAAAACATCTAAACACCAATTTGGATGTTTTTTTTTCTATTTTTGATAAAATTTATAAGTCCAAAAATATGAAAAAGATTACTTTATTATTTATTGCACTCCTTTTTACAGGACTTTCTTTTGGGCAAAAAAGAGAAAAAGTTAAAGGTTCAAAGATTGTTACTATTGAAAAAAAGGAAATTGGAAATTTCGAAAATTTAGAAATTGAGGACAATTTTGAGATATTCCTTGTAAAAGGAGATAAATGTGCTCTGGAAATTGAAGCCGACGACAATCTGCATAGCGAGATTAATATCAATTCAAATGGAAATACCTTGCGTTTAACTACTGCGAAGGAAGTTGGGGGATTTAAAAAATTCAGTGTAAAAGTTACCTACACCAACAATTTTAAGTTGCTTTTAGCAAAACACGAGTCAAGTATTACAGCTATTTCTGATATTGAATTGGAAAATTTTACGATAAAGTGCTTTGATTATTCCAAATTGTTCGTCAATGGGAAAGTAAAAACATTTACTTTAATGCAAAATGACAAATCAAAAGCAGAATTGAATTTGAAATCTGAAAACGCAACAATTGAATTAAGCAAAAATGCACATTTGAAAGCGTTGATTGCTGCTACACAATTGAAATTAGATTTATACCAAAAAGCAACTGCCGTTGTAGAAGGTGATGTTGCTGAATTAAAATTGAGATTGGATAATAATTCGGAATTTACAGGAATGAATTTGATTGCAAAAACTGCAGAACTTGTTGCTGAAGGAAATTCTACAACAAGCTTAAATGTAATAACAAACGCCGTAATTGAAGCATCTGGAAAGTCAGAAATTCAGTTTTATGGCGATGCTAAAATTGAACTTAAAAAGTTTACAGAGAACACTGTTATTATGAAAAAGACTTTGAAGTAGTTTTTTAAAAATAAGAATAAAAAAAACCCAAACTCATAGTTTGGATTTTTTTTGCTTTATATTGAATTTTATTATTCTAATGCTGCCAAATATCTTTCAGCATCAAGAGCCGCCATACAACCAGTTCCTGCTGCAGTAATTGCTTGACGATACACATGATCCGCTGCGTCTCCAGATACGAATATACCAGCTATATTAGTTTTAGAAGTTCCCGGAATATTAATTATGTAACCAGTTTCGTCGAGATTTAGAAAGTCTTTAAAAATATCTGTGTTTGGTTTGTGACCAATCGCAACAAAAAATCCAGTTGCAGGAATGTCGAAAACTTCTTCTGTAGTTTTGTTTTTTGCTTTAACTCCAGTTACAACTTGATTGTCTCCCAAAACTTCCACAGTATCGTGATTCATTAAAATGGTAATATTGTCGGTTTTACGTACTCTAGCTTCCATTATTTTAGAAGCTCTGAAGTTTTCGCTTCTCACCAACATGGTAACTTTAGAACACATTTTTGATAAGTAATGTGCCTCTTCACAAGCAGAATCTCCCGCTCCAACAATAACCACTTCTTGATTTCTATAGAAAAATCCATCGCAAATAGCACAGGCAGAAACGCCTCCACCAGTTTGCAAATAATGTTGTTCTGACGGTAATCCTAAGTATTTAGCAGTAGCTCCAGTAGAAATAATTACAGTTTCACAATGCAATTCTTTAGTATCATTTATCCAGACTTTATGAACATCACCTGAAAAATCAACTTTTGTCGCCCAACCATCACGGACATCAGTTCCGAAACGTTGCGCTTGACTTTGTAATTGAACCATCATTTCCGGTCCTGTAACACCATCAACATAACCTGGGAAATTTTCAACTTCATTTGTAGTTGTCAATTGACCTCCTGGCTGAGTGCCTTGATATAAAACTGGATACATGTTGGCTCTAGCAGCATATATTGCCGCCGTATAGCCCGCTGGTCCTGAACCTATAATAAGACATTTTATTTTTTCAATTGTGTTTGACATCTTCTTTATTTAATTTTATTTTTAGAAGTACAAATGTAAGTTTAAATTGAAATATTTCACATAAAAATTCAATACAAAATTCTATGAAAAATAATAAAAAATCTATTGCATTAAATCTGTTGTACAAATGAAAAATAATTATATATTTGCACTCGAATTACGGGGTGTAGCGTAGCTCGGTTATCGCGCCTGCTTTGGGAGCAGGAGGCCGCAGGTTCGAATCCTGCCACCCCGACCAAATAAAAGCTGAACAGTATTGTTCGGCTTTTATTTTTTTTAAAATTTTGTAAAATTGCAATTTAAATAATTTTTATGTACATCGTTTATATATTACATAGTGAAAGCACTTCCAAATAGTATACTGGACAAACTGATAATCTTGAAAACCGACTTAAAAGACATAATTCTGGATTGAGTTTATCTACAAAATCAGGTAAACCATGGGGTTTAATCTATCAAATTGGATTTTCAACACGTTCTGAGGCAATGAATTTAGAACAAAAAATTAAAAAAAGAGGTGCGAAAAGATATCTTTTAGACAATAATTTAATTGATGTTTCTGAGTTATAGCGTCACGCAAGGCGTGAAGGCCGTAGGTTCGAATCCTGCCACCCCGACCAAAAAAAGCTGAACAGTATTGTTCAGTTTTTTTTGTATTTAATTGCATTTAAAAATAAAATTAAAACGTTAACTAAAATAAATAACGTTAACTAAATAATTTCATCTGAGATAAAAAATATTTGTTTAAGTTTGTTACTATGATAAATATAATTATTGTTGACGATTCGGCTTCTTCAAGTATACTACTAGAAAAGTTACTGAATGTTCATTTTAAAGATGGATTTTGTGTTGCTGAAACTTGCAAAAGTGTTGACTCCGCTGTAATTGCAATTAAAAAATTCAAACCAGAAATCGTATTCTTAGATATTGAAATGCCTAATAAAAATGGATTTGAACTACTTGATACTATCGGTTTAATTGATTTTGAAGTTGTTTTTACTACATCACACCCTGAATATGCTATTAAAGCTATACAAGCTGATGCATTAGACTATTTGATAAAACCAGTAAATAAGATCGATTTGATTACGGTAATGAAACGATTTGAAATTAAGCACTCAAAAAAATTATTACAAATAAACCATTTTGATTCTAAAGAAGATTATGCGATAGTAGATACTAGCGAGGTTCTTAAAAAAATTGCTTTGCCTACAAAAAATGGTTATGAATTTTTAAAAATTAATAATATCCTCTTCTGTGAAGCACAAAGTAATTATTGCAAAATAATATGTTTAGATGGTAAAGAAATTTTATTAGCAAAAACTTTAAAATCAATTCAACTTCTTGTTCCGCCAACTATTTTTCAAAGAGTACACAAATCCTATTTGGTAAACCTCAATTATATTGTAAAATTTAATAGAACAGATTCATTAGAAATAGAACTTCATGACGGAACAAAACTTCCTGTTTCCTTTAGAAGAAAAAACAATTTCCTAAATGTTTTTAAAAATAAAGTATAGAATTTTTAGTTAATATTAGCCATTCAATAATACATTAATAACAAAAAAACCTCGCAATTGCGAGGCTTTTTTATACAATTAAACTGTCTTGTCCTGAAATAGCGATACACAAAATTCATCGTTATGGAAAACAAC
>NZ_JBBALW010000027.1:0-31543 GCF_040402835.1 Flavobacterium sp.
GTATTCAACGATTAA
The DNA here is from genome assembly GCF_040402835.1 of Flavobacterium sp. Taxonomy (GTDB): domain Bacteria; phylum Bacteroidota; class Bacteroidia; order Flavobacteriales; family Flavobacteriaceae; genus Flavobacterium. The sequence goes on from NZ_JBBALW010000027.1 coordinate 16, forward strand.
ATACAGCCATAAAACAATGTAGCGAAAACTATACTGAAGCGTGTTATGTTTTAAAATTAGATATACAGGGTTACTTTATGAGTATCGATAAAAACATTTTGAATCAAAAATTGATCAATGCCATAACAAGCGACCCAGCCATAAAGGCCGATACAAAAGAACTAAGTACTTATTTAATAGCTACACTATTATCAGACAACCCTACAAAAAATGCTATTGTAAAAGGTAAAAGAGCCGATTGGAAAACGTTACCCGCTAGTAAAAGCCTATTTTATTCTGAAACCAATTGTGGCTTGCCTATTGGCAATTTAACCTCACAGCTTTTTAGTAATATCTATTTGCATTCTTTAGATGTTTTTATTAAAAAAGAACTATCCATTCCCTATTATGGTCGCTATGTAGATGATTTTTTTATTGTGCACAAAGATCCTTTTTATCTAAAAGAATTGATAAAAACCATAAAGAAATTTTTAAAAGACACTTTAGGACTAATACTGCATCCCAAAAAAGTAGTTTTACAGCATTATTCCAAAGGAGTTAATTTTTTGGGCGCAACACTAAAGCCCCATCGGATATATGTTTCTAACCGAACAAAATTAAATTTTAAAAAGTGTATTGCTAAGTGGAAGACATTTCTAGAAAACAATATTCCATCGCTTTTAGACTTACAAAAAATTAGAACTTCCATCAACAGCTATCTTGGCGTTATGAAACACTATCGAACGTATACAATTGTTTATAGTGCCTTGATAAAAGATAGAAACAATTTTCTATTTCAATATGGATATGTAGAAGCAATAAAACATACCTCAATAATTTATAAATTATATCCTTTTAAAAACACTTTATCATGAAAAAAAACATTTTATATTTCTTTTACCTACTATTTATCAGCTTTAGTGCCACTGCTCAAACTATCAATCTTGAGTTTCCGTATTTTGCAGGACAAACCTATGAATTTAAGATCTTTCAGGGTGATAAACAAATTACCCTGAAGGAAGACACCATTCCTAAAGGTGGCAAAGTGCAACTCACTATTCCTGAAAACTACAAAGGCTATAAAGGTATGGCGCAATGGTATTTGACCAATAGTGCTACAGGTGGCGGGTTGGATTTAATCATTAACAACGAAGATTTTTCGGTTTCATGCTTGGATAGCATCCCAAAAACCGAAAGTATTGTTTATAAAAACACCAAAGAAAATATTTTTGATAAATCCAACTACCAAAAACAGCAAAAACTATTTGAAAAACACGATGCGATGTTGGCAACCAAAAGAGCGTATGAGCCTAAAAGCAATTTCTACAAACTAGCCGATGAGGAATATACGAAGATCATCAAACAATACGATACCTATTGCAACGATTTAAAAAAATCACCCTTATTTGCTGCCAAGTTTCGTCAAATTGTAAACCTTACAATGGGCATTGGCACCATCATTACAGTAGATGAAAAACAAAAAGCCAATAATATCAATACTTTTATAACCAATGAGCTGGATTTTTCGGTTTTGTACACTTCCAATCATTGGGGAGGTATCATCAACAGTTGGGTGCAAGTGCAAACTATGGTCATTAAAGACGATGCCAAAATGCTCGCCGATGCTACCACAATTTTAAACCGCATAAAAAGTGATGCCATTTACACTGATTTTGTGATTAATCTAACCAAAGAACTAACCAAAGCAGGCAAAGACAACGCTCTTTTTGCTTTGATTCCGAGCATTAAAAACTCGAAACGATTGCTGAATTATGACGGGGTTTTAAACATTTTTAAACAAGACCTTACGGGCAAGGCACCCGATTTGACTGTGGTAACGTATAACGGCATGAAAGAAGCGAAGAACCAAATTACAACAGTGATCAAAACAGATGATTTAAAATCAAAATTCACTTTGCTGGTTTTTTATAAATCAGGTTGTGGTCCTTGTGAAGAAACAATGAAAGGATTAACAGACAATTATAAAAAAATGGTAAGCAAAGGGATAAAAATTGTCTCCATTGCTGCCGATACCGACGAAAAAGTTTTCAAAGACACCTCGTTGCCACATCCTTGGGCTGATAAATACTGCGATTTTGAAGGAACAAAAGGCATCAATTTTAAAAACTATGCGGTAATAGGAACGCCTACAATGTATATTTTAGACAGCAAAGGAATTATACTTTCAAGATTGGCAACAATTACTGAGGTTTTGGAATTTGTGAAACGTTAGTGTTAAGCAGTTATTTGAAGAAGGTTGATTTGGTTATTTGTTGATTTGGTTATTTGGAGGGCGCAAAAGTTGATGGATGATAATTGTTTTGGTTATTTGAAAAATCCTTTTAATCTGCGGTAAAAAAGGTTTATTCGGTTAATCGATTAATCTGAATTTATTTCAGATTTTATCTCAATAGGAAAAAACCTTTGAACCTTTGAACCTTTGACAAAATAAATCTTTTGTGTCTTTTATGGTAAAAAAGCGCTATCTATCAATCTGAATATATTTCAGACGCCATTAATATTAATGTTTTAAAATAATAAAAAAATGAAATTAAAATTAACCTTACCCCTTTTCGTTCTTTTGCTCTCGATGCATATTTCAGCACAAGAACTTACACTAAACCTATCACAACATCCCAATAAAGAAGCGGTTATTGTAGCCGTACACGGGGTTGGAACAAATAACAGTAACGCCACGAATAGAATGCAATCCCACTACTGCTCGACTATCAATTTATATTTTACTAAAATGTAAATTTGTTCATTTATAAAATGTATATTTGCATATTACTAAAATATAAAAAACTATGGTTTTAAAGTCTGACGTAGAAATAGCCTTTAAGCAACAACAACTTTTGTTGGAGAGTAAACCTAATGGAGAACGGAGAGAGAAATTAGCTCAGGTGACTTTGAGTAAAGAATTTGTGCTTATCATTACCGGAATCAGGCGTTGTGGTAAAAGCACCCTGATGCAGCAGTTAATCAATCAATTAAAGGTTTCTGTGGCGTTTTTTAATTTTGAAGACCCACGAATATTTGGTTTTGAAACCACTGACTTTGTAAAATTGGATGAAGTAATCGGTAAAAACACCTTGTATTATTTCTTTGATGAGATACAAAATGTAGACAATTGGGAAATATTTATTAGAAATCTTCACGATAAGCAAAAAGTGATCTGTATTACCGGTTCAAATGCATCTTTGTTAAGCAGAGAGCTGGGTACCAAACTTACAGGGAGAAATATTCAGATAGAGTTGCTTCCTTTTTCGTTCAAAGAATACGTATCATTCAAAAAAATAAAGGCTGAAGCAGCAACATTTGAGCACTATTTAGTGGAAGGAGGATTTCCAGATTATCTTAAAACCGCAAACAAAGAAGTTTTACAGCAACTGTTTAAAGACATTGTCTACCGAGACATCATTGTAAGGCATTCGGTGAGGAATGATAAAGTGTTAATTAGTATCGCTTTATATTTAATAAGCAATGCTGGGAAAGAATTTTCATTTACCAATATCAAAAACACTTTTGGTGTAGGTTCGGTGAATACGGTGATGGATTATATCAGTTGGTTTGAAGATAGTTATTTATTATTTACCTTACCCAAATTTAGCTGGTCCTTAAAAAGTATAGCCATTAGTCCAAAGAAAGTCTATGTGATAGATACAGGTTTTGGAGATGCAAATTCATTAAGCTTTTCAAATGATACGGGCCGATTATTCGAAAATGCAGTTTACCTGCAATTGAGACGAACTTATAAAGAGCTTTATTATTTCAGGGAGAAAGGAGAATGCGATTTTGTTGTTAAAGAAAAAAATAAAGTAACACTTGCCATTCAAGTTTGTGCAGAAGTATCGCAGGAGAATTTACCACGAGAAGTGAATGGATTGGTGGAAGCGTTAAGGTTTTTTGACTTGGAAAAAGGCGTGATCGTCACGATGAATCAAGAAGATGAAATTATACAAGACGATAAGAAAATACAGTTAATTCCAGCTTGGAAATGGTTCAAGAATTGATTTCAATATAAGCCATTTAAGCGGGGATTACTCGTGAGCATTTTGGTGAAAATTAGATAATAAAGAAAAAATATATATAAATTATAGCGATGGCCTATTTACATTAAATGGTAACATTTATAAAATCAAAAACAATGAACTTTAAACTAGTATTCGCTGCATTTATTTCCTTTACGGCAGTAGATCTTTCGGCACAAAAACTTTCTTTAAAACTATCGCAACACCCCAATAAAGAAGCAGTTATTGTAGCGGTACATGGGGTTAGAAAAGACACGCTGGGCACTGTGCTATTAGACCAAAACTGCATAGGGACGCTAGCCTTCAAAACCAAACAACCCCAAACGGGCTTGGTCAATCTTACTATTAAAGGCAAGGCTTATTTGAGTTATGATTTTGTGCTATCGCCTACTGAAAACCCAACACTCATTTGTGATATGGAATATGTATATGCTCAAAACACTAAAATTCTTAATTCGCCCGAAAACGATGGTTTGAACCGCTGGTTTGACAATGCAGCACAATACAAACAGCAAATAGGATTAAACCAAGAGTTGAGTAAACTGTACAAAACAGAAGAACCGTTTTTAAAAAAACTAGAAACCGAAAAACAGCGTGTTGAAAAACTACTTCAAAGGCTAGTCGATACCATCAACCAGTCAACCTTGTTTGCTGGAAAGTATATGCAGTTTAAAATGGCACAAGAAGAAAAACTAGCCAAAGTATGGGAAAGTAATGAGGCGAAAACCATAGCCAAAAATTTCTTTACACAAATAGATTTTGATGCTTTATACGGCAGCTCGATGTGGTTTGGCATCATTAACTCTTGTATGGAAGTGTATACGAAAGAAAGTCTTTATTTTGGAAGTTTTGGCGCTGATGTAGCTAGCAATTTAAAACGCATCAAAAACCAGCAAGTGTATGAAGATTTGATAGATGCTGCAATCTCTGTAACCGAAAAATTTTCTTGGACTAAAGACCAAAATGCATTAGTAGCTTTTCTCATCAAAGACAACCGAATAAAAAACCCAACAGGTAAACTAGAAAAAATAATTCAATCGTATCAGTTAGCAATCGGAAAAAAATCCCCCGACTTAACCCTAACCAACACTATGGGAAATAGTACCACCACCACCGTTTTAAAAATGGATGCCTTAAATTCAAAATACACCTTACTGTTATTTTACCAATCGGACTGTGGGCATTGTGAAACTGCCATAGCAACATTAAACACTAATTATAAAGATTTAGTAGCCAAAGGCATCAAAATCATCAGTATTGCCGGCGATTTAGACCCAGCTGCTTTTACAAAAACCGCTGCGTCGTTTCCGTGGGCTGCCAAATACCGTGATGTAGGGGGCATGAACGGCGTTAATTTTAAAAACTATGCTGTAATTGGAACGCCTACAATGTATATTATAGACAGTAAAGGGATTATACTTTCCAAAATGGCAACGATTACCGAAGTTTTGGATTTTGTGAAAAAGCAGTAATTTAAGAGGTCGTATTATAAAGTTTGTTTTAAAAATAAAAATAACGCGTTTGTAAATAATAGATAAAAATAGAAGTTTTACAAATAAGAAAAATTTTTCATTTATAAATTATTGATATTCAAAAAAAAATATTGCTGAATTAGTTTTAAAACCTTCCTTTATGTATCGCTATGTGAATGGAGCTCCAGTTTCTATAGACATCAACACAGTTTTAAATATTGAAAAAATTATTGAAATTGGTGCTATGTATAGAACTGATAATGCATATGCAGGAATATTAAACTTTATAATCAACAAAAGATTTGTACTTGGTTTTGCATATGAAATGAGTACACGTCAAGAACTTGCAAGGGCTCGAAATACAAATGAATTCATTTTACAATATAAATTCTAATTTACAAAACAAAAGAGGAGTATTCAACCGCTCCACTTTTGTTTAATAAAATACCTAAAAACATATTGTGTTTTAATATTTGTGACCGCGGCAGGGTTCGAACTTGCAACCCTCAGATACGAAATCTAATATTCCCTGCCTGCCGTCAGGCAGGTATCCAGTTCAAACGAAGTTCTCGGAATTTATACAATAAAAAACTCCTTGTGAAATAATACAAGGAGTAAAGTGACCGCGGCAGGGTTCGAACCTGCAACCCTCAGAGCCGAAATCTGATATTCTATCCAGTTGAACTACGCAGCCATTATGATTTTTGATTTCAGATTTTTGATTTCAGAATAAAAAAAATCAATAAATTCTAACTAAACCAACAATTTCTTTACTATGGTAGAAATGGTTTTTCCTTCGGCGGTTCCGCCTAATTGTGCTGAGGCTAATCCCATAACTTTTCCCATTGAAGCAATTCCTGAAGCTCCTGTTTCGGCAATGATTTTTGCAATTATAGCTTCTACTTCTGCTTCACTTAATTGTGCTGGCAAGAATTTTTCGATTACTGCAATTTGTGCTAATTCAGGTTCTGCTAAGTCCAAACGGTTTTGCTCTGTGAAGATTTTTGCGCTGTCTTTTCTGGTTTTTACCAATCTTTGCAACAATTTGATTTCGTCTTCTTCAGAGATTTCTTCCTTGCTTCCCGTTGCCGTTTGAGCTAACAAAATTTCCGATTTTATGGCGCGAAGTGCTTCCAATGCAATCGTGTCTTTTGCTCTCATTGCGGTTTTAATATCGTCCATTAATCTTGCTGATAAACTCATATCTTATTTTGTTAATTTGGTTATTTGTTGAATCGTTATTATAAGAACGATTTTACTTTGCCCCAGATGGAAGTGGAAAGCTTTTTTAGAGAAAATGGATTTTTTCTTGCCCTTAAAAAGCGACTTTAGAAGCTCTTTTAAGGTCGTAGAAAAAAGCATTTTCGAGAAAAAACTTGTAACGTACAGCTGGATTAAGGCCCTGTAAATTTATAGAATTAATATTGAATTTACAACTGATTTTAATCCCGTTCCGATAAAAAGAAATCGGAAGCTTTGAAGCAAAAAATAGCCCGAAAATCAATTAGACTTTCGGGCTAAATTTATATTGATTGCCTTTTGTTTAATCTACGTTATCGTGCAAAAACGAGTTGTTGGATCTCAATTGACTGTCATTATTGCTGTCGGTTCCCAATGAAATTCGGGAATTTGTATTGCTGTTTAAAGGGTTTGAAAGGTCAACACCCGATCTTTTATACGCCGGCTCTTTTTCATATTCCTCCACTCGTGATGGATTATTGTGAAATTTATAGTTGAAATCTTTCAATTTTCTTCTTCTTTCATCGGCAATAATTTTAGACGATTCTTCGATTGACATTTCCATTGGGGAAATTTCATCTGAAAACGGGTTGTTATTGTCCGTGAAATCAACTTGTTTTACCGTGATATTCAATTCGGCAGCAATTGGCTCTTCGATTGTCGCGGCAACAGGCTTAGAATTTGATAATTCTTTTTCGATATCCATATACTCTTCAAGAGAATATTTGATGATACCACTTTCGTTCAGTTCGGTCATTGGGACAAACTCCACAGGCTCATTTACTTGAATATTTTTAGTCTCATCCGTCAATTGAAAAAGAAAACGATCTTCTTTTGGCGCTTCGGTTTTAGCAATTGGCAAATCGAATGAAAATGTAATTTGCTCTTCTTCGATGTAATTTGCTCTTGGTGCAACCACTTCAATTTCTTTCACTTCTGGGGCAGAAAAATAATATTCTACATCCAATTCTGGCGCTACAATTTCGAAAGTAACTTCAAGGTTTTTTATGAATTCTGAAGTTGGAACCAAGTCCATTTCGAACGTTGGAACTTCAACTTCAGGTGCTTCAAAAACTTCCATTGGAACTTCTGCAACAACATCAATTTCTACTTCATCTTCTAATAATTCAAAGATGATTTTCTCTTCTTTTTGAGGAATTACATCCTCAAATTTCAAAAAATCGAATCCTGGAATTGCTTTATTATTTGATAAATCTTGAACTAATTTTTGTTCGCCACCCAAAGTGTGGATAATTTTTTTAGGTTCCGTATTTACGATTTCATTTTGTTGTTCGACATTGAAACCAGTAGCAATAATGGTCACAGCTATGGCATCGCCAAGAGACTCATCTTCACCAACACCCATAATAATATTGGCATTGTGACCTGCTTCGGCTTGAATATGATCATTAATTTCTCCGATTTCGTCAATTGTGATTTCATTGGTTCCAGAAACGATAAGCAACAATACGTTTTTGGCACCTGCGATTTTATTATCATTTAATAATGGGGAATCGAGCGCAGAAATAATGGCTTCTTTTGCACGATTTTCACCACTTGCCGAAGCCGAACCCATAATGGCAGTTCCACTGTTTGACAAAACGGTTTTCGCATCTTTTAAATCGATATTTTGAGTATAGTGATGCGTAATTACTTCAGCAATTCCTCTTGAGGCAGTTGCCAAAACTTCGTCCGCTTTAGAGAAACCGGCTTTGAAACCTAAATTTCCATATACTTCTCTCAATTTGTTATTATTGATAACAATCAAAGAATCGACTTGTTTTCTTAATTTTTCAACACCTAATAACGCTTGTTCTTGACGTACTTTTCCTTCAAATTGAAAAGGAATAGTTACAATTCCAACGGTTAGAATGTCTCTTTCTTTTGCCAATTGAGCAATTACTGGGGCAGCACCAGTTCCAGTTCCACCACCCATTCCTGCGGTAATGAAAACCATTTTGGTATTGCTGTCCAACATTTTTTCGATGTCGGCAATGCTCTCAATCGCTGATTGTTGACCCACTTCTGGATTGGCACCTGCACCAAGTCCTTCGGTTAAATTCACACCCAATTGAATTTTGTTCGGAACCGAACTGTTTTCTAATGCTTGCGAATCGGTGTTACAAACGATGAAATCAACGCCTTTAATACCTTGTTTGAACATGTGGTTGATTGCGTTACTTCCGCCTCCACCAACGCCAATTACCTTAATTACATTTGATTGGTTCTTTGGTAAATCAAATGAAATACTTCCAAAATCTGAGTTGCTTGTCATAATATTGGTTTTTTATTCTTAATTAATTATTCTATTTTTTAACTTCTTTCGGCACTAAGCAAAAAGAGAATTTTGTTTTAATTTAATTTTTAAACTACTCTGCGTTGTCTAAAAATTCTTTAATCTTATCGACATATTTATCAAAAAACGATTTCCTGATTTTTGTTTCTGTCGATTCTCCCATGGGTATTTTCGGTTGTACTCTTTCCTCTTCTTCTTGTTGAACAGGTTCTTCAATTGCTTGAATTTGTTCCATTGGCGCTCTATACGCATTTACTTTTTCTGGTGCAGAAAAACTAATTCTAACCGCACTTTGCGAACTGTTTTCAATAGAATTCATAACCAATCCAACTGCTGTTGCATATAATGGACTTGAAATTTCTTCATCAGAATCACCCGCCAAATGCTCGTTTGGATACCCAATTCTCGTATCCATTCCTGTTATGTATTCTACTAATTGTTTGATGTGGTTCAATTGTGCGCCACCCCCAGTTAATACGATACCTGCAATCAATTTACGTCTTGGATCTTCGTGACCATACGCTTTAATTTCAACAAAAACTTGCTCAATAATTTCAACGACACGAGCGTGGATTATTTTAGATAAATTTTTCAAAGAAATTTCTTTTGGTTCTCTGCCTCGCAAACCTGGAATAGAAACAATTTCGTTGTCTTTATTTTCTCCTGGCCAAGCCGATCCAAATTTCACTTTCAATAATTCCGCTTGCTTTTCAATGATAGAACAGCCTTCTTTGATGTCGTCTGTGATTACATTTCCTCCAAAAGGAATTACTGCCGTGTGGCGAATAATACCGTCTTTGAAAATGGCTAAATCTGTCGTTCCACCTCCAATATCTATCAAAGCTACACCCGCTTCTTTTTCTTCTTGACTCAAAACCGCATCTGCCGAAGCCAATGGTTCCAAGGTTAATCCTGATAATTCTATGCCTGAACTTTGAATACATCTTCCCACATTTCGGATTGATGATGCTTGCCCAACAACCACGTGAAAACTAGATTCTAATCTTCCGCCACACATTCCGATTGGTTCTTTTATTTCAGATTGCCCATCGATTTTGAATTCTTGAGGCAAAACGTGAATAATTTCTTCTCCTGGAAGCATCGCTAGTTTATGAACTTGATTAATCAATAAATCAATGTCTTTATCGCCAATAACTTCTTCTGCATTACTTCTGCTGATGTAATCGCTGTGTTGAATACTGCGAATATGTTGTCCCGCAATTCCTACAACTACATCTTTTATTTTGTAACCTGAATTGGTTTCTGCTTCTTGAACCGCTTGTTGGATAGATTGAATGGTTTGAGTGATATTATCAACCACGCCTCTTTTCACACCTAAGCTTTTGGATTTTCCAATTCCAAGAATCTCCAATTTTCCGTATTCGTTTTTTCTACCAATCATTGCGACAATTTTCGTTGTCCCAATGTCTAATCCTACTGCAATGTTCTCTTTTTCCATAACCAATTATTTTGTGCAAACGACTTGCTGCGTAAACCTCAGATTTATTTTTTTATATTTCACTAACGAACTATCTGCTTCTGCTTTTTGAAAAAATGCTTTATAATTTTTGAATTTAGCTTCCACATTTATGGTTCTTCCAAAATCAATCTTGTAATTATAATTTCTGTTGGACATAATTATCGCCCCTGTTGGCAAAATTTCTATTCCAATTATGTTTTTTTTCAAAAAAGCATCATCATAAATAAATCGAAATAATTTATTTAAATCCTTGCTATTTTCATCATTTATTGCACCTGAAACTATCGGAACTCTCGCCGTGAAATTTTCAGATAACGGCATTTTATTCCCCTGATAATCAAAATAAAAGGATCCGTTTTCATCAAAAACCCTTGCTATTGGCGACTTCTGTTTTACCACTGCTTTTAGCACGCCATCAATAGTGACAAACACTTCTGATTTTTCAATCATATTGTAATTGTCGAGATATTTTTCCAATTTGTTCAAATCTACCTTATCTTTTTGTAGTATTTGCACACTCTTATTATTTTCTATTAACAATTTATTAACCGTTTCGTGTGTAACAAAAAGTTCGTCATTTCCGAGAAAAACCACTACTGATTTCGAGAGTTTTCGCTCAGAATTTCGTTTTGAAGAGAATGAAAATAGGAAAATAACCGCCACAAACATTAGCAGCAATCTTACATTTATCCAAATATTTTTCCAATTCAAGTTTTTCATTTTAATTTATTTATGCTATTCAATTTTGTAATCAAAAATCAATTTATTTTTTTAGCAATGCTTCTTTTATTGGTTGAACCAATTCTCCAATATCCCCAGCTCCAATAGTAACAATTATTTTTGCTTCACTTTTCAATATTGATGGAATTAAATCCAATTTTGAAACCACTTTTTTATGCTCATTTGTCATTTTTCCCAACAACCAATCAGATGTAATTCCTTTCATTGGTACTTCTCGTGCAGGATAAATAGCTAACAATAAAACCTCATCAAAAGCAGAAAGACTTTTAGCAAAATCATCGGCAAAATCTTTTGTTCTGCTGAACAAATGCGGTTGAAAAATTGCCAACACTTTTTGATTGGGATACAATTCTGAAACTGCTTGATGCACCGCATTTATTTCTGTTGGATGGTGCGCATAATCATCAATATATACTAAATCGGTTTCTTTTATTTGATATGAAAATCTTCTCTTAATTCCTTTGAACGATTTCAGTGCTTTTGCAATTGCATCATTGGATGTTCCGAACGTTTTTGCCATTGCCAAAGCCATCAAAGCATTCGTTAAATTGTGTTTTCCAGGCAATCCAAATTGTAAATTTGTTATGATTTCCGTTGGCGTTTGCACATCAAAAACATAATTTCCATTCTCAATTCTCACATTGAAAGCCTTGAATAGCCCCCTAACCCCCAAAGGGGGAACTTCGCTAAGTGTTTTACTTTCGCTAATTTCTACTCTAACTCCTTCTAATGGCAAATCTTTGGTTATAAAAAGCTTACTTTTATCTTCCACTTTATCAGCAAATTCTACAAATGAAGCTTCAATTGCGGCACTATCTCCATAAATGTCCAAATGATCGGCATCCATAGAAGTAATGCAGGCAATATTGGGATGTAAATGCAAGAACGAACGGTCAAATTCATCGGCTTCAACCACAGTTATCGTTTTTCCAGTTCCAATTAAATTAGAATTATAATTCTCTACAATTCCGCCTAAAAACGAAGTCACATCGGCACCACTTTCATATAAAATATGTCCTAAAATACTTGATGTTGTTGTTTTTCCGTGCGTTCCTGCAACTGCAAAACAAAACGTATCTTTTGTAATAATTCCTAAAACTTCTGCTCTTTTCTTAACATTGAAATCTCTTTCTAAAAAATAGTTCCATTCTGAATGCGTAATTGGAACTGCTGGAGTAATAATTACCAACGTATTTTCAGTGTAAAAATCAGTTGGAATTAGATTGATATTGTCTTCAAAATGAATGTTGATGCCACTTTGCACCAATTCTTTCGTGAGTTCGGTTTCCGTTTTATCATACCCAGATACATTTTTACCGATGGTTTTGAAATAACGCGCCAAAGCACTCATCCCAATCCCTCCGATTCCTATGAAATAGACGTTCTGTATTTGGTTCAAATTCATTTAAAAAAGTCTTAATGTTTAAAGTCTTAAAGTCCAACGACCTTTTGACTTATATTTATTTTATCAATTTCACAATTTCATCTACAATATCACTTGTAGCGTGAATTTTTGCTAATTTTTTTATGTTTTCTGATAGTTGCTTTTGCAAATTTTCATTGGCAACTAAATCGCTAAAAACGGTATTAAATTTTTCATCCAATTCACTTTCTTTAAGCATCAAAGCGCCATTTCTATCTACAATTGATTTGGCGTTTTTGGTTTGATGGTCTTCGGCAACATTTGGCGATGGAATGAAAATCACAGGTTTTCCCACAATACTCAACTCCGAAACCGATGATGCGCCAGCACGAGAAATTATGAAATCTGCGGCAGCATAAACCAAATCCATACGGTCAATAAAGGCAAAAACCTGAATGTTGGTTGTTGGTTGTTGGTTGGCATTTGTATTATATTTATTGTACTGATCAAAATAGAACTTGCCACATTGCCAGATAACCTGAATATTTTGATTGGTTATATTTGGTAATTCCTTTTCAATTAATTGATTTATTCTTCTTGCACCAAGGCTTCCGCCAAGAACTAAAAGTGTTTTTTTGGAAGCATCCAAATTGAAATATTTAATGGCTTCTTCTCTTTTGCTATCAATGTCAATTAAATCTTGGCGAACAGGATTTCCAGTTAAAATCATTTTGTCTTTTGGAAAAAACCGCTCTAAATTTTCATAAGCTACACAAATTGTATTGGCTTTCTTACTCAACAATTTATTTGTAATTCCAGGAAATGAATTTTGTTCTTGAATAACCGTTGGAATATTCAAGTAATTCGCCATTTGCAATAATGGCCCAGAAGCAAATCCACCCGTTCCAATAACTACATCGGGTTTGAATCCTTTGATTATAGCTCTTGATTTCCACAAACTACTGATTAGTTTTACAGGAAATAATAGATTTTGCAAAGTCAATTTTCGTTGTAAACCAGCAATCCAAAGTCCTTTTATAGCATAACCCGCTTGTGGCACTTTTTGCATTTCCATTTTATCTTGAGCACCAACAAAAAGAAATTCAGCATCTGGAAAACGAGATTTTAATTCATTTGCAATAGCAATTGCCGGGTAGATATGTCCACCTGTTCCGCCACCACTCACTATGAATTTAATCCCATCCCGACCTTCCCGAAGGGAAGGAGACGAAACCGAAATGCTACTATTTAAATTTGTTTCTTTCATAATCTTTCACAATTCCCCCTTCGGGGGTTAGGGGGCTTATTTCTTCTTCAAAACCGCATCCATTGGATTTTTAGAAGTGTCTTCAATAGAATAATTATTCTCCAAAACATCTTCTTCAACGGCATTTTCTTTTTCGATTTGTTCGTCAATTAACTTTTGAAGAATCAGATCTCTTTTTTCAGCTTCACTTTGTTCTAATGCAATTTCTTCGTCTTTTTTGGTAACGCTGATAATTATCCCAAGGGAAACACACGTCATCCAAATAGAACTTCCACCGCTACTTATTAACGGTAATGTTTGACCAGTTACAGGCAACAATTCAACTGCGACACCCATATTAATAAGCGCTTGAAATATCATTGGAAATCCCAAACCAACCACTAATAATTTTCCGAAAAGTGTATTGGCTTTATGTGCCGCAACCATAAATCGGAAGAACAATAACAAGTATAAACTAAGAACTAGCAAGCCTCCAATTAAGCCATATTCTTCGACAATAATTGCAAAAATAAAATCCGAAGACGATTGTGGAAGTACATTTTTCTGTACACTTTTCCCAGGTCCTAAACCGTAAATTCCTCCTGAAGCAATTGCTATTTTTGCATTTTTAATTTGGTAATCATCCTCGCCAGGCTTATTTGAAGTATAGTTTTCAATTCTGCTTGTCCACGTTCCTACTCTATTGAAAAATTTAGAATCTGGAAATGCTTTCGACAATAACACAAAAAATACCAAGCAAACAACTCCAGAACCAACTATAAATGCAATGTATTTTATTGGATAATTCCCGACAAAAGTTAGCATCACAACCATTGCAAATATCAAAGCTGTTGTAGAAAAATTGGCTGGTAAAATAAATGCTAACGTAATAAAAACAGGCAACCAAAGTTCCAATAATGATGATTTTAAAGTCATTGGCTCTTCTGATTTTTTAGATAAATATCGGGCTACAAAAATCATCAAAACCACAAACGCAAAAGTTGATGTTTGAAATGTAATTCCAATAAATGGCACTTTAATCCAACGACTCGCATTTGCACCAGCGATTGCCGTTCCTCTAATTAAAGTAAAGACCAACAATGCCCAAACCACGGGCAATGCAATTTTAGAAATCGCTCTGAAATAGTGATATGGAATTTTATGAACGGCATAAATTATTAAGAAACCCATAAAAATATGAGCCAAATGAGTCAGCAAATAACTGATTGTATTTCCAGTTCCTTTGTTCAAATAGGCTAAATTACTACTCGCACTAAAAACAGGCATAAACGAAAACAGCGCTAATAAGGCCACGAATGTCCATATTACTTTGTCTCCTTTTAGATTGTTTATTAGTTCTTTCATTACTGATTTTCGATTTTTGATTTAAGATGTTAGATTTAAAAACCTAAACTTCTATTTTTTTGATTTATTCGATTGTTAAAATATTCAATTTCATTTGTTGTTATTAAAAGATATTATTTGATTCCTCAATCTAAAATCTAAACTCTGAAATCTTAAATTTTCTTATAAATTCTGTACTGCGTTTTTAAATTGTCTTCCTCTGTCTTCGTAGTTTTCAAATAAATCAAAACTCGCACAAGCTGGGGATAACAAAACGGTATCGCCTTTTTCGGATAAACGTTGCGCCATAGTTACCGCATCTTGCATACTTGAAACTTCAATCATCATATCAACAATATTTCCAAAAGCATCAATTATTTTCTTGTTATCAACACCAAGACAAATAATTGCTTTCACTTTTTCATGAACCAAAGACATCAATTCTGAATAATCATTTCCTTTATCAACACCACCAACAATCCATACTGTAGGCGAATTCATACTGTCTAAAGCAAAAAAAGCAGCGTTCACATTGGTCGCTTTTGAATCATTAATGTATTGCACATTTTGGATTTTCAAAACTTTCTCCAAACGATGTTCTACACCTTGAAAGTTTGACAAACTTTCCCGAATGGTTTGTTTGCGAATTTGCAATAATTTGGCTACCGAAGTTGCCGCCATCGCATTTTTCAAATTGTGTTTTCCTTCCAATGCAATGTATTGTGTTTCCATTACAAATTCTTCTTCGTTGATGATGATTTCCATATTTTTATCTTTTATAAAGGCTCCATTTTCAAATGTTTTTATAAGTGAAAATGGAATTAATTGTGCTTTTGTTTTGTTGTTTTTTAACCATTCTGAAATTGCTTCGTCATCTGCGTCATAGATTAAAAAGTCGTTTTCTGTTTGGTTCATTGTAATTCTAAATTTTGATGCGATATAATTTTCATATTTATATTCGTATCGGTCTAAATGATCCGGGCTTATATTGGTAATAATTGCAATATCTGGCTTGTAATTTATGATTCCGTCCAATTGAAAACTGCTTAATTCCAAAACGTAATAATCGTATTTATCTTCGGCAACTTGCCACGCAAAACTCTTTCCAATATTCCCTCCGAGTCCAACATTTATTCCTGCCGATTTTAGCAAATGATATGTCAACATTGTTGTGGTTGTTTTACCATTACTACCCGTAATTCCTATTGTTTTTGCTTTTGTAAATGGCGCTGCAAATTCAATTTCGGAAATCACGGGGATTTTATTCTCGATTAGCATTTTGACAATCGGAGATTTATCTGGTATTCCTGGGCTTTTCATCACCACATCTGCATTCAGAATTTTCTTTTCCGTATGCTTTTCCTCTTCCCATTTTATTCCATTAATGCTAAGAACTTCCTTATAATTTTCTTTTATTTTTCCAAAATCGGACACAAAAATATCGTATCCTTTTTTCTTTCCAAGGATTGCGGTTCCAACTCCACTTTCACCTCCACCGAGTATGACTAATCTCATACTATCTTAATTTCAGGGTTACAATTGACAGAATTGCTAATAAAATTCCGACAATCCAAAATCGAGTTACAATCTTACTTTCGTGATACCCTTTTTTCTGATAATGATGATGCAATGGCGACATTAGGAAGATTCTTCGTCCTTCACCAAATCGTTTTTTAGTATATTTGAAATAAGCAACTTGTAACACAACCGAGAAATTCTCAGCTAAGAAAATTCCACAAACTAACGGAATCAACATTTCTTTACGAACTGAAATTGCCAAAACAGCGATAATTCCACCAATGGTCAAACTTCCTGTATCGCCCATAAATACTGATGCGGGATAGGAATTATACCAAAGAAAGCCAATTAATGCTCCAATAAAAGCTGCAATAAATACGGTCATTTCACCTGAATCAGGAATGTACATTATGTTCAGATAATTTGAAAAAACAATGTTTCCAGAAACGAAAGTGAAAATTGCCAATGCCAAAACAGAAATTGCAGATGTTCCTGCCGCCAAACCATCAATTCCATCGGTTAAATTGGCACCATTTGAAACTGCCGTTATTATGAAAATTACAAATGGAATGAATATCAACCACGCCCATTTTTCGTAACCTTCGCCGGTCCAAGCTAATAATTCGGCATAATCAAACTCGTTATTTTTGAAAAAAGGAATTGTTGTTGCTGTCGATTTTTCTTCAATTGGCGCTTGATGAATTACATTTTCAGTTTGTGTCAATGAAACTTTATCTTTTACGTCTTTTCTAACCGTTACACCGGGATGCAAATACAAAACAGAACCTACAATTATTCCCAATCCAACTTGACCAATTACCTTGAAAATACCTTTTAAACCTTCTTTGTCTTTTTTGAAAATTTTGATATAATCGTCAATAAAACCAATAGTTCCCATCCAAAGCGTGGTTACAATCAATAGAATTATATAGATATTATTCAGTTTTGTAAATAAAACAACTGGAATTAAAGTCGCGATAATAATAATCAAACCACCCATTGTTGGCGTTCCCGCTTTTTGAGTTTGTCCTGCAAGACCCAATTCCCGAACGGTTTCTCCAACTTGCTGATTTTTCAAAAAATTGATGATTCTTTTTCCGAAAATCGTAGAAATCAATAACGATAATATCAATGCCAAAGCCGATCTAAATGTGATATATTGAAACACTCCAGCTCCCGGAACGTTTAATACTTTATGTAGGTATTCAAATAAATAATATAGCATAATTTTAGTTTATTTGGTTAATCGGTTATTTGTTGAACTTCTTATTGGCTTTTCGACTAAACGATTAAACATTTATCCGATGAAACCTTATTTTCCTAATTGATCTAACATTTCTTTTACAATTTTCATATCATCAAAATCGTGGCGAACACCATTAATTTCTTGATATGTTTCGTGTCCTTTTCCAGCAATTAGAATAATATCATTGGCTTGAGCCAATTGACAAGCCGCTTTAATTGCTTGCTTTCTATCTGAAATTGAAACTGTTTTATTAAAATTTTGAGGCGCAACACCATGTTCCATTTCTGCAATTATCGTTTCAGGATTTTCCGTTCTTGGATTGTCCGAAGTAATAATTATTTTATCACTTAAAATCGATGCGATGTCTGCCATTATTGGGCGTTTCGTTTTGTCTCTGTCACCGCCACAACCCACAACCGTAATCAGTTGTTCGTTCTTGGTTCTAATGTCATTTATCGTTTTCAAAACGTTTTCTAAAGCATCCGGCGTATGCGCATAATCAACAATTGCCGTAATATTTCCTTTTGAAACTATGAATTGGAAACGTCCAGAAACACTTTCTAATTCAGATAATAATCGTAAAACTTCTAATGATTCTAACCCTAATTCAACCGCAGTTCCGTAAATTGCCAATAAATTATAAGCATTAAATGTTCCTATCAACCGAACCCAAACTTCATTATCATTTATTTTTAATAGCAATCCCGACAATTGATTTTCTAAAATTTGCGCTTTATAATCAGAATATGTTTTCAAGGCATACGTCAATTTTCTTGCCACTGTATTTTGCAACATTACGCTTCCATTTTTATCATCACTATTTGATAATGCAAAAGCAGTTTTCGGTAAATTATCGAAAAACGATTTTTTTACATCTCTATATTCCGAAAATGTAGGGTGGTAATCTAAATGATCGTGAGATAAATTGGTGAAAACGCCTCCAGCAAATTGCAACCCTTCTGTTCTTTTTTGATGAATTCCGTGAGAACTTACTTCCATAAAACAATAGTCAACACCTTCATCAACCATCTCTTTTAGATACTGATTTATCGTAATTGAATCAGGCGTGGTGTGCGTTGCTTTGTATTCTTTGGTGTCAACTAAAATTTTAACTGTAGAAAGTAATCCCACCTTATACCCTGCTTTTTGAAATAATTGATACAATAACGAAGCCACCGTAGTTTTTCCGTTGGTGCCTGTAATTCCAACCAACTTTAGTTTTTGAGACGGGTTTTCAAAATAATTTGCCGCCATAAAAGCCATCGCTTTGTTTGTGTCTTTTACTTGGATATAAGTAATTCCTGTAACAATTATCTCTGGAAATGTATCGCAAATTATTGCAATTGCGCCTTTATTAATAGCGGTTTCAATAAAATCGTGCCCATCAGAAATTGTTCCGCGAATGGCAATGAAAACATCATTTTCAGAAATTTTTCTGGAATCAAATTCCATTTTTTCAATAGCAACATCCGTCGAACCATTTACGGCTTCAATTGCTACTTTCCAAAGTATTTCTTTTAGATTTATCACGATAATTCTAATGTTATAGTTGCTTCACTTGTAATAGCTACTCCCGGATTAATGGATTGTTTTTTTACTTTTCCAACCCCAATTATTTTTACTTTTACTTTAAGATTTCCCAATAAAGCAACTGCATCCATTCCTGACATTCCTTTTAAATTTGGAATTACATTCTTTTTTTCTTGCGATTTTGCGTAGTAATCCGAGTAATTTTTTTCTTGTGTAGGATTCTTTTTATCCAAATTTTTCACTTCATTTCTCGTTGGCGAATCGGTAAAAATCTTTTGCGCTATTCTTTTAAAAACAGGACCCGCAACATCGGCCCCGTAATAAGTATTATTGGAAGCATCCGGATCGTGAACTACAACAATACATGAATATTTAGGCACATCTGCAGGAAAATAACCTACAAATGACGAAATATAATGTTTATCTGCACCGCCGTTAGATGCATAATTTGCTTGAGCTGTTCCCGTTTTTCCGGCCATCGAAAAATCCTTAGAATATAATTTTGATGCTGTTCCTCTTTTAACCACATTTTCCAAAACAGCTTTCAATTTTAGAATCGTTTCTTGCGAACAAATCTTTGGATTGATGACTTTTTTATTGAATTTCAACACCGTTCTATTCCATTCTTTTATCTCTGAAACGAATTGTGGTTTTACCATTTCACCGTTATTTGCAACAGCATTATAATATGTCAACGTTTGCAATGGCGTGATTGAAACTCCATACCCAAAAGCCATCCACGGAAGTGAAAGATTTGACCACGTTTTATCTGTAGGCTGGGGAATATAGGGTTTCCCTTCTCCTTGAAATGGCAATCCCAATCGAGAATTCAAACCATACGCATCCAAATGATTTACAAATTGAGAAGGATTATTTTTATAATTATTATAAACCGCCTGAACCATTACGGTATTTGATGATTTTTCAAATCCTTTTGCCAATGAAATAATTCCGTAACCGCCTTCGTGAGAATCTGCAACTTTCTTTCCAAAATAAGTAACTACTCCACCATTCGTATTATAAACAGCACTTGTGTCCACTTTTTTATCTTCTAAAAGCGTCATCAAATCTGCCAATTTATAGGTTGAGCCCGGTTCGTGAGATTCAGCAATTGCATAGTTTGTCGTTTCAGAATAAACGCCTTCTGCAACTTTTCCTAAATTAGAAATTGCTTTAACTTGACCCGTTTTAGTTTCCATAACCACCACGCATCCGTGATCAGCTTTGTATTTTTCAAGTTGTTCTAATAACGAATGATGCGCAATATCTTGAATATAAACATCAATCGTAGAAATCACATCGTAGCCATCTTGCGGCTCAACTTCATTTACATCACGGATAGGCTTCCACTGTCCTTTTGCAATTCTTTGCTTTAGCACTTTTCCGTCTTTTCCGTTTAAATATTTTCTAAATGCCCATTCAATTCCTTTTCCATCCGGCAAACCTTCTGGCGTAATGCGCTCATAGCCAATAGTTCTTTGCGCAATTTCTCCAATTGGATGTTTTCGAACTGTTTTTTGTTCAATGATAATTCCACCTTTATAAATTCCTAATTTGAATAAAGGAAAACTCTTAATTCGCATATATTCCGTGTAACTCAAATCTCTTGCAACTAATAAAAATCTGTTTTTGTTTGTTCTTGCAGCAGTTAATTCCAATTGAAAAAAACTGCTGGACTTATTAAATAAAACACCTAATGAATCGGATAAAGGTTTGATGTTTTTATGAAAATCCTTAGAATCTGGCGCCAGAGCATCAAATCGAATGGTGTAATTTGGAATAGACGTTGCCAACAAACTTCCATCAGACGAATAAATATTTCCTTTATTGGCAGGAATAACAAAATTTCTTATGGAACGTTCTTTGGCTAATTTGCGCAAAGAATCACCTTCTACCCATTGGATATTAGTGATTTTTACTACAATTGCAAGCGCCATTAAAAAGATGACAACTGCAACTATATAAATTCTTAAGATTATATTTTTATTATCTTCTACCATAAATTTTTCAGAAAACCTTTTTCTTCTTCTTTCTTTACTATTATTTTTATCGGTGGTGATGAAGCGGGTTTGATGCCTTTTTCAATCATTTTAAGTGTAACTGTAGATTCCATTTTTAACTTCATTAATTCCGAACGACGGTCAACAAATTCCGAACGCAATTCTTTTACTTCTCCTGTCAATTCAATGATTTTAAAAACTTTTTGATCTACATTATTGTTGTTGGCAATCATAAAAATGGCTAGAAGAATTAGAAAAACAATGAACCGCCAATTTTTAGCCGCATTTGCTTCTTCGTTGATTAAAAATCTTGCTTTTAATATGCTGTAAACGCCATTTTTCATTATTTACCTCTTTTCAGCTATTCTCAATTTTGCACTTCGAGCCCTATTATTGATTTTAATTTCTTGAAAATCAGGAACAATTAATTTTCCAATTGTTTTAAATGGTACTGAAAAATTTCCAAAAAAATCACGCTCTGGTTCGCCTTCAAACATTCCGTTTTTCATCAATCTTTTTACCAATCTGTCTTCCAATGAATGGTATGAAATAACACTCAATCGTCCACCTGGCTTCAAAACTTCCAAAGATTGTTCTAAAAATTCTTTTAAAACATCCATTTCTTGGTTGACTTCAATTCGGATTGCCTGATACATTTGAGCCAATATTTTATGGCTTTTATGCGCTGGCAAAAAACGTCCTAAAACTATTTTTAGCTGTTCTGTATTTTTAATCTGTTCTTCTTCACGAGCTTCAATAATTACACGGGCAATTGCTGGTGCATTTTTCAATTCTCCGTAATCCAAAAAAACTCTTCTCAAATTTGTTTCGTCGTATTCGTTGACAACTCGATACGCATTTAAGTCGTTTTTCTGACTCATTCTCATATCTAATTCAGCATCAAAACGAGTTGAAAAACCACGTTCTGCAACGTCAAATTGATGCGAAGAAACTCCTAAATCAGCCAAAACTCCATCAACGCTTTTCACATTATGAAATCTTAAAAACCTTTTTATAAATCGGAAATTTTCATTTATCAAAACAAAACGTTCGTCGTCTAAAGCATTTTCTATAGCATCTTCATCTTGGTCAAATGCGAATAACTTTCCATTTGGACCCAAACGACTCAAAATTTCTTTTGAATGTCCGCCTCCGCCAAAAGTCACATCAACATATATTCCGTCTGATTTTATATTAAGTCCGTCAACAGATTCTTTTAATAATACAGGATTATGATATTCCATTTTCATCGTCATTTACGTTACCCATCACCTCTTCTGCTAAATCTGCAAAGTCAATTTCATCGTTAGAAATGAAATTTTCATATAAATCTTTATCCCAAATTTCAACGATATTTACAGCTGAAGAAAGTACCAAATCTTTAGAAATTGATGCAAATGCAACTAAATCTTTAGGAACCAATACTCGGCCTAAAGCATCTATTTCAACCACTTTTACACCCGCAGTAAAACGGCGAATGAAGTCGTTATTTTTCTTTACAAATTTGTTCAACTTGTTGATTTTATTCATCATCAAGTTCCATTCCGACATTGGATATAATTCCAAACAAGGCTGAAAAACCGAACGTTTCAAGACAAAACCGTCAAGAAGTGAAGCTGTCAATTGCTTTTTTAAAGGCGCAGGCAAAAGCAGCCTTCCTTTAGCATCAACTTTACATTCGTATGTTCCAATTATTGAATTCAATTTTAATAGTATTTGAAATGGTTCTGACAAAAATATAAAAAAATTTACCACAATATACCACAATATACCACTTTGTTAATAAGTTTTACCACTTCCTGCAAAAAACCGCTAATTTGTAGGTTTCATTTCATAAAAGGTTCTTTGGCAAATCGTTAAGAAACACCATAAATTAGAATCAAAAACTCAATAATTTATTATTTGCGCTTCATTTACATCGAATTTGCAACTTTAGAAATCCAAAAATCGAAGTCAAATTTTCATTTTTAAGATTGTTTTAAGCTTGAAAAATAATGACAATCATTTAAAATAATAATTAGTTATTAAATCTTATATTTGTCAAAATTGAAATGTCATTATAATAATGGAACACGTATTAAAAAAAGAAGGGCGTTATACCTATTTTGAAGCTGGCGAAGGAACACCAATTATCGTTTTACACGGATTAATGGGTGGTTTAAGCAACTTTGAATCGGCTGGGGCTTACTTTTCTCAAAAAGGATATAAAATTATTATACCTGAATTGCCAATTTATACTCAAAGTCTTTTGCGAACTAATGTGAAGTCTTTTGCCAAATACGTTAAAGATTTTATCACATTCAAAGGTTTTGACAGAGTAATTCTAATGGGAAATTCGTTGGGTGGACACATTGCTTTATACCACGCAAAAATGTATCCTGAAAAAATGTTAGGACTTGTAATTACAGGAAGTTCAGGACTTTACGAAAGCGCAATGGGTGACAGTTACCCAAGACGTGGTGATTATGAATATATTCAAAAGAAGGCAGAAGCAGTTTTTTACGACCCAAAAGTTGCCACAAAAGAAATGGTTGATGAAGTTTTTAGTATGGCAAACGACCGAATAAAATTAATCAAAACCTTAACTATTGCCAAAAGTGCCATTCGTCATAATATGGCTAAGGATTTACCAAAAATGCACATTCCAACGTGTATTATTTGGGGAAAAAACGACACAGTAACGCCGCCAGATGTTGCGTTAGAATTTCATAAATTACTACCAAATTCAACTTTATATTGGATTGATAAATGTGGTCACGCGGCAATGATGGAACGACCTGACGAATTCAATGAACTTATGTTTGAATGGTTACAAAAGGTAAATTTGTAATATTTCAAAACAGATAAACCACAACATTTCGAGTATTTACTGGAATTGTTGTGGTGTTTTTTTTGACTACCTTTGCAGAAATCAAATTTGATTATGAAAATTAATACCGCCGAATTTATAATCAGTAATTCTGAAGTTGATAAATGTCCGAAAGAGTTCTTGCCAGAATATGCCTTTATTGGTCGTTCAAATGTGGGAAAATCTTCTTTGATAAATATGCTGACGAATCATAAAAACTTAGCAAAAACTTCGGGAAGACCTGGGAAAACTCAATTGATAAACCACTTTTTGATTAACAACAATTGGTTCTTAGTCGATTTGCCTGGTTATGGATATGCGAAAGTTTCCAAAAAAACGAAATCTGTTTTTCAACAATTTATAACCGATTATTTTGAAACCAGAGAACAACTCGTATGCGCTTTTGTTTTGATAGATATTCGTCACGAAGCGCAAAATATTGACATCGAATTTATGTCGTATATGGGGGAAAGTGAAATTCCTTTTTGCATTGTTTTTACAAAAGCGGATAAAATCAGTAAAGTGAAAATTGATTCCCACATTGCAGCTTACAAAAAGCAAATGTTCGCAAATAATTGGGCTGAAATGCCAAATCATTTTGTGACTTCCGCAACAGAATCAACTGGAAAAATGGAATTATTGAATTATATAGACGAAGTAAATCAAGAAGTTTTCAAAAACAACAGTCAGTTTTAGAAAACTCTTTTTTACAATAAAAAATCCCAAAACACATAAATATGTTTTGGGATTTTTTCGTTATTTTTCATCTAACTTTTTTCTCAAATAAAGAACTTCTTCTTTTAGTGATTTGATTTGATCAACGTAAGCTTCTCTTTCTTTATCAAATGTTTCAGTTATAACTTTTTTTACATTAAAATAACCACTTGAATTTTCATTAAACGTATTATTAAAAACCTGATTTTCATCAAAAGAAATCAAATCATTAATATCCAATTCAAAAATATTTGCAATTTCTTAAATTCTTTCAAAATTCACTTTAGATTTATTATTTTCAATATCCGAATAAGCAGCTTGTGATATACTTAATAAATTTGAAACATAGTCTTGAGAAAACCCTTTTATAGTTCTAATTTTTCTAATTTTTTCTCCAATCATCTTTCGTGTTTTTTATCAAATATAAATAAAATTATTTAAAAGTTTAACTTATTATTTAAAAGTTTTACTCATAAAATATTGGCACTTGTGAAATTATATTTACAATATAATAAACAATGGAAACCAGATACCATTAAAAAAAACGGGGTGTTATCGAAAAACCATAAGAGTAGAAAAAAAACCAAATAAAAATGAGAAAAATCGGATTAACAATTGCAATTACTTTTTTAACAACTTTTTGCTTTTCGCAAGATGTTATTACTTTAAAGACAGGGGAAGATATTAGTGCAAAAATAATTGAAGTAGGACTAACAGATATAAAATATAAAAAATTTGACAATATTGACGGTCCGTTATTTACAATTTTAAAATCTGAAGTCTTAATGACGCGTTATAAAAATGGCACAAAAGAAGTTTATAATTTAGAAAAGAAATCTGGAAAAGAGAATTCAAACAATGAAGAAATGACGCTCCAAGGCACAAAAGATGCAACAACCTATTATAAAGGTCAAAATTCAGGGAAGGTTTGGACAGCGGTTACATCAGTATTGACATCTCCAGTTTTAGGACTAATTCCTGCTATTGCTTGCTCTTCTTCAGAACCAGAACAAGAAAATTTAAATTTTAAGGATGCCGAATTGATGAAAAATACAGCATATAATGTTGCATACAATGAAAAAGCACACAAAATTAAAAAAAATAAAATCTGGAAAAATTATGCTATAGGTTCGGGAGCATGGTTATTATTAATAATACTTTTGTAATTTATTTTTCTTACAATAAAAAAATCTCAAAACGCAATGATGTGTTTTGGGATTTTTTCGTTATAAAAATGATTACTATTTGTTCAAATCTAATTTTTCAGCGAAATAATCACAGAAATCTTTCATGGTATCCGACATTTTTTCGTCGTCAGTAGCACGTTTGAAAGTATCCGACATCGCTACTAAAGTTTGATGGAAAAATAATTTCATTTCGTCAACAGGCATGTCTTTTGTCCACAAATCGATTCGCATAGATTCTTGTGCTTTGCTGTCCCAAATAGAAAGCATAATGGCTTTGGCATCTTCAGCTTGAACGCCACCATCTTGTGCTGTCCAGCTTAGTTTTTCGGGTACTTTATTCTCGTCTAATTCTACGAAAAATTTAATTTCAGAGGTTGTATTTGCCATTATTTTTTAGGTTTGTATTTTGATTTTTGAAATAATTCCATTGAATCCATTTGCAATACTTGTTGCAAAGTTACATCATTATTTTCCATAAAAGAACGAACTATTTGCCATCCAACCCAAGTTCCAACTCTTCCCGGCGTATCATTATCAATTTCTAAATAGAATTTTGAGAACGGCGCAACATTAATAAATCGGTTCGGCAATTTAGAATCCGTGCTGTATAACAAATTATTTTCTATGAAATTACGCCACATATAACTTTCGTTTTCTTGACACCACGTAATTTGTTCTGGAGTATAACCGATTTTTTCAGCATCGGTAGTTTCGGGTAATAAAAGGTCTTTTAGATACAATTCTTTTCCTGCGTAAATCATTTGCGAAAGCAACGTTTTATCTGAAACATTTGGAATTTTTGTTGCTGCAAAACTGGAAACAATATCAGGCATAATTTGATTTTCCTCAAAATTTTGTTTTAGATATTCAGGAAACTCATAAAATTTGTGGTTTTTTCCTAAATATAAATCCAAAGAAATTACGACCAAACTATCGGCATAAATTGCTTTGTTTTGATAATCCATTTCAGAAATCAGAGTGATTACTTTTGGTGTTTTCGATTTTGGAAAATAGTATTTTATATGACGGAAAAGATTATCTAAATCGGCATTTACCTTTTCAAAATTAGAATATTTTTTCTGCACTTCCTTGTATAAATCTCTGTTTAATGGGTTTTTCATTTTATTGACCCAAACTGAATCTGGTGTTGCAACGGGAAATAAATACGGGTATTTTTGTTTGATTTGCGAAAGATTTGCAACTGGAGTTTCATAGAAAATTTTGTCGAAACGTTCTACTTTTACAGATACGGGAATGTTTTCGACTTCTTTTTCTATTTTACTTTTTTTATCGCAAGATGCCAAAAGCACCAATAATGAGAATAAAGACAACAAATTTTTCATATTAGACATTTTTTAGCCCTGAGTGCAGTGGAAATCCTTTTTTTGAGGCACGAAAAAAAAGATTGCAACGGAAAGCAGGAAATTGCTCCAAATAATTATTAATTTTGCAAAGATACATTGCAGTATTTTAAATTTTTACAAATTATGTTTAAAAAAAGTACAATTCAAATTGAAAAAGTTAACAATCACATTGTCAATTGGTTAAAAGAATATGCGATTGCTTCAAAAACGAATGGTTTTGTGATAGGAATTTCTGGGGGAGTTGATTCGGCGGTTACTTCAACACTATGTGCCCAAACGGGATTGCCAACTTTGTGTGTAGAAATGCCGATTCATCAGGCGGAAAGTCACGTAAGTCGTGGGAAAGAGCACATTTTGCAACTTAAAAATAGGTTTTCAAATGTTTCCAGCACGATTGCAGATTTGACTACGGTATTTGACAGTTTTGTAGATTTAGTACCAAATGGCGATGATGAAAACATGAAACACCATGCTTTGGCAAATACTCGGGCGAGATTGCGAATGACAACTTTGTATTATCATGCAGGAATTTATGGGTATTTAGTTGCTGGAACTGGTAACAAAGTCGAGGATTTTGGCGTTGGTTTCTACACAAAATATGGTGATGGCGGCGTAGATTTGAGTCCAATTGCAGATTTGATGAAATCGGATGTTTTTGCGCTTGGAGAATTTTTAAAAATACCCGAATCTATACTGAAAGCTGAACCTTCGGACGGACTTTTTGGAGATGCAAGAACGGACGAGGAGCAACTTGGAGCCAGTTATGATGAGTTGGAATGGGCAATGCTTGAAGATGAAAAGGGAAAAACTGCAGCCAATTTTTCAGGAAGAGAGCAAATTACATTTTCAATTTACAAAAGACTGAATGCTACAAATCAGCATAAAATGATTCCGATTCCTGTTTGTTTGATTCCTTCAGAATTTAAATAAATAAACTACTTTTGCGATATGATAAAATGGCTGAACGGTTTATTTACGAAAGTAAAACCAGCAGAGAAAATACATGTTATGAATAAATTTTTGATTGTAGGTCTCGGAAATATTGGTGCTGAATATGTAAACACGAGACATAATATAGGGTTTAAAGTTCTAGATTTTTTAGCTAAAGATGAAAGCATTTCATTTGACAATTTAAAATTTGGTGCTTTAGCAGAACTAAAATTGAAAGGCAAAACTTTTTTTCTATTAAAGCCAAACACCTATATGAATCTTAGTGGAAAAGCGGTTAAATATTGGATGGAAAAAGAAAATATTCCGCTACAAAATATTTTAATAATTGCTGATGATTTGAATTTGTCTTTTGGAACCATTAGAATTCGTTCAAAAGGAAGTGATGGCGGGCATAATGGCCTAAAGAATATAACATTATTATTGAATACTCAGGAATATGCTCGTTTTCGATTTGGAATTAGTGATGAATTTAAAAAAGGAAAACAAGTAGATTATGTGCTTGGGAATTGGGATGATATTGAAAAAACGAAGCTTCCAGAACGATTAGAATTGACCTCTGAAACTATAAAATCATTCGGTTTGGCAGGTTTAGAAAACACAATGACCTCGTTTAATGGAAAGTAAACGCAGTTTCAAAAGTTAAAACAATGTAAATAGTCCGTTAAATTGGTTTGTTTGCGAATAAAATGAATACCTTTACAAAAATCTTTTTTATGCCTAAAAAATACTTTTATATTGTAGTAATTTTATTTTGCTTTTTTTCATTCAATATGAATGCTCAAGAAAGTAAAATTCAATCTAGAACTCAAGACAATTCTATTGATGGTTTGAGTTTTTACCCAAACCCTGTGAGCAATGGCAAGATTTACATTACTTCAAAATCATCTTTAGATAAAGAGGTAATTATTTTTGATGTTTTGGGTAAAAAGGTATTTCAAACACTTGTTAATTCAAAAGAATTGAATATTTCCATGCTCTCTCCGGGCGTTTATATCATTAAAATTAAAGAAGGTGACGCTACTGCCACTAGAAAACTAATTGTCAAATAGTATCTAATCTGTTGATGCGTTAGTAATTTAATGTTTTTTTTACATTGAAACTTTTATTATAAATAAAATTTGTGCTTATTTTTGTTTACTTTTAAATTCTAAAAAAATTAATTATGAAAAAAATTTACGCTTTATTGTTCACATTGACATTTGGTGCTTTTTGCTTAGGACAAAATCTTGTTGTAAATGGCGACTTTGAAACTTGGACTACTTCCACAGTTCCTGCGGGATGGAGTGTTGCAAATGTAACAACTCAGGACGCAACAGTATTTCATGGTGGAATGAACTCTGCAAAGCAGGTTGCAACTGCCTCGAGCAAACTATCACAAGTAATTACTGGTATTGTAGCCGGTAAAACTTATACGATATCTTATTGGTATAAAATTGATGCTACAACTACTGGAAGTGGCGCTAGAATTTGGTGTACTTTTAAAGATGCGGCAAATACTTCTATAGTTGATGCAGTATCTGCAGCAATAACCCAACCATCTGTATATTTACCCGCTAACGGTAATGTTTGGACTCAAGTTGTGTTAAATGTAGTAGCTCCTGCAAATGCAACTAATGTGCTTTTTGAATTTAGAACATATAATGGTGCTGTAATTAATTGGGATGATATGTCAATGGTATGTTCTGATTGTGGAACAGCTCCAACATTACTTATAACATCTCCTGCTAATGCCACTATATTTAACCCAATAACAACAAGTGTATCCGTTAATGTTTCTGTGGGAAACTATACCGTTGCAACTGGGGCTGGTCACATCCATTATACTGTTGATGGCGGTGCTCCAATTATGAAATATGATACTACGCCTATAGTTTTAAACGGATTAGCTGTTGGATCCCATACGGTCGCGATGTTTTTAGTAGACGCAACCCATTTGCCATTAAGCACTCCAGTGAATGCGTCTGTAACCTTCACAATTGCTAGCATCTCTAATGTAGCAACTATAGGTGCTTTACGAGCCGGGACTTTAAATGCTTATTATACTTTAACTGGATCCGCTGTAGTTTCTCACGTTAGAACTCCTGCAGGTACAGTTACGGTTTCTACTACTAGAAATCAAAAATTCATTCAAGATGCTACCGGCGGTGTATTAATTGATGATAGTGCTGCTAAAATCACAACACCTTTTGCATTAGGTGACAGCATGAACAATGTGTCTGGCCAATTAATTGACTACAATGGAGTGTTAGAATTTGTTCCATTACAAAATCAAACTGTTGTTTCCTCAGGAAATGCACTTACCGCTCAAAACATTACTATAGCTTTACTAAATGCAAATGTGAATACATATGAAAGTAAATTAATTAGTTTTAACAATATCACTGTTACAGGAACAGTTGTAGCTGGTGTTGTAACTCCTTTAACCGCAGGTGCTGTATTCGCTATAAATACAAATTATAATGTATTTGACGGAACAACTAACGGAGTATTAAGAACAGGTTTTGCAGAAGCAAACTACATTGGAGCAACAATTCCTACAGTTTCGTTTAATATAACTGCATTAGGATATGATAATGTTACAACAGCTGTTCCGCCAGTTTTAACTCCGCAATTTATCCCTAGAAACTCTGCAGACTTTTCTGTCACTTTACTGCAAACACAAACCAACGAAATTGCCGGATTACAAATTTATCCAAATCCAGTTTCAAACGGAGTTTTACATATAGAATCTAACTTGAACAGTGAAAGAACAATTTCTTTATTTGATGTTTTAGGAAAACAAGTTTTAAACACAACTACATCGAACAATACAATAAACATTGCTAATTTAAACAGCGGTATTTATATTGTGAAAATTACTGAAGGAGCTAAAACAGCTACTAGAAAATTAGTAATTAGATAAAAACGATTGGTTTTAAAATAATATTTTGACTAGTCCTAAATAATCGATACAGATTATTAGACAAAAATAGATAAATT
>NZ_JBBALW010000028.1:0-27596 GCF_040402835.1 Flavobacterium sp.
GGTTGTTTTCCATAACGATGAATTTTGTGTATCGCTATTTCAGGACAAGACATTTTTTATAATTAAACCCTGTTCATAAAAGATCAGGGTTTTTTAATTTAGAAAAATCAGTAAATACATTTACATAAGCTTTCACTTACTATTAATTATATTAATTAGTCCAAATGTTATGGTGTACAGAAGCATTACATTTCATGTGTTTCAATTTTTATTGGACTAATTTGAAATAACAAACGGTATTACCCATATATTTGCGCAACTAAAAACGAAACATTTTAATGAAAGATTTACTTAAAAAATTCGAGAACAAAGAGCCGGAAATAATTTTCAATTGGAAAGATCAAGAAACAGAAGCCGAAGGCTGGACTGTTATTAATTCTTTACGAGGCGGAGCTGCTGGTGGAGGAACGAGAATGAGAAAAGGCTTGGATATGAACGAGGTTTTGTCATTGGCAAAAACTATGGAAGTAAAATTTTCGGTTTCAGGACCTGCAATTGGCGGTGCCAAATCGGGAATTAATTTTGATCCAAATGATCCAAGAAAAAAAGGAGTTTTACAACGTTGGTACAAAGCGGTTTCTCCATTATTGAAAAGTTATTATGGAACTGGCGGCGATTTAAACGTAGATGAAATTCACGAAGTGATTCCAATGACCGAAGAATGTGGTGTTTGGCATCCGCAAGAAGGGGTTTTTAATGGCCATTTTAAACCAACCGAAGCTGATAAAATTAACAGAATTGGACAATTGCGTCAAGGCGTAGTCAAAGTCATAGAAAATCCGATTTTCTCTCCAGATGTAACTCGGAAATACACCGTTGCCGATATGATTACTGGTTATGGCGTTGCGGAAGCGGTTCGTCATTATTATGAAATTTATGGAGGTTCTGTAAAAGATAAAAAAGCAATCGTGCAAGGATTCGGAAATGTGGGTTCGGCAGCTGCTTTTTACTTGGCAGATATGGGTGCAAAAGTAATTGGAATTATCGATAGAGATGGCGGATTGATTAACGAAGAGGGTTTTACATTTGAAGAAATTAAAACCTTATTTTTGAATAAAGATGGTAACAAATTAGTTTCTGATAAAATGATTCCTTTTGAGGAAATAAATAACAAAATTTGGACTATTGGTGCAGAAATTTTCACTCCTTGTGCAGCTTCAAGATTAGTAGCGCAAAGCCAAATTGATAGTTTGATTGCATCAGGATTAGAAGTAATTTCTTGTGGTGCGAATGTTCCTTTTGCCGATAAAGAAATTTTCTTTGGTTCAATAATGGAAAATGTAGATCAAAAAATTAGCTTGATCCCTGACTTTATTTCTAACTGCGGAATGGCAAGAGTTTTTGCTTATTTTATGGAGAAAAAAGTTCAAATGACAGACGAAGCCATTTTTAATGACACTTCAGAAACCATCAAAAATGCAATTGCAAAAGCGCATGCATTGAACAATTCCAAAACAAATATTAGTGCTACTGCATTTGAGATAGCGCTAAAACAATTGGTATAAATATTTTATAACGGGTTGGAATTTCTAACCCGTTTTAAAACAATTTTTCGACTTCCTTTTCGTTTTAAATAAAGTAGTACCTTTATAATCTCATTTTTATTTATATGAAAGTATTTGAAACCGAACAAGAAAAAAAATCATTACTCATTACTGCCATTAGTTTCGCATTGCTTTTCTTATTATTTTTTTATCTAAAATTCAGCAATAATTTACCTTTACCAGAATTAGATGGCGGAGGTGGTGGTGGAGAAATTGCCGTAAATTTTGGGAATAGTGATTTTGGTTCTGGAGATAATTTTCAATCCAAAGAAGTCGTAACTGTTGCCCCAAAAGAAGTTGCGGCTACACCAACAACTGAAAAAGAAATTCTTATTTCAGAAAACGAAGAAGTACCAGCAATTGTAGAAGTAAAAAAACCTGCAACCAAAATAATCAAAACAGAACTTGTAAAACCTGTTGTGAAACCCATTCCAAAACCCTCAAAAACTACTTCTGACGCATTATCTAATTTATTAAATGGCTCAAATAAAGAAGGTGATGGCGATGATAAAATTGCTGGAAATAAAGGAAAATCAAATGGTGATCCAAATGCAAAAGGCTACAATGGAGGAGGTGGAACAGGTACAGGAAGCGGAGGTGGAAATGGTTCTGGTCAAGGTTTAGGAACAGGAAGTGGCTATGGAAATGGCAGCGGAAGTGGATCTGGCAACGGAAATGGAAACTACCAATTAGGCAATAGAAAAGCACTCAATAAACCACAACCAAATTATATTTGTAATGAAGAAGGAGTTGTAGTGGTGCAAATTTCTGTCGATAAATCTGGGAAAGTTACCAGCGCAAATCCTGGAGTTCGTGGTACAACAAATTCAGCAAAATGCTTATTGGATCAAGCGAAAACAGCTGCTATGAATACAAAATGGCAATCAGATGCTATGGCTGCAGAAACGCAAGTGGGTAAAATTATTTACAACTTCAAACTTACACAATAACTTTTTCACATCCAATTAACCCCAAAAATTATCAAGAATAATGAACTATCAAGAAACCGTAAATTGGATGTTCAACCAACTTCCAATGTACCAACTTCAAGGTGCGATTGCTTATAAAGAAGATTTAACGAATACGATTTTACTTTCCGAATATCTTGGTAATCCTGAGAAAAATTTAAAATTCATTCACGTTGCAGGAACCAATGGCAAAGGCTCAACGTCTCATTTGTTGGCTTCCGTTCTGCAAGAAGCGGGCTACAAAGTGGGATTATATACCTCACCACATTTAAAAGATTTTCGGGAACGCATCAAAATTAATGGGATTGAAATTTCCGAAGATTTTGTATGTGAATTTATTGCTAAACATAAAAATTTCTTCGAGACCAATGACTTGAGTTTTTTTGAAATGACTGTTGGATTGGCATTTGATTATTTTAAAAAAGAAAAAATCGACATTGCTATTATTGAGGTTGGTATGGGCGGAAGATTAGATTCTACAAATATTATAACGCCTTTACTTTCAGTTATTACCAATATCGGAAAAGACCATACGCAGTTTTTAGGCACTACTTTTGAATCCATTGCAACAGAAAAAGCAGGAATTATAAAACTGAATATTCCCGTAATTATTGGCGAATATAATTCAGAAACGAAGCCTGTTTTTCTGGCCAAAGCCAATGAAACAAAATCTGAGATTTATTTTGCTTCGGATTTAGTTTCTGAAAATTTACCTTCGGATTTAATCGGTGCATATCAAATTTCAAATAAGAAAACAGCATTACAAACCCTTAGAATTTTGAATTCGCAAAAAGAATTTGAGGTTTCAGAAGCAGCTATAAAAACTGGTTTTTTAAATGTTGTAAAAAACACGGGACTTCAGGGAAGATGGCAGCAATTGAATAGTGCACCAAAAGTTATTTGCGATACAGCGCACAACAAACACGGATTAGAAATTGTACTAAATCAATTAAAAGCGGAGCAATTTGACATTTTGCATTTTGTATTTGGAGTGGTAAATGACAAAGATTTAGACGAAATCCTGCCCTTATTTCCTAAAAACGCCATCTATTATTATTGTAAACCCAATATTCCAAGAGGATTAGACGCTACAATATTATTCAAAAAAGCATTGGAATTTGGATTACACGGAAAAGTATACAATTCAGTTTCAGAAGCTTATCAAAATGCTATTAAAAATGCAGGTGAAAATGATTTCATTTACATAGGTGGAAGCACCTTTGTAGTAGCAGAAATAGTGTAATTATTTAAAAAAAGTTTGTAAATACCGAAAAGAGGCTTATATTTGCACACCTAATTAGGGCGATTAGCTCAGCTGGTTCAGAGCACCTCGTTTACACCGAGGGGGTCGGGGGTTCGAACCCCTCATCGCCCACAAATAGTACTACATTTAGTTTCAAAACCCTTTAAATCGTATGATTTAAAGGGTTTTTTCTTTTTCCTTACAATCAAATTATTCATTAATGCGTGAACTGAAAGGGATAAAATCGGTTACCCTAAACTATCCGAAATTAGGGTAACCGATTTTTATCTCAACCTAGCATTCACAAGGCATTACAACCAGTTCAACGACCAGTTTAAAAATTGTACATCTTGTGTGTTAGTCTTATTAGAATTAAATTTAATAACAACTAAAAGGTTACCACGATGAAAACAAAAGTATCTATTCTCTTTTACGCAAAGAGAGCAAAAGCCAATGTAAACGGTTTAGTTCCAATCTACACTAGAATTACTATCAATGGTAAAAGAATTGAATTAAGCAGCAACCGATTTGTAGAAATATCCAAATGGTCTACAGAAGCTGGCAAAATGAAGGGCAATTCAGAAGAAGCTCGTTCAATAAACAGCCATCTTGATATGTTGCGAATTCAAATAATAGATATGCAAATGGAATTAGTACACAAAAAAATTCCAGTAACAACCGAAACACTCAAAAGCAAAATACTAGGAGTTGATGAACGAGAACGAATGATAATTCCAATTTATCAAAACCACAATGACAAAATCGAAGATCTTATAGGAAATGGATACGCTTATGGAACATTAGAACGCTTCAAAATATCTTTAAAACATCTGCAAGAGTTCATCTTATGGAAATATAATGTTTCAGACATCAGCATTAATAAAATCGACTACGCCTTTGTAACCGAATTTGAATTCTATTTGAGAAGCATTAAAAAATGCAACAACAATACTGCCGTGAAATATGTTAGAAATTTTAGAAAAATAATCAAGATTTGTTTAGATAATGATTGGTTAGATAAAAATCCTTGTAGTAGATATGAAGGAAAAATGAAAGAAGTGGAACGAGATTTTCTTACTGAGGAAGAGCTAAATAGAATTTACAATAAACGATTTTCATCAGAACGATTAACTTTAGTGAAAGACATTTTTATATTTTCTTGCTATACTGGATTGGCCTATGTTGATGTAAAAGGTTTGAAGAAAGATCACATCTCAATAGGCATAGATGGCGAAAAATGGATTTTCAAAAACCGACAAAAAACCGATACAAAGTCAAAAATACCAGTGCTGCCAATCGCCCAAGAAATTATTCAAAAGTATGTCAATCATCCACGATGTTTAAATGAAGATGCTATTTTGCCGATTTTAACGAACCAAAAAATGAATAGTTATCTCAAAGAAATTGGCGATATATGCGGCGTGCCTAAAGAAATTACTTTTCACATGGCGAGACACACTTTTGCAACCACAATAACACTTACAAACGGAGTTCCTATCGAAACGGTAAGCAAAATGTTGGGGCATAAAAACATTCAAACTACACAACATTACGCTAAGGTTTTGGATAGAAAAGTTAGTGAGGATATGGCTATACTAAAACAAAAATTAGCACCTCAACAAGTAGCCAAAAGTTCATAGTATATCTTCATAAATTTTAAAAGCATTGCAACAACTGCAATGCTTTTTTTATTAAAAATATTTTCAAAATATAGTGTGTAATTCCCGAATAGAACACTATACTTCTTGATTTTTAAACTTTGAAAGGGTAGTTTTGTCAACATTTCAAAACTTCCTTTCTGGCAATCATTCACTTATATATTCATGGATAAGCAACAAAACCAACAGCGAATTAAAAGCCTCTACAAAATGCTTTTAGAAATGGCGACTGGAAATCTAGCATTTCGAGTAGAGTTGAATGGCTGCGGTGATGAGTTAGACGAATTAGCCACTATGTTGAATGAAGTTGCGAAAAAAATGCAAATCATAATTTCAAAACACGAAATAAACAATCAACAATTTAATTTCAGTACAAGTCAAAATACTACTAAACAATCCGATGCAGAACTAATACAAAAAGTCATTGACTACATCCAAAATCACCTAGAAGAATCTTTGCCAACTACCAAAGAACTTTCTAAAATGTTTGGTACTAATGAATTCACATTAAAAGACAGCTTTCGAAATATTCTAAAAACGAGCATCTATCAATTTTACAACGATGAACGTTTAAAGAAAGCCCATTTTCTCATTAAGCAAACTTCAATTCCTTTAAAAGAAATTGCTTTTATATGTGGATTTAATGACTACCCCAACTTTTACAAAGCATTTAAAAAACGATTTAATTATCCGCCTAGCGAACTCAATAGAGAGAACGCAGACAATAATTTATAACCACATGCCGCTTTTTGCATACAAATATTCCCAAAATGAATTAAGATAACATTATCATTAATAAAATTTTACAGTATCAATTCTACTACACCATGAAAATAAAGGTCACCAATCTTAAAGCAATCCTAGTTGAAATAATAAGTATTTTACTCATAATCCTTTTTGTTTACTCAGCACTAAGTAAGCTATTAGAATTTCAAAACTTTCAGGCGCAACTTAGTCAATCGCCACTGCTAAGTGCATACACGGAGTTTGTTTCCTATTCAGTTTTAATAGTAGAATTCCTAATCGCTTTATTTCTTGCAATACCAAGAACACGGTTTATTGGATTTTTAGCTTCTTTTGCTCTAATGCTACTGTTTACAGCATATATAATTGTCATTCTCAATTATTCCTCATTTGTACCCTGCTCTTGTGGCGGAATACTGGAAAAACTGGGTTGGAAAGAACATTTAATCTTCAATGTAGTTTTTACTATGTTAGCAGCAACAGCATCAGTAATTGTTTCTGTAAATAAATCCAAAACAGTTTTAAAACTGGCAATTAGTACAATTATCGGTTCGGCAGTAATAGTAATTCTATACTTCTATTCTGAACACACTATGCACCAAGAGAACCCATTTATCAGAAGATTTATTCAAGGTACAGCTTCCAAAACTGCAGAAGCCGAATTAAACAACAATTCAAAATACTTTGCAGGAACCGATGGTAACACCATTTATTTCGGAGACAGTCACGCACCACTACACATTATAGCTTTCGATACCATTTTAAAAACAAAACGCCACTATAAAATACAATTGGAACGCGAAAATTTTCCGTTCTCTTCTGTTCAAGTTAGAATCGCACCACCTTACTTTTATCTAATGGATGGCACGGTGCCAGTAATCTATAAAGGCAGAATATCCGATTGGAAAGCAAAACTCGTAATGTTTAACAACAACTACTATTTCTCAAAAGCAGAAATCATTGCTCCAGATAAAATTGCATTCAGGGCACAACAACTCAAAACGCTATATAACATTTTAGGAACTTTTACTTTCAATGACACTTTACAAGTGCAATATGCACCTCAACTTTTACAAAAACAAGTAGATGGCTTTTTTGATACCGATGGCATGATGCAATTTGACAGACAATCTCAAAAATTCATCTATACCTATTATTACCGTAATCAGTTCATCGTTGCAGATAGTAACCTCAACTTAATTCATCGCGGAAATACAATCGACACAACTACTAGAGCAAAACTCAAAGTAGCACATATCAAAGAAACTGGGCAACGAAAATTAGCTTCGATTCCACCAACAGTAAATCAAACAACAGCTGTTTTTAATAAATTGTTATTTGTAAATTCAACTTTAATCGGTAGATACGAGCCAAGAGAAATGTGGAAAGAAGCTTCGATTGTAGATGTGTACAACATCGAAAAAAACACTTATCTCTCAAGTATATACATCTACGATGCTAACAGAACCAAGTTGAAAGAAATGTTTGTGGTAAATAATAACCTCTTTGCAATCATCGGGCACCGAGTGTACAAATACAATTTGAGTAAAAAGCATTTTAGCAATAAGTAACAACATAAAAATCTATTCTGATCAGTAGCAGGAACGAGACTGAAAACCTGTAAAAAAGAGTAAGTCAAAAAAATAATTAAATTTTTATTACCATGAAAAACATTTTAAAAGTGATTTTGCCAGTATTGGCATTCACATTAGCAAGTGCTGGTGCAATTAGCACAAACCGTGCTAAAATTGCAGATTCTAAAAAAACAGTTTTGATCTCAGGATTTATCCAAAATCCTTCTCCATCAAACTGTCTTCCAGTCACTGTTGATTGCTCTACCATTGTTGGAGCAACATGTATGTCAAGTGAAGCAATTCCGAGACAAGTATGGTTAAAAAATGCAGCAAATGCATGTAGTGTAAACTTGTATAAAGTGGCACACTAAACCATAAGAAAAATATGCAGTTTCCTTTCGGAAACTGCATATTATATTAATTAGCTTCAAAATCTGCTTTCATCCATTCTTTTTTTGGTTCCTCTTTTAAAAAATAACCAAACCACTCCTCCACTCTCATTGTCAAGTCTTCTTGATTTTTTTTATTAAATAAAGAATGTGCATCACCAGGATATTCCAACATTATGTTAACTTTATTTAACCGTCGCATCGCAGCATATAAGGCCTCTGTTTGCTGTGGTCTGATATTATTATCTAATTTTCCAATCCATGTCAGCAACGGAGTAGTAATTTTATCCGCATGCAGCAACGGAGAATTCCTATAATAAGCCTCCTTAGTATCATAAAATGCACAGCCCATCCGAAACTGTTGATTCTCATAACGCCAGCTATCAAAAGAACCCCAATCAGCATTATAATTAAAATAATGGGCTACAACGTCCGATATGCCATTTCCACTTACTGCAGCGGCAAATAAATCGGTCTGAGTGAGAATAAAATTAGTTTCATAACCGCCAAACGAATGTCCTAATAATCCAATCCTTTGCACATCAGCAACACCCATTGCTACCACTTTCTTAGCAGCAGCAATTACGCAATCAGCGGCTGAAAAGCCTGTATTACCTTTTTCATAAGCAATATCAGCCAATAAAACAGCATAACCATTGGTAGTCAAGTTAGATATATTGAAACCAATCGTGTTATCATTGCTCGGATTTACATACTCATGAACACCAGTAGAAACTATCTCATAAATATAAACAATCAAAGGAACGTTTTTAGTACCGTCATAGTTAGCAGGATAGAACAAGGCGCCATTCAATCTAGTTCCTTTACTATTGGTATAATGAATCATTTCTGATTTACCCCAATAAAACTTCTTTTGATGTGCATTACTCTGAACAACCACATTTTGTAAACTTTTGTTTTTAAATACCAAAGTAGGCGACAAATCATAGCGTTGCTTAACGTAAATAAAAGCAGTACCATTTTTTGATTTTACATAATTGCTAAGCAGGGCATCTTCAACAACTAAAGGGGCAACTTCTTTAGTAGGGTGCAATTGATAATAACAGCGCGCTCCACTATCCATATCAAGTGAAGTAAGAATAAGTTCTTTTGATAAATCATAAATAAAACTTCCAGAGTTCGAATAATTAAACGCTTCTTTATTTGAAACTGAGAAAGCATCAAATCGAAACCGTAAATTCTTTTCTTTACCATCAGTAAGTCGTTTGCGTTGTTTACCATCGAGTGAAATCGCCCAGATATCATTATAATCATAGCACAAAATAAATTTTCCATCTTTGCTCCAATCGGTTGAATTCCAAACGCGCAACTCAAAAGCAGGATCATTTATGCGGTTATCCCAACTAACCTTTAAATCTTGGGTAAGGTTGGTATGTGATTTTTTCAAAATATCATATACCCACCAATTGCTTTTATTGTAATAACTAATATACCTACCATCAGGAGAAAAATCAAGCTGACTGTCATAACCAGTCGCATCTTTAAGTACCAACTCTTTTGCACCGGTTCTAACATCCATCAAGTAATAATCCATATTAGCATACATCTTATACTGCGGTTCATACTGTTCAATAGTTGCTACAAGAGCATAATCTTGATTACCAGTCAAAGCAACCCATCTTTGCTGCGCCGAATTCAGCTGTCGAACAATGCCTTCGCTAGGCAACCAAACTGCTAAATATTGTGGATAAGCCACACTGGCTCGTAAAGCTCGTTCGCGATAAAGAACCTTATCTTGAGCATTCCAAACTGCGATACCACTAGAATATTTCGAAGTATCTTTAGCTACAGAAGAAGAAACACCAAAAAATACTTTCTTCCCATCATGAGAAACTTTCAATTCAATATTTTGATCGGGCGCAACTTTCATTTGCAGCGGAAAAGCAGCATCCGAAGATTTCAGCGTAAATAATTTACCAGCAACAAAATCATAATAACACACTTCCTCTTGACCTTTATCAACGCCATAAAAAGCAACGGAGTTTCCATCAGGTTGCCACTTAAAAACTTCAAAGGTTTGTGCCCTAGGTTTTGTAATTTGTTCCTTGCTTAAAGTGTTTTTAAAATGCAAACAACCTACATAACCAGTACCATTTTCTGAAATAGCATATACTAATTTTGTTTTGTCGTCATCCCATTCATAAGTAGTAACATTTTCAAACTGTCCAAGCACTACGCCACTTTTTCTAACAACGAGTGTACTACTATTTTCTAAAGTAATCAAATACTGTCCATCAGCCGAAAATTCATACCGACTAACATTCGGAAATAACTTTTCAATACCGCTTTTCAAATCAAACAAGACCAATCCTTCTTTTTTGATAAACGCAAAACTTCGTTCTCCATTAAATTGTCCATTGACCGCATTAGGAAAAACAAACTTCTTCATAGTTTTAGTATGCACCACAAAGGTAGTATCACCAGAATTTGGATACAAAAACCGATAACTTACCCAATTACCGTTGTCAGACAATTGTTCTCCAACCATTCTATGCCACAAACCATAATCAGCTTTGGTTATTTGCTTCTTAGTTAGCACCTGTCCCATTGCGGGACAGGGAACTAACCCAACTAAAATTATGGCGATCACACCATAAAGCATCGGAAAAAAAGAGCTTCTCATTAATAACCAGGGTTTTGAGTTAAATTCGGATTGGCCAACAATTCCGTTTCGGGTATCGGCCAATCGGAGTCGGTACTATTCCAACCAGTTTTTATAACCGACAAAACAGAATTCAACATCCCATTTCGTTTCAAATCAAAAAAGCGATGTCCATATTCCGTAAACAATTCATGTTGCCGTTCTTGCTGAACAGCTGCTATTATATCAATCGCAGTGTTGGCAGTTGTGTTAGGTAATCCAGCCAAACTTCTTACCATATTCAAATCTTGTTTGGCATTACTCAATTCACCTTGTCGTGCTCTAGCTTCGGCTCGAATAAGATATTGTTCCGCCAATCGAAATACAATCGAATACTCGACAGAAGTCCCAGTATTGCTATTTTGTTTATATTTATTAGCATGATACCAAGTGCTCGTTCCATCGGTTACGCTAGCAATCCAATGACTTTTTCGAAGATCATTAGTGTCAAACGAATTATATAAATCAGCATTCAAACCAACAAACGGTGGTGGTCCACTTTGAAAGGCAAAAACGGCACCTTCATCAGCATTATTGCCACTCAACTTGGGTGAAAACTGCCAAATCGTAGCCGTACAATCCTTCAAAAATACTTTATCAATATCAGTTTCCCACACATAGTCAGGATTATTCAAAACCGCCGATGCAGCATTCGAAGCTTCAGCCCAATAACCATTATACAAATATACTCGTGCCAACAATGCCGTTGCAACCGAACGATTTGGACGAACTCGTTCTGGAGCAAAATAGGACTCGGGTAATAAAGAAATAGCTTGATTCAAATCAGCAATAATGTTATTATAAACTTCTGTAGCTGGCATTCTAGTAACCAAACGGTTAACCTCATAATCAGTGGTTGTGATATAAGGCACAGCACCATACAAATTCAGTAAATAAAAATGAACCAAAGCCCTAACAAATAAGGATTCTCCAATAAACTGATTTTTATCCGTAGCAGAAAGTCCAGTAGAGTTCTGACAACCATATAGTACAGCATTAGCACAATAAATCTGATGGTAACTTTCATTCCACAACTGCGATACAATGGACGTGGTGGGTAGTAAACTATTATTAAAAATAAAGGACGTGTTTTCGTCTGTAGTTCCATAATAAGTCAACTCATCGGCATACAAACCCAAATCTACCGAAGCACCTGTAGTCAAACCATTCAGTAATCCAGTATCGCGTAGTTTGCTATAAATGTCAACCATAGCCGCATTGGCTGTAGTTCTGTCTTCAAAAACAGTGGCACCTGTTAACTGTGAATTTGGAGTTTCAACGTCCACAAAACTATCACAGCTTACTAAGTTTAATGGTATAAATAAACCTAGGAATAGTATTTTAAATTTTTTCATAGTCATATAAATTAAGGTTATAAAGTCAGTTTTACTCCTGCCGAGTATACTTTCAAGGGTGGCAAAAAATTACTAATCTTAAATTCGGGATCACCGTTAGAATAATTGGTAAAAGTCAATAAGTTCTGACCTTGGAAAAACAATTGACAACGAACACCACTACCCTTTTTCAAAGGCAAATCATAAGTCAGCGAAACATTTTTCAAACGAACATAAGAAGCATCTTCAATGTTACCAGTACTTTGAGCAAAACGGTAATACGCAGTAATGAGGTCACCATTCGCACCACTAGTAAAAGGTTGTTGACCGTCAGAGCTGCTAACACTTGCCAATTGATTGACAGGAGTTCCAGGAACACCAGCTGTCGCTCCAAACGATTCTTGCTTCACAAACTGAAATAGAAAATCCAATTGTACATTTTTATACTTAAACTGATTTTGCAAGCCTCCAAAAAATTTAGGGCTCAAATCAGCTATTTGGGTTCTATCACCAAGCGAAGTAATCACACCATCACCATTCACATCTTCAAACTCATAAACCCCAGTGGTTGGGTTTATGCCAATGTAATTATAAACTTTAACGATGTTTATCGGTTGACCAACCACATAACGGCTAGCATTGGTAGAACTTTCCAAACCAGGATAAGAAACCAATTTATTTCGACTAACAGCAATATTAAAATTAGTAGTCCATTCAAAATCTTTACGCTGAAAGTTTACAGTTCTCAGAGTAAACTCCAATCCACTATTCTGAACCGTAGCATCAAGATTGGCATTCAACGAACTAAACCCAGTAGTTCCGGGCAACGGAATTCCAACCAGCTGATTAGAAGAACGATTAAAATAATACGCTGTGGTCAAAAACAATCGGTCTTTCAAAAAACCGGTTTCCAACGCAACTTCAAATTTCCGATTCGTTTCCCAGCCAAACTCTGGGTTAAACAACCGTATAGGTTGCAATCCAAT
Organism: Flavobacterium sp.; assembly: GCF_040402835.1. Classification (GTDB taxonomy): domain Bacteria; phylum Bacteroidota; class Bacteroidia; order Flavobacteriales; family Flavobacteriaceae; genus Flavobacterium. Next base: position 13,103 of record NZ_JBBALW010000028.1, read on the forward strand.
TAATCCTTGATACGTATTACCTGATGAAGCATAGGTGTCCAAAAACTGATAATCACCAATCTGATCATTACCAGTAGTGCCATAACTAGTCCGCAATTTCCCAAAACTCAACACCGAATTATTTTTTAAAAAATCTTCATTGGAGAAAATCCACGCAGCACCAACAGCACCAAAAGTCGCAAACTGCTTTCCTGGTCCAAAACGACTCGAACCATCGCGGCGACCAGTAATATTTAGTATATAGCGTTCATTCCAAGTATAATTGATTCGGGCAAAAAAGGCTTGATATTTATATAGTGTTGCATCACTCAAGTCAATAGTTTTAAGCGATGCCGAAGCCAAATCGTGTATCAGACTATTACTAGAAAATCCAAATCCATTCATAAACAATCGATTCGTTTGCTGTTGCTGAAAAGTACCACCAACCAAAGCTTCAACTTTTCCTCTGCCAAGTGTTGCATTCCAATGCAATTGTGGTTCAACAATCCACGTACTTCTATCAGTTTGGCTAACACTCAATCCAGAAAATTCACTTCCCAACCCATAAGCTGGATTATACATAGTATGCGGTTGGGTTCTACTTTCACTATTCTTTAAATCCGAATAGCCAAAACTCGATTTCACTTGTAAATTTTTCATAATCTGATAAGATAACACGGTATTTGCGTTTAAGTCCTTAATCCTAGAGTCAAACTCCGACAGCATGGTAGCCAAAGGATTATCCCAAGTGCTATGCTCCCAATTCAAATTACCAGCAGCATCATACAACGCAGGGGCATTAGGTGCCAATGTTCTCGATACTGCAGTCAAATCCGTAGCGGGTTGGTTATTCTTTTGTGCTGTATAAGTAGCCGAAAACACCAACTTAAATTTATCATCATCCGAAGTATGATTCATATTAAAATGGGCAGCACCTTTATTATATTTAAAATCACCAGGAAAAACAGTCGTTTCAGTTCTGTAATTCCCACTCAATAAATACTGTGTTTTGGCACTTCCGCCAGAAACCGAAGCTTGCAGGTTATGGACAGTAGCAGTACCACCAATAAACTCCTTTTGCCAATCCGTGTAGCGGTTCACATCCCAAGTGCCATTCACATCATAAGCATATGCAGGATAAACACTAATACCATCATTAGCAAAAGCCTGTTGGCGCATCGCTAAATACTGTTGCGTATTCATAAGCTTCGGAGTTCGAGTAACACTGCCAACACTAGTAGAACCATTCACAGTAAAAGTCGTTTTGCCTGCCTTTCCTTTTTTGGTAGTAATTAGCACCACTCCATTAGCACCACGAGAACCATAAATCGCCGTAGCATCAGCATCTTTCAGCACTTCAATACTCTCAATATCCGATGGATTAATAGAATTCAACGGACTAGTCAAACTCGGTGCCGTGCCCGAAGTAGCAATAGAACCAATAGTTTCCGATGAATACGGAACACTATCTATAATATAAAGTGGTTGGTTACCATCAGCACGCAAACTATTCGTACCTCTAATTTTTATAGTAAAAGCACCACCCGGACTGCCACTATCTTGCACAATATCCACACCAGCCATACGCCCTTGCATAGCCGCAAGAACATTAGTCACAGGTTGTTTTTCAATATCCTTACTGGATATTTTAGAAATACTCCCAGTACGTTCTTTATCCTTTACAGTATAATACCCGGCATTCACAATCACTTCCTTTAAAGTAGTGGCATCTTCTTTCATGGTTATATTTAAGGTATTCCCATTGAAGTTTGCCATTGATAGTGTAACTGCGACTTCTTTATAACCGATAAAACTGAAAACAAGCACATCGCCTTCAGAAGCAGCTATTGTAAATTGACCATTCTCGTCTGTCACCGTAGTGTCACCCTGAACTTGTTTCAGGGTCTTTTTTATTGAAATTGTAACACCAGCCAATACATCATTAGTATCACTAACAACACCAGTTATTTTTTGTTGTAATTGTTGTTTTGATTTCAGAACAGTTCCATCTGGGACTGCCCACTGAGACTGCGACTGTAAAATCTTGCCTCTTGCATCTTTCTTCTCGGCTCTAAAATCGCTTCCAGCCGAAAATGCCATTTGAAAACAAAGACAGCACATTATAATAATGCACCTGTCATTGTACAATGAAAATTTATTCATAATTTTGATTAAGTTAAATGAAACATTAGTTTTGTTTGTCCAGTCCTCTATTCTAGTTTTCCCGACGAGATAGAGGGCTTTTTTTGTTTGTGAAGTTAGTTTAGTCTGTTATTCCATAGATTTGAAATTAAAAGGAGGACAGCCAGTGGCTGTCACGTATATTTCTGACGAAGCGACCTCGCCCGATCTTAAAATTGATGCGATGTTTTAAAGAAGTGACGCTAAGAATAAAGCTGTAGATACCTAAAAGTCTTAATACTTATACACCAATCTTAATACTTTTTAGGAATAAAAAAGGCATGGAACTCAGCTTAAACGTCTCTTGGTACTGGCATACCTACCACGAATAAGTGAGCCCACGCCATAGGACGTGAGCATCTTACTTATCACCTCGTGGTTTTAAAACGCCAGTTTCAGAGCCGAGATTCAAAGCGAATGCTTCAATATTGTATTTGAAGAATCGCAAATTTAATTAATTCGGTGCTAATATAATGAAATATTTTTAATCGTGGTTTACTTAACCTACATTATTTTATATAAATATATTGAAATTGCTTTCATAAAATAAAGCAATGGTGAACAAACAAAGTAAATCAGAATTTCAAATAGTATTCGGAAAGCAAATCGAAAAATTTAGAATTGAACAAAATTTGAGTTATAGACAATTAGCTCAAAGATGTGATATAGATTTCAGCAATATAAGTAAAATTGAAAAAGGAGAAATCAACATACAACTCTCTTCAATACTACAACTAGCAAAAGGATTGTCAGTAAATCCAAAAGATTTATTTGATTTCAAATTTGATTTAGATGATTAATAATTTGCCAATGCAAATACCGATGTAAAAGATGCTCTTGCATTTTTATTTTGTTTAAAAATCTAAATTTTTAGTATTCAATTCCGGAATCACACACTATACTTTTTGCTTTAACAATACAAAATGCTGAGGTTTGCAACGAAATCAAGTAAATCAAATCTTGATTTTTTTTAACAGTATGGAATGGTATGAAATAGTAATTTTTGTTGTAATTGTAATAATTGGCGCATTCATAAGAGGTAAATACTTTGACCATAAAAAGAATATGTATCATAATGATAGTTGGAAGAATAAAAATAAATAAAAGCTATCCTCAACACAGCATTATTATTACTAAATAGATTTCTTACTTCTAAATCTTAACATTTTCAATTCAATTTTCGGCATTTTTCCTACTTATATAATAATTATATTGTACGTTTGATTATAATTTAAAACATTTTATTGCTAACAAAACGCCAACGTTATGCGCAACTCTTATACAACTAATCATGAAAATCGAAAAATTAAAAATCCATAATTGGAGGTCAATTGCAGACGAAGAAATTGTATTTAATGACATGGTAATTTTGATAGGACAAAATAATTGCGGAAAATCAAATATCATTTCATCACTACTCTTTTTCTTTGGAACTATTGCGAATAACTCATTAGATTTTCACCATAATTCGAATCAATTATTTGTTGAAGTTACATTTTTTGATTTGGATGAATTTGACCAAAATCAATTCAAAAAATATTTATCACCAGAAGGAAAAATTTGCGTCCGAAAAACTGTAAATGAAGCTTCAGAAGTTACTTATAATGGGTACGTTTCTTCTGCTCTTGAAGATTTTCTACAAGACGATACCACAAGTTTAAAACGAGAAGATGCAGAAAAAACTCCGTTAAAAGAATATTTACCTGTTGGTGGACGATTAACTAAAGAAATGATTAGGAACGCTCAAGAAGAATACATTAAATTAAATATTTACACTCTTGAATTTCATTATAAGCTTGAAACTAGTAACTTTTTAGGCGTGAAAAGTGTTGCAAAAGGAATTTTTGGAGAAGTCTATTTTATTCCTGCTGTCAAAAACGCTTCTGACGAATTTAAAACTACCGGAACAACAATATTCAACCAGTTATTTTCGCAAATCATAACTAAAATGTCTATAGAGAATACTCATTATAAAAAGGCAAGAGAGCAAATGCAGGCTTTAACACAAATACTAAATAAAACTAATAGTGATGGAGAAGAAAACCTCAATAGACCATCTGAAATAAAATCATTAGAAAGCAATCTTGAAGCTGAATTAAAAAAATGGAATACAACAATTGATATTGAAATTACTCCTCCCAATATTGAAGATGTTTTAAAAGTAAATACAAATATTTGGGTTGACGATGGTAAGCGTACTGACATAGGCAGAAAAGGTCACGGCCTTCAAAGATCTATGATTTTTGCATTAATAAAGTCATGGGCAACTTTTTTAAAAGCTGAAAGAATTGAAAAAGTAGACGACGGCAGTGATGAAAATGCTAAACCTAAAAGAAGAGCTTCTGAATCAACATATTTCTTCTTTGAAGAACCTGAATTATTTCTCCATCCACAGGCTCAGAAGGAGTTATATGCATCACTAAAAGAATTGTCAAAAGCAGATTATCAGGTAATCCTCTGTACACATTCAAGTTCGTTCATTGATTTGGAAGATTATAAGTCAATCGCAATAGTAAACAAGTCCGATTCACTAGTTGGAACAAAGATTAAACAGTATACATCTGAATTATTTGAAGCTGATGAAAAAACAAATTTTAATTTAATTTACTGGCTTAATCCTGAAAGAAGCGAGCTTTTCTTCGCTACAAAAGTGATTTTGGTAGAGGGTCCTACTGACAAAACAATTATTCCAAAACTTGCTAAACAATTGCATGTATTTCGGTTTGATTACAGCATAATAGAATGTGGAGGAAAAGACAATTTAAAATTATATATCAAATTATTAAACAATTTTTCTATTCCATATATTGCGGTATATGATAAAGACCATCAGGCCGATAAAGGTATTGATGCTAAAAATTCAGCTGACATTTCATCTGCAAAAATTGAGGAAGCAATTGATTCAGTAATTGGCGCGTCAATAATTTTCCAAAATGACATTGAAGAAGAAATCGGGATAACAGATAAAAATAATAAAAATAAACCATTTGTGGCTTTAACTGAAATTAGCAAGGAAGGGTTTGTAGCTTCTCTAAACTTGAAGGCAAAGATTATAAGTATTTATCAATAAGGCAGTGGATAACAACCGTTTTCCCCAATGGCCGATTTACATGGGTTTTTAAGACTTTGCTCACTAACAATGAATAAAATTAATAATGCTATATGAACTATGACCTTTCAAAATTAAACGATCGAGAATTTGAATCTTTAGGCGCTTCTATCGTTGAAAAGATTTTAAATACCAAGGTTGAAAAATTTAAAGCTGGTAAAGATGGAGGTGTTGACGGCAGGTTTTGGATCGACAATAATAAAGAAGGAATAATTCAATGCAAGCACTATGTTGAAACTCCGTATAAGCAATTAGTTGCTAAACTGAAGTCTGTTGAAACTAATAAAGTTCGAAACCTTAAACCTAGCAGATACATTTTTATAACTTCCAAAAAGCTGTCTCGAGAAAACAAACAAGAGATAAAAAATATATTTGCGCCATTCATACTTCATCAAAAAGATATCATGAGTGGTGAAGACATCCAATCTTTTCTGGCTAAAAAAGAGAATCTTAATATTGTTGAGCAACACTTCAAACTTTGGATGACTAGTGCATTTGTTCTAGATTTAATTAACAACAATGCAATTACAGGACGCAGCAAAAGTACTTTGGAGGATATAAAAGAAAGAACTTTAAAATATATAGTGACAGACAATCACTTAAAAGGAATAAGACTTCTAGAGGCTAAAAACGTCCTAATACTTACTGGTGATCCAGGAATTGGCAAGACAACTTTAGCAGACGCATTGTCTCTTCAATATATTGCTAAAGGATATGAGTTTTGCGACATTGAGGAAAACATTAGTGAAGCAGAAAATATTAATAGAGAAATTGAGAATAAAAGAATTCTGTTTTACTGCGATGATTTTCTTGGTAGCAATTTATACGATGCTATTAACAATAAAAGAGATTCTCATATCGTTAAATTTATAAACAGAATAGCAAAAGATAAGACAAAAAAATTCATTCTTACTTCAAGAACAAATATTTTAAATAAAGCTAGTAGTCAAAGTCATGTATTTCAAAATGGTAAAATTAGGGATAATGAATTTTTACTGAAAGTTGAAAATCTTACCGAAATAGATAAAGCCAAAATACTATATAACCACATTTACCACTCGAATTTAAGCAAGGAACATATTGATGAAATTTATGCAGGTAAAAAATATAAATTAATAATTTCTCACCGTAATTACAATCCTCGGATAATAGAATTCATAACAGACAGTATCAGAGTTGGTAATATACTGCCAGCTGATTATTGGGATTACATTTATCGAAGTCTGGAGAACCCAGAAGATATTTGGTCAGATTATTTTCAACATCAAACAGACGATTGTGTTAGAGCATTGATATTTTTAACTGTTTACAACAAAGGCAAAATTTCAGAAGATCATCTAAGAGAATCGTATAATAAGTTTTTGAAAATGCATCTTGTAAATCTCGGTGACCATACCGATAAAAGTTTCGAGTCAGTAAGAAAATTAGCTTTCAAATCATTGCTAAATAGAAACCAAATAGAGGAATCAAAATATGAATATTCATTATTTAATCCATCAATTGCTGATTACATTTTGAATTCCTATGCCAAAGAATACGAGCTAATTTCAAACGTTTTTAAATCCTTAAATTCCACGGAATCAATAAGATATTTTCATTCGCAAACTATTGCAAAAAAAATTAGCGTAGCTAATTCAAAAAAAATCCATTATTCTTTATTTGACCATTTTTTCGAAAACAAAATGTTAGAGCAAGATTGGGATTTTCTCATTCTTTTATCATACATTGACTTCTTTAATGACAAATTCATCGAAAGAATTGAAATTTTTCTAAAAACACTGGTAAGAACAGACTATACAACCGGCAGTAATCTTTGGGAACTGTTGATGCTATTGCAAGAATTTGATCCAAAAATAAACATTACTAACTACAAATTTTTACATGGTTTCATTGACGACTTAGATAATGAAGACGACATACAAAGGTTACTGAATTTTATTGATGAAAATAATATTGATGACGAATACATTCTCGAAAAAGTAAATACTGCAATCGAACAAATTCTTTATGATATGGTCTACAATAATGATTTAGATATTGATTATAATAAACATCTGAAACATAATTATCATCCCGACGGTGATATCGATTTGGAAATTGATATTGATGGTCTTACGTCAGAAGTAAGAAGTATTTTTGATTCGTATTTGAACAATTTTAACGAAACGGGATTACAACAAATTGGTTTTGATGTATCTAATGCGCTATCAAATGCACCAATAGAAGACTTAGCACAGAATTATTTAGAAAATCTCGGATACTATGATGATGAATATCGACCAAGTCATAATGGTACCTCCGGTACCGATGATGACATTGATGCAATTTTTGAACGCTAATAAATTACAATTAATGCCGTTTGACCTTTAATACCCGATGTCGCGGATTTGCAATCCGTGCTTATGTAATAACAAAAAAACTTCATATCTTTCGCTACTTATTTATTCAAAATGAAACGATACACAGTAATACTGATAACATTCTTAACAATTTTTCAAAGCACAACTTCTTTTGCTTGGGGCAAAAAAGGACATGCTTTAGTAGCAGAAGTAGCATTCAATTATTTAGATCCTACAACAAGAAAAGTACTTACCAATTATCTTGGTGTCATGACGATACAGGATGCAGCCAACTGGATGGACGATATCAAAAGCGACAAGACTTATGACTATCTTAGAAAACAGCATTACATAAATGCAGAGAGAGGTCAAAAAATAACTTCAGATGATGGCGAAAACATAATTGGGTTATTAACGAAAACTATAGAAGAGCTTAAAAACCACAAGACCTTATCAAAATCAGAAGTAAAAATTAAGCTATGCATCCTTTTCCATTTAGTCGGAGATTTACACCAGCCATTACATGTTGGCTACGGCGAAGATAAAGGAGGCAACAACTACCAAATAAACTTCTACGGTCGTGGCACTAACCTTCACTCCTTCTACGATTCCGGTATTATAGAATATAAAAATCTTACACTACCACAGTGCCTAAAAGCTAAAACTTATACAAAAGAAGAATTATCTCATATAGAAAAAATTGATGTGGTCGAATGGGCAAACCAATCGCGCAGCTTTTTACCAAAAATCTACTAAGAATACGGAGTCAAAATAAACGATTCCTACATTAAGGCAAATTATATTCAAAAAGAGTTTTCTAAATGAATGGCAAAATATAAAAATAATTCTTGGTGTTAATACTAAATTTGCTCTTTAGTGAGAAGATAAATGGTATCATAACTTAAAACGAATCCCGGGAATTCTTTTTTGATAGAAATGAATATGTAATTTTCAGAACGGAAGAATATTATAAAAAAAATCTAAACTAATTATTATGAGCAATTATAAAAACATTTAATAGCTTCTAATACATAAAAGATTAGATAATTTGTAGTAGATAGTATAGTTGTTATTACTGGTCATAAAAGAGGAAATAATACTTTAGATAAGTATTACATACTTTACGAAGATGTTAAGGAAGTTGTAATATATACAAAAAAGTTGCATATTATGTTATACTTATATATCTTTGTTATGTTCTTATCCTTGGGCTCAGGAATTTACAGAGGTCTCAAACGCTGAACCAGTAATCAGCGTTTTTTTATGCCCAATAGTTACCAGACAGGACTCGCCAGAATCTTTCCTATTGAATTATCCGCAACATATGCAGTAATAAACTTAGCGGTAGTAGCGTTTTTAATCCATATTACAACGACATAATCTCCTTGCACAATAGTGACTCTTCGTTAGTTATCATAGCTTTTGGTCTTACTATCATAGCCGATTCGTCGGTCTGAAGTTGCATCTTCCAGCGCAACCAAGATGTCGCTGATTTGCAATTTTTTATATATAATTAGCTGAAATCCCAATGAGTCTAGCTATAGCTTAAACTAAAACTAAAACTATTCTATTCACAATTCGTAGAATATAACCCGTTTCTTCTGCAAACTTTTCCATCCGAGCCGTTTGGCTTTCTTTAAACTTTGGCTGTTCGCTGTTGGCTATATAGGCCTTCTTTTTGGTAAATTCTGCTGCGGCATCCGTTCCTTCAAAATGACCAATCGTAACCCTAATTTGTTCTTCTGCGGTCTTAACCCAATCAGAACCCAATGCTCCGCGCTCTTTTAATTCTACAAAAATGACGGTGTCATTATAAGAAAGAATTCCCTCACAACGTTTGTCTGGTTTTCCACTTGGCTTTCGAACATCTATACAATTGTCTACAGCAGTAAAAGTACAATAGTACTCATAATCGTTAATTACTACGGCAATCCATTTTGCACCATTAGCTTCATCAATATAGGCTGGGTTTTTGGCAGGTGGAGGATCATCACATAATCCAAATTTTTTCCTACTGGAGTGCGTCTGGCACCCGGCATCCATAAAATTTAAACTCATAACTTTTGCTGTATTTCCAGTAACCTTGCAAAAAGCTCATTAGTTTCGCCAAGCCGTTCATTAAGTTTGTTGTCATCTGAGGGCATCCCATTATAATCTTCTAACCGCGAAATAGTTCCTTCTACCTCTTCCATTTCATACACTACCAGATCATCGCCATTTAAAACCGATACAATGGGTACAATTTGCTGCACTTTTCGAAGAATCTCATCATCATTACTATTTAGTCTTTTAACAAGAGTATGTGCTTTCACTGCTAAGGTTAGGTAATTTAAAAGATAGGGGCTGTGAGTTGTTATAACTAATTTGTTATTATCATTTTGGTTGCTAAAGCGCACAAGCGTATTAAGTACCTCGCGCTGCGAAGTTGGAAACAGGTTTTGTTCTGGCTCTTCAACGATATTCAAAAAGGCAGAATAACTGCGCTGCGCTGATAAAAGTTGCAGCTGTGCTCGTTTCACATCCTCAGACAATGTCGGATCACTCATAATCTCCTGTACCTGCAAAAACAGATTCCTTTCTTCATCAAGACTAGTATGTTTAGTAGAATGGTCACGCTTTCTAAAAAGAGAATTGGCCAAATACGAACTAACCATATAAAGCGGTACAAGAGATTGAAAGCCACTCGAAGCTTCAGTAAGGTTAACAGTATAATCTTTACCTTTTATTCTAACGATATTGCTAAACTTTTCATATTCAAGTTGAGTATTATTGATAGGTAAATCTACCATTCCGTCCAAGGCATCAATCTCATCCAAGGCATCAAAATATTCATCAGCAAAGGTATAAAGCGTGCTTGGCAAGCCTTTTAAGTTCCTCACATTTCTAACAGAACCAACCAAGTTTCGCTCTGCTGGTACATACATGATTTTTGGAAAAGAATAACCATTCATAGGATTTCTTTCAATAAAAACGTCTTCTCTATTATTATCAAAACGAATAGTAAAAGCCTTACCTTGGTATTCAATTTCGGTAGTATCTTTAAAATAGGAGCCAATGTTTTGGTAAGAGCAGTGAATCTTAAATTCTTCCTTTGTTAATGAAGTAAAATCACCTCGCACCAAAGCTTTTTCAATCCAAACTATGGTAGAAATTAATTTTGCAACAGTACTTTTTCCCGACCCTTGATTACCAATAAAAACGGTAACACGTTTAATGTCAAGCCATCCATCGCTAACTTTTAGCCCCGCCTTAATGGGTCCGAAATTTCTTATTCTAATTTTGCCCATTTTCTTTTTTATTCTTAATCGCAAATTTACGTAAAATAATTTCGTCTATCCAATATTCCCAATATAAATAAAAAATACTAATTTTTTTAATAATTATTTTTAATAATTAATTTATTAGATGAAAAAGAAGATTTTTCATGAGAATACATTTTACAATTTAAATTTATTAAATACCTTTGTAACTATATAAGCCATAATCAAATTAATTAAACGCCATGAAACAAAAATTACACTTCAATACTTTTTTCTTTTTTTTGCCAATCCTTCAAAAATTAATAATCCACTTACAGGGATTCTATTTGATATTAAATTTTGCTCAGTTTATATTTCAGTTTTATTAGTTATAATGATAATCGCAATTGTATATTTTTGTATTGATGTCATCAGTTGGATAAATTCTGGGTTTAAATGGAGAAAGCTATTTACTTGTTTTGTCAGCTTAATGGCTATTTTTTGTATTTACTATTCTATAAAGTCAGTTGTTAACCGCAAAATAGGAAGAATTAAAAACACACTCCATAACATTCCTAATATACTTATAAGACGGAATACTGAGTTCATTTAATCATTTTAATCTTACCAATACCGCCGCATAATAGATAAAGATGATACTTTTTGTCAAGTGTTTTGCGCCGTTTACTTGACAAAAAAAATAATCTTATAAAACATTTTGCATGAATTTTCAATAAAAATATATGCAATTAAAATAGTATTTATTATCTTTGCCTCATGAATAAGTTACAAGAACTAAAAAAACACCTAAAACGAGGTAAAGTGTACCGCCGGGCAGATTTGTCCAAGTGGTCAACTTCCGTTGACCGTCATTTGGATGAATTGGTTAAAGAAGGTTCGCTACAAAAACTTTCTCAAGGGCTTTACTTTTACCCAGAAGTAACAGTTTTTGGAGAAGCACCACCCGAAGAAGAAGTGTTGGTACGTTCCTTTCTAAAAGATTCTCGTTTTTTACTCACTTCCTTCAATGCATACAATACACTTGGCGTTGGAACTACGCAACTGTACAATCAGAAAACCGTGTACAACCACAAACGCCATGGCGATTTCAACCTCGGCGGAAAAACATTTTCATTCAGAGTAAAACCACATTTCCCAAGCAAAGTTACCCAAGAATTTCTATTAGTTGACTTACTAAACAACCTAGACCAATTAGCAGAAGACCCAAAAGAAGTAGTTTCCAAAGTACGCTTTAAGGCAAAGTCAATGGATGCAAAAAAACTAAAAAAGTCATTGCAAGAATACGGAACTATAAAAGCAAAAAAACTGCTAGAACCAATAATCACAAGCTGATATGAATGATTATTTACATAACCACAAAGACTTCGCTGCACTACTTCGTATTGTTGGTAACGAATTAAATATTGAACCCATTCTAGTTGAAAAAGACTATTGGATAATGCATGTTTTGTATGGACTAAAGCAACTGAACTTTAATTTTGAACTCAAAGGCGGTACATCACTTTCCAAAGGCTACAAAATAATAAATCGTTTCTCCGAAGATATTGACATACACATAAAACCACCAGCAGAGTTTGATATTAATGAAAATCCAAAGAATACAAAACCTAAAAATGTGGAAGCTAGAAAGAAATTCTACAATTGGCTTGCAGATACAATAAAAATAAACGGAATTGTCGAAGCAAAAAGAGACACCGAATTTGATGATGAAACATACTACCGCAGTGGTGGAATTAGATTGTATTACCAAACATTCACAGAGGCAAGTGGAGGAATTAAAGAAGGAATACTTTTAGAAGCTGGATTTGACAAAGTAACTCCAAACAATGCCATAACAATTTCCTCATGGGCTTATGACAAAGCAATAAAACAAGGAGTTCCTATAATTGACAATCGAGCAACCGATATTGCCTGTTATCATCCAGGTTACACTTTTGTAGAAAAATTACAAACAGTTGCTACTAAATTCAGACAAGAACAAGAAACCAAAGAAGAACGTCAAAACTTAATGCGTCAGTATTATGACATTTTCAGCCTGTTAAGAAACGAAGAAGTTAAGAACTTTATTGGAACAAAAGAATACCTTGAACATAAAGCAGAACGTTTTCCAAAAACAGATTTTGATATACCTATCTCTGAAAACCAAGCATTTCTATTAAACAATAAGGAACTTAGAAACCGTTTCATACAAAGATATAAAGCAACAGCAACACTTTACTACAACGGTCAACCCAAATTTGAAGAAATACTATCAGAAATTAATAAATGGGTTAAAAAACTTTAAATAAAAATTCCATGCAGTAAAAAAAATCCGCGCCAATCCGCGTTTTCACATAGTGAATTCGTTTCATCCGCGTCCCAAAAAAGAACTATTCAATTCGGGAATCAAACCTATTCCATTCGGGAATTATAAAACATACAATTTGCAACACCACCACTACTCCAATAGATTTGTCCAATGTTAAATCCAAAAAGTAGTAACCAATGAAATTGTTTTCCGAGCAACTATTGTCAGAAATAGACAACCAACTACAAGGCATTCATTCAAAAACAGACAATCCTGTTCAATACGCAGAATTAGCAATCAAAGTGCTTATTCCAATTTTTGAAAATCTAAAAACAAAATTCCTTAAACATACTTTTGCAAATAAATCAGAAGAAATTAGTTTCTTTCGAGAAAATAAACCGCAATTTGCTTCCAAACTCATTTACTACAATGAAATTTACAACATCGAAACCAATAAGCCATTTGGTTCCAAAAAAGCAATCCGAAAGTACTTCAATCTCGAATTAATAAAACTGCAATCATTTTATATTGAGAATAAAGAGTTCTACAAATATTATAAAACGGATAATAAAAGTTTAGACAATAAATATTTTCTTCGAGGAAAACACGATTTGAGGCATACATTAGATAGCTTTTACTTTCAAGCTGATAATCGATTTTCAACGTCACACGATTATAAAGTAGCTAAAATTCTAGCAAACGAAAAGATTAAAAGTTACTTAGAAAATGAGATTACAAAACTAAAACAAAAAGAAGAAAACAATACTACTATCATAAATCCAAAAACTCAAAAATGGACCGGTTCTAAAGTGGGACTAATTGAATTAATTTATGCGCTGCATACCGAAGGTGTTTTCAATCACGGCACGTCCGAACTAAAAGAAGTAACCACATTTTTCGAAACAACTTTTAACATCAATCTTGGACAATTCAACCGCGCTTTTCTAGAAATACGAGCAAGAAAATCAGAAAGAACTAAATTCTTAACCACACTAAAAGAAAAATTAATACTTCGCATGGACGATGCAGACGAAAATTAATAGGGGTTGCCAATAATTGACAACCCATATATTCATTATTTAAAACCTGCAACATGATCCACAACAAGATGGTACTCTATTCTCTATATTCTTTTCTCTTGCTTCCCGTTTCTTGCTTCTTGCTTCTTGCTCCTTGCTCCTTGCTTCTTGCTCCTTGCTTCTTGCTTCCCGCTTCTTGCTTCTTTCTTCTTTCTTCCCGTTTCTTGCTTCCCGTTTCTTGCTTCTTGCTTCTTTCTTCTTTCTTCTTGCTTCTTGCTTCCCGCTTCTTGCTTCTTTCTTCTTTCTTCCCGTTTCTTGCT
>NZ_JBBALW010000028.1:27696-30629 GCF_040402835.1 Flavobacterium sp.
CTTCCCGTTTCTTGCTTCCCGTTTCTTGCTTCTTGCTTCTTTCTTCTTTCTTCTTTCTTCTTGCTTCCCGTTTCTTGCTTCTTGCTTCCCGCTTCTTGCTTCTTGCTTCTTTCTTCTTGCTTCCCGCTCCTTGCTTCTTGCTTCCCGCTTCTTGCTTCTTTCTTCTTTCTTCCCGTTTCTTGCTTCCCGTTTCTTGCTTCTTGCTTCTTTCTTCTTTCTTCTTTCTTCCCGTTTCTTGCTTCTTGCTTTTTTCTCCCCGTTTCTTGCTTCCTCTTTCCTCTAATTCTGAGCAATCCCAGTCACAAGAGCCATAGTCGCAGCTTCACCCGAACCATATCCAGATCCTTCAGTGGATGCAATAATGTTTCCAATAAGTACTGTCCAATCAGGGTCAGTATTCTTTTTTGGCTTTTTAGTCATTCTATAAGCTGAATGCCTTGCAACCGAGGTTGTAGTGAAAATAATGCGCTTATCAGTTTGAGTTAATGCGGTATTAAGCAATACCTCGTTCTCATAGTTAACCACTTTTTGGTAAATAACATCACAATCGCTCTCTTTACCTAAAAAACCGATAAAGAAATTAACAAAACCAGCCAAACTTGATTTACCATTAGTTGACATACTGGAAGCAGAAATAACATCATTTACGCAAGTAGTGGGATGTTCTAGTAAATACAAAACGTTAGTGCTTGAAACGTTTTGATAACGTGAACCTTTAATAGCAGCAAAATTGGCATTAGCATCAGCTATGGTTTGCACTTTAGTTACAATTTGAGAAACGGTTCCTCCCAAATTTCCATTCGTATAATAAGTATCAAACAGTTCAATATAAAGCCATCCAACTTCATCATAAGGATTGGCATCGTTTCCGGGTAAGGAAGATACATACTTTGCGGAAGTTGAATTGATATTTTCAGAATTTGTAATTTCATTATCAGAACTACAAGATACAATTCCTGTACTCATCATAATAAAAAGGGCAATAATTAGTGTGCATGAGTGTATATTTTTCATGTGGTTTAAGGTGTTAGAATGTTAATGATTACTTTTTTTTCATCAGTTCATTTAGCCCGGGATAATTAAACTAGGATTTGGTTTTGCTCATAACAAAACCGTTTGAATTCAAGGCAAAACTAAGTGCCTAATTCCCATCTCACAAGCCAACTGGTACGCCATTCCCGAATGTAAAATGTGTAATTCGGGAATGAAACACTTAAAAAGAAATAATAAAACACAACGATTTAACACATTACCATTTAATAAAGTATATTCTCAATTTCTCACTATATCTAATGCTTTTTTAAATATTTTATTTATATTTATACACATAAAATACCGCATTACCCCATAATTCCTTTGCATTTTTAATTGTTTAAGTTCCAAATTCTTAAAATGATTATAAAAAAAAACTTACTATTTCTGGCACTGCTAATTTCGCATTGTATTGATGCTCAGGATAAATATGGTAAAATTCCAGACAGTCTATCTTCAAAAAGTTTCGATTATTTAAGTCAAGCAGCTCTCAAATTTGGAAGCGATACTGCTAAATCAAATAGATATGCAAAAAAATGGTTAGAAAAAGCTAAAAAGCAGAACGACTTTGAGCAAATGATATTAGCTTACAAAACGATAATGTACCAGGTAGATAAGAAATATCATTTAGATTATGCTGATAGTATAATTAGAGTTTCTAAACACACTAACAATGACTTATTAATTGGTAATGCCTATCTAACCAAGGCAACAGTATATTATGGCAAAAAAGAACACAACAAAGCATTAGATAATTTTATTATTGCAGATAGTTATATTTCTAAAACAAACAATGAATATTCAATCTATAAACTAAAATACGGCATTGCACAAACTAAATCCTACCTTGGTTTTTATGATGAAGCAATTAGTTTATTCAGAGAATGTATTGATTATTTTAAGGAAGAAAATGACAGAGCATACCTCAACTCATTACATTCATTAGGTTTATGTTACAATCGAATTGGTAATTATGCGTGGTGTACCGTTACAAACCAAACTGGTATTGATGAAGGGAAAAGATTAAAAAATATTGAAATGCAACCGTATTTCATCCATTCGGAAGGCATTAATTTATGCGGAAAGAAAAATTATCAGGCAGCCATTTTTAAATTAACCGCTATACTACCAACCATACAAAACAATGAAGATTTTGCCAATGTATCTGTGGCATATTTCTACATTGGTAAATCTTTTTGGTCATTAAATCATAAAGATAAAGCGATACCCTATTTTAAAAAAGTAGATGAAATATTCAAAAAAGAAAAATACATCCGTCCAGACTTACGCGAAGGTTATGAAAAGCTGATCGATTATTACAAACGAAAAGGAAATACAGAATCACAACTTTTCTATATCGATCAACTTTTAAAAGTGGATAATATTCTTGCTCAAAATTACAAATACCTACTAAAAAAAGTAGTCAAAGAATACGATACAAAAGAATTATCAAGGTCCAAACGAGAGATTGAAAATGCAATGACGTTCAGAACTATACTTGCTTTTGGTATAATCTGCCTATTGATTTCAATTATCGCATTTTTAATATTCAAGCACTTCAAAAACAAAAAGCTTTTCGATGAAATAATGAAACGCGATACGAAATTACCAGGTGTTCCAAAAATTGTAAATACAACTGTTGCACAAGTTATCAGTCAGGATATTGAAGAAGGAATAATAAAAAAGTTAGCGAAGTTTGAAGTCGACAACAGGTTTTTAGAAAAAGACATGAACCTAACAAGAATGTCAATTTTGTTGAATACGAATACAAAATATGTTACCAGAGTAATTGCCAAACACAGAGGAAAAAAAACTATTGAATACATTACCGATTTAAAAATAAACTACTGTCTTGTCCTGAAATAGCGATACACAAAATTCATCGTTATGGAAAACAACCA
>NZ_JBBALW010000029.1:0-29330 GCF_040402835.1 Flavobacterium sp.
TACCTAACAAAGGAAATTTAGATTTTTTCTAAAACTTTCGGATAGCTGTGATTTTTGATGAAATGAATTCTATTTTAGGAACATTAAATGTTTTATTCAAAACAAATTGTAATGAAATAGCCTTTACTATTGATAAAAAAATTCCTAAACAGTTAATTGGAGACAAAGATAAGTTATCTCAAATAATAATTAATTTATTAGGAAATTCACTCAAATTTACTAAAAAAGGAAAGGTTAATTTGACTGTTAATTTAATTGAAAAGGAAGATGATTTTAGTATAATTGAATTTGAAGTAAAAGATACTGGGATTGGAATTGCACTTGAAAATCAAACCAAAATTTTCGATAGATTTGTTCAAATAAATAACAATAAAGAAGATTATCAAGGCACTGGTTTAGGATTGTCAATAGTTAAGAAGTTGATACTATTATTTGATAGCGAAATTCATTTGAAAAGTGAAATTGATAAAGGAACGACAATCAATTTCGCAATTAAATTTCAAAATGTTACTTCCGATTCTCCTAAAACTGTAGCTACAGAATTTTTACATTCCGAACTTGTAAATCTGAAAGTTTTGACAGTTGAAGACAATAAAATAAATCAATTAGTGACTAAAATGATTTTAGAAAAATGGCATTGCAATTGCACTATGATAGAAAGTGGGATGGAGGCTTTAGAAATTTTGAAGCACGAGTCTTTTGATTTAATCTTAATGGATATTAATATGCCTGTGATGGACGGATATAAAACAGCAAAAAAAATCAGAAAATTAAACATAAAAACCCCAATAATTGCACTTACCGCTTTTTCGGCAAACGAAGTAAAAGACGCAGTTTTAACTTCTGGAATGAACGACTTTATTTCAAAACCATTCAAATCTTCAGAACTATTACAAGCAATTAGTAATCAGTTACAAAAAACAAAAAACGTTGATTAGTACCAGCGCTTTTTATTCTGTTTTGAATTTGAAGATTTTCTAGATTTGTTAGCTTCTCCGCTTCTATTAGAATTATTTTGTGCAGCCGCAGGAGCTGTTTCAGGACTTCCACTATGCCAAGGATACGGATGATCGGAAACCGTTTTTACCTCTACTTTTATCAATTTTTGAATGTCTTTCCAATACGCATGCTCGTCTTTACTACAGAATGAAATTGCAATTCCACCATTTCCAGCACGTCCTGTTCTACCAATTCGGTGCACGTAGGTTTCAGGAACATTGGGCAAATCAAAATTGATTACAAATGGCAATTGATCAATATCAATTCCTCGGGCAGCAATATCTGTGGCAACAAGAACGCCAACTTCTTTATTTTTAAATGCATCTAAAACACGTTGTCTTGCATTTTGAGATTTATCACCGTGAATGGCTTCAGCAGCAATATTTTGTTTTCTCAACGCTTTTACAACATTGTCAGCCCCATGTTTTGTTCTTGAAAACACCAAAACATCGGATAGATTTTCGTTTTTTATTAAATGGTATAATAAATTTCTTTTTTCCGTTTTATCAACAAAATAGACTCTTTGTTCTACATTTTCCGCTGTTGACGAAACGGGTGAAACTGAAACTGTTGCAGGATCTTGAAGAAACATTTCTGCCAATTCCCGAATTGCTATTGGCATTGTAGCCGAAAAGAATAAAGTTTGTCTGTTTTTTGGAGTCAATTTAACGATTTTCTTTACGTCATTTACAAATCCCATGTCCAACATTTGATCTGCTTCATCAAGAACCAAAGTATGCAAATGGTCTAAATCTATGAATCCTTGTTTGTGTAAATCTAATAATCGTCCAGGTGTTGCCACCAAAATATCGACACCATTTCTCAAAGTATCAACTTGTGGATTTTGCGAAACCCCACCAAATATAGTAAGTTGCGTTAAGTTGGTGTATTTTCCGTACGCTTCAAAACTTTGCCCAATTTGAACCGCTAATTCTCTTGTTGGTGTTACAACTAAAGCACGAATTTGTTTTGCTTTTTTTGTAGATCCTACAATTCTGTGCAATTGATGTATGATTGGTATTGCAAATGCACCCGTT
Source organism: Flavobacterium sp. (assembly GCF_040402835.1). GTDB lineage: Bacteria > Bacteroidota > Bacteroidia > Flavobacteriales > Flavobacteriaceae > Flavobacterium. The sequence goes on from NZ_JBBALW010000029.1 coordinate 2,037, forward strand.
TTTCCTGTTCCTGTTTGTGCACAACCTATTAAATCTTGACCCGCTAAAACGATTGGAATTGCTTGTTCTTGAATGGGAGTTGCTTCTGTATAGCCTAATTCAAATACGGCTTTTTGGATACTTTTTGAAAGTGATAAATCTTCGAATAACATATTTTTGGTATTTAGAATTTAGTATTACGTACTAAAATTCTGTGCAAATATAGGTTTTATTAATTGTAACACTATTTTTTGCGCTTAAAGCAAATGAAAATGCTTCGATTTATTGATTATTTGTAGGGTTTACATAATTGGCTTTCATAAAATCGGTAACTAAATAACCAATTAATTTACCAATTAAATGGGTGTTTTTTTCGTCGCCTAAATCAGGAGCACCTTCGCAAATATGAAGATAAGAAGCATTTTGATTGCTTCCAAAATAGTAAACAAATTGTCGTAATTTTTCAACCGAAAAACCGCTTAATGTCATAGCACTACTCGCAATATTAGGAATCGCATCAAGGTCTATTTCTATTCCAAAACAGTCGTCTTTGATAAATTCTAATGCTGCAGTCATTTCAGGTTCGAACTTTTTTTGTTTTCTAATTTGAATTTCATCGTAGGTGTTAAATTTAATGCGGTCTTCAATTTTTTTCAATGAATCTAAAACACTTTTTGAAATATAATTTTCATGCAATCCAAAGATGAAATACTTGTTTAAAAATCCTTCTTCATACGCATACGAAAAACCATTTCCACTGTGACGACCTTCCAAAATTCTAAAATCGGAATGGGCATCAAAATTAATTGCATTAATAGGTTTCCCTTTTGCCAATGCAACGCCTTTAATATTTCCATAAGAATTATTGTGACCACCGCCAATAATGATTGGGGTTTTTCCAGCTTTTATTATATTAAAAATGATATGTGAAACTTCTTTATCGATTTTATGAACTAATTGATTTAATTTTTTTCGGTCATTTACAACATTAAAATCTAATTTTTGACTTTCAGCCATCTCATCTGTTACATCTAAATGTCCTAAAACAAGTAATTGACTTCCTTTACAAAACCGATTGTGTTGAATATTTGCAATGCTTTTTATGGCACTTTCCCAAGCCGAAGCTGCTCCAGGGCGACCATAATTAGCTCTAATTCCAATATCTTCAGGGATTCCTAACAAAACATATTTAGCATCACACGTTTTTAAAAATGATATTGCATCAGAATTTTTAGGAACTGTAATCATTTTTTCGCCAAATTTCACCTCTCCACATCTGAAGTTGGTAACTTTTGCTAGGTCGTTAACCGTGAAGAGAATCAATTTTTCCATAGAAATTTTCTTTCATCAAAAATAATATAATTTAATTAGTTACGTTATTAGAATATAAATTATTATTTTCGTAAAAAATTAATCATAAAATGGAAAATCAAAAAAGTAATTCAAGTTTAAAGGCAATTATTATTGCATTATCGGTGCTTTTGGCAATTAGTTTAGTATATACCTACAAGATAACTTCAGATGCAAATGCTACTCAAACTAAATTGACCACTACAATTACAGAAAAAGAGTCTGTAATGAAAGACTTACAAGCTTTAAAATCTACTTATGACGCTGCAATTGCTGAAAACACTTCAATGTCAGATGAATTAATTGCAGAAAGAGACAAAGTTGTTGCTTTGATGACAAATTTGAAAAAATCTAAAGGAGATGTTGCTTCAATGGCAAAATACAAAAAACAATTTCTTGAATTAGAATCAAAAATGAAAGGTTTAGTTGCTGAAAACGAGGGTTTAAAGAAAGACAACACCGTTTTAACCGTTCAACGTGATAGCACAATTGTGGTATTAGGTGAATCTAAAAAATTCAATGAAGTTTTAGTTGGACAAAATGAAGATTTAGCTAAAACAGTTGAAAAAGGTTCTAAGTTAAGTGTCTTGAATTTAAAAACTACTGCTTTTAAAGTAAGAAGTTCTGGAAAAGAAATAGAAACAGATAAAGCAAGTCGTGCAGATATTTTAAAAATTAGTTTCACAATTGCCGAAAATTCTATTGCAAAATCAGGAGATAAAAAATACTATGTTCAAGTAATTGATAGTAAAAATAACGTTATTGGTGAAAAACAGACAGAAGCTTTTGGTGACAAAACGCTAACCTATAGCTTTGCTGCCAATGTTAAATATGAAAATAAAACGGTTGATGTAACTCAAAATTTACCAAGTGACAAACTTGAAAAAGGAACTTATTTTGTGAATGTTTTCGACAAAGGAGAATTGGTATCTAAAACTAGCTTTTCATTGAGATAGTCAACTTTCAGCCATAAATAAAAAGGGATTCGCTACAAACGAATCCCTTTTTTTATTTCTTATTATTAATGTTTCTAAACAATAGTTCCGCCAATAATTACAGTTTCTATAAGGTTGCTTCCGAATGCATAAGGCAACTGATAAAAAGAGCTAATTGGCTTAGTGACAATGATATTAGCTTTTTTACCTATAGTTATACTTCCATGAGTTTCAGAAATTCCCATTGCAAAAGCACCATTAATTGTAGCTGCATTAATAGCTTCTTCGGGTGTCATTTTCATTTTTATGCAAGCCGTAGCGACCACAAAATTCATATTTCCAGAAGGAGTAGAGCCAGGATTAAAATCGGAGGCTAATGCCAATGGTAATCCTGCCGAAATCATTTCTCGTGCGGGTGTGTAAGGAATATTCAAAAAATAAGAACACGAAGGCAACGCAACAGGCATAGTTTCGGTATTTTTCAGGGCTTCAATATCTTCAGAATTCATAACTTCAAGATGATCTACAGAAAGTGCGTTGTATTTTACAGCTGCTTTAATTCCACCAATAGCATTGAATTGATTGACGTGAATTTTCGGAATTAATCCAAATTGTATTCCTGCAGCCATAATTTGTTCGGTTTCTTGTACAGAAAAATAACCCATTTCACAAAAAACATCTATAAAATCAGCAAGTTGTTCTTTGGCAATTTGAGGAATCATTTCATTGATAATTAAATCAATATAACCTTTATGATTTTCTTTATATTCTAATGGAAATGAATGCGCACCAAGGAAAGTAGCTTTAATAGCTATGGGATAATTGGCTTTTAGTTTTTGAATTACCCGAAGCATTTTCAGTTCCCCTTCAACAGAAAGTCCGTAACCTGATTTAATTTCGACGGCTCCAGTTCCTAATTTTATTACTTCTTCCAACCTAACTTTCGATTGATTATAAAGCTCTTCTTCTGAAGTTTCGTTGAGCTTTTTAGCCGAATTTAGAATTCCACCACCACGATAGGCAATTTCTTCATAAGACAAACCATTAATTCTATCTACAAATTCTTGCTCTCTATTTCCTGCGTAAACGATATGTGTGTGGCTGTCGCACCAAGTAGGGAGAACCATTTTCCCAACGGCATCTATCGTAGTTTTCACATTAGTTTTCGGACAATTTTCCATTTCTCCAAAAGCAACTATTACATCATTTTCAATTAATAAAAACGCGTTTTTAATAGTTGGAAGTAACCCCATTTCTAACCCTGAAACTTTTAAAATTCCTTTTTCACGAACTTGAATTAACTCCTTTATATTGATAATTAAAATTTTCATGTAATGATTTTTAGTAAAAATAGTCTGAATTTTATAATAATTCTTAAATTTATACAAAATTAGACATTGTGAGAAAAATTAGATACAAAAAAGGCAGAAAAGTTCAACCTTCCATTTTAGAATATACGGGCATTCACAAGAAACTGCAAACCGAAATGCAATTGTTTGTCTATGATGATACCGATTTAACGGAATATCCTGATTTTAATATAGACGAATTTCCTGAAACACTGAATTTAAAAAAAATAAATTGGTTGAATATTCATGGTTTGAATGATATTGAATTGATAAAATCAATTGGGACTTTTTTAGATGTTGATAATTTTATTTTAGGAGATATTTTAAATACAACCCGAAGAACAAAATTAGATGAACTTCACGATGTTTTATTTTTCAATATAAAATCACTTTTACCAACGGAGAATTCCGATAATATTTCTGTTGAACAAATAAGTTTCCTAATAAAAGAAGGTGTTTTAGTATCCTTTCAAGAAAAAAGGAGCGATTTTTTTGCTCATATTCGGGAGCGAATTAGAACCCATTCAGGAATTGTAAGAACTAAAAAAGCAGATTATTTACTTTATTTATTGCTAGATGCGATAATGGAAAATTTTTATATCACTATAGAAGCGGAAGAAGACAAGGTAGAATTGTTAATTAGTCTTTCTAAAACTAGTGCTAATCCATCTATTTTAGTGCAAATTGAGAAACACCGGGATAATTTTAATTTTTTGAAACGTTCTATTATTCCTTTACGAGATTCCTTATATTCTATCAAAAGCATTAAAGATGATGATGTTTTCAATGCTATTGCTCCTGAAAATTTCAGCTTTTTTGCTCGATTACACCAAAAAAGTTTAGAACTTTTAGATCAAATTGACGACGATATGATAACACTCGAAAGTGCATCAAATTTCTTTTTTTCTTCTCAAAATCATAGAATGAATGAAGTTATGAAGATCTTGACGGTTATTTCAGCCATATTTATTCCTTTGACTTTTATTGTTGGGGTTTATGGAATGAATTTTGAGTACATGCCTGAATTGAAAAATCCAAATGGGTATTTTATCGTAATCGGATTTATGTTTTCTATTGTGATTGGAATGGTTTATTACTTTAAAAAACGCAATTGGTTTTGATTTTTTTAGTTAAAATAAATAACAGTATGAATTTTCATCATCTCAGAAGAGAAAAATGGGAACTAAATTGTTCGTTTTTATTTTGTTCTACATAATATACTGTAAACCAATAATCGGTTGCTGGCAAAGGATTTCCATTATAATTTCCGTCCCAACCGGGTCCTGACGGTTTAATTTGTTTTATTAACTTACCATAGCGATCAAATATATTTATATAGGAATTTAGTTGGTTTTTTAATTCATTAATATTCCATAAATCATGATAACTATCTCCATTTGGCGTAAAGTAATTCGGGTAATTTATTATTTGTACAACTATTTTTTTCAAACCACATCCAAATTTATCTCTCACAAAAACTTCATGTGTTCCCATAGAAAGATTTGTAAATTCATTATTTTCTTGAAATAAATTATTGTCCAATTTATATTCATAAATCCCTTCTGGTAAAACTGTAATTCTGATGGTTTGTATGTCTGTAAAATAACTTGTTATGGTAGCTATAACTAGTAATGGAGGAAAAAAGGAAGCTATGGTTGTTGTAGCTCTTTCGCTTTTACAACCTGTATTAATATTTGTAGTTATAACAGAATAATTTCCTGGAGAAGTTGCTGTATAATTGCTTCCGGATTGTCCTGTAATTATCCCAGAACTATCTGACCATACAAATGAGTTGGTAGCTGTACTTATATTAGTAGATAATAAAAACGTACCTGTTGGATTTCCTAAATCGTTTACACAAATGTATCCATCTTGTGGTAGCGTAACTATTGGTAAAGAATTAATAATAATAATTCCATTAAAAGATGCATCAGGGGAACATCCTCCTGTAGTTGTCAAAGTATAATTGAAGCTGCCTGATGATAAGGGAGTCCCATTTATTATAAAAACACCATTATTATATGTTCCTGTTAATCCTAAAGGTAATGAACCAGTAGTGATTGACGCTCCAGTAGCGAAACCTCCAATGTTGTATGAAATTGTATTAATTGCTGTATTAATACATAGTGATTGTTGTGTTGTATTAGGTGTTATTGATGGTAACGGATTAATAGTAATCATGAAAGTAGAACTTGCTACATTTTGACAATTAGTAGGATTTCCTATTATAGTATAAGTTACGACATAGTTTCCGGGAATACTAGAAGTTAGATCAATATTTCCGTTGGTTGGGTTTATATTTAATCCTGAAGTTGAAGAATAAATTCCCCCATTTGTAAATCCCGAAGAAGTTATGACGGTAGGATTTACATCATTAATACATACAGGAGTGGAATATGAAAATCCAGTTATAGCTGGTAAAGCAACAGATAAACTAAAGTTTGAAATCGCAAAACATCCTGTGTATATATTTAGTAATTGAATGTATATTTGTTGAGGATTTACAAGGTTTTGATAGGCATTTGGATTAAGAATTGGACTAGTGTTTGTAACGGCATCGTTATACGATGTAAAAAAAGTGGCAACAACATTAGTTTGATTTCCAATTGATAGATTTATGTTGGGTGTTAAATCAAAAATTGCTTTTCCAGGTAAATTTGGCAAACTACATAGTTGCAAATTATTTGAAGTAATTGGAATTGGCGTTTGATAAAAAGTTGCAGTTCCCGTCCAAGCTATAGAAAAAGCACTAATTCCAGTAGGACGGTCAATTGCGATATAATAGGTTTCATTATCTAGAACATCTAGCCATTTTACAAAGCTGTTTCCATTATTTCCAGGTCCTTCACTAACATCTGTTTCTGTACTATTGATTCCGGTTAAATTATCTGCTTGATTGATATCTATGGGATTAGTGGTCGAACATCGAATAGCAGTCCCTATATTAGAACAATTTACATTAGGTCCAAAAATCCAAAAATCAAGATCTTCAATTAAATCTGTACTTTGGGGAGTTAAAACAAAACCCAATGTTCCTCCAGTATTAATTTTAATTTTCAACCAAAGACTATTATTTTCCCCACTACTACAAGCATTGTCGGGCGTTATTTCCTGTATTCCAATTCCCGTAGCAGTTAATCCTGATAAATTGGCATTTCCACAAATTAATATTGCATCGATACAATCATTTTGAGACATGCCGTTAACGGAAGAGAAAATAGTGTTTAGGAACAACACTAATTTAATTATTTTAATTTTTCCTTTGGAGCAAATCATACCGTTTTATTCAATTATTCAATTGGGATTAAATCAAAAAGTTGAATGATATTTCATAACCTTTTTGGTATTAAATGTTATTATCACATAAAGTAACTTTTGTAAAAAAAGTAAATTTACGCATTTTATGAAACAAATTAAGAATTCATTTAGCATCCAAAGTAATAATTTATCAACATCTATAAAAGTTTTTTTAATTTGGGCATGCCCCTTCGTAAAAACTTCGGGTCAGGTCGTTCTCTGCAATCTCTGTTCCACTTCGTTCCACAGAGGATTTCCGCTGCCACCCTTCATGCGGGATTCTGGAAATTAGAGAGATTTTAGTTTCATAAGAATTTAACGTAGTCAAACTTCAATTAGTTTCACTTGTTTCAGCATCTCAATGAAAACAGCATCTGAAATAAATTCAGATTGACAAACGTAATTATGAAAATAAAAACATGATTTTTAGCCCCGATAGTAGCGGCATCCCACGCTTTTGGGTGTGGATATTGAGAATAGCGGGTGGAATCGTGAGGTGAAATAGGAAATTTCTGCTCCAAAAAAAAAGACAATCTCGAAATTCAAGTTTGTCTTTTTTAATTGTGGGCGATGAGGGGTTCGAACCCCCGACCCCCTCGGTGTAAACGAGGTGCTCTGAACCAGCTGAGCTAATCGCCCTAATTAGGTTTGCAAATATACATTTAGTATTTGTATTTGCAACTATGTTTCAATAAAAATTACTTTTTTATGATGTCTTTCAAAACTACTTTGTCTGCATAGTTTATAAATTCAAGAACAATAGGCTGATTCTTAATAGTTTTGCCTTCTACAATATATATTTTACCATTTTCATATTTCATATTGCTTTTGTCAAAATCAACATCGCCATATTTCAAAGTGTTCTTAATATCGTTTATATCAACCCAATTTTCTTTCAATTTTGCTGCTGCAACATCGGAAACATTAAAAGGTTTTGAACTTAAATCATTCAAAACCCTTGCATTTGGAAAATAATTACATCTGGCATCTTTTCCGCTTAAAACCATGGCTACAAAGAAGCAACCCATAATGAGTCCTACAAGATAATAAGCAAATCGTTGGTAAAATTTCATTTTAAATATTTTTGCAAAGGTAAGTCAAAGTGCTGTTAAAAAACAATTAAATTAATATCGCTGTAAAGCAAATTGAACCAATCGCCAATTGCTTTGTTTGTAAGTATTCCGTGGTATAAGTAAACGCCATTTTTCAAGCCTTTATCGCAACGAATGGCACGTTCAATGCCGCCATCATCGGCAATTTGAAGTAGGGAAGGAGTGATGATATTGCTTATTGAAAGTGATGCCGTTTTGGAATAACGCGAAGGTATATTTGGCACGCAATAGTGAATAACATCGTGATGAATAAAGGTTGGTTTTTCGTGAGTCGTAACTTCGGAAGTTTCAAAACAACCTCCAGTATCAATACTAACATCAACTATTACAGAACCCTTTTTCATTAATTCAACCATTGTTTCGGTAACTACTACGGGGCATCGTTCTTTTCCTCGCATTGCACCTATTGCTACATCACATCGGCGTAAAGCCTTTAATAACGCTTTTGGCTGAATTGTAGAAGTGAAAATTCGCTGGTTCAAATTGTTTTGCAACCGTCTTAATTTTGTAATTGAATTGTCAAAAACTTTTACATTTGCCCCAAGTCCTAGAGCACTTTTAGCGGCAAATTCACCCACGGTTCCAGCGCCAAGAATAACAACTTCAGTTGGAGGAACGCCCGTTATGTTTCCAAAAAGCAAGCCTTTTCCAAATTGATTGTTAATCATTAATTCTGAAGCAATTAATATAGAAGCTGTTCCCGCAATTTCACTAAGTGATTTTACAGCAGGGTAGGAGCCGTCTTCGTCTTTTATATATTCATATGCTAGTGCGGTAATTTTCTTCTTTGATAGTAATTCAAAATATTCCTTGCGGCGTGTTTTTAATTGAATAGCAGAAAGGACAATAGTTTCGGGATTAATAAATTCAATTTCGGCAAGAGTTAGTGGGCCTACTTTTAAAATCATCGGACAACTCAAGACTTTGTTTGTATCAGCAGTCATTTCGGCACCGGCATCACTGTATTCTTTGTCGGAATAGCTGGCACTCAATCCTGCTCCTGTCTCAATCATTACACGATGTCCGTGCGATACCAGTGAATTTACGGCATCTGGAGTTAGGCAAATTCTGCGCTCTTGATAACTGGTTTCTTTTGGGATTCCAATAAAAAGCTCACTCCGATGTTTTGTAATTTCAAGTTTTTCTTCTTGAGGAATTAATTGTATTTTGGAAAAAGGGGTTATAGCCATTGGGTTTTGAAATTAATCTATAAATTTATGAAAAATAAACTAATAAAGGAAAATCGACAGTTTATTTTTTCGATTTGGATAGTTTACATCACTATAAATTTCTGAAAATATATTCAAAATTAAGGTTTTTTATTTTAATTCTAATATTCGTTTTCCGTCAGATTGTAATTTGATATTTACAACCGAATGCACTTCGGGAATTAAATTTTTGATTTTTTCGGACCATTCAATAAAGCACCAATTTCCGGAATATAAATACTCGTCAATTCCCATATCCAAAGCTTCGGTTTCGTTTTTAAGACGATAACAATCAAAATGGTAAACTATTTGATTGTTATAAGTTTGATATTCATTAACTAATGAAAAAGTTGGACTGCTTGTTGCGCCTTCAACTCCAAGAATCGAACATATTTTTTTGATTAAAGTGGTTTTGCCAACGCCCATTTCCCCATTAAATAATAGTACTTTATTGGGATTTCTTGCGATAATTTTCTGGGCAACACGTTCTAATTCGTCTATTGAAAAAACAACTTCCATTTATGTTATTTTGTGTAAAACTATTTCTATTTACTTTTTTAATCTAAATTCTAAAATCTAAAATCTTAATCCCTACTTCGGATTCATTACTAAAAACGGAATAATCATTTCTTCCAATGAAATTCCACCGTGCTGATACGTATTGCGATAATAACTCACATAATGATTGTAATTATTGACATACGCCAAGAAAAAATCATTCTTTGCAAAAATATAAGAACTACTCATATTTATAGTCGGCAATCCAATATTTTTTGGGTCTTTCACCGCATAAACATCTTTATCTTCATACGTCAAACTTCTTCCTGTTTTGTATCTCAGGTTCAAACTCGTGTTTTTATCCCCAATAACTTTCGATGGATTTTTCACATTTATTGTTCCGTGATCGGTAGTCAAAATCAACTTAAATCCTAATTTTTGTGCCTGTTGAATGATTTCTAAAAGCGGCGAATTTTTAAACCAACTCAATGTCAGTGAGCGATACGCCTTGTCATCAGAAGCCAATTCTTTCACAACATCCATTTCTGTTTTAGCGTGCGAAAGCATGTCCACAAAATTATAAACCACCGTCACCAAATCATTATTTTTCAATGTTTTGAAATTGTCAACGAGTTTTTTCCCCGCTGCCAAATTCGTAATTTTAAAATAATCTTGTTTTATATTTATGCCCAAACGTTTTAAATGTGCCGTTAAAAATTCCGCTTCATACAAGTTTTTTCCACCTTCGTCAGGATCATTTTTCCAATATTGAGGAAACTGTTTTTCCATTTCTAATGGCGTCAATCCTGAGAAAATGGCATTCCTAGCATACTGTGTAGCCGTTGGGAGTAACGCATAATACGGAACTTCCTTTTCTAATTTATAATGATTTTTCACCACACTTTCAAAAACTTTCCATTGGTCGTAACGTAAATTATCAATCACCACAAATAATATTGGCTTGTCTTTTTTGGTGATTTCAGGAACTACTAATTCGCGAAAAAGCGTGTGCGATTGAATCGGTTTATCCGCTTTCGGTGCGAACCAATCTTCGTAATTTCGCTCTATAAATTTTCCAAATTGTGAATTTGCCTCCGCTTTTTGAGATTCCAAAATCTGAATCATTCCATGGTCGTTGATATTCTCCAATTCCAATTCCCAAAAAATCAGTTTTTTATACAATTCCACCCAATCTTCATAGGAATTCACCATCGCCATTTCCATCGAAATCTTGCGAAATTCCTTCTGATAATCCAATGTTGTTTTTTGTGAAATCAATCTCGAATGATCCAAATTCTTCTTCAAACTCAATAAAATCTGATTTGGATTCACTGGTTTTATCAAATAATCCGCAATTTTCGACCCAATTGCCTCCTCCATAATATATTCCTCCTCGCTCTTGGTAATCATAATCATGGGCGTCGAAGATTTCTTTTCCTTCATTTCTGCCAAGGTTTCCAAGCCACTCATTCCAGGCATATTTTCATCTAAAAAAACAATATCAAAATTCCCTTCTTCAAAAATATCAATAGCATCACGCCCGTTATTACAGGTCGTAACATGATAATTCTTCATCTCCAAAAATAAAATATGCGGTTTTAAATGCTCAATTTCATCATCAACCCAAAGTATTTTTATGTTGTCCATATCCCAATTTTTAGTTCTAAAATCCTGTTATTATTTTGAAGCAATTTAACACTATTTCAACGCCAACTTCTTAATTTTATTGTAATTTTTTTCATTTGAAGCTATTTCCTGCTTTCCGTTACAAGTCCTCATTCAAAAAGTTGTTTTTCTAAGCCAAAAAAGGAGCTTCCTTCGGTCGCTCTTTTTCGCCAAGAAAAACTACCTTTTTTCATTCCGGGCTTTCCGCTGCAATCAGGGCTAAAAACGTTACGATTTCAACGGTACTAAATCTAAAATACCAAATTATTTCAAATTAAATACCTATAAATTATTTTAGCGTAAACCAATAATATTATTTAAATTTGAAACTTTCCGATTGGAACCCAATAAAACTAATAAAACTACTATGACAAATTCTAAAAAACTGTTTATTCTTGCCATTGCAAGTTTACAATTAATGAGTTGCAACAAAAAAGAAGCTGAGTTCAACGACCCATTAGTATCCAACAGAGATACATTGGTAAATCCAGCGGAAAACTTTTTTCTATATGCAAATGGAGGTTGGTTCAAAAACCACCCAATTCCATCAACAGAGAAAAGCAACGGTATTTTCAGAACCATTGGCGACACTATCAACAACCAAATCAAGCAAATTTGCGAAAAATCGGCTAAAGACGAAAGCGTAGAAAAAGGAAGCAACAAACAAAAAATCGGTGATTTCTATGCATCTGGAATGGATTCTCTTGCTATTGAAAAAACAGGAATCGCACCTTTAAAATCGGAATTTACAAACATCGAAAATATAAAAGATGTTCCGTCGTTAATGGCTGCAATTGCCCATTTACACACTATTGGCGCAAGCCCAGCATTTTCATTTTATATAGGACAAGATGATAAAATCAGTACCAAATATGCTTTGTTTTTAGGACAAGGTGGTTTGGGATTGGGCAACAGAGATTACTATTTCAATACCGACGAACATACCGTTTCTATTAGAAATGAATATGTAAAGCATCTGCAAGCAATGATGAAATTAATTGGTCAAGACGAAGTTGCAGCGACAAAAAATGCAGGAACAATTATGAAATTGGAAACCGATTTGGCGAAAGCCTCCCGCAAATTGGAAGCGCTTCGTGATCCAATTAAAAATTACAACAAAATGACCGTTGCCGATTTAAGCAAGTCAACACCAAATATCGCTTGGAAAGCTATTTTACCCATTTTTGGTGTCGCAAAAGCAGATACAATAATTGTTGGCCAACCAGAATTCTACAAAGCCTTAAATTCATTGGTGAAAACCTATTCTATCGAAGATTGGAAAACCTATTTGAAATGGGATTTGGTCAATTCTTATGCCTCTTATTTAGATAGTGCTATCGAAAATCAAAACTTCAAATTTTATTCAACCGTTTTAAATGGTGTTTCAAAACAAAAACCACGTTGGAAACGAGTGGTAGGACAAACGGACGAATCATTGGGAGAATTAATCGGTCAAGTTTACGTTGCTGAATATTTGCCGAAAGGCTCGAAAGAAAAGTTATTGGAAATTGGAAACAACATCCGAGAAGTCTATGCCGATCATATCAAAAAATTAGATTGGATGAGTGAAGCTACTAAAGTAAAAGCATTGCATAAATTAAGTAAAATTGTAATGAAAGTGGGATACCCCGACAAATGGAAAGATATGAGCACGATGAATATCGATAGAAAATCGTATTGTGCCAATGTGATGCAAGCCAATATTTGGGGCTATAATTTTATGATAAATAAATTCGGAAAACCAGTTGACAGAACCGAATGGAATATGCAACCGCAAACGTATAACGCCTATTACAACCCAAGTAATAACGAAATTGTAGTTCCAGCGTGTAACATTATGGTGCCTGGATATGAAGGAAGAATGCCTGACGACGCTATTTTATATGGAATTATTGGCGGTTCTACTTTTGGTCACGAAATTACCCATGGATTTGACGATCAAGGTAGTCAATATGATGAAAATGGGAATTTGAACAATTGGTGGACAGCTGAAGATTTGAAAAAATTCCAAGCTAAAACAAAATTGATAGTTTCTCAATTCAATAAGTTCACCATTTTGGGCGACAAACATATCAATGGCGATGCAACTCAAGGAGAAAACATTGCCGATTTAGGTGGCGTTGTTATGGGTTACGAAGCGTTTAAGAAAACTTCTCAATATAAAAACAACGAGAAAATTAGCAATTTGACACCCGACCAAAGGTATTTCCTTGCTTATGGATATGCTTGGATGGTAAATATTAAAGATGAGGCATTGGCAACACAAATTATGACGGATGTTCACGCACCAGCGCAATTCAGAATTAATGGACCTTTGAGTAATATGCCAGAATTTTACAAAGGGTTTAATGTAAAAGCAGGAAATAAAATGTTTCAACCTGACTTGCTTCGGGTAGTTATTTGGTAGATTTTATACCGAATTATAGTAAAGACCGTTCCTTATGAGCGGTCTTTTTTTGTTTGTATTTTCCGTTTTCGTAAAACGAATATTGTGTATATTTGCAACACAAAATTCAATTAGAACGTGAGCCAAATCAACAAATTAAAAATTCTGAATGATCCTATTTATGGATTTATAACGATTCCAAATCCTTTTATTTATGATTTAGTGCAGCATCCGTATTTTCAACGGTTGCGAAGAATTTCTCAAATGGGATTGTCTTATTTGGTTTATCCAGGTGCGCATCACACCCGATTTCATCACGCTTTGGGCTGTATGCACATTATGCAAAAAGCCATTGAAGTATTGCGATTTAAAGGGGTTTTGATTTCTGATGAAGAAGAAAATGCGTTATTAATTGCGATATTATTACACGATATTGGTCACGGGCCTTTTTCTCACGCAATGGAACACAGCATTGTTGAAGACGTGAATCACGAAGCCATTTCGTTGTTGTTTATGAATAAATTAAATGAAGAATTTGATGGTAAATTAAGTTTAGCGATTCAAGTATTTAAAGGGGATTACCACCGAAAATTTATGTTGCAATTAATTTCAAGTCAATTGGATATGGACAGAATGGATTATCTGAAACGAGATAGTTTTTATTCAGGTGTGGCAGAAGGAAATATCAGTTCTGATAGATTAATCCAAATGATGACGGTTGTTGACGACCGATTGGTAATTGAAGAAAAAGGAATTTATTCGGTAGAAAAGTTTCTAATGGCGCGCCGATTAATGTATTGGCAAGTCTATTTTCATAAAACGAGTTTAGCAGCAGAATTAATTTTGACGAAAGTGCTAAAAAGAGCCAAAGAATTAACACAAAAAGGAATTATTTTACCTTGCAGTGAGCCGTTGTTGTTTTTTATGCAAAATAAGGTTGAACTCGCAACATTTGATAATGAAACCTTAGATAAATTTGCACAATTAGATGATTTTGATATTATTAGCGCTTTGAAATCGTGGTTGAAAAATGACGATTTTATCTTAAGTTCTTTAAGTAAAATGATTATTAACAGGGATTTATTAAAAATAAAACTCAATAATGAGAAATTTTCAAAAGAAGTTTTGGAAGTAACAACTGCAGCTTTTTCAAAAGAAAATAATATTTCAATTCAAGAGGCAAATTACTTTGTATTTAAAGGGAAAATTAAAAATCAAGCGTACAGTATTGAAGCGGAACCTATTCGGATTTTGAAGAAAGACATGACCGTTGAAGATGTTGTTGAAGTGTCTGACCAATTGAATTTGAAGTCATTATCTAAACAAGTGACAAAATATTATATCTGTTTTCCAAAACAACTCGTTGAAAATTAACATTTAAAATCTATTTTTTATATTTTTGTCAAGATGAAATTTACAGCAGAACAAATAGCGGGGATATTAGAAGGTGAAGTAGTGGGGAATCCAAACGCTGAAGTTTCCAAGTTGACCAAGATTGAAGAAGGTGTTGAAGGCGCGTTGACATTTTTATCAAATCCTAAATACAATAATAATATTTACACTACAAAAGCCACAATAACTATTGTAAACGCTACTTTTTTTCCTGAAGGGGAGATAGCTACAACTCTTATAAAAGTGGCGGATGCCTATCTTGCTTTTTCTAAATTACTAGAATTTTACGCTCAAGAAAAAGGAAATAAAGTTGGAATTGAACAACCTTCGGTACTATCAGAAAACGTGAAATATGGGGATAATTTCTATTTGGGAAGCTTTGCATATATAGGTACAAATGTAACGATTGGAAATGATGTAAAAATTCATCCGAATTGTTTTATTGGAGATAATGTTGTCATTGGCAATAATGTTACTATTTTTGCGGGTGCAAAAGTTTTTTCGGAAACAGAAATCGGAAACAATTGTGCGATTCATTCTGGGGCAGTTTTAGGTGCTGATGGTTTTGGTTTTGCACCGAATCTTGACGGAACATATAGTAAAATTCCTCAAATTGGAAATTTAATCATTGAAGATAATGTGAATATTGGGGCTTGTACCACAATTGATCGAGCCACAATGGGTTCAACAATAATTAGAAAAGGAGTTAAATTAGACAACCAAATTCAAATTGGTCACAATGTTGAAATTGGAGAAAATACTGTTATAGCTGCATTAACGGGAATTGCAGGTTCAACAAAAATTGGACACAATTGTATGATTGGCGGCCAAGTTGGAATTGCAGGACACATTACAATTGGTAATAATGTTCGTATTCAAGGACAATCGGGTGTCAGTAGAAATACAAAAGATGGAGAATTTTTGCAAGGAACGCCTTCGTTAAATTCTAAAGATTATTACAAATCGTATGTGCATTTCAAAAATCTGCCAACAATTGTAAATGAAATTGAAAAATTAAAAAAGAACAGTAAATAAGCTATAAAAATGATGGTTAAACAAAATACCATAAATAACGAAGTTTCACTTACAGGAGTTGGATTGCACACTGGAAAAGATGTGAAAATGACTTTTAAACCTGCACCAATTAACAGTGGGTTTTCATTCGTTAGAATTGATTTAGAAGGAGAACCAATTATTGAAGCTGATGCAAATTATGTTGTAAATACACAACGTGGAACTAATTTAGAAAAATTAGGAGTGAAAATTCAAACTCCAGAACACGTTTTGGCTGCATTGATTGGTTGTGATTTGGACAATGTTATTATAGAATTAGATTCTTCGGAACTGCCAATTATGGACGGTTCTTCAAAATATTTTGTAGAAGCTTTAGAAAAAGCGGGAGTTGTTGAACAAGAAGCAATCCGAAAATATTATGTTGTAAAAGAAGTAATCTCCTTTGCAGATGAAACTACAGGAAGTGAAATTATTGTGATGCCTTGCGATGACTATCAAGTGACTGCAATGGTTGACTTTGGAACGAAAGTTTTAGGTACTCAAAATGCTACAATGAAGTGTATTTCTGATTTCAAAAAAGAAATTGCAGACTCAAGAACGTTCAGTTTTCTTCATGAATTAGAATCGCTTTTGGACAACGGATTGATAAAAGGTGGCGATTTAAATAATGCAATTGTATATGTAGACAAAGAAATTTCTGAATCCACAATGGAAAATTTAAAACGTGCTTTTGGAAAAGATCAAATTACGGTTAAACCAAATGGAATTTTAGATAATCTTACTTTGCATTACCCAAATGAAGCAGCTCGTCATAAATTATTAGATGTAATTGGTGATTTGGCTTTAATTGGAACAAGAATTAAAGGGAAGGTAATAGCAAATAAACCAGGACATTTTGTAAATACACAATTTGCAAAAAAGATGGCTAAAATTATAAAAATCGAACAAAGAAATCACGTTCCAGTTTATGATTTGAACTTAGAACCCTTGATGGATATTCATAAAATTATGAGTATTTTACCTCACAGACCGCCATTTTTATTTATAGACAGAATTTTAGAAATGTCGGAAAGTCATATTGTGGGAATGAAAAATGTGACAATGAACGAAAGTTTTTTTGTAGGTCATTTTCCAGGAGCGCCAGTAATGCCGGGAGTTATCATTGTTGAAGCGATGGCGCAAACAGGAGGGATATTAGTTTTGAGTACGGTGCCAGACCCTGAAAATTACTTGACTTATTTTATGAAAATAGACAATGTAAAATTCAAAAATAAGGTTTTACCTGGAGATACATTGACATTTAAATGTGAATTAATAACGCCTATTAGAAGAGGAATTTGCCACATGCAAGCACACGCTTACGCCAATGGAAAATTGGTTGCTGAAGCAGAATTGATGGCTCAAATTGCAAAAAAACAATAATATTGTTGGTAATTTGATTAATCGTTACTTCGATTAATCGATTTTAGCAGTAAATAGATTAAATAAAAAATATGAATCAACCATTAGCATACGTTCATCCGGGAGCAAAAATTGCCAAAAATGTAGTAATTGAACCTTTTACGACCATTCATAATAATGTAGTAATTGGTGATGGGACTTGGATAGGATCCAATGTTACTATTATGGAAGGCGCAAGAATTGGGAAAAATTGCAATATATTTCCTGGTGCAGTAATTTCGGCAGTTCCCCAAGATTTAAAATTTGGTGGAGAAGATTCTTTAGCAATTATTGGAGATAATTGTACTATTCGAGAATGTGTAACTATTAATAGGGGGACAATAGCTTCGGGGCAAACGACACTTGGAAACAACTGTTTGGTGATGGCAACGGCACACATTGCACACGATTGTCATATTGGCGACAATGCAATAATCGTAAACGGAGTAGCACTTGCGGGACACGTAACTGTTGGAAAATACGCAATTATTGGAGGTTTGGCAGCAATTCACCAATTCATTCACATTGGAGATCACGCAATGATTTCTGGAGGTTCTTTGGTTAGAAAGGATGTTCCACCATTCACAAAAGCCGCAAAAGAACCGTTATCGTATGTCGGAATTAATTCTGTTGGATTAAGACGTAGAGGCTTTACCACTGAAAAAATCAGAGAAATTCAAGAAATATATAGAATTTTATATCAAAAAAATTACAATACAACCCAAGCAATTGGAATCATAGAAGCGGAAATGGAAGCAACGCCAGAACGCGATGAAATTTTAGATTTCATTAGAAATTCATCAAGAGGAGTAATGAAAGGATATTCTGGAAATTATTAATCCCCACCCCAGCCCTCCCCAAAGGGAAGGGAGTGCGATTATAAATATTAAAAGTAAAAAACAAATAATTAAATAAAATTCAACTATTAACAACTTCACTTTTCGTCTCCCTCTCCTTTGGAGAGGGTCGGGGAGAGGAATAAAAAAACAAATAATATGGCATCTACATCAGACATAAAAAACGGATTGTGTATCAAATACAATAACGATATATACAAAATCATTGAGTTTTTACACGTTAAACCAGGAAAAGGTCCCGCTTTTGTTAGAACGAAATTAAGAAGTTTATCTAACGGAAAAGTGTTGGACAATACTTTTTCTGCAGGACACAAAATCGAAGAAGTGCGAGTTGAAAATCACAAATTTCAATTTTTATATCCAGAAGGTGATTTATTTCATTTTATGAATGTAGAATCATTTGAGCAAATTTCATTGAATAAAAGTATTCTTGATTCACCAGATTTATTAAAAGAAGGTGAAAATGTGATGGTGAGTATTAATACTGAAACTGATTTGCCACTTTCTGTTGATATGCCAGCTTCTGTGGTACTTGAAGTGACGTATGCAGAACCAGGAATTAAAGGAAATACGGCTACAAATGCTACAAAATCGGCAACGGTTGAAACGGGTGCAACTGTAAATGTTCCTTTGTTTATTAATGAAGGTGATAAAATAAAAATCGATACAGCTTCGGGATCTTACATGGAACGCGTAAAGGAATAATAAATTAGTCGAATGTCAAATGTCTTAAAGTCTAAAGTCTTTGAAAAAGAATAAAAAGCAATAAATTTAATATAGCATTCATAATAAGATTAAGTAAAAATGAAATTCCCAAAAACCTACTTATTGCAAGAAATTGCCGCAATTATTGATTGTGAGTTTGTTGGCGAAGCAACTTTTCCAGTTTATGGAATGAATGAAATTCACGTTGTTGAGCAAGGAGATATTGTTTTTGTGGATCATCCAAAATATTATGACAAAGCATTACAATCAGCTGCGACTATAGTTTTAATTAATAAAAATGTAGCTTGTCCTGAAGGAAAGGCACTTTTAATTTCTGATGATCCGTTTCGTGATTTTAATAAATTGACGAATCATTTCAAGCCATTTCAGTTTTCTAATGTTTCCATTGCTACTTCTGCTAAAATTGGAGAAGGCACCATAATTCAGCCAAATACATTTGTGGGAAATCAGGTTGTAATTGGAAAAAACTGCTTAATTCATTCTAATGTTTCAATTTATGATCATACAATAATTGGTGATAATGTAATCATTCATGCAGGTACAATTCTTGGTGCAGATGCATTTTATTATAAAAAACGTGAAGCTGGTTTCGATCAATTAATTTCTGGCGGTCGAGTAATTATCGAAAATAATGTTGGAATTGGTGCTTTGTGTACCATTGACAAAGGCGTTACAGGCGATACAACTATTGGTGAAGGAACCAAAATTGACAATCAAGTTCACATTGGACATGATACTGTTATAGGAAAAAAATGTTTAATAGCTTCACAAACCGGAATTGCAGGTTGTGTAATAATTGAAGATGAGGTTACGCTTTGGGGACAAGTTGGAACCACGAGCGGTATTACAATTGGAACAAAAGCAGTAGTTTTAGGTCAAACAGGTGTAACAAAATCAATTGAAGGAGGAAAAAGTTATTTTGGAACTCCAGTAGAAGAATCTCGTGAAAAATTAAAGCAGCTTGCTAACATAAAGAAAATTCCCGAAATGCTACTTAAACTGAAATAACTATGAGCTCAAAAAAGAGTATACTTAATTTTTATAAATCAGATGCTTTGATAAATCCAAAAGTATTAGATACTTTTTTGCATCCCGATGTTATTTTAGATTGGAATAGTAGCACTGGTTTTATCCAAATGAAACGAGAAGATTTACTTGAATTTGCATCTGAATTGAGTAGGTCTTATATTCGTTCAAAAGTCACAATATCTCACATTGTTAAAGAAGGAAATCTAATTTCTGTTCGCTATTCCCACACTGTAAAGACAGTTGAAAATCCAAGAGAAGACATTTTATTGGCAAATTTCATGGTTATTTGGGAGTTAAAAGACGATAAATTGTTCCGTGGTTTTCAGATGAGTCAATTAATATAGAATTTTATAAAATTTAAGTTTAAAATACTTTTCTTTAAAGTATCAATACGTTACTTTTGCATCTCAATAAAAAAAAACAATTTAATATATATATCATGAGTGTTTTAGTTAATAAAGATTCTAAAATAATTGTTCAAGGATTTACAGGAAGCGAAGGAACTTTTCACGCTTCGCAAATGATTGAATACGGAACCAATGTTGTTGGCGGTGTAACTCCTGGAAAAGGGGGTTCAACGCACTTAGACCGGCCTGTTTTTAATACGGTAAAAGATGCAGTTGAACAAGTTGGAGCAGATACAACAATTATTTTTGTTCCGCCAGCTTTCGCTGCAGATGCAATTATGGAGGCTGCAGACGCAGGTATTAAAGTAATTATTACCATTACTGAAGGTATTCCTGTTGCAGATATGATTAAAGCAAATCAATATATTAAAGGTAAAAATTGCAGATTAATAGGACCTAACTGCCCAGGAGTAATTACTCCAGGAGAAGCTAAAGTTGGTATTATGCCAGGTTTCGTATTTAAAAAAGGAACTATTGGAATTGTTTCTAAATCAGGAACATTAACGTATGAAGCTGCTGACCAAGTTGTAAAACAAGGTTTAGGAATCACTACTGCAATCGGAATTGGTGGCGATCCAATCATTGGAACTACTACAAAAGAAGCGGTTGAATTATTGATGAATGACCCTGAAACCAAATGCATCGTTATGATCGGTGAAATTGGTGGTCAATTAGAAGCTGATGCAGCACAGTGGATTAAAGCTGATGGAAACCGTAAGCCCGTTGTTGGTTTTATTGCTGGTGAAACTGCTCCAAAAGGACGAACAATGGGTCACGCAGGTGCTATTGTTGGCGGTGCCGATGATACTGCCGAAGCTAAGAAACGCATTATGAGAGAATGCGGAATTTTCGTTGTAGATTCTCCTGCGGAAATTGGTAAAAAAGTAAAAGAAGTTTTAGGTTAATCTCTAAAACTAAAAAATATTAAATACCTCACGGGTTTTCGTGGGGTATTTTTTTGTAAATAATTACATTAAAAAGTAAAGAATATGTATAAAGAATTAAAAAAATTCAAGGTTAAAAATCAATTTACATTTACAACTGATGACAGTTTAGAAGAAGTGTGTAATACATCTGAATTTGGATGTGGCGTTTTCCTTGTATATGCTGTCGATGCTGAAGAAAAAGAGCTAATTATGGTTGGTTCTTCGGGAACCATTCAAAATGACGGTACTTTGAAAAGTAAAAATGGCGGTTTGCATGACAAAATTGTAAATGGTCATCAATTTGCCAAAACTGGAAGGAAATATTCTTGGCCAGCTCAAATGAAATTAGAAAATATCGACCGATTAGAAGTTTATTGGTATGAAACTTTTAATGATAAAAATAAAGTAATTCCGACATTTATAGAAGGACAAATTCTGCAAAATTTCTTAGATGAAAACGCAAAATTACCAAGATGGAATGTGGCATTTTAGTAAAAAAGTACCTTCTTAAAAACAGAAAAACTCCTTAATCAAGAAGCTTTTCTGTTTTTAAAGTAATTATTTTTTCAGGATAATTTTGTATGTTTTGACATTATTATCAGAAGCTATTTTGAGAAAATAAAGACCGTTATAAATAGTATCGGTTTCAAAATAACAAATTGTACTTCCTTGTAAAAACTCTTTTGAAGCAACAATCCTTCCTTGTTCATCAATCAAATCCGCTTTTAAATTTTCCGTTATCATTTCGCTAGATTGAATGATAATCATTTCATTTACGGGATTTGGATAAATTTTAAAATTTAATTTTTCTAGATCAAAACTCGAATTCACCATTACTGGATTGTATGTAATAACCGTTTCCGTTATCGGCGTAACTGTTGGAGCATTCATATTTATTGTAGATTTTACCCCATAATAATAGGGGCCAACTACATAAGGATATGTTGAATTATAATTAGAATCTACGGTTGTATAGTAGCAATAAATACCATTTGGATATTCAGGTGTCTTACTAAAACGGCCATTGTGAATGTCTAAATAGTCACTGTTAGAATTGGCTATATATTCATAATCTTCACGATACCATCCTATAGGGAACGAGGTATTCACTGGTGGTCCGGCTATGACATTAGTACCATCTGAATAATTATTTCTAACGGTGATGTTTCTAGCGCTATAACTAGATTTCAATCGAGTAATTGAGCTATTTGCATCTAAAGGATTTGAATATCCGTAGGGCCCATAAATAGGATAACCATCATAAGCAAATCCTAATAAAGGGGAATGTACATTTGGATTTATTACATATAAACCGTCCGATGCATAAGGCGAACAAACTGTTGAAAGTACTACTAAATCCATATTAAAGGCGCTTGGATTTTGATGATGATGATAACGACTTTGCGCATCTGGATGACCTTTAGAACAATCAAATCCTACTCGTTCCGCCAAAACTCCATTTCTATTCCAAACTCCATCACCACCATTTGTAGTTGGAGCATCAGTTGCTGTTGAATTTTTGTATGAAAAACCATCCCCGTAGCTATAAAGTGCTACACCATTAATAAAAATACCAATGTTTGCAGCTCCTGTTGCTTGAGATTGTACGTTACCTAAAGTACTTGGAACTGGCACTAATGGAAATTTAAAAAGAGCATTTTGAACTGCTGCTACTGTTCTGGGATTATTATAAAAAGGACCTGTCACAAAAGAAGGAATTCCCTGTGTGCTTATATATGCTGAAGTTGTTGAATATTGTACGGTTTGCACATTGGCAGGTATAGCAGAATCTGTAATTATTGAAGAATTCCCTGTTAGATAATGTCTTCCAGTTATTCCAGTTGTATTTCTAAGCCATGATGTAATTATTGGATTTGTTTGGGAAAATACTGGTGCCCCAAATAATAATGCTATGATTATAGTGAATTTTATTTTCATAATATTATTTATCAATGATTACCTTAAATGTTTTGACATCAGTTCCGTTGGATATTTTTAAAAAATAAATACCGTTATAAATAGTTTCAGTTTCAATAATACTTAACGTACTACCTTGAAGAATTTGGCTTGTTTTTACCACCTTTCCTAATTCATCAATCAATTCAACTTTCAAATTATTTTCCGCCATTTGCGATTGAATAGCAATAAAATCCTGCGCTGGATTCGGCGCTATGGTAATTTTGAAATCAGCTATAGAAAAAGCATTTGTACTTAATGTAGTAACGGTTTCTGTTATTGTTGTAATTTTTGCTGCAGTTTTATTTCCATAGAATGTTGGTCCAACAACATAAGGATAACTAGAATTATGATTGGTGTCAACCGTTGTAAAATAGCAATAAATACCACTTGGATATTCTGGAGTTACACAAAAACGACCGTTATGTTCATCTAAATAACTTGGATCTGTAGAATGAGAAATAAATTCGTAGTCTTCTCGAAAATATCCTAATGGGTATGTTGTGCTTACTGCTGGTCCATCAAGAACATCTGTTCCGTCAGCCCAAATGGTTCTGGCAGTAATATTTCTGTATTGATAACCTGATTTCATTCTCACGATTGCGCCAGTTCCGTTTGTATTTGCATAGGCATAAGCCCCATAAATTGGGAAACCGTCATAAGCATAACCTAACAATGGAGAATGCTCAACAGAATTTATAACATAAAGTCCGTCAGAGGGATAGGTTGCACAAATAGTTGAAATAACATTTGTATCGAGACCAAAAGCACTTGGATTTTGATGATGATGATAATTTCCCATTGCGGGGTGTGCTTTGGCACAATCAAAACCTAATCGTTCGCCTACGACTGCATCTCTGTTCCATTTGCCATCACCCGCCGTACATCCCATTATAGGACCTCCACAAATTGCACTTGTCGCATTGTTCCAAGAAACCCCATCACGATAATCAAATAGCGCCACCCCATTTTTAAATAGTCCTATATTTCCTCCAGTTGTAGCCGTAGCTGTACCAGTATTTTGAGTAGGATTTAAAGGAAATTTAAATATTGCAGCCGATTGAGTTGTTGCTAATGAAGGATTTCCATCTAAAAAAGGTCCTGTAATGTATGCAGGAATTCCATTTGTAGTAACATAAACCCAACTAGTAGAATATTGAACTTTTTGTACATTTGCAATAGCAGCATCAACAATAGGAGTTGAGTTTCCAGAAACATAATGTCGACCTGTAATGGTAGTATTTTGCAACCATTTCGTAATTACAGGATTCGTTTGTGCAAACATTGAAAATCCAACTAATAACATTCCTAAAAGTGTAGTTTTTTGTTTCATTTTTTTATTTTTATTTATCTCATTTTATCTTCAATTCCTCTATAAAAAATCTTACATCCAAAAGATTCTGATTTTGGAACTTTTACTTCATTTCCTTGTAACAATAGATCTACAGCATCCGTTAAATAATGATTTTTTATCTTTTCTATTTCCCCTGCATTATCATCAATTGCACCTTCATATTTTACTAAATATTTACCTTTAATTTTCCAAATAACAAAAGCTTGAGGTGTATTTAATGCTTTAAATTCTTTACCGATATTTTGCTTTTTATCTTGCAAATATGGGAAATTTAATTGTTCTTTTTTTACTTTTAGTTGCATTCTACGGAAAGATTCTTCCGTATAAGTCAAGGTATCCATTGAATTTATGGCAATTACAGGAACACCTATTTTTTTATACTTTTCATTCATCTGATTCAATCGTTGCGAATAAAATTTAGCCATAGGACATTTATTGCAAGTAAAAATAACAATAAATCCCTTAGCATCTTTATAATCTGATAGCGAAACCCAATTATTGGTAGTAGCGCTTTTTAATTTGAAATTAGATATGGTTTTGCTCTTTTCAATAAAAGTAAAACTGCTCAGGGCAAATAAAACTAAGATTACGCATAATAAGAAAAACTTTTTTTTCATGACTATTTTTTGATAAACTTTATAGTCGTTATGCTTTTGGTTTGTTTGTCCATCATTTGAAAAGTATATACTCCTGCTTCTAATGATGAAATATCAATTCCATTTTGCCATTCTGGTTGGGGTAACATCATAACAATTCTTCCCGTAATTGTAGCAATCGTAACGTAATATATTTCTGTTGAACTATCCTTTAAATTAATAAATAATCTGTCATTTACAGGATTAGGAAATAAACTAAATTCAGTTGATAGTAAATTATAATTTGTCCCCATTGTTCCTGAAACTAAAAATTGTCCCATCATCCCTGAATCTTCATGACCTGCAAAATGGCAGTGATACATATAAGGATGGTTTACATCGCTATCAGCAAAATCATCAAATTTAGCTACAAAAGTTACCGATTCGAGTCTTGGTAAATAAAAGGTGTCTTTCCAACCGGATTCGTGAGTTCCAACTTGAGAAGCAACACCATTTCTTGCTACTATTTTAAATTCTACATCGTGTAAATGAAATGCATGTCCAAAACCTTGATTATTAGTAATCGTCCATTGTTCTGTAGTATTTAGAATTACATTTTGATTGATTACATTTAAGTCAAATGGAATTGCTGTAGCATTATTCGAAGCGGCAAAATAAAATGGATTTGGCCCGCCACCTGTAACTCCCATAGTTCTTGTAACGGTTGCATTTGAAGTTGTCCAATACACATTATTTGCTAAAGTTGTTGGGATAGATGTTATTGGAGATGTATTTGTAGTTCCAACATTGATATGTAATACAGGAAAGGTAATGTTATTTAGCATACTACCAAATGCATTTGACGTTCCTAACGGTTCTCCTCCAGGAAATCCTGTTAATTGGCCACTATTATACGAATTTAAATCAATGCTAGTTCCGACTACATCCGAAGTTAGATTTACTAAAATTTCAATTCGTTCTCCAACCATTAATTTTACTCTAGAAACCGTAACTGGAGCATTCAATAATCCACCATCATTAGCAATTATTTGAAAAGATCTTCCATCACTAAAACCCAAATCATATCCTCTCTCAATTTCAGCATTTAAAATACGCAATCTAACTATTTGCTTTGGTAATGTAATTTGTGCGTTTGGAGTTCCATTTGTTAACATATAATCACCATAAACGTCTGTTCCGTTAACAAATTGATTTGTAGAGGTATATTTTCTACTTGTTAATGCTACCACAAAGTCATCAACACCGTAAGTCCGAGGAAGATTTAAGGCCGTTTCTTGTGGGTCTTTTACTATAATAAATCCACCTATTCCTTTCGTCATTTGTGCTTTCGACATTTCGTGTAAATGTGGGTGATACCAATATGTACCTGCTTGATTCATAACTGTCCAATACGGTTGCCAAAGCGTTCCAACTGGAATAACTTGATGTGGCCCACCATCCATAACAGCTGGTAAATGCATCCCGTGCCAATGCAGCGTTGTAGATTCGTTTAAACTATTAGTAACATTCATATGTACTAAATCACCTTTATTGATAAATATTGTTGGTCCCCAAAAGGTTTCATTGTTAATAGATCCAGTTATAGTTTGATTTCCAGTAACTAATTGTTTGGTAGATTCGTGAATATTCAAATTAAAAGTTGTGCCATAAAGTGCTTGTGGCATTGACATAGTATTGTATTGTGCTTTTATTGCAAATGAATTCAAAACGATGAATGAAAATAAAATAATTTTTCTCATAATATTGTATTTCGGTTTAAATTTTTATGTATATCCGTTTTTAATCATACTCCTGTAATACTTGCTATCACTAGTCTAT
>NZ_JBBALW010000030.1:0-28323 GCF_040402835.1 Flavobacterium sp.
TTTCTATCCGCCATAAGGCAAAGATAATTAATTGCGACCTAAACGCCTATACCTAAATAAAAATTCATTTAAGAATTCGGAAGGGAATAAAGACTACATTTGAGAATAAATAAAGTATGACGGCAGACATACAAATCTAACCCTATTTGGGTAAATTTATATTGTTTTGTCATAAATATATGTAAGTTATCGGTCAGGCAAAAACGACACCGGTAAAAACAACAAACAGAAAAAAAATACTAATTAATCAGTGATTGGACAATGCTAAAACGACTTGTAATACTTAATTCCGAAATCTATTCAAAAGCAGATATTGAATTAGGCGACTGCGATTCATTACAAATAGTTGGGCCAAACAATATTGGGAAAAGCACTCTGATTTACGCTCTAAACTTTCTGTATATTATTGACGGAAAACAAATGACTTTCAGCGGAAACAGATCGGGAGACAAAACAACATTTAACCACTACTTTCCTACAATTAATTCAAGTTACATAATTTTTGAAGTATTCAAAAAAAGATACTATTGTATTTTAGTTAAAAAAAACGCAGAAGGCAGTTTAGATTATTACAAAATTGACAGCGATTATAAAGAAGAACAATATTTTGTGCAAACAACAGAAGGGCAAAAATTAAAGAAATTTGATTCCTTACTTGCTGACCTTTCTACTACAGGCGTAGAATATAGTAAATACTCAAACAGACGTGACCTTTTTAATTTCGTTTATCAAAAAGGAAAAAAAAACAACGGTGTTGTATGGCTAAACGAAGGGGCATCGCAAGACCAAAGAGAAATCAGTAACAACTTTTCTAAAATTTATCGATACTTAATAAACTCAAAACTTATTGACAACAAAACATTAAAGGAATCTTTGATTATTGCTGATAATAAAGAAAACGAACAAATTGAATTTTCAAAGAAAAACCAAAAGGACATTAAAAACCTGTTGAAACATAACAGAGAAATTAAAGTAATTAAGAGTATTCAAAAAAGTTTTTCAGATTTTAAAGAATTAGTCAATCAGTTTAAAGCCAAAAATCAAATATTATGTGAAATCGTATTTGCGTTTGACAGTCTTTACTCTTCCGTTAATATTGAACTTAATTCAAAAGTTGTAGAGCAGAAAAAGGAAAGAGAAAATCATCGTGTTACACTGAATGAGGAATTGACACCAAAGCAATCAAAATTGACAAAATCAGTTGGCGGATTAGAAGTAACAATTTCTCAAAAACAGACAAGTATTGATAATCTCAAAGTAAAAATCGCAAAAATAAAATCTTATGAAGGAATTGACTTTTTGAAACAATCACAAAGCAATTTAGACCAGCAAAGAAAAGACATTGAAAGTAGACTAACTCAAATTGAAAATCAGAATTTAAACAGTCATGATTTAGAAAACAAGATTTCTAAACTACATAAAGAAATATCGGAACTCGAAAGGCAAATTGAAACTTATTCAAATTTGCTCATTCATCAGATAAGCAAAAATGTGGATCAGAAAGAATTGCTAAACGCAATTCTTTCTGATTCCATTACTGCGCTTCCAAAGGAAAATATACAATTGGGAATTGAAAAACTAAATGAAGTAATGAAAATCTTTGATGGTGCAATTACAATTCCGAAAGATTTTAAAGGCAAACCAATTGCGTCAATTGAAGATTTAAGAATACGTAAAGATGAAGCGTTTAAAGACAAGCAAAATAATGAACAGTTGTTACCTATCGCAAAAAACCTTGAAAAATATCGTTCTGAACTCATTACCACTCAGAAAAAAATTAAGGAAGTAAATGAAAAAATTGATGAACTTAATTCTTTGCCTGAACTTGAAAAAAATCTAACCAAAGAAGAAGCAGAACAAAAAACGTTAATTCAGCAAAAAGACGAAACGGAAAAAGAGTTAAGAAAAATAAACGAGCAAATTAGTAGAATTAACGAGACTATTAACAATCTGACAAATGAAATCAGCGACAAGGAAAAACGCATTGAGAAAATTCAAGAATGGAAAGTAAAAATCGAACAATCGGGAATAATTCCAATTGAATACCAAACAAACGAAACGCTTGACAACCTTTTCAAAAATTTTGAAAGAAACTCAACTGAACGAGAAGACATTAAAAACAGAAAAGAACGATTATTTGAAACGCTAAAAACAAAAACTGAAACCGTTTTTGCTTCCGTAGACGAGTTTATAAAACATCTTGATTCTGAAATTGTAACCCTTGACGATAAACAAAAAAGTATTGAAGCATTATTGAAAAATATTTCAACGCAATTTTCAATTCCGTGTAAAACACTTTATTCAAAATTCCAAGAGTTTGAAGCGTTTATTAACAATCAGTTCAATTCCAAAATCAGAAAAATAAAAATTTCTGATATTGATTCTTTAAGTATTGAAATTATTCCGAATGAGAGTCTAATTAAAGACTTAAAAAAAATTATGGAAATCAGAGACCTAACAACTGAACTAATCTTTGATGACCAATCAGAAAGTCTAACTATTTTGAATAGATATTTGGATAATCAATCTGTAATTGATTTCAATAATCTTTTTGACATTAAATTACATCTTGACAAAAAAGGACAACACAAAATTGTTGATTTAAGAAATCAAATAGAATCAGACGGAACGGATAAAATGATAAGAATGGTAATTATTATGTCAATTATCCATCAAATTGTAATCAATGATGAAGAAAACAAAATTGTAATTTTCGTTGATGAAATTGGCACAATTGACGAAGCCAACAGGATTGAAATTTTGAATTTTTGCAAGGAAAATAACTTTATTCCTATATCAGCCGCACCTTTGCATCCTTACGATGGCTTTGATAAATATTACTTGGTAAGAAGAAATAAAGGAAAAATAGTTTTAAGTGAAAATAATGGAAACGTAATTTACCGTAAAACGAAAACAACGTGAACCAAACAGATTTTAGAACATACAAGAAATTAAAAGAGGAATCTTTTCTTACTGAAAAGGTAATCCCGAAAACTGTTTTGAGTTCATCCCATTTCAAAGGATTAGTTTCTGCTTTAATTATTGAAAAGACAAAATCAGGAAGAGGTTTTCGTTACGAAGTAAACAAAATAAATGAATTTGAAAGTTTCTTTAAAACTCATTTTCCCGAAGATATTGAAGTTAACGACAAGTCTGATAATGTTAGAAAATTTAGAAACTCTAAAATTCAAAAAACAGTCTCAACTCCAATTTTTATGTTAAGAGGTTTTGAAACGATTAAGATCAATGGCAAAGATTTGAATTTAGAAGATTACACTAACAAATTTAAATTATTCGCTTGTAACGCAGAGAAAATTGAAGCGAAACAAATTTGTATAGTCGAAAATTTGGATACTTTTTTGATCGCGGAAAGATTATTAGGCAAAAGTTTTATTTTTCTACATAAATATGGTCGAATAGGAAAAGAGTCTCTTCGAAATCTTCTTACAAGTCGGTTACTTGTTTTTGTTGATTACGACTTTAATGGACTTGAAGAATTTTTAAGAATTAAAGAGGTGTTTGACTTTGCGCAATTATACATTCCCGAAAACTATAATGAACTTTTCGGAAAATATTCTCAAAGTCTAAAAGGTAATAAAGCCGAAATGACGAACAGAATTAAGCAAAGTTTGGATAAAAATGTAATTATGATAAGAGAAAGCATCATACGAAACAACCGATTTTTAGAGCAACAGTATTGGAAATATGATTAAATCCGAACCAAAATCAATATTACTATTTATTGCAAGTCATTACGATTTGTTAAGAGACCTTTTTGATATTCAGGTTAAGAATGACATTATTACGAGAGAATCTCTTAATATCAGTTTGGAGAATTACGAAAAAAATATTCGTGAACAACTAACTGAGTATCAAATTTTAGTTGAACAAAATAACGACTTTGCATTTAACGAACCTTACTTAATTCTTTTTGAATTTATACATCAACAATTTAAACCGCTTTTGCCTGAAACTATCGAAAAATATGGCGAATCAATAAGGAATCTCTTTTCCGGAATTAAACAAGGGATTTATGCTGAAAAGAACATTTTGCTTGATAGAATTGAAGCGTTATCCCAAGAAATTAAAAAGTTCACAAATGCAATCGTAAATAACACCAAAAGTTTACTAACCGAATCAAGAGAACTAAAAGCAAACAATAAGAAAATTGATTATCAAGAAAAAATACACAAAGCTAGATATTTAATTGAAAATTATATTTCGCCACTTAATACAATTTTAGACGTAAATCACAGCCAATCAATTTATAATGAATTGTTGAGTATTTCACAATTCACGAATGTAAAAAGGTTTGATTATGCTGACGAAAACATAAGACGAGAATTTGAAAAACTATATCACTTGCTTCGCCAGGTTGGAAAAGACTTGAATTTACAATCTGTCATTCTCACCAATGAATTATTGCCTTTAATTGAACGGATAAAAACCGAAAGCCAATATTTAAGAGGTTTTCATTATTACCTAACTAATGGAAAATGTTATAAAGGAATTGAACATCCACACATTTTCGTTACTACTCGTGATAACATATACAATAAATTTATATATGAAAACACGAAAGAATATTTTGAGCAATTTAAAAACGAAGAAGAGGTAATTATTGTTGAAGATTCTCAACAAACAAATGATTGGCTTTTTGACAAGTCAAGATATAAAGAAACATTGGAAAAGAATTTACCATTAGAAGATTTTTTCAAATGGTGCGAAAATTCTATAAAACTAGAAAATGAGAATTTTTCGTTTGATAATTTCTTTATGGTTACAAGTTTACTTTTTGAAGAAGATTACGAAATTTCTGTAAACAAAGACGGTAAAAAGATTTCACTTTCTAATGAAGAATCAGAATTAATTATGCCAAAATTAACAATTAAAAAACAAGAAGATGTATCCAGACAAGCATAAAGAAATAGTAACATGTTTAATGGAAGGAAAATTCATTACAGTTGCAGATTTGTTATTTGAGGTAATCAAGAAAAATGAAGATTTTTATATCGAGTTCTTTGAAAAGTCTTTTGGTTTTGAACTCATCGGAAATCACGATTACTATTATTTGATTTCAAGCGATACAAATGAAAACACTTCCAGAGATTTTTCAATTTTCTTTTCAATTTTATGCTATGAACTTGATAAAGATGGAAAAAACTTTTTAGAAGAACTTAATTATTCCGAATTTCACATTGACGAGATAATTGAATACTTCAAAAACTCTTCGTGGTCAGATGTAATTAAGGAAAATAAACAACTAAACAATGAAGAAAGTTTGAAACGACATATTGGAATAATGGTAAAACGAAATATTGCTATAAAACAAACCAATGAGAGATACTCATTTACTAAAGCACACAAATTGTTTATTGACTTTGTTAAAGACCTAATAAAAGAAGACAAGGGAGAAACAATATAATTAAATAAATGCACGAACCGATAACGGCCGTTTTAAGAAATTAGGCTTTAGAGCTTAATTTAAAGTTGGTTTTTTTCACCTGACAGGTTTCTCTTTTCCCACTCCCGAATAACCAAATCAACCTTTTTCGACACAGATTTAAACGGATTAAACGGATTTCCCGAATATACCCTTTTTCTTAATAACAGAATTAACAAATAACCGAATAAACCCTTCCTCCAAATAATCAAATAAAAAAAATTTTAGCCCTGATGGAAGCGGTAGCTCTTGCGAAGGAACGTAGCAAGACTATAGCGGACAGCAGGAATATGATTTCCTGAAAAAGAAAGACAATTCGCTCCAAATTAAATTTCAAATAGTTGAGGAATCTATTAAAGCATAATCTATAAAATATCACTCAATCCGTAAATGATTATTTTACTTAATTATTAACAGCTGTTTCACAAAAATCTATATAAGTTTTATTACTTTTGTATTTAGAAAAATTCTAAATAAAGAAATGTTAGACCTTCAAAAAATCAGAGCCGATTTCCCTATTCTTTCTCAAAAGGTAAATGGAAAACCATTAGTTTATTTTGACAATGGCGCTACTTCGCAAAAACCGCAGGTGGTGATTGACGCTATTTCAAAATATTATCAAGAAATTAATGCCAATATTCACCGTGGCGTTCACACATTGAGTCAATTGGCAACAGATGCTTATGAAACCTCTAGAGGAAAAATCCAAACCCATATTAATGCAAAATTTGCTCATGAAGTACTTTTTACTTCTGGAACAACGCATGGAATTAATTTGGTTACCAATGGCTTTGCATCCTTTTTGAAGCCGGGTGATGAGGTTTTGGTTTCGGCATTGGAACACCATTCTAATATTGTCCCGTGGCAAATGTTGAGCGAAAAAACAGGTGCAATTTTGCGAGTGATTCCAATGGATGAAAACGGCGAATTGATTATGGATGCATACGATAAATTACTTTCTGACAAAACCAAAATTGTAACTGTAAACCACATTTCGAATGCATTAGGAACGGTCAATCCAATTAAATATATGATTGATAAAGCGCATGAATTTGGAGCTGCAATTTTGATTGATGGTGCACAAGCGGTACCGCAT
Organism: Flavobacterium sp.; assembly: GCF_040402835.1. GTDB lineage: Bacteria > Bacteroidota > Bacteroidia > Flavobacteriales > Flavobacteriaceae > Flavobacterium. The sequence goes on from NZ_JBBALW010000030.1 coordinate 6,540, forward strand.
TTGAAACCAAATGTACAAGAACTAGATTGTGATTTTTATGTTTTTTCAGGACATAAAATATGTGGGCCAACAGGAACGGGGATTTTATATGGAAAAGAAGCGTGGTTGAATAAATTACCGCCCTATCAAGGTGGAGGCGAAATGATAAAAGAAGTGACTTTCGAGAAAACTACGTATGCCGAATTGCCTCATAAATTTGAAGCTGGAACACCAAATATTGCTGGAGGAATTGCCCTTGGAACGGCAGTTGATTATATGAATGAAATTGGTTTTGAAAACATTCAAATCCAAGAAAAAGAATTGTTAGCCTACGGAACCAAACGCTTGTTAGAAATTGAAGGATTGAAAATTTATGGTACTGCCAAAGATAAAACGTCTGTAATTTCGTTTAATATAGAAGGAATTCATCCGTATGATATTGGAACCATAATTGACAAATTAGGTATTGCAGTTCGAACAGGGCATCATTGCGCACAACCTATTATGGATTTTTTCAAAATTCCGGGTACGATTAGAGCTTCCTTCGCGTTTTATAATACCAAAGAAGAAATTGATGTCTTTGTAGAAGGAGTTAAAAGAGCAAAATTAATGCTATCATAAAAATATTAATTGTGAAAATACTTCCATTTTTATCGGTATTATTATTTGTTTGCACCAGTTGCGACAGCAAGAAAATTGTAGTAGCATCAACTAACGAAAAGTATGAAACCTTAGTAATTCAATACGAAGCAAATACAAGAGGTTTTTATCAAAAATTGATTGTTCAAAACCATACAATTTCTTCAACTGATGATAGAAATGGCGAAAAAAATCCAATTGTTCAGAAAATTTCAGATGCCGATTGGAATGCATTAATTTTTGAATTTAATAAAATAGATTTAGAGGTTTTGCCAAATTTAAAAGCGCCAACAGAAAAACGGTTTTATGATGGTGCAGCAATTGCAGGTATAAAAATCACTTTTAAGGGAAAAACATTTGAAACAACAAACTTTGACCATGGATTTCCTCCAATGGAAATTCAAAAAGTGGTGGAAATAGTAAACTCATTATTTAAAGCAGAAGAATGAAAATAAAAGCAATACAAGACGAAATTGTAGACGAATTTTCGATGTTTGATGATTGGATGGAGCGCTACGAATACATTATCGAATTAGGAAAAAAGTTACCTTTAATAAAAGAAGAATTTAAAACGGAGGACAATATTATCAAGGGTTGCCAATCCAAAGTGTGGTTAAAAGGAGAGCAAAATAGTGACATCGTAGTTTTTACAGCCGATAGCGATGCGATTTTAACCAAAGGAATTATTGCCATTTTAATTCGTACTTTTTCCAATCAAAAAGCAGTTGATATTTTAGCCGCCGATTTGGATTTTATAGACGAAATTGGTTTAAAAGAACATTTATCGCCAACGCGCGCCAATGGATTGGTATCGATGATAAAAAATATAAAAATGTATGCTTTGGCATTTGACGCAAAAAATTAAATGACCTTAATTGCCTTTTATGGGGAAAAATAAATAAAAAATTATGGAAGAATATACTGACACAATTAATTTAGGAGATAACGTAGTTAAAAAATTAAAAGGGATTTACGACCCAGAAATCCCTGTTGATATTTACGAGTTAGGACTGATTTATGATGTGATGATTAATGAAGACAATGAAGTCAAAATCCTAATGACATTAACGTCTCCAAACTGTCCCGTTGCAGAATCTTTGCCTCGTGAAGTGGAGGAAAAAGTACAATCAATCGATGAAGTAAAATCTTGCGAAGTTGAAATTACTTTTGACCCACCTTGGAGCAAAGATTTGATGAGCGAAGAAGCAAAATTAGAATTGGGGATGTTGTAAAAACAAAGTCATAATGTCGAAAGTCTTAAAGTCGAAGGGAGCTGACTTTCGACATTTGACATTCGACTTAAAGACAGTATTATGGATGAAATCATTAATAAAGTTGCCAATAGTTCGCTTGAAGTTTTCGATTTGGAAGAGTATTATCCAATGGGAATTCGTGCGCAAATTGACATTTCACAATGGCTTTTAGAAGGATTTATTTTAAAAGAAAAAGAGTTTCGGGAGCACTTAAAGCAACACGATTGGACACAATATCAAGACAATTATGTTGCAGTTTTTTGTAGCACCGACGCCATAGTTCCTGCATGGGCTTCCATTTTAGTTGCCTTGCAATTAGCCCCTTTTGCCAAGAAAATTGTGAATGGAAATTTTGAAGATTTAGACACGGCATTGTATCAAGAAATTCTACCAAAACTTGATTATTCCATTTATGAAAACAAGCCAATTATTATAAAAGGATGTTCCAAAAAACCAGTTCCAATGAGTGCTTACGTGTTAGTGGCTCAATATTTGCAGCCTTTTGCAAAAAGCATTATGTATGGCGAAGCCTGTTCTGCAGTTCCTCTTTTTAAGAAAAAATAACTGTTTATTCGTCTACTTTTTCAACAGCATCCTTATAGTCTGGATACAAAAACTTATTATAAGGAAATCTCGTGATATGAATTTCTCGAACTGTTTCATAAACTCGTTCCCGAAATTCCTCGAAATTTTGTTTGTTGGTAGCCGAAATAAACAAGGCTTTCTCTTGCCCAACATTGTTCATCCAAGTCGTTTTCCATTCTTCTAAAGTGTAATGCTTTTTCGTCTTTTCTGTAATTAAATCATCCTCTTCAATTGTCAAATGTTTATAGGCATCAATTTTATTAAAAACCATTATTGTAGGTTTATTATTACTTTTTATGTCTGCTAATGTTTGATTTACAGATTCAATATGATCTTCAAATTCAGGATGCGAAATATCAACAACGTGCAATAACAAATCGGCTTCCCGAACTTCATCAAGCGTGCTTTTGAAAGAATCTACCAATTGAGTTGGCAATTTTCTTATGAATCCAACAGTGTCAGAAAGTAAAAAAGGCAAGTTTTTTATAACCACTTTTCTAACAGTTGTATCTAATGTTGCAAACAATTTATTTTCTACAAATACATCACTTTTCCCAACAGCATTCATCAAAGTTGACTTCCCTACATTGGTATAACCAACTAAAGCGACACGAACCATTGCACCTCGATTTCCTCGTTGTACGCCCATTTGTTTGTCGATAGTTTTGATTTTTTCTTTTAATAAAGCAATTCTATCTCGAACAATTCGTCTGTCAGTTTCAATTTCAGTTTCTCCAGGACCACGCATTCCGATTCCTCCTTTTTGACGTTCCAAGTGTGTCCACATTCCTGATAATCTTGGAAGTAAATATTGACATTGTGCCAATTCTACTTGCGTTCTTGCATAAGAAGTTTCTGCTCTTTGGGCAAATATATCTAAGATGAGGTGCGTTCTATCAAGAATTTTACAATCTATAATTTTTGAAATGTTTTTTTGTTGTGATGGGGATAATTCATCATCAAAAATTACTGTTGAAATGCCATTTTCGATGACATATTGATTGATTTCTTCAATTTTTCCAGTTCCAACAAATGTTTTTGGATTAGGGCGTTCCATTTTTTGTGAAAATCTTTTTACTACTTCTCCTCCGGCGGTAAAGGTCAAAAAATCTAGTTCATCTAAGTATTCCTTTAGCTTTTCTTCGTCTTGTTTTTGGGTAACAATACCTACAATTACAGTTTTTTCTATCTTTTTAGTATCTTTTTCTAGCATAATAAAATTTCTTTTGCAAAGCTACTTTTTTTGACTCAAACTTTAAGAAATAGTAACATAAATAAAACATTTTTTTGTTTTGTTTAGTTAAAAAATAGATTAAATGCTTTTTTTTAATTTTTTTTGTTAAATTTGGGACTAAAATTTTAACTAAATATAGTTCAAAAACTTAAATTTTCATTATATGAAAAAAATTACATTACTATTAATAACTATATTATTTTCTTTTACTGGTTATTCTCAGGCTTTAATTCAAGGATTTGAAGCGCCTACAGTTCCGCCAGCAGTTCCATTAAATTGGGCTCGTTTTGAGAGTGGATCTGCCTCTGAAATGTGGTCAACAAGCGCCTTAAGCCCGCGTACCGGTACAAAATCGGCATTGCTATATGGCGAAAATTTAGGTGTAGGTGGAATAGCTAAATATTATATAGCTACTCCATTGGTTACTATTCCTTTAAATGGACAATTACGTTTTTGGGTAAAAACCTCTGTTCAAGGAAATCAGGGAGGTGTTTTTAAAATAAAAGTGGCATCGGGAGCTTTGGTTGCAAATCAAACTACTGAAGCAGCGTATACTACTACGTTACAAACTTATACAGAATCTCAATTGAGTACTAACGTTGCTCCGGCCCCAATTGTGTATGAAGAGCAAGTAGTTGATTTTCCACCGGCAACTTTTCCAGCTGGAACACAAATTTACATAGCTTTTGTGTCCGAAGTAAATCAAACTTCCCCTTTTCAAGGAGATGACTTTTTTTTAGATGATGTTTTGGTCGTTTCAAGATGTTTAGAACCAAACACTTTAGCTACTGGAATCATTACTTCTGCAAGCGCTGTATTAAGTTGGACTAATCCAAACCCTTTAACTGGAGCAGGATTAAATACCTGTAATCAATGGGAAATTGAAATTATTCCTACCACTCAATTAGCACCTATAGGTTCAGGAATAATAGTTAATACCAATCCTTTTACTGCTACAACATTAACAGTTGCGCCATTTGCGCCATTACTGCCTTTAACGCAATATAAATATTATGTTCGTTCTAAATGTGCTTTTTCTGGCAGTGTTTGGGCAGGACCTTTTCCATTTACAACAGCCCCTGGACCTGCAGTCTGTGGGGGGAATTATGTTGATGTTGGAGGATTAACAGCAAATTATAACAACAGTACTACTGCGGCAACTACAATTTGTCCAGTAACAGCGGGTGATTTAGTTACTGTAACTTTCACCTCATTTGCTACGGAATTATCTTATGATTTATTAAAAGTATATAATGGAAATAGCGCTACAGGAACTCTTTTAGGAACATATTCTGGAACATTGACTGGAGCAAATCTACCAGGTCCCTTTACTTCTTCAGATCCCAGTGGTTGTTTAACTTTTGTATTTACCTCTGATAGTACAACTACCGCTGCCGGATGGTTAGCAAACATTACTTGTGCTCCAATTCCACCATGTACGCGTACAACGGCATTAACAACTTCTGCTATTACATCAACTTCTGTTTCTTTAGGTTGGACACAGCCTATAAACCCTAATGGTTCAACAGCCACAGCTTGGGAATATCTTGCTTTGGCTTGTGGAACCGCTGCGCCAACAGCTACTACAGCAGGGTTTTTACCCGCACCGACGAATCCATTTATAGTTACTGGTTTAATACCAGGCAAATGTTATGATTTTTATGTAAGAGCGGTATGTAATCCAACACAATCTAGTGTTTGGTCTTTGCCAATATCTGCAACAACTTTACCAGGATGTGGGGGGTTTTTTGTTGACGCAGGAGGAATATCAGCTAATTACGCAGACAATTCAAATATAACTACTACAATTTGTCCAATAAATGCAGGAAATCAAGTAACAGTTACTTTTACTTCCTTTTCGACACAATTGAATACGGACATTTTAACGGTATATGATGGAGTTGTTTCTCCGGCAAATCTTATAGGCGCTTATTCAGGAACAGTAATTCCTGCACCAATTACGGCAACTGGTCCAACAGGATGTTTAACATTTGTTTTTACATCGAATGCAACTACAAATTCAACGGGTTGGATTTCTAACGTTACTTGTGCTCCAGCACCAACATGTACTAAACCAAAAAATTTAACGGTTACGCAAATAACACAATCAACTGCATTATTAGGATGGACTCAACAGCCTAACCCAGACGGAAGTGTTGCAACTGCATGGCAAGTATGCGTTGTTCCTTGTGGATCTGCGGTACCTCCAATAGGTTCAGCTAGTTGGGTGAATGCCAATTCCAATCCTTTTTATATAACGGGATTAAATTCAGCTACTTGTTATGATTATTATGTAAGAGCAATTTGTTCACCAACAGATTCTAGTTCTATTGTGGGACCAACGAGCTTCAACACATTAATAGTAAACGATGAATGTACTGGAGCAATTGAAATTCCAGTAAATCAAAATACTAACTGCTTGCAAACCGCATTTGGAAGTCTAACTTTTGCAACAGGTTCAATTGACCCAAATTCTTGTGGAGGAACCATTGATGATGATGATGTATGGTTTAAATTTACAGCAACTTCTACAAGTCATTATATTACAATATTGGGACCAAATTATACTGCAGCTCCATTCAATATTAATTATTTGCTTTACACGGGAACTTGTGGTGTCTTAACTCAATTTGGAACCTGTATTACTGCCAATGTAAATACGGCTACAGGTTTAACGGTAGGGCAAACGTATTATGTTAGAGTATATTCAACAGGGTCAACACCTGTTACAACTACGTTTGAAATTTGCGTAGGAACAAATGTGGGAACTTGTGCAACGGCATTACCATTGTGTGCAATTACGCCAATTATTATTCCAAATAATGTAGGGGTGCCAACATTACCTAATCCAGTGAGTCCTTTTTCAACAACAAGTCCAACTGTAGGTTGCTTAGGAACCGCGCCGTCGCCAACATTTTATTATTTACAAATTCCAGCGAATGGAAATTACAATTTTTTCTTAGAGCAAAATACTAGTAGCGCATTTACTGGAACTGGTATTGACGTGGATTTCGTCGCTTGGGGACCTTATGCTACAACTGCCGCAGCATGTGTAGGAATTTCAACTACTAATGCTCCCGCAACTGGAATAAGTTGCAGTTTTTCTGCTGCTTTTACAGAAAATTTTGGAGTAAATGGCGCCATAGCAGGAGAAGTATATGTAATCATGATTACCAATTATAGTGGAAGAAAAGGATTTGTTAGAATAACCCAAACGGCTGGACCAATTCCAACAGTTTGTTGTCCTTTTGGGAATTTTACTTATTCTAAATCTTTTTATTGTCAAAACGAAGCCAATCCAAGTCCAATATTGATTAGTAATGCTGTAGCCGGAACTTTTAGTTCTACAGCGGGACTTTCAATAAATGCAACTACAGGATTAGTAAACCTTGCTGCGAGTATTCCTGGAACCTATGTAATTCACAATGCTGTTGCAGCTTCTGGGACATGTCCATCCGATGACGACTCTTGGACATTAACAATTACTGCTCCGCCAACAAGCGTGGCTATATCCTATAGTGCGCCATCGTATTGTAAATTTGACACAACGGTTCAAAATTGTATTCAAACGGGTACAATTGGAGGAAATTATACGGTTTCACCCGCTGTAGGACTATCATTAAATATTACAACAGGAGCTTTTACGCCAAGTACGAGTACCGTAGGAACGTATGTAGTAAGTTATAATTTACCACAAGTTGGCGGTTGCCCCGGAGCTATAAGTAGCACTACGGTTAGTATTATTTTACCGGTTCCAACATTTACGCCAGCTCCGCCAATTTGTGCAGGTGGAACTTCAGCACCATTACCTACAACCTCATTGAATGGAATAATGGGTACTTGGTCGCCAGCTATTAATAATTCTGTTACAACTACGTATACATTTACTCCAGATGCCGGTCAATGTGCTTCTACTACAACCATGACTATTCAAGTTGGAATTGTAGCACCTGTATTTACACAAGTAGCACCAATTTGTTCGGGGACTCCTTTGTCAGCTTTGCCAACTATATCAAGTAACGGTGTTACAGGGACATGGTCGCCAGTAATAAATAATACAGTCACTACCACCTATACCTTTAACCCAGTTGCTGGTTTTTGTTCAAGTGTTGCAACTATGACAATTGTAGTTTCTCCTCCTAGTCTAACACCTACATTTAGAGCTATTACTCCTATTTGTAATGGGGCTACATTAGCAGCTTTGCCAACAACTTCTATTAACGGAGTAGTGGGGGTATGGTCACCTGCATTAAATAATTTAGCAACAACAACCTATACATTTACACCAAATCCTGCACAATGTGCTGTTCCTACTTCATTAATAATAATAGTTAATCCAATATTAGGCGTTACGGTAAACAGTCCAACCGTTTGTTCAAGTACAACCGCCACCGTTACAGCAACTCCCACACTTCCTGGAACATATGCCTATTCTTGGACAGTGCCTACAGGAGCAACCAATCCTGGTAATGTTGCCTCTTTTACCGCATCGGTATCTGGGGCCTACAGTGTAGTAATCACGCAAGTAAATTCATTCTGTAATTCAGATTTTGAAAGCCCATTAGGAATTCCATTAGGAACTATGGCTTTAGTAAATCAAAGTAATTTTCAATGTTGGAGAACTACAGCTACCGATGGGATGATTGAAGTTTGGACAAATGGAAATGAGAATACAAATGCTTATTCAGGAACCCAATTTATAGAATTAAATGCCAATCAGGTATCTACTCTTTACCAAGATTTATCAGTTATTCCAGGATCTTCGGTTAATATTTCTTTTGCACACAGAGGTCGTTTTTCTGGAACAGATGTCATGAGAGTTGAAATAGGACCAGTTGGTGGACCATACGTAAGTTTAGGAAATTTTTCTGCCACCCCAAGTGCATGGGTATATAATAGTTTAAATTATACATTCCCAAATAATGGAGTAATTAATTACACTATTAGATTTGTATCCGTAACTTCTGGTTCAGGAAACCTAACGGTTGGGAATTTTATAGATGCGGTATCAATTACTGGGCTAGGATGTTCTTCATTACCAGTTACTGGGAATGTTCTAATTACAACTGTTAGAACTCCAACATTTACACAAATTCCAACTTTATGTCAGAATAGTGTTGCGCCAGTTCTACCTACTTCGTCTACAAATACCAATCCAGTAACAGGTACTTGGAATTCGGCTATTTCTACTTCAACTATAGGTTCAACAACTTTTACATTTACTCCAGCTGCTAATCAGTGCGCAACTTCAACGACTATGTCAGTTACGGTCGCTGCATCACTAGTAGCAACGTTTAACTATAATTCTGCGACTTATTGTAAAACAGGAACAAATCCAACACTTAGTTTTGTTAATGGAGGTTCCGCAGGAGTATTTACTTCTACAGCAGGCCTTTCTTTAAATAGTTCAACGGGAGCAATAGACTTATCTGCAAGTACAACAGGTAATTATACCGTTATAAATACTATTGCGGCTTCCTCTGCTTGCCCGGGCGTGATCGCAACATTTGCAATAACAATTACTGCGGCACCAATAGCTACCTTTAATTATGTAGGAACGCCATATTGTAAAAATGGTACTAATCCAACTCCAACATTCACTGGAGGAGGAGTAGCAGGAACATTTACATCTACAACGGGATTAACTATTAATTCTTCAATAGGAGTTATTAATTTAGCAACTAGCACAGCAGGGACTTATACAGTTACAAATACTATTGCTGCCGCAAATGGTTGTGCGCAAGTACAAGCAACGACTCAAGTTACAATTACAGCAGTTCCGGTTGCAACATTTAGTTATAACGACACTTTTTATTGCAAATCAGCGTCAAATCCAGTGATTTCATTAACAGGTACCGCAGGAGTATTTTCTTCAACAACAGGCTTAACATTAAATAGTACTACTGGGGCAATAGATTTATCTACAAGTACTCCAGGTAATTATACTATTACTAATACGATAGCTGCTGCTGCTGGATGTAGTGGTGTTTCAGCTACATTTGCAATTACAATTACAGCACCACAATTAGCTACTTTCAGCTATACAGCGACACCTTATTGTAAAAATGCTGCCAATCCAAATCCAACATTCTCTGGAGGAGGAGTTGCAGGAACATTTACGTCTACAATAGGATTGAGCATCAATGCTACTTCAGGAGCTATTAATTTGTCCGCTAGTACTGCAGGAACATATACAGTAAGCAATACTTTAGCTGCTACTGGCGGATGTCCTCAGGTAGTTGCTACAACTCAAGTTACAATTACCACATTGCCGGTGGCTACATTTAGTTACAATGCCGCTACTTATTGCAAAACAGGGTCAAATCCAGTGATTTCGTTAACAGGCACCGCAGGAGTATTTTCTTCTACAACAGGCTTAACATTAAATAGCACTACTGGAGCTATAGATTTATCTACAAGTACCTCAGGGAATTATACTATTACAAATACGATAGCAGCTGCTGCTGGATGTAGTGTTGTTTCAGCTACATTTGCAATTACAATTATAGATCCACCGGTAGCGACATTTAGCTATACTTCTTCACCATATTGTAAAAATGGGATTAACCCAAGCCCAATATTTTCTGGAGGAGGAGTTGCTGGAACATTTACCTCTACAATAGGGTTGAGCATCAATGCTACTTCAGGGGCTATTAATTTGGCTTCAAGTACTGCAGGAACATACACAGTAACCAATACTATAGCCGCTACAGGCGGATGTTTGCCGGTAATAGCTACGGCACTAGTAACGATAACTAATTTACCCCAAGCGACAATTGCTTACAGTGATGCTTTTTATTGCTATAATAATACAGGAACACAGACGGTGACATTACTTGGAACTACAGGAGGTACTTTCACCGCTTCACCAGCGGGTTTATCTATAAGTTCAACTTCTGGAGCATTTAATGTGAGCTTAAGTCCAGCCGGATCTTATACTGTAAGTTATACAATGGCGGCTTCGGCAGGATGTCCGCAGGTAATTGCGACTACAACATTTACAATTATTCCTCAAATCAACGTGGAGCTAAGGGCAGTTTGTAATGGTCCGGATTTTACTATCACGGCATTGCCAGTTGCGGGATCATTTAATCCAGTAAATGCAACGTATGAATGGAGTGGGCCAAATGGATTTATTTTTGGACCTACATCAAATCCTTCGATTGTTATAACTACTCCTGGACTATATGTATCAACCGTAATTTACAACGGCTGTAGATATTTAACTACTCAGCAAGTTGATGGAATTACGTGTACGATTCAAAAAGGGATTTCTCCTAATGGAGATGGTGATAACGAAGCGTTTATCCTTTCTGATGTAAAAGCACTTAGTATTTTTAATAGATATGGAATTAAAGTATATAGCCATGCAGAAAATTATACCAATCAGTGGCACGGACAAAGCGAAAGCGGAAGCGAACTTCCTGACGGAACATACTATTATGTAATTACAAGAAATTCAGGAAGTTCAATTACAGGATGGATTTATATTAATCGATAAAATAAAGATTTAATAGTGCTGTTTTATTGTTTAATAGCACTAGTTTAATTCCAAAAAAAAAACTTTATGAAAAAAATACTTTTGTTAGCTATTGCAATGTTAATGGCGTTTCTAGATGTTCACGCACAACAAGACCCGCACTATACGCAATATATGTATAATATGAACGTAATTAATCCAGCTTATGCGGGCTCAAAAGAAAACCTTTCCTTTGGATTGTTATACAGAAAACAATGGATAGAATTAGAAGACGCGCCAACTACCTTTTCGTTTTCAGGATCTGCCCCTGTAGGGAAAAATGTGGGTTTAGGATTGTCGATAATATCTGACAAAATCGGACCAGTTCAGGAGAGTAACGTTTACGGGGATTTTTCTTACACGTTAAATTTAGGCGGTGAAAGACGATTGGCTTTCGGTTTAAAAGCAGGTGTGACGTTTCAAAAAATCGGTTTAAGAAGTATTATTCAACCGACACTTCCAGACCCTAATGACGGCGCATTTCATGAAGACACTAACAATACAAAATTAAATATTGGAACTGGATTATTTTATTACACCAATAATTATTATTTAGCTTTATCTATTCCAAACATGTTAAAGTCGGTACATCTAGACTATAATGGGGTTAAATACGGAACAGAAATTCAACACTATTTTCTTACAGGAGGATATGTATTTGATGTAAATCCAAATTTGAAATTCAAACCTTTCGGGATGATTAAATCTGCAATAGGCACCAAGCCATCAGTTGATTTGTCTACAAATTTCTTATATCAAGAAAAATTTGAAGCAGGGGTGACCTACAGATTTCAAGATTCTTTTGGATTAATGGTAAATTATGCAGTTTCTCCTTCTTTAAGAGTTGGTTATGCTTACGATCACATTATTTCTGACTTAAAAGTAACTACTCCTTCTTCTCACGAAATCATATTATTATTTGATTTGTATTTGCCAAAAAAAGTTTCACATTCACCTAGATATTTCTAATATAAACAACATCTGTAATGAAAAATATATGTCTGATATTAAGTTTTGTGTTTGTTAGCACAATTACTGTAAAAGCACAAAATAGTGATACCGCATGGGCGGATAAATTATTTAAAAGATTTGAATATCTAGATGCTAGTAAAGAATACTTAAAACTAGTTGGAACAGGTAAAAAAGAAAATTATATATACAATCAGTTAGCGGAAAGCTATTATAATATGTTTAATACTACTGAAGCAATTAAATGGTATGCACTTTCTATAACGCAACCACAAGAAGCAGAAACCTATTTTAAATATGCTCAAATGCTTAAAGCAAGTAGTAAATACGAAGAGGCAAATGCTCAAATGGCAATTTTTGCAACTAAAAATCCAAAAGATTTAAGAGCAATATTGTTTAATGAAAATCCAAATTATATTCCAAAATTATTAAGTAAGCAAAAAACATATAATTTGAAATCAGTATCAATTAATAGTAAATATTCTGATTTTGGGCCTATGCTTACTAATGAAAATATCTTATATTTTTCAAGTTCTAGAAAATTATCAAAGAAAAAAACAGGATGGAAAGAAGAGTCTTACCTGGATTTATATCAATCTTCACTTAGCGAAAATGATTCATTAAGTCCCGCAACCGAGGTTGAAGAAATAAATACGATTTGGCATGATGGGCCTGCTTGTGTAAGTTATGATGGAAATACCATTTATTTTTCTAGAGACAGTCGTGTTCTAAATGATTATCAAGATTTCAAGGACATTAAAACTAAATTCAGTCAAATGTATTTGTTTAAAGCGACTAAAGTTAATAACAAATGGACTAAAATCACTCAATTGCCTTTCAACAATAAAAATTATTCTATAAGTAATCCAAGTATTACTAAAGACGGTAAAACGCTTTATTTTAATTCAAATATGCCCGGAGGATTTGGTGAAAATGATATTTGGAAAATTGAAATAGGCGAAGGAGATATTTATGGAGCCCCAATTAATTTAGGGAAAAATGTAAACACAGAAGGGACCGAGCAATTCCCATCCATTTCAGATGATAATACACTATTTTTCTCCTCCAGTTCTAGACAAGGCCTTGGAGGGCTGGATGTTTTTTCAATTAATTTAGACAAATCTGACGAAGCTCAAAACTTAGGGAAGCCCGTTAATAGCGAAAAAGATGATTTTGCGTTTTCATTTAATGCAAAACGTAACATAGGTTTCTTTTCTAGTAATAGAGAAGATTCCGACGACTTATTTATTGCAACCCCCGTTTGTAATGTAGAATCTACAATTGTTGTTACCAATGCAATAACAGGTCAATTATTACAAGACGCAAACGTTACTATATTAGACAACATGAAAAACATTATTGAAACAAAAGTTTCTGATGCAAACGGCAATGTTGACTTTCTGTTAGAATGTAATACCGAATATAGCCTTCAAGTTACAAAAGACGGTTATGAAAGTGGAATATTTACGATAGCTAAAAATAAAGGAGGAAAACTTAACGTTCCGGCACCTTTAAACCCAATAGAAATTATTATTAAACCAACTGAGATTGTATTAAACCCAATATTCTTTGAATTTAACAAAAGTAATATCACGCAACAAGGTGCTTTTGAATTGGACAAATTAGTTCAAGTTATGAAAAGTAACGACAAGTTAGTAATATTAGCAAAATCCCACACAGATAACAGAGGAAGTGACACATACAATATGAATTTATCTGACAGAAGAGCCAAATCTACAGTTCAATATGTGCTTTCAAAAGGCATTGACGTGGCAAGAATATCTGGATTTGGATATGGTGAAAGCGAACCAAAGATAGATTGTAAAGAAAATTGCACAGAAGAGGAATATGCACAAAACAGACGTTCAGAGTTCTTAATTGTAAAATAAGGAAACTAATAAATAGTTATTAAAAATGCCCAAAATATTCTTTTGGGCATTTTTTTATTTAAATATTAAAGAAAATATTAAAGGAATATTTATAAATATCTAGAATCTGATTCCATCATGAAATAACATTTTTTGCAGGTCCGTAGTTTTTCTGAAGTATAAAATTTTTGATAATGAGGTAAGAAGTCTTTTTCGATGTCTTGCAACTCAAAAAACACTTCGTGTAGTTTGTTATTGCATTTTTCACAATACCAAATCAGTCCATCGGTAAAACCTTTTCCAGCTCTTTTCCTTTCAACTACCAATCCGATTGAACCCTCGTTTCGCACAGGAGAATGGGGTGTTTTGGCTGGATTTAAATACATGTCGCCTGGATGAAGTTCCATTTCTTTGCGCTCTCCATTATCTTGGATTATTATTTTAATAGCGCCTTCAAGCTGGTAGAAAAGTTCTTCGGTTTCATTGTAATGATAATCTTTTCTTGCATTAGGGCCTGCAACAATCATAATAATATAATCTTCGGAGTCTATGTAAATGTTTTTATTTCCCACAGGGGGTTTTAGAAGATGACGGTTTTCGTCAACCCATTTGTTGAGATTGAAAGGTTTTAAGATAGACACAATTATTTTATTTCTTTTATCAAATAAATATACACCGGGAAGTGGTCGCTAAAACCGGGTTCAGCAATAGAATGCCGTAGCGGATACCCTTTATATTGACCAGTAGTTTGAATCATAAATGGCTTGTTATATATTCCAGATTTCCAATATCTATAAGAAGAATAGTCTTTTTGGATTAATGTCTCAGAAACCATTATCTGGTCAAATATATCGCCTGCATCTCTATAAAATAAGGACGAATTGCCTTTTATTGCCATTTCTTCGAAAGGATTATAAACTCCAAATTGCTTTACCTCCTCTTTTTTAAGCTTAGCGCCAATTCCTTCTTTTACGCTTTTATTATAAGTACCGTCATTTAAATCCCCCATATTTATAATTTTCGCATTTGGGTTAATTTTATAAATAGAATCCATAATTTTTCTGTCTAATCTTCCAGCGGCCTCCCTAAATGGGCTGCTTTTTTTTTCGCCTCCAGAACGGGAGGGCCAGTGATTTACAATTATGTTTATCTCTTCCCCATCTAAAAGGCCTGTTACTAAAAGCACGTCTCTTGTATATACTCGATTATCAATAGCAACTTCTATTTTATCTTTATCTGCCTTATCTTCTGCTGTTTCAACGACATTTTTTTCAACAATTTTAGAATCGTTTCTGTAAATTAGTAACGGAATGTTAACAGAACTTGTTGGTTTAAAGTGCTTTTTTTGAAATAATAACGCTACATCGATTCCTCTTTTGTCAGGAGAATCATAATGCACAATTCCATAATCGTTAATTGCCAATGCTGGTTCTATAATTAAATCCTCTAAAACTCCTCTGTTTTCAATTTCTGAACCACCTATAAATGTTGGAGAATTATGATTTTCTCCTGTTCCAATTTCAGATAAAACGCGAGCTAGATTATGTAACTTTTGATGGTATTTTGCTGAAGTCCAGTTTTGCGCCCCAGTTGGTAACCATTCCTCATCATTATTTGGATTGTTTATGGTGTCAAACAAATTCTCTAAATTATAGAATGCAACAGTATGGACTGCGAATTTTTTTTGTTGGGCATTAGCACCCATAATTAAAAATATAACAAAAAAAACAACGAAAAAATCTCTTGTTTTCATAAAACAGATAGTTAGTTAATCCAAAATTTATTTTAATTTTTGGATTACAAATGTAAAACATTATTTTTTATACCCTTTAACTTTTAAATTAAGAAATTAATTATTTGATTTTAATTAGGATATTATTATCGTAGTTTGTTGTTTATTAGTTATTTACAAAAATTAATTATCATGATGTAGCATTTAAAATAAAAATTTACACATGTGCCCGTATTAATTTAAGGTCATTTTTAACACAAGATTCACAATAATTGTGTTTTATGTAATTAAATCTTGTAAATTTGCTTTCCCTTTTTACCACAATAAAAAACAAAGGGTTAATTTATAAATCATTATATGAAAAAACTTGTTATTGGTACATTATTTTTAATGCAAGTGTTTTTTGTTTTTGCCCAAAGTACAACTGGAATATCTGGAAAAGTATTGGATGCTAAAACTCAAAAACCTTTACAAAATGTTGTCGCTTCAATTCAAAACACTAATTTAACTCAGCTTACGGATACTGAAGGAAAATTTACATTTGATAAAGTTACTGTTGGAAGTCAATTAATACAACTAAAAAGTACTGGTTATAAAGACCAATTACTTACTGTTGAAATCATTGCTGGTAGAATGTTGGACTTGGGAACAATTATATTAGAACAAGATATTACGGCAGAAAAACAACTTAGTTTAATAACTATTACCGACTCTGATTTAGGAGATGACAATAGTGGTTCTGAAAGCACTTCAAGTTTGCTTCAAGCTTCCAGAGATGTATTTCAACAATCTGCTGCTTTTAACTGGGGTCAGGCTCGATTCAAAATGAGAGGATTAGATAATGAATATGGTGTTACCATGATCAATGGAATTACTATGAATAAAATCTACGACGGAAGACCTCAATATAGTAATTGGGGTGGATTAAATGACGCAACTCGTAATCAAGAGTTTACAAATGGCTCATCGCCTTCAGACTATACTTTTGGAGGAATTTTAGGAACTAATGAAATAAATACTAGAGCTTCTTTATACAGACCTGGAGTTAGAGTTTCGTTTGGCGGAACTAATACCAATTATATTGGAAGAATCATGGGAACTGTTGCCTCGGGAATGAGAAATGACGGCTGGGCCTATACTATATCTGCATCAAGACGTTGGGCACAAGAAGGATATTTTCAAGGTACAAATTATAGCGCAAACTCTTTTTTTGCCAGTGTTGAAAGAAAAATAACTACAAATAATAGTTTAAATTTAACTACTATTTATGGTCAAAATAGTAGAGGAAAAAACTCTCCCAATACCCAAGAGGTAAATAATTTTATTGGAGAAAAATATAATTCATACTGGGGATGGCAAAATGGAGAAAAAAGAAATTCTCGAATTAAAAAGATTGAAGAACCAATTTTTATCTTAAGTGATTACTGGAAAATTTCATCTAAAACTAACTTGAATATTAACTTGTCTTTTCAAACGGGAAAAGTTGGAAATAGCAGAATTGATTATCAAGGAGTAAATAATCCAGACCCTACTTATTACAGAAATATGCCAAGTTATTTTTCTTCATTATATGAGAATGATCCAGCAACAGTAACTTTAGGAAATCCATCAGCATATCTTCCCGGAGGTTTAGGCGGAATTAGCGAATATGATCCAAATGATCCAACTAATGCAGCATATATAGGCGCTCGAAACGCCAATTTTTTAACCAATAAACAATTGGATTGGGAATCAATGTATCGCGCTAATGCTATTAGCGGAACAAGTAAATATGTGCTTTACGAAGATCGTACAGACGACACTCAATACGCGGCTAATGCGGTTTTAAGCTCTCAGTTAGCAGATAATATTATATTAAATGCGGGCGGAACTTTTACTAATTTAAAATCTCATAACTTTAAAAACATGTTGGATTTATTAGGAGGTTCTTCTTTTAATGATGTAAATCTTTTTGGAATTGGAATCCAACAACAATCGGATGTTAACAATCCAAATAGAAGTGTTGTAAAAGGAGATATTTATGGATATAACTATAACTTAAATACAACTAAAATTGATGCATTTACACAATTCAAATTTGTATACAAAAAAGTTGATTTTTATTTAGCACAATCATTCTCTCGCTCTGAATATCAAAGAGATGGATTATACAAAAACGGGTATTATTCAACAAATTCTTACGGTAATAGTGCCAAAAAAGTGTATGATAATTTCGGTTTTAAAGGAGGTTTGACGTATAAAATTTCAGGACGTCAATATTTAAGTTTCAATGGGGTGTATATGTCTAAAGCGCCAAGTTTACGAAATGTATTCAACAATGCACGTGTGAATAACAATGTGACAGACGGCGTTGGTAGTGAAGCGGTTTCAAGTGTTGATGCAAGTTATATCATTAGTGCTCCAAAATTAAAAGTTAGACTGACAGCTTTCTTTTCTAAAATCCAAAATCAAACTGAAACCTCATTCTTCTTTGGAGATGGAGCAGGGATTGATGATCCAACAACAACTGCTAATGAAAGCAATGCTTTCGTTGCAGAAACAGTATCTAATCTTGACAAAAGAAATGTTGGTGTAGAATTTGGAGCTGAGTATCCAATAACTTCAACATTAAAAGTAACTGCTAGTGTGGCCTACGGCGATTATATTTATGACAGCAACCCAAATGTAAAAGTTAGTTCTGATGCGACTGCAACTGCTTTAAATCCAAACCCTCTACTTGATTATGGCCAAGCTAAATTAAAAAATTACAAACAATCAGGAATGCCTCAAACTGCGGCATCTTTAGGTTTAGAATACAGAGATCCTAAGTTTTGGTGGGTAGGTGCAAACATTAATTATCTTGTAAACAATTATATTGATGTGGCCCCTATTACCAGAACAGATCACTTTTTTATTGACCCAGCAGGAGTAAATAACAACCCTTTCCCTGAAGCTACTCAAGCAAGAGCAGATGAATTGTTAAAACAAGAAAAATTTGATAACTTTGCTTTATTAAATTTCACAGGTGGAAAATCTTGGAAAGTTGCAAACAATACTTTTGGGTTATTCGCAAGTATTAATAATGTATTAGACGTAAAATACAAAACAGGTGGTTTTGAACAAGCAAGAAATTCAAACTACAGACAGTTAAATCAAGACGTTTCTAGTGGAACTCCAGCATTTGCTCCAAAATATTTCTATGGATTTGGAAGAACATATTTTCTAAACCTTTACATCAATTTTTAAAATAATAATAACAACAATATGAAATCAACAATTTTAAAATCAGTTTTTTTTAGCACTCTTTTCGCAGGATTATTAACTAGTTGCGTGAAAGATGAATTCGGAACACCTCAATTAGGGGCCTGTACAGAAACATCATTAGTGAAAAATAGAGAAGTATCTCAAATCAATGCCAGTGCAATAGTAGCGGTTCATGCCAACATTACTGCAGGCGTTTCGGATATTATTGAAGCATACGTTACATCAAGTGATATTGGTGGAAATTTTTTCAAAGCTATTTCCTTTCAAACCTTAGATGGAACTAAAGCATTTAGTATTCCGGTAGATGCAACTTCTACTTTTATAAATTATGAGCCAGGCAGAAAAGTTATAATTAAAATGGACGGTTTATATACAGACGTTAAATACGGTGGAATGAGAATCGGTGGTTTATTCGGAAATTCATCCGGTGGTGCAGAAGTAGGAAGATTACCTGAAACTAATTTTAAAGCATCAGTTAATCGCTCTTGTACTATTGTAAATGAAGATGTTTTAGTACAACGTGTAACTATAGCTCAAGCAATGAGCGATAGTTATTTGAATAAACTTATCGAATTTGATAATGTTGAATTTATCGCTGCAAATACTGCAACTACCTATTACGATCCAAATAACGATATAGGAGGAGCTACAAATCATTCTTTAATGGATATTCAAGGGGATATTGTAATTTTTAGAACTAGTAGCTATTCAAATTTTGCGGCTCATCGCGTAGCTGCTGGAAGTGGTAAAGTAAGAGGTATTATGACTAAGTATGGTACTGACTATCAATTTATGGTTAGATCCGAAAACGATATTAAATTAACAGGCGTAAGGTTCACACCTTTATTAAACGAATCATTTACTTCTGGAATTGGAGCATGGACCGCAATTAGTGTTATTGGAGCAGAAACATGGGCATATAGCGCAACTTATGGAAATCCAGGAGCTATGGCTAAAATGTCAGGTTTTGCTACTACAAATAAAGCAAACGAAGACTGGTTAATCTCTCCAGTTCAAAACTTATCCTCATTGACAACTGCTTCTTTATCTTTTGATAATGCCTATAAATTTACGGGTGATCCAATTGTAACGTTAGTTTCAAAAAACTATTCCGGAACAGGAAGCCCTTATGCCGCAGGGGTTACTTGGACAACTTTAGCAGGGGCAACTCTTTCAGCCGGGAATTATGTATATGCTAATTCAGGAGCTTTATCTCTAGCTTCTTTTGTTGGTGCAGGAAACAATACGGTTTATGTAGCTTTTAAATATACTTCATCAATATTAGCAGCTTCTACATGGGAGCTTGACAATGTAAAAATCACAGGAAACTAACTATACTAGATTCTATATTTAAAAAAAGAGCTGCATTTCTGTAGCTCTTTTTTTTTTAAATAATGATGTGTGTTTTATAACTTTTCCGTAATTTTCAGTCTAATTAAAACTAAAACAATAATGCAAAAAATTTCAATTAAACCCTTATTTATTGCTGCTACATTCTTTGTAGGAATAACGAGCAGTTTTGCCCAAGACATATTAGTAAATTCACTAAAAGTCAATGCAAGCGAAAAAAGCAAAGAAAGTTTCAAATTCACGGATGTTATAAACCTTGCCAACACACCAGTTAAAAATCAAGGCTCGTCAGGAACGTGCTGGAGTTATGCTGGAAATTCCTTTTTAGAATCAGAAATGATAAGAATTGGGAAACAACCCGTTGAATTATCACAGATATTCTCTGCTCGAAATGTATATGTTGAAAAAGGTAAAAATTATGTTAGAATGCACGGTGCGGTAACCCTAGGCGATGGTGGATCGTTACACGATGTGACCAACATGCTAAAGAAATATGGAGCTGTTCCTCAAGAAGTTTACACAGGTTTAAATTACGGAACTTCAAAAAATAAATTTGGAGAAATGGCTGCTTTAACCGAAGGATTGTTAGTTGCAGCAGTAAAAAATCCAAATGGGGAATTAACCCCAAACTGGATTAAGGCCTATGAAGCAGTTATCGATTCTTATTTAGGGCAAGTGCCACAAAACTTCAATTACAAAGGGAAAAACTACACACCACAAACATTTGCAAAAGAGGTTGTGGGTATAAATCCTGATGAATATGTTGAAATTTCGTCCTATTCTAATGCGCCATATTATACAAAAACCATGTTGATGGTGCCAGACAACTGGTCATTTGATATGATTTATAATGTTCATTTAAATGATATGACTGACATTATTGACAATGCTCTAAAAAACGGATTTACAGTGGCTTGGGCTACCGATGTGAGCGAAAAAAGTTTCAGTTGGAAAAACGGAGTTGCGTATGTTCCAACAAAAAAAGTAGACGAAATGACTCCTGAAGAAAAAGAAAATATGTTCATTGGTCCAAAACCTGAAATGGAAATTACGGAAGAAATGCGTCAAAAAGCATTTGATAATTATCAAACTACCGACGATCATGGAATGCATATTGTGGGGGTTTCTAAAGACCAAGACGGAAAAGAATACTATATCGTGAAAAACTCTTGGGGCGCAACAAATGACTACAAAGGATATTTGTATGTGACTAAAAACTTCATCAAGTATAAAACTACAGCGTTTATGGTAAATAAAGCGGCTATTCCAGCTGCAATTGCTAAAAAAATGGGGGTATAAGTTATTTTTTCTTTTATAAAACAAAAATCCCACTCGAAAGAATGGGATTTTTTTATTTAAATTTATGTCTTGTCCTGAAATAGCGATACACAAAATTCATCGTTATGGAAAACA
>NZ_JBBALW010000031.1:0-28230 GCF_040402835.1 Flavobacterium sp.
GGTTGTTTTCCATAACGATGAATTTTGTGTATCGCTATTTCAGGACAAGACAAATATTTAATACTAAAAAACCCATTCACATTGTGAATGGGTTTTTTTATTTCTAAAAGTTAAATTTTTTTATTCAAATTCAGAGGTGAAAAACAAATGCACATTTGGATATTTATTCTGTGTCATTTGAATGGTGAAATCAGAATCGGCTAAAAATACCAATTGGTTGTATTTATCGTGCGCCAAAAATTTCTGTTTGATACGTCTAAACTCTTTAAATTCTTCGCTTTTAGGATCTGCAGGTTTCACCCAACACGCTTTGTGAACTGGGAAATTCTCATACGAACATTTAGCTCCGTACTCGTGTTCCAATCGGTATTGAATTACTTCATATTGTAATGCACCAACGGTTCCAATTATTTTTCGGTTGTTCAATTCTAATGTAAATAACTGCGCCACACCTTCATCCATCAACTGGTCAACACCTTTATCCAATTGTTTTGCTTTCATCGGATCGGCATTATTGATGTACCTGAAATGCTCTGGCGAGAAACTCGGAATTCCCTTGAAACTCATAATTTCGCCTTCCGTTAAGGTATCACCAATTTTGAAATTACCTGTATCGTGCAAGCCTACAATATCGCCTGGGTAGGAAATGTCAACGATTTCTTTTTTCTCAGCGAAAAAGGCATTTGGACTCGAAAACTTTAGATTTTTCTTTTGACGAACGTGATAATAAGGTTTGTTTCTTTCAAACGTTCCAGAAACAATTTTTATAAATGCCAATCTATCTCTGTGTTTTGGATCCATATTGGCGTGGATTTTAAATACAAAACCCGACATTTTTTCTTCTTTTGGATCAACCAATCTTGTTTCGGAATCTTTTGGTCGTGGCGATGGAGCAATTTCTACAAAGCAATCCAACAATTCTCGTACTCCAAAATTATTCAATGCAGAACCAAAAAATACAGGTTGTAATTTTCCATCTAAATAATCTTTACGATTAAATTTTGGATACACTTCATCTATTAATTCTAATTCTTCTCGAAGTCGATCCGCTGGTTTTTGACCGATAATTTTTTCTAATTCAGGATTTTTGACATCTGAAAAAGCAATCGTTTCCTCGATATTTTTTCGACTGTCGCCACTGAATAAATTGATATTTCGTTCCCAAAGATTATAAATTCCTTGAAAATCATAGCCCATTCCAATTGGAAAACTCAAAGGGGTTACGGTTAATCCTAATTTTTGTTCCACTTCATCCATTAAATCAAAGGCATCTTTTCCTTCTCTATCCAATTTATTTATGAAAACAATTATCGGAATATTTCGCATTCTACAAACAGAAACTAATTTTTCGGTTTGCTCTTCAACTCCTTTTGCAACATCAATTACAACAATAACGCTATCAACGGCGGTTAAAGTTCGGAAAGTATCTTCAGCAAAATCCTTGTGTCCCGGCGTATCAAGAATGTTTATTTTTTTGTCTTTATAATTAAATGCCAATACCGAAGTAGAAACCGAAATTCCTCTTTGGCGTTCTATTTCCATAAAATCGGAAGTAGCTCCTTTTTTGATTTTATTGTTTTTTACGGCACCCGCTTCCTGTATTGCACCTCCAAAAAGTAATAGTTTTTCGGTTAAAGTAGTTTTTCCAGCATCGGGATGCGATATAATTCCGAAAGTTCTTCGTCTTTCAATTTCTTTTAAAAAGCTCATAAGTTTTGTAAATGGTCTGCAAAAATACTATTTATTCAACAAATAAATTGATAATATTAGAAAGGGTATTTCATTTATAGATTTATGTTAATAAATTTTTGTTAATAGTAACGGCTATAGTTGTATAATGTAATTGAATTGTTATTTTTGTGAATTGCAATTTATGCTTAACAATATTAATACTATTATATAATTAATTTTATTTATAATGAAAATGAAACAATTATTTTTCGGACTTCTACTGTCGTTAAATTTCATCGGATTTGCTCAAAATAGCACGAAAGAAGCTTTATTTACAATTGATAATAAGCCGTATTACACTGACGAGTTTGCAAGGGTATATAACAAAAATCTTGATTTAGTAAAAGATGAGTCTCAAAAAGATTTGAATCAATATTTAGAACTATTTGTAGGTTATAAACTTAAAATCAACAAAGCTTATAAATTAGGATTGCAAGACGGAACTTCATACCAAAATGAGTTAAAGTCATATAGAACCCAACTTTCTAAAAATTACACATCCGATTCAAAAGTAACAAAAGAACTTGTAGATGAGGCTTATAATCGTTCCTTAAAAGAAATTAAGGCATCCCATATTTTGATAATGGTTGATGAAAATGCAACTCCAGAAGACACTTTAAAAGCCTATAATCAAATTTTAAACCTCCGTAAAAGAGCTGTTTCGGGTGAAGATTTTGGAAAATTAGCTTCTGAAAATTCACAAGATCCCTCTGCTAAAGAAAACAAGGGCGATTTAGGTTATTTCTCAGCTTTTAGAATGCTTTATACCTTTGAAACAGCTGCCTATAAAACACCAAAAGGAAATATTTCTAATATAGTTCGCACCCGTTTTGGATTTCATTTGATAAAAGTGGAAGAAGTTCGTGATAATAGAGGTGAAGTAGCTGTAGCACATATTATGATTTTAAATCCCGAAGCAACTGCCGATGGTAAAGTTGATACAGATAAAGCTAAGAACACGATTCTAGACATTTATAAAAAATTGCAACAAGGCGAAAAATTTGAGGATTTAGCCAAACAATTTTCTGAAGATAAATCGTCTTCTTCAAAAGGAGGTGTTTTAAATCGCTTTGGGTCAGGACAATTAAGTTCAGAAGAGTTTGAAACCGTTGCCTTTTCATTATCAAAAGAAAAACCTATTTCTGAGCCTTTTAAAAGTCAATTTGGATGGCATATCGTTAAATTGATTGATAAATTTCCAGTTAAAACTTTGGAAGAAATGCAGTCTGATTTAGAAACTAAAGTTAGCAAAGACGATCGTTCAAGATTGATCGTGGCTTCAATGACGGAGAAATTAAGAAAAAAATATACCGTAAATAGAGACGATAAATTATATGTTGTAGTTTCTAAATTAATTACGAACGATTTTTATGAAGGAAAATGGGATGTTCCTGAAAATTTAAAAGAATTTAACAAAGATTTACTTACAATTAATAAAGTAAAATCGATTTCTGTAGCTTCTTTTTTAACGTATGTAAAAGCACAAGAAAAATCTCCAAACACACTGAAACCTATTGCTAAACTTATTGATAAATTATATCAGAGTTATGTAGATCAGGAGTTAGCTCAATATTACGATAATAATTTGGAGAATGAATTCCCGGAATTTTCAGCTGTAATGGATGAATATCGTGATGGATTATTACTTTTTGATTTAATGGAAAAAGAAATTTGGACCAAATCGAAAACAGATACTCTAGGTTTGAAAAGCTTTTATGATAAAAACCTTAAAAATTACAATTGGAAAAACAGATTGGATGTAACTATTCTTTCTTCTACAAAATTGGATGTAATTAAAAAAGCTGAAAAATTATTGAAGCAAGATAAAACGGTTGATTTCATCAAAGAAAAATTGAATCTTAAAGATGGCGTTGTGAATGTAATGTCAAAAGTGGGCGTTTTTGAAGAAGGAAACGAAGTATTGCCCAAAAACCTTAAATTTGAAGCTGGAATTTCTGAAATTATAAAAGAGGGTGAATATTATTTTGTCGCTAAAGTAAATAAAACGCTGCCTGCAGGTTCAAAAACTTTAGAAGAATGCAAAGGGAAAGTAATTAATGATTACCAACAATATTTAGAAGAAAACTGGGTTAAAGACCTTAAAAACGAATTTAAAGTTGCCCTAAATCAAGCGGTTTTTGAAAAAGTAAAAAAACAATTGAAACCATAAATATAATTTCAATTGCTTAGTTTCAAGTATTTAAAATAAATAAAAGTAAAAATTACAATTAATAAAATCGAATAAGATTTAGCGGATGATGACATTAAATAAAATAAATATGAAATTTTTAAATACGAAAACAGCTCTAATTGTACTTTTTTCTATGTTCTCTTTTGCTATTAATGCGCAAGAAGTTATAAAGGAAAAAGCATCGGATTCAACGAAAGTTAAGATGCCATCATCAAGACAAAAAGTGGATGGAATTATTGCAACTGTTGGTGATTATATCATTTTGGATTCAGATATTGATAAAGGATATTTAGAAATTTCAAGCCAAGGAAACTCTATTAAGGACATTTCAAGATGTCAGATGTTAGGGAAATTATTGGAAGATAAATTATATGCGCACCAAGCTATTCAAGACAGTATCGTCGTGAAAGATGATGAAGTTAAGAAAATGATGGACGACAGAATTAATTATATGGTAGAACAAATTGGTTCGCTAGAAAAAGTAATTCAATACTACAAAAAGAATTCTGAAGAAGAATTTAAAACCTATTTTTTCGATATTCTTAAAGAAAATAAGTTAACAGAAGAAATGCAAAAAAAGATTGTTGATGCTGTGGAAGTAACCCCTGAAGAAGTTCGAACTTTTTTTAAGAAAATACCAACAGCTGAATTGCCTGTTTTTGGAGCAGAAATGGAAGTGGCACAAATAGTTGTAACTCCAAAAATTACTGACGAAGAAAAACAAAAAGTTATTGATAAATTAAAAGGATTTAAAAAAGATATTCAAGGTGGAGCGAGTTTTTTCAGTAAAGCTGTTTTATATTCTGAAGATCCAGGATCACGTTCTAAAGGAGGTTTTTATAAAATGACACGTAAAACTCCTTTCGTAAAAGAATTTAAGGATGTGGCATTTAGTCTTGCAGAAGGGGAAATTTCGGAGCCATTTGAAACAGACTTCGGTTTTCACATCATTTACGTAGAAAAAATACGAGGTCAAGAAATAGATTTACGTCATATATTATTAATTCCTAAAGTCTCAGATGAATCTTTGTCAGCGGCAAAAGAAAAAATTGCTTTAATCAAAAAAAGAATTGAGGACAAGGAGATTACCTTTGCAGAAGCGGCCAGAACTTTGTCTGATGAAAAAGAAACAAGAGCCAATGGCGGGGTTTTAATTAATCCTAAAACCCAAGATACTCGTTTTGAATTAACAAAAATGGATCCTTCATTATACAGTAATGTTTCTAGCTTGAAGGAAGGTCAAGTTTCAAATCCTCTAGCAGAAGAAGACCAATCCGGGAAAAAGAAATTTAAACTTTTAACAGTTACAAATCGTATTAATGAGCATTCAGCTGATTATGCAAAAGATTATTTAAAAATAAAAAACATTGCTCTAAAAGAAAAACAAATCAAACAAATTGGTAAATGGTTTGATGAAAAAATCAAAGAAACGTATATCAAAATCAATGGAGAATATAGAGATTGTAAATTCACCAACAATTGGTTGAAGAAATAGCCGTAACTCTCTTAATCATTTTTCAGATTTAAGTTACCAAAAAACTTAGGTCTAAAATCTAAAATATTTAATAATGTCTGACGTTACCGAAATAAATAAATTAGTCCAAAAAAGACTTGAACTTAAAGCTGAAATTGCCAAAATAATTGTTGGGCAAAATGAAGTTGTCGATCAAATTTTATTGAGTATTTTCTCTGGCGGACACGCACTTTTAGTTGGTGTTCCGGGATTGGCAAAAACGCTGATGGTAAATACTATTGCGCAAGCTTTGGGATTGGACTTCAAAAGAATTCAATTTACACCTGATTTAATGCCTTCGGATATTTTGGGAAGTGAGATTTTAGATGAAAACAGACAGTTCAAATTCTTGAAAGGTCCCATTTTTGCTAATATTATTTTGGCAGATGAAATCAATAGAACACCACCAAAAACGCAGGCAGCATTATTGGAAGCTATGCAAGAACGTGCCGTTACAATTGCGGGTCATAATTATAAATTATCATTGCCTTATTTCGTTTTGGCAACACAAAATCCAATTGAGCAAGAAGGAACGTATCCTTTGCCAGAAGCGCAATTAGACCGATTTATGTTCTCTATAAAATTAGATTATCCTTCTTTTGCTGAGGAAGTTCAGGTTGTAAAAAGCACCACTTCCGATGCTAATATCACGGTAAATCCATTGTTCAATGCACAAGAAATTATCGATTTTCAGCAGTTAATTCGTAGAATACCTGTTGCAGATAATGTAATTGAATATGCCGTAACTTTAGTAAGTAAAACCCGTCCTGAAAATGCGCTTTCAAATGAATTTGTGAAAAATTATATCGATTGGGGTGCAGGACCAAGAGCGTCTCAAAATCTAATTTTAGCGGCTAAAGCCAATGCTGCTTTCAACGGAAAATTCTCACCAGATATTGAAGATGTTAAAGCCGTTGCAACAGGAATTTTAAGACATCGTGTGGTTAAAAATTACAAGGCGGATGCAGAAGGAATTTCAATTGAAAAAATAATCGATTCCTTGTTGTAATAAAATAGAATAATTGAAAAGCCTCAAAATTTAGAAATAAGTTTTGAGGCTTTTTTTTGAACTTCATTTTTGAGTAATTTTTATTAATTACAATTTTTCGCTTATTTATAAAGATTATACGCGATTTCCTTTAGTCTACTATTCCGAATTTGATAATAATAATAGTTTAAATTATTAATTTTATAATATTTAAACCTAATTTTAATCTTTCTACAATATAATAGGCTTAAATCTTTATTTTACAAATAATAATCACTTCAAATGGTACTTTTATTAAAATATCTTTAATATTAATCGGAATTGTTTAAATTTGTATTCTAATAAACTAATACAGATTACTATGGCTTTTGATATTGATATGATTAAAAAGGTTTACGACACAATGTCTTCTCGCGTTGATAAAGCACGAGAAATCGTTGGAAGACCCTTAACATTAACAGAGAAAATTTTATATTCACACCTTTGGGAAGGAACGCCTTCAAAAGCATTCAAAAAAGGAGTTGATTATGTTGACTTCGCACCAGACCGTGTTGCGTGTCAAGATGCGACGGCACAAATGGCTTTGTTGCAATTTATGCACGCCGGAAAACCTAAAGTTGCAGTTCCTACTACAGTGCATTGCGATCACTTGATTCAAGCAAAAGTAGATGCAAAAACCGATTTAGCACGTGCAAAATCACAAAGTAGTGAAGTATTTGATTTTCTATCTTCAGTATCAAATAAATATGGAATTGGTTTTTGGAAACCAGGAGCAGGGATTATTCACCAAGTAGTTTTAGAAAATTATGCATTTCCGGGTGGAATGATGATTGGAACCGATTCACATACAGTAAACGCAGGTGGATTAGGAATGTTAGCAATTGGTGTTGGTGGTGCTGATGCTGTAGATGTAATGTCAGGAATGGCTTGGGAATTGAAATTTCCTAAACTAATTGGAGTAAAATTAACTGGAAAATTATCAGGTTGGACAGCACCAAAAGATGTTATCTTGAAAGTTGCTGGAATTTTAACTGTAAAAGGAGGAACTGGTGCAATCGTTGAATATTTTGGCGAAGGAGCAACGGCAATGTCTTGTACCGGAAAAGGAACTATTTGTAATATGGGTGCTGAAATAGGAGCTACCACTTCTACTTTTGGATATGACGATTCTATGAGTCGTTATTTACGTTCTACAAACAGAGCTGATGTTGCCGATGCTGCCGATAAAGTAGCTGCTTATTTAACAGGTGATGCTGAAGTTTATGCAAACCCAGAGCAGTATTTCGACCAAGTAATAGAAATTAATTTATCAGAATTAGAGCCCCATTTAAACGGGCCTTATACACCAGATTTATCAACTCCTATTTCTAAAATGAAAGAAGAAGCGATAAAAAACAACTGGCCTTTAAAAATTGAAGTAGGTTTAATTGGTTCTTGTACCAACTCCTCTTATGAAGATATTGCTCGTGCCGCTTCTTTAGCGAAGCAAGTAACCGACAAAAAATTAAAATTAAAATCACAATTTACGATTACTCCAGGTTCTGAAGTTGTGCGTTATACTATTGAACGTGACGGATTTATCGACACTTTCAATACCATTGGAGCAACTGTTTTTGCAAATGCTTGCGGACCGTGTATCGGAATGTGGGACAGAGAAGGAGCAGAGAAAGAAGAACGCAACACGATTGTTCACTCATTCAATCGTAATTTTTCCAAACGTGCCGATGGAAATCCAAACACTTTAGCATTCGTAGGTTCACCAGAATTGGTAACCGCTCTTGCAATTGCTGGGGATTTAGGTTTCAATCCTTTGACGGATAAATTAATCAACGAAGATGGTGAAGAAGTAATGTTAGACGAACCAACAGGAAATGAATTGCCACCAAAAGGTTTTGATGCCGAAGACCCAGGTTTTCAAGCTCCAGCAGAAGATGGTTCAGGAGTTCAAATCTTGGTAAGCGAAACATCTGAGCGTTTGCAATTGCTTGCGCCTTTTACTGCTTGGGATGGAAAAAACATTTCAGGCGCAAAATTGCTTATCAAAGCATTCGGAAAATGTACTACAGATCACATTTCTATGGCGGGCCCATGGTTGCGTTTCCGTGGACATTTAGATGCGATTTCTAATAATATGTTGATTGGTGCTATTAATGCGTACAATCAAAAAACCAATAATGTAAAAAACCAATTAACAGGAGTTTACGATGCAGTTCCTGCTGTAGCTCGTGCCTATAAAGCTGCTGGAATTCCTTCTGTAGTTGTGGGAGATCACAATTATGGCGAAGGTTCTTCAAGAGAACATGCTGCAATGGAACCTCGTTTCTTGGGCGTAAAAGCCGTATTGGTAAAATCATTTGCGCGTATTCACGAAACCAACTTGAAAAAACAAGGAATGTTAGGATTAACGTTTGCTAACGAAGTTGATTACGATAAAATCCAAGAAGATGATACGATTAACTTCGTAGATTTAGTAGATTTTGCACCTGGAAAACCGTTAACATTAGAATTCGTTCACGCTGATGGTTCAAAAGACATCATTTTGGCTAACCATACTTACAACGAAGGTCAAATTGGCTGGTTTGTAGCAGGTTCAGCATTGAACTTAATTGCTGCTGGAAAAGCATAATCACATTTTCAATTATACTAAAAACGCGCTGTGTAAACAGTGCGTTTTTTTTTAAACTTTCATAACATCAATAATGGTTTTTTCTCTAAATGGGTTTTATTTGAAAACACCCGAAAGCGAAAAGACTTTTTTATTAACCGTCAAAAAATTATATAAGGACCTATAAAATGGCTTTCTTTTTGCCGTTGTTTACTTCTGTGACAAATTTAATAAGTCCTTTCATGTAGGCGTCTTGGTCGTCATACATTGCCATGTGGCTTCCGTTTGGACAAAATAAATAACTGCCGTTTGGGAATTGTGTGGACATCCATTGCATGTGTGCGGGATCCATAGTGTCGTTTTTGGCACCGATTACTAGCGTTGGGGTTTTAATGTTTTTTAAGTCCATCGAGCGATCCCATTTTTCTAATTTTCCTGAAACGCCAAACTCACTTGGGCCTTGCATGGTAACATATAACGATTGGTTCATTTTTGCAAAAGAACGGTTTACAGGTTCTGGCCATTTATCAATTGGGATTCTACAGATGTGCTCAACGTAAAAATTAGGCATCAGCAATTCCATATACCTTGGATTTGCAAAATCTTTCTTGGCTTCTATATCTCGAATTTCTTTTAAAATTTCTGGTTTCATTTGTTTTGAAAGTACGTCTTCGGCATATTTTCCGTATAATGGAGCACTAGACATCATATTTGAAATGATTAATCCTTTCAGATTGTCTTGGTATTTCACGGCATAATCCATGGCGAGAATTCCTCCCCAAGAGTGTCCTAGTAAGTAAAAATTATCTTTGTTAAGTCCTAATCCTACTCGAACTTGCTCCACTTCTTCTACGTATCGTGGCAAATCCCACATAGTGGTGTCTTTTGGATTATCAGAATTTCCGCAACCCAATTGATCGTAATAAATAAATTCTACACCTTCTTTTGGCAAGAAACTTTCAAAGCACTCAAAATATTCGTGTGTTGCTCCTGGCCCACCGTTGAGCAAGAGGATTTTCATCTTTGGATTGTTTCCTATTTTCTTCGTCCAGACATTGAATTTGCCTTTTGGTGTGTTTATGGAAATCATTTTTATGCCTCCATTTTGGATGCCTTTCTCTGTATTTGTGAAATATTCAGAGGGATTTTCGGTGGTTGCTTTTTGATTGCAAGAAATGAGTACGGTTGCAATTGCAACTACAAAACCAATTTTTTTGAATGTGTTTTTCATATATAGTGTTGTTTGATTTATAAAAGTATAAAATATAAATTCATTATCTAAATAAAAACAATAATTAACAAATGTTCTATTTACGCAAGTGCCGCTTTCAGCCCTTCAAAATCCAGCGTAACTTGCTCTCCTGAAATTAGGTTTTTCAGTGCAAATTTCCCTTCGTTCATTTCGGTTTCACCAATGATTATTGCAAATGGAATGGCTCGTTTATCAGCGTGCATAAACTGTTTTCCCACTTTTACAGCATCAGGATACAATTCTACTTTTACACCGAAACTTCGCAATTCTTTTATCACTTTCATTGAATAAAAAGCTTCTTTTTCTCCATAATTAATGAACAACGCTTTTGTAGTAGAAGTTACAGTAACAGGGAACAAATTCAATTCTTCAAGAACCAAATAAATCCGATCTAATCCAAACGAAATTCCCACTCCGCTCATATCTTTAAGTCCAAAAATCCCTGTCAAATCATCATATCTACCGCCGCCTCCGATAGAACCCATCGCAACGGATTTGGGTGGGGCAACTTCAAAAATAGCGCCCGTATAATAATTCAAACCACGTGCCAGCGTAACATCTAAATCTAAAAATGAAGTGGTTAAACCCAATTTAGAAACGGTATCGCAAATAAATTGCAATTCTTCTACCCCTTTCATTCCTTCATTTGAAGACACCAAAAGTTGTGCTAATTTTTCGATTTTCTCAGAAATAGTTCCCGTGAAATTAAATAAAGGTTGTACTTTTTGGATTGCTTCCGCTGAAATTCCTTTTTCAAGCATTTCAGTTTTCACACCGTCTTCCCCTATTTTATCTAATTTATCTAAGGCAACCGTAAAATCGATTAACTTGTCTGAAGCACCAATAACTTCTGCAATTCCGGATAATATTTTTCTATTGTTTATTTTAATGGTAACTCCTTTTAACCCTAAATCGGTAAAAACAGCATCGTATAATTGTACCAATTCCACTTCTTGCCACAAGGATTTTGACCCTACCACATCGGCATCGCATTGAAAAAATTCTCTAAACCGCCCTTTTTGCGGACGATCGGCTCTCCAAACAGGTTGGATTTGGTATCTTTTAAATGGAAATTCAATGTCGTTTTGGTGTTGCACCACGTATCTTGCAAATGGAACTGTCAAATCATAACGAAGTGCTTTTTCAGAAATGCTTGAGGTTAATTTGTTACTTTCTTTATTTTGCAATGCCTTTTCATCGGCTTTCGCCAAAAAATCACCCGAATTCAAAATCTTAAATATCAATCGGTCGCCTTCTTCTCCGTATTTTCCCATAAGGGTTTCCGAATTTTCAAAGGACGGCGTTTCAATTGGTTGAAAACCAAATTTCTCAAAATTGCTTTTTATAATCGAAATAATATAGTGCCGTTTTGCTACTTCACTTGGTGAAAAGTCACGTGTGCCTTTAGGAATACTTGGTTTTTGAGCCATTTTGATTGCAAATTTTAGGTTGTTGATTTTAGATTTGTCCTGTCTAAAATCTTATTTAGCGGAAAAATCTAAATTCTAAATTCTTAAATCTTAAATTTCTCTGTGCAAATATCTTATTTTTATGCTAAATAATCCTTCATCATAAAGTAAACTTGTAACAAAAATCGTATTTTCGTGACAAAATATAAATGATGTTCAAATTAACGAAAGAAAATATCCGAATTGCACTTGGTTCTATCCGCACACAATTATTGAGAACCATTCTGACTATTTTGATTATTGCAATAGGAATTACAGCTTTAGTTGGAATTCTAACGGTGGTTTCGGCATTGAAAAACACCTTGTCATCTAATTTTGCTTCAATGGGTTCCAATACTTTCAATATCAGTCAATATGAAACGAGTACTCGAAGACGTGGCGGTGGGGATATTGATAAAGTAAACCCAATAATTTCTTATCCTGAAGCCAAAGCATTCAAAGAAAATTACCAATACCCTTTCACGGAAACTTCCCTTTCATTTACTGCAACTTCAAAAGCCGAAGTGAAATTTGAATCTCAAAAAACAGATCCTGAAATTTCAGTTGTAGGTGTTGATGAACATTTTTTAGGAAATTCAGGATTACAAACTACATTAGGAAGAAACTTCACTGGATTTGACATTGATAATAATGCTTATGTTTGCGTGGTAGGTTCTGATTTTGAAAAAGGATTGTTGAAAGATGTAAATCCAATTGACAAAATAATTTCAATTCGAGGAGCAAAATTCAGAGTAATTGGAGTGTTAAAAGAAAAAGGATCGACTTTTGGAAACAGCCAAGATTTGCGGGTTTTAATTCCAATTCAAGTGGCACGCTCTTTATTTACAACACCAAATATCAATTATACGATGAGTGTAATGGTTACAAAAGAGGCATTATTGAATGAAGCTGTTGACAATGCCAACAATATGATGCGCAGGGTTCGGAAGCTAAATCCAATTCAAGAAAATAATTTTGGGGTTTCAAGAAGTGACGATTTAATCAATCGAATTTCCGAAATAACAGATGTTTTGAGTGTCTCAGCATGGATAATTGGTATTATTACCATTTTTGGATCTTCGATCGCTTTGATGAATATTATGTTGGTTTCCGTTACCGAAAGAACCCGTGAAATTGGCGTTCGGAAAGCATTGGGTGCGAAAAGAAGTACTATTGCATTTCAGTTTTTTATAGAAACCTTAATCATCGGACAATTGGGAGGATTAGTTGGAATTGTTTTTGGAATAGTAATAGGATACGGAATTTCTACCGCCATCGATTTTAGTTTTGTAATTCCGTGGAGTGCCGTAATTGCAGCCGTTATAACCACTTTTATAGTTGCTGTTGTTTCAGGTTCTTATCCTGCTTTGAAAGCCTCAAAATTAGATCCAATTGAAGCATTACGTTACGAATAGTTATATATTACAAGCGATCATTCTGTCATTTCCGTAAATATCTTTGCGAAGTTCACTATTTTTGAAGTTCATTTTTTCTAACAATTCAACTGTTTCTTTTCCAAGATATTGATTGATTTCAAAAAATAATTTTCCTTCGGGAGATAGATTTTTGGTTGCTAGTTCAGCGATTTTTCTATAAAAAATTAAAGCGTCATTGTCATCTACAAATAGTGCCAAATGAGGCTCGTTTGCCAAAACATTCGGTTTTATTTCCGCTTTTTCTAAATTACGAACATAAGGCGGATTCGAAACAATGATGTCAAATTGTTGCTCTAAATCTTTGGTTTCCAATATATTTCTTTGAATAAAAGTAACAGCAACTTTATTTAAATCCGCATTTTTTTTGGCTGTAGCCAATGCTTTATCGGAAATATCAATTGCAGAAACTTCAGCGTTAGGAATGTTTTTTGCCAATGAAATTGCGATGCAACCGCTTCCTGTTCCAATATCCAAAATCTTTATATTTTTGAATTTCGTAATATTTACAGCAGAAGAAATAATCCATTCCACTAATTCTTCGGTTTCAGGTCTTGGAATTAATACGTTTTCATTGACATTAAATTCTAAACCGTAAAAATGAGTTGTACCTAATATATATTGTATCGGAATTTCAAGTTTTAGTTTATATAAAATTTCATTCCAAATTAGAATTTCTAGTTCTGAAAATTGCAAATCTATGTTCAAAGCCAAATCAATTCTTCGCAATTGACGTTGGTTTTCAAGAATCAAAAAGAAGAAACTTTCTAATTCCATTTCATCATAAAAAGACAATAATTCTACTATAAATTTGGTTTTATATTCTTTTATTTTCATAACTATTTACAGCTTTTTCAGCATCCAAACTTGACAAGAGGAATGACCTGTATTTCCTATTTGTTTATCCAAATTGTAAAACCCTACTTTTTTGTATAATTTTTGGGCATCTTCCATATATGTCATGGTTTCGATATAGCAGCTTTCAAAGCCAAATTCCGCAGCTTTTTCTATACAAGTATCTATTAATAATTTCCCCAAACCTAAACCACGACCTTCAGGCAACAAGTACATTTTTTGAAGTTCACAGATGTTTTCATCCGAATTATCCAATTGCTTTATGCCCGCCCCACCAATAATTTTACCGTTATTTTCAACCACAAAATAAATGGCTTTTGGAACAGCATAGACTTCAAATAAGGAATCTAAATAGGGGTCTGCATAAGCAGTTCCTACTTTTGGTGCGCCCATTTCCATTAAAACATTTCTTACAATTGCAGCAATTTCAACGTTATCTTTACTCTGAATTTCTCTAATTATTATGCTTTTCATATTACTTTTAAAATCGTATTTTTGTGGCGTGAAGGTACAAGAAAAATATATAAAACGGTGCATCGAATTAGCCAAAAATGGTTTAGGAACTTCCTATCCAAATCCGCTTGTGGGTTGTGTTATTGTTTATGAAAATGAAATTATTGGCGAAGGCTGGCACAAAAAATCTGGCGAAGCTCACGCGGAAGTAGTTGCAATAAATTCGGTGAAAAATAAAGATTTATTGAAAAACGCTACCATTTACGTAAGTTTAGAACCTTGTAGTCACTTTGGAAAAACACCTCCTTGCGCAGATTTAATTGTAAAATATAAAATCCCAAATGTGGTAATTGGAACTATTGATCCCAATAGCAAAGTGGCAGGAACTGGCGTTAAAAAATTACTTGAAGCAGGGATAAAGGTTACCGTGGGAATTATTGAAGATGAATGCAACGAACTGAACAAACGTTTTTTTACTTTTCATCAAAAAAAGCGTCCTTTTATAATTTTAAAATGGGCTGAAAGCCGTGATGGATTTATAAGTCCCGAGGTTAAATCAGAACAAAAACCCGTTTGGATTACGAACGAATTTTCTCGTCAATTGGTCCATAAATG
Organism: Flavobacterium sp.; assembly: GCF_040402835.1. Lineage (GTDB taxonomy): Bacteria > Bacteroidota > Bacteroidia > Flavobacteriales > Flavobacteriaceae > Flavobacterium. The sequence continues at coordinate 15,085 of NZ_JBBALW010000031.1, forward strand.
GCGAAGTGAGGGACAAGCAATTCTTGTGGGAACGCAAACAGTTATTGACGACAATCCAACTTTAACCGTTCGGGATTGGGTTGGGGGAAATCCTATTCGAATTGTTATCGATAGAAATAATAAAATATCAAAAGAAAGTCATATCTTTGATAATCAGTCTCAAACGATTGTATTTTCAAGTTTAGAAATTCATTCTGAAGTAGCGCATTTAAAATATATAAAAATTGATTTTAATAAAAATAGTACCGAACAAATTGTTTCTATTTTACATGAAAATCAAATTCAATCGGTAATTATTGAAGGCGGAAGACATACGATACAATCTTTTATAGATGCTAATCTTTGGGATGAAGCAAGGGTTTTTCAAGGAGGTATTTATTTAGGAAATGGAACAAAAGCTCCAGTTCTAAATGTTATAAATAGTACAAAAAAGACTATCAAAAACGATACACTTTTAATCTTTCGAAAATATGATTGATACTATTATTTTTGATTTTGGAGATGTTTTTATCAACCTTGATAAAGAAGCAACTCCATTGGCGTTGAAAAAATTGGGATTAAAAGAATGGAATTCGAATTTAGACGCCTTGAATTTAGACTTTGAAAAAGGAAAAATTTCAGAAACGGAATTCATCCTTGGGTTTCAAAACTACATTCCCAATGCCTCAATAAATCAAATTCGAGAAGCTTGGAATGCAGTTTTATTAGATTTTCCGTTGTATCGGCTTGAATTTCTTCAAATGGTCTCCCAAAAACACAAACTTTATTTATTGAGCAATACCGATTCCATACACATCGAACAGTTTCAAAACAAAGTCGGAATATCTTTTTACAGAGATTTTTACCAATGTTTTGAAAAAGTATATTTTTCTTATAAATTAGGTATGAGAAAACCGGATACAACCATTTTTGAATTTGTAATCAAAGAGCATAATTTGTTACCCAAAAACACTTTGTTCGTAGATGATAATCTTGAAAATATAGAAAGCGCAAGGAAGTTGGGGCTACAGGTTTGGCATTTACAAAAAGGGGTAGAAGATGTTATTGATTTATTTGCCAATAAAATAATTTAAATTTCAATTTGGAAATTAAAGACACGTATAAAACCATTGCAAATCCTTCCGAAGAAGTTTTATTCAAAGAAAAAAACAGTAAATTTTTTGGATATGCCTTTCCGGTGTGTTCCCAAGAAGAAATAAAAATGCATTTAGAGCAATTAAAAAAGAAGCATTTTGGAGCTCTTCATTTTTGTTATGCCTATCAAATTGGCACTGAAAAAATAGAATTTCGAGCCAATGATGATGGAGAACCGAGCAATAGTTCAGGAATGCCGATTTACGGACAAATACAATCTTTTGAACTTACGAATATATTAATTGTAGTTGTTCGTTTTTTTGGAGGAACAAAATTAGGTGTTGGAGGTTTAATATCTGCATATAAAACAACTGCACAAATGGCTTTAGAAGCTGCATCAATCATTGAAAAAACAATTGATGTTAGCTTCAAAATTACTTTTGATTATAAAAACATGAATAAAGTGATGCGAATTATTAAAGAAAAAAAATTAAATGCTATTTCTCAAAAAATGGAATTGAATTGTGAAATTGAAATTTCCACTCGCAAAAAAAATGCCGAAGAAATAACGGACATTTTTGAAACTTTATTTGAAGTTTTCCTAACAAAATTGTGATTTCGTTGTGAATAGTTTAATTACTCCAAAATATCCTTAATATATTGAGGAGGTTGAATCGGTTTTCCTGTTATTAAATCAACAAAAACCAAGATAAAATGGGCAGTTGTTAACAATTCGTTTTTCTCATTATGAATTTCGCAATCAAATTCAACTTTCACTGAAGTTTGACTTTTAAAAGACGTAGTGACTGTTAATAATTCATCGTAACGAGCAGGTTTTTTATAATTTATATTCATAGAAACAATAGGAAGTGCCACGCCACTTTCTTCCATTAATTTATAGGAAACCCCTTTATTTCTTAGCCATTCCACTCTTCCTATTTCAAAATAAGGAATATAATTACCGTGATAAACGACTCCCATTTGGTCTGTTTCTGAATAACGAACGCGAACTTGAATTTGATGTGTGTGCATTTTATTTATTTAGGATGCTATTGAAAATTAGAACTTACTACATACGACAAAATTTTTAAATATTTTCATCAATAATAATTTTTTTTTAACGATTTATTATCACATATTTGTATTCCGAAAAAATCAATTCCTCTTCTGTTTTTTTGGCAACTATTTAAAAAACTTTAACTTTTATATAACTATGAGCAAAACTGCGGAATCAGTCTGGGAAAATTGTCTCTTATTCATTAAAGACAATATTCAAGATCAAGCTTTCAAAACTTGGTTTGAACCAATTAAATCAGTAGAATTAACTGATAATGCTCTGTATATACAAGTTCCGAGTAAATTTTTCTACGAATGGTTAGAAGAACACTATGTGAAATTATTAAAAGTTGCGCTAACCAAAGAACTTGGGGAAAATGCAAAGTTACTCTATAAAATCAAAATGGAGAACACTTATGGCAACAAACAACCATTTATGGAACAATTGCCTAGCGCACACAGGAGCCCCATGAAAGCTCAAGAAGTTGATACTCAGTTTAAAAACTTAAATCCAGAATTAAAAAATCCTTTTGTAATTCCAGGTATTAGAAACTTAAAAATAGAATCGCAGTTAAATGCAAATTATAGTTTTGACAACTTTTTAGAAGGAGATTCCAATAGACTTGCTCGATCTGCAGGTATGGCTGTAGCAAATAAACCAGGAGGCACTTCATTTAATCCATTATTAATTTTTGGTGGTGTTGGAATGGGTAAAACACATTTAGCCCACGCAATTGGTGTTGAAATCAAAGATAAATATCCTGAAAAAACAGTATTATATATTTCTGCCGAAATTTTCACGCAACAATATATAGATTCTGTGAAGAAAAATAACAGAAATGATTTTATACATTTTTATCAGTTAATTGATGTTCTCATAATTGATGATGTACAATTTCTATCAGGTAAAACAGGAACTCAAGATGTGTTTTTTCATATCTTCAATTATTTACACCAAAACGGGAAACAGGTTATTTTAACTTCAGATAAGGCACCGGTTGATATGCAAGATATTGAACAACGTTTGTTATCTCGTTTCAAATGGGGACTTTCTGCAGAATTGCACCAGCCCGATTACGAAACAAGAATTTCAATATTGAAAAATATTTTATACCGTGACGGCGTAGTAATTCCGGAAGAAATTATCGAATATGTGGCCAAGCATATAAAATCGAATGTTAGGGAATTAGAGGGAGCAATAATTTCGTTGATTGCACAATCGTCATTTAATAAAAAAGATATTACTTTAGATTTAGCAAAACAGGTTGTTGAGAAATTTGTTAAAAATGTAAAACGTGAAGTTTCAATTGATTATATTCAAAAAACAGTTTCGGATTATTTCCAATTAGATTTAGAAACTTTACAGTCAAAAACCAGAAAACGTCATGTTGTTCAAGCTAGACAATTAGCTATGTTTTTTGCAAAAAAGTTCACAAAAGCATCTTTAGCTAATATTGGTTCTCAAATTGGAGATCGCGATCACGCTACGGTTTTGCACGCCTGTAAAACGGTTGATAATTTAGTTTCAACAGACAAACAATTCAAAAAATATATGGAAGATATTCATAAAAAATTATCTTTATAAATGCCCATACGAATTTTAGTGGTTTGTTTAGGAAATATATGTCGGTCGCCAATTGCAGAAGGATTATTATCGTCAAAACTTCCTAAAGCTACTTTTATTGTTGATTCTTGTGGAACAGAAAATTGGCATATTGGAAAACAACCTGACTTACGTTCTGTGTCAATTTCAGAAAAAAACGGTTTAGATATTTCAAATCAAAAATGTCGTCAAATTGAATCAGCTGACTTAGATGTTTTTGATTATATTTATGTAATGGACGCCAGTAATTATTGTGATGTTGTCGCATTATCTAAAAACGATACCCAAAAAAACAAAGTGGTTTTAATTCTGAATGAGCAATTTCCAAATGAAAATAGGGATGTACCAGACCCCTATTTTGGTGATGAAAATGGTTTTGAGTTAGTTTATAAAATGCTTGATGAAACTTGTGAAATCATTGCAAAAAAACTAATTAAAAAGCATTCTTAAAATAATTAATCCTATTCTAAATACTTACTATTTCTTTAATTATACAGATATTTTATGAAACCAATGTCGCTTTTTGGTAAATTATTCCTTATTCCAACAACATTAGGGGAAACTGAAAATCCATTTGATGTTTTGCCTCAAACCATAAAAAGAAGCATTGAATTGATTGATTATTATATTGTTGAGAACGAAAAAACAGCACGTAAATTCATAAAAAGTGTATCTCCCGAAAAAGTTCAATCCTCATTAAAATTAAGTGCATTAAACAAACACACTCAAACATCAGAACATTCTGAAATGATTCAAGCGTGTTTAGAAGGTAAAAATGTTGGGCTAATGTCAGAGGCTGGTTGCCCTGGAGTTGCAGATCCTGGTGCTGTAATTGTCAAATTAGCACACGAAAAAGGGATTCAAGTAGTGCCATTAGTTGGACCTTCTTCCATATTATTAGCTATAATGGCTTCTGGAATGAACGGACAAAGTTTTGCATTTAATGGTTATATTCCTATTGATGCATCAGAAAAAAAAGCAGCACTTAAGGGACTAGAAAAATTATCAATAGATAAAAACCAATCACAAATTTTCATTGAAACTCCTTATAGAAATAACAAAATGCTTGAAGATATTTTGAATGCATTGCATCCTGAAACTCATCTTTGTATTGCCGCAGATATTACATTACCAACAGAATATATCAAAACTATGCGAGTTGTAAATTGGAAAAAGGAAAAAGTTGATTTACATAATCGCCCAACAATATTCATCATTCATAAAATGTAAGCCAAAAAAAACACGTTATTAAAGTGGTTTCTGATTTAAACTATTTTACTTTAGCCTTTTTATTGGCTTTAATTCCAGTAGTTTCATAACCACCAAAATCTTTCATATATGATTTTACCGAAGCTCCATTTTCATCCCTACATTTCCGAGTTCCATTTGATTTAAGAAATCGCTTTACAGAACCTACACCACCTAAATGGGCAGCAGCAAGTATTCCAGACTCGGTAACACGAACACCGCCAACAATTTCACCATCATATTGTACAATCTCGTCTTTTAACTCCCATTTATTTTTAGCAAGTAGGGCAACGAATGCTTTTTCTTGCATTTTAGGACTGTTTAAAAAAGTTAAACTGTCAAAAATACCAATAGTTTTTAGGGTTTCAGCACCAAATTGATACTTTCCCATATAACCAATTCCGTTAATTTTTTTGTATTTCCCTTGGGATTCTTTGAAGGCAATCGCTTCTTTGTAACCTATAAAAAACTTTCCTGTAAATGGAACTTTTCTATTAATGTAATCATTGTGTCTCAAGGAAGGCAATGAATAATAAGTCATATCATTAGCATCGAGGTGAAACCAGTCGTATTTTTCAAATTTTATGGATTTAAAACCTGAGCTAATAAAAGCTACAATACCGACCAAACAAGCATAAAAAAAGAATTTCTTTAACATATATTAGTTTTCTTCTTAACGATGTTTCTAATTATAAACAACTAATACTAATTAGCTTTTGGGTTTATAAAACATCAATACTGTATTTTAAATTAATAAATCATAAGATGATTTTAAATTAAGAAACAGTACTATTTAAGAAATTTCTACAATACAAATATACATAAAAAATAATAAAACTGATTATCAAGCAGTTAAAATTATATAGATAGCATTTAATGAAAAATTTTTTGAAAATAATTTGAAGTTAAAAAAATTACTTTTTAGCGATTTGCTGGTCCAACCATTCCACATATTTTTTTCTGTTTGCGGCATGTTGGTTTAAATCCGATGCGAATTCGTGATAACCAAATTTTGAAACACTGGCACAAAAATAAATATAATTATTTTTTTCTGGATTTAATACAGCTTCAATGGCTGTTATGTCAGGCATAGCTATTGGCCCGGGGGGCAATCCTAAGTAGAAATAGGTATTGTAAGGGGAATTAATTTTTAAATCATTGAAATAGACTCTTTTGATAATCGTGTCAAAATTTGACAATTGCTTTTTCTTAGCAAAAATAACGGTTGGATCGGCTTGAAGTGGCATTCCCAACTTTAATCGATTCAAATAAACACGGGCAACTCTTGGTCTTTCGTTTTTTTTTACGGTTTCTTTATGCACAATTGAAGCCAAAGTCATCACTTGAACTGGCGTTAATCCTAACTTTAACGCTTTTGAAGTTCTTTCTGTATTCCAAAATTTGCGGTATTCTTTAATCATTTTATCACGGAATTTATCCGCTTTGGTGTTCCAATATAACTCATACGTGTTTGGCAAACAAATACTTATAACATTATCTTCCGTAAAACCATTTTCTTTCAAGAAAGTAGAATCTTTGAATATTTTCATCAATGAAATACTGTCCGCTTCAATTTGAGAACCAACTCTTCCAACAACATTTTCCAAACGCTCTTGATTATTAAATGCTAATTTTACAGGAACATTTTGACGCAAAGTAGAAACCAATTCAAAGCTATTCATTCCTTTTTTGAATAAAAAACGACCCGATTTCACATTATCAATGTACGATCTTTTGGATGCTACCATTTCAAAACGTTCCATATTTTCAATAAATGGACTGATTATTTTTTTCACATCGTCATAAGTCGCATCCGATGGAATAGGAACAAAAAATTCGTTTTCGTTAAATTTCGTATTTTCTGAAAATATATCTCTGTACAATTTGATACCGTAAATTAATAATGCAGCTATCAAAACAACTGAAACTATTGATATTATTTTTTTTAAATTCAAAACGTATAATTTAAAATTGATTATTTATTAATTGGAATAAAGTCTCGTCTTTGTATTTTCCATTCACCAAATTCCATTCTTTTTTTGTTCCAATATTCTGGAAACCAAATTTAGTAAAAAGACTTAAACTTGCTTCATTTTCTGTAGAAATATTTGCAAACAATTGATGTAAGTTCAAATGCACAAAAGTATATTGTATCAATAATTCTAATGCTTCAGAACCAAAACCTTGACTTCTATTTTCATTATCTTTTATGAGAATCCCTATTCCTGCACGATTATTTTTTGGATCAAATTCAAAAATATCTATCAAACCAATGGCGCAATCATCATCAAAAGTACAAATTGACAAACGCAATTGCTTGGCTTCATAAATATCCTGATTGGCATTTTCAAGATATTGACGAATCAAAAACCTACTGTAGGGCGTTTGTGTGTGACTCACTTCCCAAACTGATTCATCATTTTCAACCGCATAAACAAACTCTAAATCGTTTGGTTCGAGCGCTCGCAAATAGACATTTTTCCCTTTTAAAGTTATCAATTGAGTTGTAATTTAAATATTAATTTTTCCTTCAAAGACAAATGTTGCAGGTCCTTTTAGAAAAACATTCGTGAATTTCCCATCATTATTATCGAAAAAAACTTCTAGTTTTCCTCCTCCAACATTAATTTTAATTCCATTTGAAGTTGTTTTTCCGATGAATTTCATTGCAATTGCAACAGCGGTAGCACCAGTTCCACAAGATAATGTTTCATCTTCCACTCCCCTTTCGTAGGTTCGAATCGAAAAAGTATCTGAATTTATTTGCTCTACAAAATTCACATTAGCTCCAGCATTTCCATACAAATCACCGTAACGAATTGCAGCTCCTTTTTCTTTTAAATTCAGATGAATTAAATCAGAAACCAATTGAACATGATGTGGTGAACCCGTATCTAAAAAAATATAATCCTTTGAATTGTTTACCGAATCTACGTTTTTCATTTGCAAAGAAACATTTCCGTTTTCAGAAATTGTACCATAATGCATCCCGTCAATTGCCATAAAAGTTGCTGATTTATCAATAATCTGTAACTTATTGGCGAAAGCTATCAAACATCTTCCTCCATTTCCACACATCGTACTTTGATTTCCATCGGAATTAAAATAGACCATTTTGAAATCGGAATTGGCATCATTTTCTAATAAAATCAAACCGTCGCCACCAATGCCAAATCGTCTGTCACACAAATGCGCAATCAGTTTGATGTTGTCTTTTGGAAAAATCTCGTTCCGATTATCAATCATCACAAAATCGTTGCCCGTTCCTTCGTATTTATAAAAGTTGATTTCCATATTTAATTGCATTACTACAAAAGTACAAACTATTAATGAAAAGTTAATCATTGTTAAACGGGCGTTAAACTCTTTTTTTTGAAACTAATACTTTTTTAATTTTACTCAAAAGAAAATAATTTACTATGAAAAATTTCACAAATCTATTTTTAGTAGCATTGTTGAGCGGTGTTACAACTCTTGGAGCCTACAAATTATTATTTGATAGTAACGGCTATTTTTCTAAAGATAGAAATTCGATTGTTACGCTTGCTCCAAATAATTACGAAAAAACCATTGGATTGTCATCCGAAGCTGTCGATTTTACTGAAGCTGCCGAAAAAGCAGTACACACGGTAGTTCACGTGAAAAATGTTTCTTATACTTCCATTTCAAATCCAATGATGGAGTTTTTTTATGGCTATAAAGGCGCACAACAACAAGAACAAATTGGCACTGGTTCGGGTGTAATTATTTCTGAGGACGGTTATATTGTGACTAATAATCACGTGGTAAAAGACGCATCAGAAATAGAAATTACACTAAATAATAAAAAATCGTTCAAAGCAAAATTGGTTGGAACCGATTCTAAAATGGACATTGCTTTACTGAAAATTGACACCGAAGATAAATTACCCTATTCTACTTTTGCAGATTCAGACGTTGTGAAAGTGGGAGAATGGGTTTTAGCAGTTGGAAATCCATATAATCTTACTTCAACGGTTACAGCGGGGATTGTTTCGGCAAAAGCTAGAAATTTGGATACTACTGGTATTCAGTCCTTTATACAAACTGATGCCGCTGTAAATCCCGGAAATAGTGGTGGAGCTTTGGTAAATACCCGTGGAGAATTAATCGGAATTAATACGATGATTTCATCTCAAACAGGCTCTTATGTTGGGTATTCATTTGCCATTCCATCGAATATTACTCGCAAAATAATTGAAGACATTATGGAATTTGGTAATGTTCAACGAGGAATTCTTGGTGTTGAAGGTGGCGAATTAAACAGTTCGGCTTCTAAAGAATTGGGTGTGAAAGAAACAGAAGGTTTTTATATAAAAAGAGTTAATAAAAATTCTGGTGCTGAAAAATCAGGATTGACTAAAGGTGATATTATCGTACAATTAGATGCACAAAAAATCTCGTCTTTTGCAGAATTAAACGGCTACATCAGCACCAAAAGACCAAATGACAAGGTTCAAGTTACCTTTATTAGAAATGAAAAAACAATGACTGTTCCCGTTACTTTATCGAAAAGTGATGTCATAAGTACGCAATTCAAAGGTTTGGATTTGGAAAATATTAATGCTTCTGACAAGAAAAAATACAGAATTAATTATGGTGTAAAAATCAAAGATATTAACAATGAAAAATTAAGTGCTTACGCAAATGACTTGAAAGGCGGAATTATTTTGAGTATTGGAAATGTGAAAGCGGTTGACGTTGAAACGGTATCAAAAGCACTTTCAAATTTAGATGAAAATCAAACCGTTCAGATAGAAATGTTGACGGTAAACGGACAAGTAATTCGATTGATATTATAAAAAAGTCATCTTACGAATTACTTTTCAAAAGTCGATTTTAATTAATCGGCTTTTTTTATAAAAATAATAAAAAAAACAGTTACGAAATCGATTGAAATGGGTACTTTTGCAAAAAAATTAATACAATTCAATTCAAGTAGTTATGACAATTTCATACGAAAAAGAGGTCGCTTTTCAAGCTAATCGAAGAAGAGCAGGCGTAGAATTCATCAAAATAATCAGTGATTTATGGTATGACAAATCCATCGAAATGGTGCTTTTTAGAAATCAATTGATAGATAAAAACGTGAGTGAAATTATCAATCTTCATGAATATGCAGGAGAATTTGTTGGCAAACCAATTTCCATTTTTGACTCTGTAGAAATTGCAAAAGCCATTTTATCATTGGATTTACCACCGTCAAAATTAGATATTGGAAAACTAACATTCGAATACCATTCCAAAGAAAATAAATCAAATAATGCGAAAGCATTTGTTATCGACAAATTAAAAAATGCTAAAAATTCAGAAGAAATAAGTTCCAAAGATGTCGTTTTATATGGTTTCGGAAGAATTGGTCGTTTGTTAGCAAGAGAATTAATGTCGAAAATGGGAAAAGGTGAACAATTGCGATTGAGAGCTATTGTAACTCGTGATAAAAACGACGCTGTTTCTCTTGAAAAAAGAGCTTCTTTATTGCGTTATGACTCTATTCACGGAGATTTTATGGGTTCAGTCGTTGCCGATGTAAAAAACAACGCCTTGATAATTAACGGAACAACCGTTCACGTAATTACGGCAAATGGCCCTGAAGAAATTGATTACACAAAATATGGAATTAATGACGCTTTAATCATTGATAACACGGGTGCATTTACAACTGAAGAAGCACTTCGTCGTCATTTATCTTCAAAAGGAGCGCACAAAGTTTTGTTGACAGCTCCTGGAAAAGGTGTTCCAAACATTGTTCACGGCGTAAATCAAAACGAATACAATCCAGACGAAATTGATATTTTCTCTGCCGCATCGTGTACCACCAACGCAATTACACCAATTTTAAAAGTCGTTGAAGATACGTTAGGAGTTGTAAAAGGACATTTAGAAACCATTCACGCCTATACCAACGACCAGAATTTAGTGGATAATATGCACAAAAAATACCGTCGTGGAAGAGCCGCAGCTTTGAATATGGTAATCACAGAAACGGGCGCTGGAACTGCTGTTGCAAAAGCATTACCAAGCCTTGCAGGAAAATTAACTTCCAACGCCATTCGCGTTCCTGTTCCAAATGGCTCATTGGTAATTTTGAATTTAGAAATCAAAAAAGCAACTTCTATTGCCAAGATTAATGCTATAATGAAAAAATATGCATTGGAAGGTGAATTGGTAGAACAGATAAAATATTCGTTAAATAATGAGTTGGTTTCTTCTGATATTGTAGGGACATCAGCACCATCAATTTATGATAGCAATGCTACAATTGTTTCAGCAGATGGAAAAAATATCGTGCTTTACATTTGGTATGACAATGAATACGGCTACAGCCACCAAGTAATTCGATTGGCAAAATATATTGCTAAAGTAAGACGATTTACTTATTATTAGTGGTCTATGATGGTTGTTGGTTGATAGTTGATAGATACAAAAAATCCGTTTCGGTTTAAATGAAACGGATTTTTTGCTACTTCTACAACATATAACTTTTAACTAATAACTAATGACTAATAACTAATAACCTTAAACCTCTTCCTTTTTCGTAAAATAGTAAATAGGAATTCCAATTAGCATTATCAAAACGCCCCAACCACACGTACTCGTTTTTGTAAATAGTAATGCCACACAAATTGCGGTTGCAATAATAAGATACAACATCGGTAGAAATGGGTAACCAAAAGCTTTGTAAGGTCTTTCGGCATCGGGCATTTTCTTGCGAAGGATGAATATTCCATATATAGTGAGGATATAAAAAATCAAAACGATAATCACTACAAAGTCTAATAAATCACCGTATTTTCCAGTTAAACACAAGGCAGAAGCCCAAAAACATTGCGCCCACAAAGACCATGAAGGCACACTTGATGCATTTAAAACCGCTGCTTTTTTGAAAAATAATCCGTCTTTTGCCATCGTATAATACACGCGAGCACCAGCCATTATCAAACCATTGTTGCACGCAAAAGTTGAAATCATAATCATCACGGCGATGATTAAGGTACCAATTTCCCCAAAAATACTTTGCGAAGCTACTACGGCAACCCTGTCTGATTCGGCAGTTGCAATTCCTTGAAGCGGCACAACAGCCAAATACATCAAGTTTGCCAAAATATAAATCACACTTACAATTAGCGTTCCCAAAAACAAACTCAATCCTACATTTCGCTTTGGATTTTTAATTTCACCTGCAATAAAAGTCACGCCATTCCAAGCATCACTCGAAAAAATAGAACCTACCAAAGCTGCCGAAACCGCAGTTACCAATGCCATTCCACCAATTGGGATCCAAGACCCAGACTCTTTCACAAACGATTTTGTTGCCCAAGCATCCGCCCAGTTTGCATTCCAAATCTCGACTTTTGCGCCCAAGGCAAATCCAAAAATGATCAATCCTAAAAGCGATAAAATCTTGATAATTGTCAAAACCGTTTGCATAATTTTACTGTTTTTAACCCCACGACTGTTAATGTACGTCAGTAAAACAATAGTAACAATAGAGACGATTTGAGCCGCATGAAGTTGAAAATTCCCAAGCTCATAGATAACATTTTTTTCGCTCAAAGGCGGATATAAATAGGCTGCAAATTTAGAAAATGCCACACCCACGGCAGCAATTGTCCCCGTTTGAATTACAGCAAAAAAGCTCCAACCGTATAAAAATCCAATCAATTTTCCGTAGGCTTCTTTCAGATAAACATACTGACCGCCCGCTTTGGGAAACATGGCACTCAACTCGCCATAACTCACCGCAGCCACAATAGTCAGCAAAGCCGTGAGCACCCAAATCGCAATTAGCCACCCAGCAGAACCCACTTGGCGCACCATATCCGAGCTCACAATAAATATCCCCGAGCCAATCATGGAGCCCACAACCAGCATCGTTCCATCTAACAAACCTAATTCTCTCTTAAAATCTTCTGGACTATTTTCTTGCATACTATTAGTTTTTGGTTTGGTTAAAGATAGCTTTTTTTTTGAATTAGACACAAAAACGTAAAAAATTGGCACTATTATTTTCATCAAAAGTTTCATTTGGGCGCGCCCTAGTTTAGAACGTCATTGCGAAGTAGGAAGCCATTCGTAAACTCGGTCAGGTCGTCAAACTGTCTAATAACCTCTCTTCTTCCTGTTAATACATTTGTATTAAAAAA
>NZ_JBBALW010000032.1:0-27675 GCF_040402835.1 Flavobacterium sp.
GTAACTAAAAATCAAAAAGATAGCTTGTGAAAAATCCTTAACTTAATGACATTGCCCGCACGAATCCTTTCGTGTGGCTAAAGTAAAAATTATTCCTTTACAACCCATGTAAAATCTATTTTACAATTCAAATATCGAAATTTGAACTTTTAATCAAACGAACACACGAAAGGAATTAGGAAAGCAACAGAGTTAAAAATCAATGACTTACAAGCAATAATTTCAAATTTCAAATCAAAGTAAACGCTTACTTATCGGATTTCACCTTAATTTCCTTGTACCATTCTTCTACAGATGGATAAATTATGGCAGCTATTTTTTGAATTGGGTTGTAAAACAAGGATTTATCAATAGTAGCTTTCTCTGCAAAAGTGTAATTCATATTTATTTTTTGGAATAAATTCAAGGAAATACTCAACATTAAAATTGTTTTTAAAAGTCCGAAAACACCCCCTGATACTTTATTTACAATTCCCAAACTGGCTATATTTGCCATCTTAGTTAGGAATTTAGCCAATAATGAAATCCCAATTACAACCGCTATAAAAGTGATTATAAAAGCTACAATTTGAATGGTTTTTGGATTCCAAGAAACGTGACTTCCAACGTATATTTTCATTAAATACGAGAATTTTATCGCCACATAAATCCCAATTAGAAGCGAAACAAACGAAGCCAATTCTATGAAAAAACCATTCCAAATGCCACGGAAAAATCCATAAATTAGTAAAACCCCAAGAAAAATATCTAAATAACTCATATAAAAAAAGAATAAAGAGCAAAGATAAAAGAATTATCAATTAAAGATTGTGGATTGTCAAATTACAACTTACTATCTTTGTGAAAATAATTTTGTTTGTATAAGCGAATTTTTCATTTTTCGCAAATCTTAAATCTTAAATCCTAAATTAATAAAATGTCAAGAGATATACAACTCAAAGAACGCTGGGAACAGCTTGTAAATATACTTTCCAATCAATTTTCACAAGGCGAAGATTTAGATTTAGACGCCATAATTTATTTAATTGGTGTTCAGGAATTGGGGAAAATTCACGAGGCCTACAAAAAAGACGAAAAATTGAACCTGATGCACATTGCAATTTGCAGATTATTAGAGCCTTACGGGTATTATGAATTTGATTATGTAGATGTTGATGGTTGGCCACATTACAAAGTAAAAGAGGAATTACCACCTTTAAAAGCTGGAGAACAATCGGTTTTGATGAAAGAAGCTATTGTGAATTATTTTCTTGAAAAAGAACTTATTGATTAACATTATTCTTTGTATGGACAAATCGTGACTTGTCCTCATCAAGTGCGGACAAGTCGCGACTTGTCCCTAACAACAAAATTTCTTATATTTGCAACCACAATTATTGAATGAAAATGACTGATAAGATAAAAGAATATATTGGCGAAGCGCACGCTTTTCAAACGCAAGACGCAGCCGAATTAGAAGCTTTTCGCATCAAATTCTTAGGCAAAAAAGGACTTTTAAACAACTTTTTTGCTGAATTTAAATTGGTGCCAAACGACCAAAAAAAGGAGTTTGGTCTAGTAATCAATTTACTGAAAACTACTGCCGAAGAAAAGATAAAAACCATCCAAGAAGCACTTGAAAGTAAAATAGAAATCAAGGGTTTCTATGGCGATTTAACACGCCCAGCTGAACCTTTGGTTATAGGTTCTCGTCACCCAATTTCATTGGTCAAAAACCAAATTATCGACATCTTTTCTACCATCGGTTTTAACGTTTCTGAAGGGCCGGAAATCGAAGATGATTGGCATAATTTCACCGCATTAAACTTGCCGGAATACCATCCAGCGAGAGACATGCAAGATACTTTTTTTATACAAACCAACCCCGATATTTTACTGCGAACACACACCTCATCTGTGCAAGTTCGGTATATGGAAAACAACAAACCGCCAATACGAACGATTTCACCAGGAAGAGTTTTCCGAAATGAAGCCGTTTCGTCTCGTTCTCACTGTATTTTCCACCAAGTTGAAGGTTTATATATTGACAAAGACGTTTCCTTTGCCGATTTAAAACAAACCTTGTTGTATTTCACCAAAGAAATGTTCGGAAAATCGAAAATTCGCTTGCGTCCGTCGTATTTTCCTTTCACAGAACCAAGTGCAGAAATTGATATTTATTGGGGATTGAAAACCGAAACCGATTACCGAATTACAAAAGGAACCGGTTGGTTAGAAATTGGAGGTTGTGGAATGGTAGATCCAAATGTGCTGAAAAATTGCGGTATCGACACCAATGAATTCAACGGTTTTGCCTTCGGAATGGGCGTTGAACGCATCGCAATGTTGCTCTATCAAATCGGCGATATTCGTATGTTTTACGAAAATGACGTGCGTTTTTTAGAACAATTTAAAGCAAGCATATAAAAGAAAATAGATAATAGACGGATAGATGAAAGACATTATCCGAATGAAAAAAGAGATTGCTTAGTTCCTCGCAAAGACATGAAAAAAGACATCATAATTCCAGAAGTAGAAAATGTTTTCGTAGCCGCCGTTCAAGAATGGAACGACGATTTTATGGAAAAAGTTTGGTATATCTATTTGGTAAACGATAGCGATTTTAACCTTGATGGCGTAATGGTAGTTTCCAAAGCTTTTGGAACTATTGATGGGGAAATGAAAAAAACGTCCCTTTTGCGTCACGCTTTTGTAGCAATTCACGCAGTTTCAGTAGTGAAAGTTGAAATGCTTGAAAAAAGTGTAACTACATTAAACAATGAATTTATGGTTACTTTCTTTATTGGAAACACCTTATACGATAAGAAATTTATCTTTAAAGCCAATTCAATTTCAGAAAAAAATGTAGAAGAAGTGCCCATTTTATTTGTTGATGGCGTAATTGTAAGATAAGTATGAATCCAATTTCAAAAATAATCCGTTGGGGAATTATAGGCTGCGGAAATGTAACCGAAGTGAAAAGCGGTCCTGCTTATCAAAAAACAGAAGGCTTTGAAATCGTTGCAGTAATGCGGAGAGATGCAGAAAAAGCTGCTGATTATGCCAAAAGACACGGCATAAAAAAATACTATTCTAATGCTGACGATTTAATAAACGATCCCGAAGTTGATGCCGTTTATATCGCAACGCCACCCGATTCTCATAAATTCTACGGACTCAAAGTGGCTTTGGCTGGAAAACCATGTTGTATAGAAAAACCTTTGGCACCCAATTATGAAGACAGTTTGGCTATTCATAATGCCTTTTCATCAAGAAATATTCCACTCTTTGTTGCCTATTATCGCCGTTCACTTCCTCGATTTGAAAAAATAAAAAGCTGGATAGATGAAAAAACCATTGGCGAAATCCGTCATATAAATTGGCATTTCATGCGACCACCATCAGCTGTTGATGTTTCCGGCGAATACAATTGGAGAACAGACGTTACGGTAGCTCCTGGCGGCTATTTCGATGATTTGGCAAGCCACGGATTGGATTTGTTTGTTCATCTTTTCGGAGAAATAAGCAGCGCTTCTGGAGTAAACTTGAATCAACAAAACTTATATTCTGCAAAAGATGCTATTGCAGCAACTTGGTTACACCAATCGGGAATTACAGGTACAGGAAGTTGGAATTTTGGCTGTCAATTACTTGAAGATACGGTAACTATTTATGGCAGTAAAGGAAAAATTATTTTTTCAATTTTTGAAGAAAACAACATTGTATTAGAAACTGAAAAAGGCAAAACAGAACTCTTTATTGCGCATCCAGAAAATGTACAGCTCTTTCACGTTAAAAAAATGCAGGAACATTTGAGTGGAATTAGCGTTCATCCTTCAACAGGATTATCAGGAGTTCATACCAATTGGGTAATGGAACAAATTATTTTACCTTAACTAATCTAATCTTTCTGTTAGCTTTTTAAATACTTTTTTCGCTTCTTTTCCTTCGTATAAAATATCATAAACAGCATCAATTATTGGTGTTTTCGCACCATAATTTTGGTTGAGTTCCCAAGCACTTTTAGTAGCATAATATCCTTCGGCAACCATACTCATTTCCATCATTGCGGATTTTACAGTGTAGCCTTTTCCAACCATATTTCCGAACATTCTGTTTCTTGAAAACACGGAATATCCTGTTACTAATAAATCTCCTAAATAGGCTGAATCATTAATGTTACGTTTCATTCTGTGAACTTTGCGGATAAATTTCTTCATTTCTCGAATTCCGTTGCTCATCAAAACTGATTGGAAATTATCGCCATAACCCAATCCGTGAGCCATTCCTGCTGCAATTGCATAAATATTTTTAAGCATTGCTGCATATTCTGTTCCAATAATATCGTCGCTAATCTTAGTTTTGATGTAATTACTCGATAAATATTTGGCTACTACTTTTGCTTTTGAGGCATCTCCACAAGCAATAGTTAAATAAGATAATCTCTCTAATGCAACCTCTTCGGCGTGGCAAGGCCCGGTGATTACACCTATATTTTCTAAAGGAATATCGTATACTTTATTGAAATGCTCACCAACAATCAGGCTTGTTTCGGGAACAATTCCTTTTATGGCTGAAAAAATCACTTTCCCCTCTAAACTCTGAGTTAGGTTTTTTAATTCGCCCCCTAAGAATGCCGATGGAATGGCAAAAATTATATAATCGGCAGCTGCAACGGCTTCATTTATATCACTCGTTAACCGTAATTGTTCGATGTGAAATTCTACCGAACTCAAATAATTTGGATTGTGATGGAAGGTTTTTATATGTTCGATTGCCTCTTCATTTCTCATGTACCACGTAATTTCTGGTAAATTAACACAGAGCATTTTTGCAATTGCTGTTGCCCAACTTCCTCCTCCTATTACTGCAAATTTTGGTTGATCTGTCATTTTATTTTATTTTAGCCCTGATAGCAGCGGTATCCCACGCTTTTTAGCGTGGATATAGCGTATAGCAGGAATAGCTTCAAAAAATTATGCTTCAAAAGTACTGAAATTTGATTGAAATAGATGCAAATTTGATTTTTGAATTGTAGTTGTAGAATTGTAATTAAAATTATTAACGTATTATTATGATTTTCAATACAATACGAAATTCTATTTTTCGTTATTACTGTATAAAATCAATTGTGCAGTTGATAATTATGATAAAAGTTAGTTATGTTTGTTTGTGTTTTGTTTAATTTAAAAGGCGTTCTCAAATAAAATTCGAGAACGCCTTTAGTTTTTAAACGGTTATTTTAATAGCTCATTTCCACAATTTCTCGTACTTTTTCGAGGTTGATATTTTGTTTTTCACCGAGTCCGTTCCAGCCTCTTTCTTGAAAACGTTTCACAATAAAATCGGCAGTTTTGCCATATTCTTCTGTATATTCCGACAGTTTGGTTTGCATTCCCATGGTGTGAAAAAACGCTTCGGTTAAGTTAATTGCTTCGGCAGCAATTTCGTCTTCTGTTCCTGATAAATTGAAAATCCGTTTTCCATATTGTGCCAATTTTTGTTTTTTAGTTTCAAACATCACTTTAAACAAATTTGGGGCGATAATTGCCAACGTTCTGGCGTGATCGATGTTGTATAAAGCGGTTAATTCGTGACCAATCATGTGAGTTGCCCAATCTGAAGGTACCCCTTTTTGAATTAATCCGTTCAGCGCCATGGTACAACTCCACATATAATTTGACGCCAAGGCATAATCGGTAGGGTTTTCCATGACTTTAGGACCAACTTCTATTAGCGTTTGCAAAATCCCTTCGGCAATTCTGTCTTGCAGAAAACCGTCGTGCGGATACGTTAAATATTGTTCCATGACGTGGGAATAGGCATCAATTATACCATTTTGAATTTGTTGTTTTGGCAAAGAAGCAATTACAGTTGGGTCGCAAATGGAGAATTTTGGAAATAAAGCGCTTCCTCCAAAAGCTAATTTTTCTTGTGTTGCTTGAATCGTAATTACCGAACCCGAGTTCATTTCACTTCCCGTTGCCGGCAAAGTCAAAATTGTTCCGAATGGAATTACCTGAGAAAGGTCTTTGATTAGGATTCTTTTAATTAATATATCTACTGGATTTCCATCGAATTTTGTGGCGGCAGAAATGAATTTTACACCGTCAATTACAGATCCTCCGCCAACGGCAAGAATAAAAGTGATGTTTTGTTTCTTGACAATTGCAACCGCTTTCATTACGGTTTCAAAATGCGGATTGGGTTCGATTCCGCCAAACTCTACGATTTCAAAATTCTTTAGAGCGGCTTTGACTTGGTCGTAAACTCCGTTTTTGAAAATACTTCCTCCACCATAAACCAATAATATTTTGGCATTTTCAGGAACTAATGTTGATAATTTTTCTATTTGACCTTTCCCAAAAACAAGGTTTGTAGGATTGTATAATTCAAAGTTTAGCATAATTTTGTTTTTTACAAATTTAGGACAAGCAATTGGAATCGACTGATAAAATGATGTTAAGTTTTGTAACGACTATCTTTCGCTTAAGGTAAATTATTAGTAACAAATAAAGTTTCTTTTTTATATATTTGACAACTATTAGTTGCTAGTTCGTTTATAATTTTTCTGGTTTTTGACTTTTTCACAAATAAAAATAAAATAAAAATATATGAAATCAAATTTTTTTGAATCCAATAGCTACTTTATAGATGAAAAAGTTAACTTTTTTAAATTTGAAAATTGTTACCAAATATTTAATGAAGTAGGAGTACCGATTGGCGCAATAAAACAAAAATTAACAACAGGACAAAAAATGTTGCGATTAGTTTTAAAGAAACCAATGTTGCCGTTTTTACTCGAAATTAAAGATTCTGACGATAAACTAGAAGTTTCAATTTCCAGAGGCTGGACTTTTTTTATGTCGAAAATTATACTCAAAAACCCTGAGGGGGTAACAATTGGAACTATCAACCAAAAGTTCAAATTTTTTAAGCCAACATTTAATATTTTCAATTCAAAAGGGGTATATGTAGCTCAAATTACAGGGGATTGGAAGGCTTGGAATTTCGTAATCAATGATTTTTCTAAAAATCAAATTGGAACGATTTCTAAAAAATGGGCTGGAGCGATGAAAGAATTATTTACCTCGGCTGATAAGTACAATGTTAGTATTGCATCTGATTTTTCAAATTTGGAAAACAAAATATTAATACTTTCTGCAGCTATAACTATCGATATGGTACTAAAAGAAAGCTAAAATAATTTTACTAAATTTATTCAAAATACCTTTAGCTTCAAAATTCAATTATGTCTGCATCTAAAATAAAAATTCTTCACATCGATAGCAACCATCCTTTATTAAGGGAACAATTGCAGGAATTAGGATTTATAAATTATGAAGATTTCACATCCTCAAAACAAGAAATTGAAGCTACGATTCAAGAATATCAAGGAATTGTAATTCGTAGCCGATTCAAAATTGATAAAATATTTCTTGATAAAGGTACCAATTTACAATTCATAGCACGAGTTGGCGCTGGTTTAGAAAGCATCGATTGCGATTATGCTTTATCGAAAAATATTTCACTAATAGCGGCACCCGAGGGCAATAGCAACGCCGTTGGAGAACACGCACTTGGAATGCTTTTATCGCTTTTTAACAATCTCAATAAATCCTTTTCAGAAATTAAATCAGGACATTGGAACCGAGAAGCTAATCGCGGTCATGAATTAGAAGGTAAAACTATTGGCATAATTGGTTATGGAACTATGGGGAAATCATTTGCCAAAAAACTTCAGGGTTTTGATGTTGAAGTGCTTTGTTATGACATTCTTAAAAACGTGGGTGATTCCAATGCAAAACAGGTTTCCTTATCAGAATTGCAACAAAAAGCAAACGTTATAAGTCTTCACACGCCTTGGAATCCGTCAACTGATAAAATGATTAATGCCAAATTTATAAATTCGTTTTCAAAACCCTTTTGGTTTATCAACACGGCTCGAGGAAATTCAGTAGTTACAGCTGATTTGGTAAAAGGTTTAAAATCGGGGAAGGTTCTTGGCGCAGGATTAGATGTTTTAGAATATGAGAAATTATCGTTCGAAAATCTATTCATTGATTCCAAAAAACCAGTCGCTTTCAAATATTTGCTTAATGCAGATAATGTACTCCTCACGCCACACATCGCTGGTTGGACACTCGAAAGCCACCAAAAATTAGCACAAGTAATCGTTGATAAAATAAAAACGAAATATTTAAAATAATTTTATGAAACTAAAATGAATATGCTAAATTTTATGGTTTAAAGTTAGTATATCTAAAGTTCGATAATCATAAATCGGTTATTTCAATCGCTTAATTGCACTATTTTCAATCCAACCTTCGTTACCGTCGGTAAGTTGAATTTTGTCGCAATTGTTTAAGCTTTCGATCACATAAACTTTCGTTCCTTCGTGTATTACAAATGCATCTGTAGCACTTGATGTTTCTGTTTTTGACACATTGCATTTACGTTTAAAAACTATTTTGAGCAAAGAAAACTTGCGTTGTAAGTAAAAAATAAATCCTTCGTTTTATGTTTGTTATAAAGTTCTTGTAGCCATTTTAAATTTATAAAAAAATAAAATTAGCACAATTACTTTTAAGCCATTCTTTTCATAGGTTTGCTTTTTGTTCATTAAATAAATAGAATAGACAATAAGGAACACACAATATAAAATATGAAATATCAGCATCGCTTTCAAAGAAAGTTTTATTAAACCCTACTAAATTTATATGGTAAATAAAATAAATCGTTATACTTATAAATAAAACCAAACCACTAAAAAAATAAATATCCGAAAATGATTTACAAATAAATCCAGAAAGAACTCCCAAAAACATAAAAAGCACAGTATATTTAAATGGAACTAATGCTGATGATTGGATTATAAATGGGTTCATTATTTTAAATTCTTCAAAATGATTATAGACGAATGGTATAAATGTCAATATAAATAGTAGCACTGAAATAAATCCTAATTGCATAAGTTGTTTGAATGTTAGTAATCCATTTTTTAGTTGAAATACAAATGTAACTATGAAAGGAATTACTAAAACATTCCTTGTGGAAATTGACAAACCAATTAATATACCAGTTAATATCAAGTTTTTTAAATCTAATTTATTACTATTTAAATAATAGTATAATACCGCCAAAACCAAGGTGCTGTTTAAAAAAATATTGCTTCTGCTTACAACTTCCCATAAATAGAAAACGCTACTTAATAATAAAATTAAAGTTGTTGTTGTATTTAATTTACTTGTTTTAGAATAATTTAAAAAGATAAAAAACAGTATTACTCCCATAACTGAAAACCAACCCAATTCACCTATAAAATAGAATGGTAATGCTAAAAGAAAGTAAAACGGCATTGGTCCCGGGGGATTCCCAACATTTGATTTTGCAAAATATACATATTGATTGTTGAAATAACTATCCCAAAAAGAGGTTATTACACTCCATCTATCTACATTAAGTGTTGCTACAGGAATTTTATTAAAAGCAGAATTACATCCCAACACAAAAATAGATAATATTAAAAAATTCAGTTTTGATAAGCCAATTGGCAACCTATCTAATACATTTTTATACCTCCAAATAAAAAAGTAGACAAGTGATATTAAAAAAGAAATTATTAAATAGAAGTTTGTCTCACGGCTTAAATATTTCAAAGAAAAAATAAAATTTACAAACAAAAATATAAATAAACTTACATTTTTTTTTGAAAATAAAGTAATGAATTTAATCTGTTTATTCATTTTTAAATAAATTAGATTCAATGACATTTAATTTACATAAAAAATATTGAAATGAAGTTTTAAGTACCCCCAAACCATAAGTAACGCTCCTTGAAAAATTTATTGACGAAGATTCTTTAAAGTATTTTGTTGGACAAGTTATTTCAGCAATTTCGAAACCATTAAATAAAATTTGAGCTAAAAACTGATTGTCAAAAATAAAATCATTAGAATTTTTATTGAAATTGATTTTATTCAGAACTTCTTTTGAATATGCTCTATATCCTGTGTGATATTCAGATAATTTCTGATTCATTAACAAATTTTGGAAAAAAGTAAGGAATCGATTGGCAATATATTTATAGATTGGCATCCCTCCTTTTAATGCTCCGTTTCCTATAATTCTTGAGCCAATTACAACAGGGTAAACATCATTGGCAATTAAATAACACATTGAATGGATTAATTTTGGTGTATATTGATAATCTGGGTGTAGCATTACAATTATATCAGCTTTAAGTTCTAAAGCTTTATTGTAACATGATTTTTGGTTACCCCCATACCCAAGATTATTTTGATGTGAAATAATATGAAGTGGGCATTTTTTATTTAGATTTTTTGCTACATCAATAGTAGCATCTATACTATTGTCATCGACCAATATTACTTCATCTACAATATCAAAAGGAATTTCATTGTAGGTATTAACCAAAGTTTTTTCGGCATTATAGGCGGGTAAAACAACAATTATTTTTTTTCTTAAAATCATATAGAAGTAATTTTACCAAATATATTGATTTTATAATATAATCAATACGTTTGAAACTTTTATAATACAATCCAATTCAAAAAATGGTTGCACTAATTTATCCGTCTGTAGAAGAATGGTATGAGGAAATTAAAGTTAAATCCGATAAATAATCGCTTACTTTGATTTTAAATTTGAAATTATTGCCTTTAAGTCATTAATTTTTAACTCCGGTCCTTTCCCGAATTCTTTCGCGTGTTAGTTTGATTAAAAGTTTAAATTTCTATATTTGAATTGTAAAATAGATTTTACATGGGTTTTAAAGGAATGATTTTTATTTTAGCCGCACGAAAGGATTCGAGCGGGAGCGTTGAAAAACTTACCGGCTACACGAAAGGATTCGTGCTGGAGAGTTAGTTTTCTATAAATGAACCAAAGAAATTATGAAGAGAATAGCATTAAATATAAGTGGAGTAATTATTATAAAGGGTATTTTTGCAGTTGTTTCTTTTTGCCTGTTGTTAATTAGTTGCAACCCGATTGTTAAGACTCTCGGACCATTTTCAAGCAATAGTATTGTTGAATCCAAAAAAATAGATGCATTTTTATGGGAGTACTATCCTGCTGATGTAATGATTAATGACACCACTCACTTTGTAATTAAGGAAGTATTTGCTGAAAAGTTATATAGTTACAAAAGCTATAAGGATCTTCGATATAATTTATCTGAAGATGCAACACAAATTAGAATTGTATTAAGCAATCCTTCATTATCAAAATATTTTGAATTGTGGTCTGTGGAGGATTTTTATTCTGCTGGTGACTATGGTTTGGTCAGTAATTATTATGATGAAAAAAATCCCCCCGATTCTCTTTTGGTTAAAATCTTAAAAGAAGACGTTGCGGATGATGGAGGTGTGGGTAAAGATGATGGTAAAGTATTAGGCTCTTTTATTTTACGTAGAAAACCTTAGCAGTAATAATTTAGGTAATATATCCACGGTTTTTATTTTGACGATGAAAACGGATTGTTAATTGAAAAAGACAATGGGTATAAGTCTTTCACTTTTCCAATCTACCGGGATGCACCGTCAGAAAAACTGGAAAACATCGTTTTTAGTTTAAAAGAAGACAATGAATATGAACCCCCTATCTATCAAAATACAAAATGTCGGAAGAGCAAAGGCAAAAGCTGAAATATGGTAAAATACCAGTATTGTCTGCTAATGAAATGGAAATTATATCCTTGAGTAGTTCGGCTACTGCTAAATGTGGTTGGAATTTAGAACAGCATTTAAACGACGCAGGTGACTATATGATAATGACTTGGACCTATATTGAATGTGGAGGTGGTAGTGAGGGAGGATTTTCTTTCGATTTAGGTTATGGTTCAAATAGTAGTGGTAGTAGCGAAATAGGCTCCTCTTCAAATAGTTCTGGAGGCGGAATACTAACTTCTCCTGTAGATTCTCATCATGGTGGTGGTGGTGGAGCTCCACAAACTTTTCCTGATACTCCTTGTGGTAGAATTCAGAAGGAGACTAGTAGCAATGCTTATAAACAAAAATTTAAAGGAATAAATAAGCCTTCCAGTTTCAATTTATCCCGCGAGAGTGGATTTGTAGAAAAAATAGAAAACGGCGTCAAACAATATGTAAATGCCACACCTTTGGGGAACACAAGCATGAACATGCTATCAGGATCTATTAATTATACTCACGTTCACACTAATATAATAGTAACTAATGAGAATGGAGAAGAATTTGATAGAGTTGTAAAAATATCATCACCGGCAGATGTGTTGGCTTTAATAACAACTTGTCAAAATTCTCATTTAAACGCAAATAGTAATCCAAGATGCTTTTGGAGTTATGATTTCAAATGAAGGTGTTTTTGCTGTAACTTTGTTAGAACCTTTTTCATTAGATGAAAGAATTCAATTGGATTCTAAATGGAAAACGTTTAAAACAGATTACGATAAAGAATCGGAAAAGATTATTTACAACTTAAACAATAATGCTACCACACGAAAAGAGAAATTACAAAAAATGTTGCTTCAACTCTTAAAAGATGCAGGATTAGAAAATAAAATAGGCCTTTTTGAAGGAACTGTAGAAAATGAACTTAATAGTATTAATTTGAATTGGACTCGAAAAACTCTGGCGCCTAACAGTACACCTAACAACCAAGAACTAATTGAAGAACCTTGTAATTAAATAACATTATGAAAAATATACTAATCATAGCATTTTTTGCTATATCAATTGCATGTAATGGACAAGTAACCGTTACAAAACCGCTTTACAGTTACGACCCAGACACCCATCAAAATGGCGTCTACTATAAAGATTTGAATAGTGAATTGTATTATTGGGAAGGCACGTGGGAAGGCATCCTCAATAATATGAAATACACATTTGTGTTTACCCAATTTATACAAAAATTAAATGGGAATACTAACTCCAATTATTATTATGAAGATGAAATCCGTGGTAAATACCAGGTATTAGATTTAACTACCAACCAATTAATATATGATAACTTGTCTGCAGTTAATTATAACGATTATTCTATTCTTGGATTAGCAATGAGAAATGGGATTTATTCTTTCAAGTTTGAAGACGTTGCCAGCAAATGTTATAATTCTGCAAAATTTATTTTACAAAAAATCAGTGGTCAGCCCAACCAAGTTAAATATTGTTATTTCAGGTACAGTGACTATAGTTATATTGACTGTCCCAATTATCCTAACCAAATAAGTATTCCCATGTTTTTACCCCAAGAAAATTTAATTTTAACCAGACGTTAAATGGTAGTCAAACACGTTTTGTGTAAGAGTAAAATGTCGGTTTTTATTAACTTCATCCAATATGTAGAAGTTAAAAATAACATTATGAAAAATATACTAATCATAGCATTTTTTGCTATATCAATTGCATGCAATGGACAAGTAACCGTAACCAAACCCCTTTACAGTTACGACCCAGACACCTATCAAAACGGCACCTACTATGAAGATTTGAATAATGTATTGGGTTATTATGAGGGCACTTGGAAAGGAACATTAGATACTAAAGAGTACACATTTGTTTTTGTAAAATTTATTCAGCAATTAAATGGTGTATTAGGGAGTAATAATTATAACTATGAAGATGAATTAATGATTAAATATCAAGTAAAAGATATAACTACCAATGAAATTCTTTATTCTGATTTTAACATCACCAATTACGACGATTTTAAAATAACCGGTCTTGCTTTAAAGTATGGGTTATTTAATTTTTGGTATAAAAACAGAGTTCCTAATTATTGCTTAAATTCCATTGAATTTATTTTGATAAAAATAAATGGGCAACCCAATCAGCTAAGATTTGATAATGTATGGTATGATTATTATGATTCTTCAAACTGCCCTTTTGCAGACCAACAAAGCATTCCTTCTTTTATCCCTAATACTGAAATGATTTTTACAAAACAATAAAACCAAAAAAACCAATTTTTTTGAAGTAATGTCAAAAAGATTGGTTTTGTTCTTTGTTCACTTTCAATTAAATTAATAGAGATGAAAATACCAGGATTATCACCTTACGAAATGGAAATTATATTCTTGAGTAGTTCGGCTACTGCTAAATGTGGTTGGAATTACGAACAGCATTTAAACGTAGCAGGGAATTATATGATAACCACTTACTTCAATCTTTTAATTGCGCTGTTTTCAATCCAACCTTCGGAACCGTCGGTAAGTTGAATTTTGTCCCAATTGTCTAAGCTTTCAATCACATAAACTTTCGTTCCTTCGTGAAGTACAAAAGCATCTGTAACGCCATTTTTAGGTTCGCTTTTTACCGATACAACTTCAGAAAACACAATGGCTGGCTGGTCATTATTGTATTGATTTTTTTCAAAAATAGCAGCCGCAACACTCACAATTAATAGTAACATTCCAAAGAACATTCCAAAGAAAAATAGTCTTTTTGAAACTGTAATTTGTGATAAATAATAACCACCAAAAAACAATAAAAACAAAAATGATAACCCAACAGCAATTCCTCCCCAAGTATTGTAATGAAAGGTGTAAGTGAAATCTTGAATCAGTTTATTGAAACCTACTTTTTCAACTGTTTTTATGTCGTCAATTTGAAGTTTTTGAGCAAATTTAAGATTATTTTGAATTTCGGCATCGTTAGGATTTAGCAACAATGCTTTTTCATAATTGTAAATTGCAGGCGCTACTTTATTTAATTTGTAATAGCAATTCCCAATATTAAAATACAATTCTTCCGATTGCTTTTTCGTTCTAAAAACACTTTCATAAGCCGTAATTGCTTCTTGATATTTCCCTTTTTGATACAACGCATTCCCATTTTCAAAGCCATTTTGAGCAAAGAAAACTTGCGTTGTAAGTACTATTATATAAAGTAAATTTTTCATAATTATTTAACCACTAAGGGCACTAAGTTTCACAAAGAACTGGATTATTTAAAGAGTTCCGTTTACTACTCTTCGAACGCCTTCTTTTAATAATCTTACATTGAAATTAATTAATAAGCCTAATTTGCAATTCGATAATTTCAAATAAGTTAGTAATTGAGCTAGGTGAACATCGTTTAATTCAACCACCGATTTTATTTCAATTATAAACTTATTTTCTACGATAATGTCTATTCTATAACCCACATCCAGCTTCACATCTTCATAAATTAAAGGCAGTGCTTTTTGCTTTTCAACACTTAAATTTAATTTTTTTAATTCATAAAAAAGGCATTCTTCATAAGCACTTTCAAGGAGTCCAGGCCCAAGACTTCTATGAACTTTGAGTGCACTTTCAAATACTATTTTTGATATTTCGTTCTCAGTCATTTTATTTTTTTAAAGACCTTTGTGCCCCTTGTGCAAACTTTGTGCCCTTAGTGGTTAGCAAAATTAAACTATCTGCTTTTCCAATTCAGAAATAATCGCTACCGCTTTATCATAATCTTGTTGAATTGCCGTACTTGACGACGGTGCATATCTCGCGAATTCACAGTTTTCTGTTAAATTAATAAAAGACGCAATCGCTTCGGGATTAGCTTTTTTCTCTAATAATATTTCACTGATTTTTTCCTTACTCATTTCCGAGGTTTCAATGTTGATTTTGGCCTTCAAGAAATTGTGCATTGCTTTTTCTAAAGCAATATAAAACGGCTCTTTGTTTCCAATTTCTTTTTGTGCTTCCGACAAATATTTCTTCGCTAGTTTGTTAGATAATTTGATTTTATTTCCCGCAACATCACCGTCAATAGCTTCTTTTTTCTTCTTGAAAAGTACAATCACAGGAATGAATAAAAACGGTAAAACCGACAAGATGTAAAACAATTTAGAACCATAAAAATCTTTATGTTTCATTGAAGTCAACTCGGTTTTCAATTTGATAAATTTGAATTGCGCTGAACTCAAAATTGCTTTTTTAGTATCGCCAGGCGTTGCAGCAACTGCATTATCAGCCGCATTTGGTCCTTCCAAAACATTTACCATAATTTCAGGTGAAGTAATAGTTTTGTAACTACGAGAACCCAAATCAAAATACGTGAAAACCATTGGTTTGATTGGATAATTCCCTTTATATTGTGGAATTATAGCGTATTTATCAGAGATTTTTCCTGTCATTCCAGATAGCGGCGTTGAAACTTGTTCGTTGTGAACCGGATCATACATTTCTAAAGCTGATGGAACGATTGGTTTTGGCAAAGTAAACAATTTCAAATTTCCTGTTCCCGAAACACTCACGTCCAAATCAAGGCTTTCTCCCGATTTTAAATTTGTTTTTGAAGGGGTAACTTTAAATGTAAATCTCCCAACAGCTCCCGAAAAATCTGCAGGTTTCCCCGATTCTGGAAGTGCTTTCACACTAATGGTTTTTGCCCCGGCAGAAACCCGTTTGTGGTCTTCTACTAAAAGTACTTGCCCAAAGATATTTCTTCTGTTGGATGGCAATTGCACATCAACATCTAATGAAAGCGGTTCTATTACTAATTTTCCTGATTTTTGAGGATATAAAACGGTTTTTCGAAGGGTTACAAATCGGTATTTTTCGCCGTTGTATTTTCCCTCTTCAGCAACTAATTGTTTGATGTCAATATTCTGACTCCAAAAATCATTGTATTTTGGTTTGTCCAATTCTCGCCAATTGGTGATTCCAATATTATAACTAAAATAAATTTTATAAACCACCGTAATTGGTTCGTTAATATATGGATTTGTATTAGATATTTCAGCAACTAAATGCAACGAATCATCTGCCGAAACCTGAGAATCATTAGGATCTCGGGGCTGTTCTACCGCCGCAGTTACTGTAATTTTTATAGGTGAAGTTTTATAAATCTGCCCCCTAATATCAATCGATGCTTGGCGGATAACTAAACTCCCTTTTTGTGTGGGTAATAAAAAATAAGAATAGGTTTTATTAAACGAACTTTTTCCGTTAATCCAAGATTGACTCACTTGCTGACTTGGCCCTGCAATGATTTTAAATCCCTCAAAATTTGGCGGCGTAAAGTTATCGCCATCATCATTCATAGTGAAGTCGATGCGAAGTCTTTCGTTTAGCCCTAGAGTTTGTTTGCTGACTTTGGCCTCAAATTGAACCTGCGCCAAGAGCCCTTGAAAACTCAATAATAATAGAAAAAAATACTTTTTCATTTTTTGTTTAATCGTTTAATCGTTGAAATGTGTATTTGTTTAATAGTTAATGTGTATTTGTTTAATCGGCAGTTCGATAAAACAAATAAACGAATAAACAGTTAAACCAGACTAGACTTTACCAATCTTTTTCCGTTTGAATTGGTTTGCCGTTTACTTTTTTAGCATTGACCTTGTCTTGAATTTTCTTTTCCTCATTGTTTACGGCATCTAAAAGATTTTGAACCCGCTCTTTTGGAATTCCTCCCGGTCTTGGTTTTGGTTTCCCATCGTCTTTGCCTTTATTGTCGTTTTTATCTTTCTTGTCGCCGTCTTTTTTCTTGTCGTCTTTCTTCTTATCGTCCTTTTTATCTTTTTTATCGTCCTTTTTCTTATCGTCTTTTTTGTCTTTCTTATCTTTTTTATCGTCTTTTTTCGGGGGATTGTCTTTTAGCATTTTTTTAGCTAAAGCAAAATTATATCTCGTTTCTTCATCACTTGGATTGTTTCTCAAGGCATTTTTATAGGCTTCAACAGCAGCAGAATAATTTTTATCTGCCATATAAATATTTCCAGAATTGTGAAAAGCTTTCTGTTTTTCAGGTCGATCTGTAGCTATTTTAATAGCTTTTTCATAAGAAAGTAGCGCTTCTGAACCGTGATTTTGTTTGTAAATTGAATTCCCTAAATTATACGAAGCAATGGCTTTCTTCGGATTATTAGATTGTGAAATTCGGTATTCTGCTTCTGCTGCAGCATATTTTTTATCTGCAAATTCATCGTTTGCTTTTGGCAAATTCATATCTTTTTCTTGAGCGAAAATTGCAAAAGAAAGCAACAGAAAACTATATATAATTAAATTCTTCATTATGCTTTTTCATTAAATAAATTCAACTTTTTCAACCATTTCGTTTTTCTTTCTAAGAAGAAAACATCCAATAACAACAAGAAAAATGCGATTCCTAAAAACCATTGAAACTGCGAATTATAATCGGTAAATTGTTGGGCTTCAAATTCTGTTTTTTCAATATTATCTAACGCATTTTTAATATATTCTAAAACTTCTTTGGTGTTATTTCCGTTAACATAACCGCCTTTTGTGTTTTTAGAAATTATTTTTAAGCTTTCTTCATTCAATTTTGTAACGACAACCGCATTGTTTTGATCGCGTTTAAAACTCAAAACACGACCGTTTTCTTTCAATGGAATTGGCCCGCCTTTTGCAGTTCCAACACCAATTGTTATGATTTTTAATCCCAATTTACTGGCTTCTTCAGCAGCATCACTTGCGCCTTCAGAATGATCTTCTCCATCAGAAATCAGAATCAATAATTTGCTTGTTTTCTTGTCATCATCAAAATAGGTTGACGATAATTTTATGGCTTCGTCCAATGAAGTTCCTTGTGATGAAACCATCGAAGGATTCATACTTTGCAAAAACATTTTAGCCACGCCATAATCGGTTGTGATTGGTAAAACTGGAAATGCGCTTCCTGCATACGCCACAATTCCAATTCTGTCACCCACCAATTGATTGATGATTTGCGAAACGATTTGCTTAGTTTTTTCCAATCTGCTTGGTGCAACATCCTCGCAAAGCATACTTTTTGAAACGTCAATTGCAAATACAATGTCAATTCCTTCGCGCTTTACCGTTTCTGATTTTGTTCCGATTTTTGGATTGACTAATCCAATTACCAAAAAGACAAACGCAAGAGTTAAAACTACAAATTTCAGTACCGATTTAAATACTGATTTTTCAGGACTTAGTTTTTGAATCATTTCTAAATCCCCAAATTCGCGTTGTTTTTTTCTTTTCCAATATTGATTGACTAGAAATAACAACACCAAAATTGGCACTATTAATAAAAGGGATAAATATTTTTTTTCGTCTAATTCGTACATAAATAA
Organism: Flavobacterium sp.; assembly: GCF_040402835.1. Lineage (GTDB taxonomy): Bacteria > Bacteroidota > Bacteroidia > Flavobacteriales > Flavobacteriaceae > Flavobacterium. Next base: position 19,021 of record NZ_JBBALW010000032.1, read on the forward strand.
ATTTTTAATTCCATTTCGGCTTCCTCATTATTTGGAAAGCTTGGGATTATATAAAACTTCTGAATAATGTGTTTCGCAAACCTATTTCTACCAATAATAACAAACCAGCAAAAAGTGCAAATGGGCGGAATTTTTCATCATAATCGTAGAATTTCAATTCTTGGATTTCTGTGGTTTCCAACTTGTTAATCTCATTATAAATAGCTTCTAATTTTTGATTGCTGTTGGCTCTAAAATATTTCCCTCCTGTATTTTTGGCAATAGAACGCAACAAACTTTCATCAATTTCCACTTTCATCATTCTAAACAAAAACTGTCCGTTTGGGGCAATTGCATAAGGGAAATCAGCCATTCCATTTGATCCAATTCCAATTGTATATACTTTAATTCCGTATTGTTGTGCAATATCAGAAGCCGTTTGTGGCTCAATAAATCCAGCGTTATTCACACCGTCGGTCATTAAAATAACAATTTTACTTTTGGCTTTACTATCTTTTAATCGGTTGATTGCGGTGGTCAATCCCATTCCAATTCCTGTTCCGTCTTGAAGTACATTGTCGTATTTTATACTTCTAATGGCATCTAAAATAACGGCTTTATCACTCGTTACTGGCGATTTTGTATAAGCTTCAGAAGCGTAAACTACCAATCCAATTCGGTCGTTAGGTCTTGCTTTTACAAAATTTTCGGCAACATCTTTCAACGCTTCCATTCGATTTGGCTTTAAATCTTTTGCCAACATACTCCCAGAAACATCGATAGCCATTACAATATCAATTCCTTTTGTGGTTTTCGTTTTGCTGCTCACATCAACCGTTCTTGGTCGTGCCATTGCAATTATTAAAGAGCTTAACGCCAATAATCGAAAGACAAATAACATCGGTTTCAATTTCGCTAAAAAAGATTTTGAAGTTTTGAATCCTTGCAAAGAACTGATCTTTAAAGTTGCGGTTTGCTCGTTTCTTTTCCAAATTTGCCATCCAATTAGTATTGGAATCAAAAGGAAAAGCCAGAAAAAATCGGGGTTTAAAAAAGTTACTTTACTCATTGCTTACGTCTTTTTTAAATTCAACGGAATTGATTACGCGTTCCGAAATTTGTTCTGCATATTTGTCGCCCTCTTCGTGGAAAATCATCACTTGTTGGTAACCGCCGTCTTCTTTAAAAATTAGTATTTCATAATAAAGTTTCACACTTTTCTTTAAAATAGGATCTAATTTTACCATTGTTCCGAAACCTTTCAAACCTGTAATACCCATTTTTGTTTGGAATTCTTCTTGTTTCAAAACCACATTTTGCCCGCCAAAACCATCAATCGTTCCTTCCAAACCTTTTTGCAAGTCATATTCTGATTCTTGTTTTGGTTTTGCAGTTACCAATGCGATATAGAAATTGCTCTGCAAACTTCCGTAAGTAAAGGTGCTCGCTTCTTTTAATAGTGTAATTACTTCCTTCGGAAATTGTTTTGTGGCATCAATTCGTGTCAAGACTTTTGGCGTTTCAATATACATTTTTGGATTCCCATATTCGCTTGAAACCCATTTTCCTTCAACCAATTCTTTTGTAGGTCGACCAATTATAGTGTCTTTTACATAATCGAAACCTTTGGTCATTACAAAGAAAATAAACAATCCTAAAATTGCCCCAACTACAAATCCAATTGCAGTTAAAATCCGCGTTCTTTTTTGTTTTTTTAATTTTTGCAAACGACGCATTTCGTCCCATTCACTAGTGTCTTCTTCAATTTCAATCTCTATTGGTATGGATTTATCCAATGTTAAAATTGCTTTTTCAATCTTATTTTGGTCTTCTGCAATTTCATAATCCAATGGTTTAGATTTTGCAAATTTCACTAAATCGGCTTGCTTTAAAACGCGTTCCAAATTTTCTAATATTTCTGCCGAAAGCGTCATTTTCTTTTTGATAGAAGCCGCCCGAAGTGCCAAAATTAATTCCGAAGTGGTGCTTTCCATTGCAGGAATTTCAATAGCTTCTTCGATATAATTTCTTGCAATATCGGTCAATTCACTATAATATTCTTTTACCGCTCCTTTTTGCCAAAGCTCTTTTTTCTCTAATGTTTTTAATAAAATAGTGGCTCTTTCAATTGGGGATTTCAACTCTTCTACTTCTTCAACTTTCTTTTTTTGGTATTTTTTTATTAACCAATATATCAAAGCGCCAATTCCTAAAATCAATAAAATGATTAGCACATATTGCCAGAAATAACTCAATTGATACGGCACTTCAACGATAGGTTTGATGTCGAATAATTTTTGTCTTAGAGTATCCACTTGCACATTGGAAACCTCAACCAAAAGCGAATCTGTTGCAAATGCTTTGTTGTTTATCAGTACTTTCAAACTCGGAATTACATATTTCCCAGAGTCAAATTGGGTAACACCATATTTTTTTATAAGTTCATATCGGTCGCCGAGTTTGATCGTATCAATTACATAAGAACGAATAACTTCCATTTTTCCAAAGTTTTTAGACGTTGGAAAAACCACTTTCGCCAAAGTATCAACATTGGTTTTTAGAGTCAAATTGAACTGTGCGCCAATTTTATTTTTGGTAACATCTATTTTAGTTTCCACTTGCTTTTGAGCAAATAGGGAAGCCGAAATTAGAAAGAATAGAATGTAATATTTGATTTTCATTGCTTTTATCGCGACTTAAAATAACTTAATAATTTGGTTACATAACTTTCATCAACTCTTGTGTTTACAACACCTGAGCCCGATTTTCTAAACGTTTCTGTAAAATAATCTACTTTGCTGCGGTATTCTTTTTCATATTCTAACCGAACTGATTTTGAACCTGTATTCACCACTTGTGTTTCTCCAGTTTCAGCGTCAACCATTGAAACCATTCCAAGATTTGGCATTTTTTCTTCTCGAATATCAAATACTCGAATGCCTGTAATATCGTGTTTTTTGGATGCAATTTTCAATGTATTTTCGTATTCATCTGACATAAAATCAGAAATCATAAATACAATGGCTTTCTTTTTTTGTGTTCCTGATAAAAATTTTAAGGCTTGTGAAACATCGGTTTTATTGCTTTTCGGATGAAATTCGATTAACTCTCGGATGATTCTCAAAACGTGCGATTTTCCTTTTTTTGGTGGAATATACAATTCAATTTGGTCAGAAAACAAAATCAAACCAATCTTATCATTATTTTGAGTTGCCGAAAAAGCCATTGTTGCGGCAATTTCTGTAACAATGTCTTTCTTGAATTGGTTTTTAGAACCAAAACTTTCCGAACCCGAAATATCAACCATCAACATCATCGTTAATTCCCGTTCTTCTTCAAAAACCTTAACGTGTGCTTCGTTGTATCGCGCCGTTACATTCCAATCAATTGCACGAATATCATCGCCATATTGGTATTGACGAACTTCCGAAAATGTCATTCCACGCCCCTTAAAAGACGTATGGTATTCGCCCGAAAAGATATGATCGCTCAATCTTCGGGTTTTGATTTCTATTTTTCGAACTTTTTTGAGTAAGTCTTTTGTATCCATTTTGTTTTGGTTGTTGGTTGTTGGATATTAGTTAATGGGGTTTTCCCAACAACTAATAACCAACAACTATCAACTATTTAAGGTACTTCAATTTCGTTTACAATTTTGTTGATGATGTCAACAGAAGTAATGTTTTCGGCTTCCGCTTCATACGTAATTCCAATTCTGTGACGCAAAACATCGTGAACTACCGCACGCACATCTTCAGGAATTACATAACCACGGCGTTTTATAAAAGCATAACATTTTGCTGCATTTGCCAAATTGATACTTCCACGTGGCGACGCACCAAAACTGATTAATGGTTTTAAATCTGCCAATTTGTATTGCTCTGGAAAACGAGTTGCAAAAATAATATCAAGAATATATTTTTCGATTTTTTCATCCATATACACTTCACGAACCGCTTCTTGCGCTCGCAAAATTTGTTCTACAGAAACTACCGCATTTACTTTTTCGTAAGCGCCTTTTAGGTTTTGACGAATAACCATTCGTTCGTCTTCCATTTTAGGATAATCGATAACAGTTTTCAACATAAAACGATCCACTTGTGCTTCTGGAAGTTGGTACGTTCCTTCTTGTTCAATTGGATTTTGCGTTGCCAATACTAAAAAAGGTCTTTCTAATTTGAAAGTGGTATCGCCAATAGTTACTTGTTTTTCCTGCATCGCTTCCAATAATGCTGATTGTACTTTTGCTGGTGCACGATTGATCTCATCTGCTAAGACGAAATTGGCGAAAATTGGTCCTTTTTTAATAGAAAACTCATTTTGCTTGATGTTGTAAATCATTGTTCCTACCACGTCGGCAGGCAATAAATCGGGGGTAAACTGAATTCTGCTGAACGATCCGTGAACGGCTTGCGACAAGGTGTTTATCGCTAAAGTTTTTGCCAAACCTGGAACACCTTCTAATAAAATGTGTCCTTGTCCCAGAAGTCCAATCAATAATCTTTCAATCATGTGCTTTTGACCTACAATTACTTTGTTCATTTCCATGGTGAGAAGGTCTATAAAAGCGCTCTCTCTTTCAATTTTTTCATTAATTGCTCTGATGTCTAAAGTCGAAGTATTTTCTTCCATTTTACTAATTTTATTACTGTGAATTTTAACATTTAAATTTGAGAGTGCAAATTGAATTTTTTTTTAGGAGTACGATGTTAAAAAATGGTTAAAACTTCTATAAAACAACTACTTTTAAGGCTGAATTGTGATTTTGTTTTTATAATTTTAAGAACTTTAAAGAAATACCTTTACTACTTTTACATTTTAATTTCTAATTAAAACATAAACCCTTGAATAAAAACACCTTATCGCCCATTATTGCGGGCACGATGAATTGGGGAGTTTGGGATAAAAATCTCAGCACTTCTGAAATGGATAGTATGATTCAAATTTGTTTAGAAAACAAAATCACTACTTTTGACCACGCTGATATTTATGGTTCTTATACCACGGAAGCGGCGTTCGGAAAAGCATTTGCTTCAAGCAAAATCAAAAGAGAAATTCTTCAATTTGTTTCAAAATGTGGCATTCAGCATCTTTCAGAAAACAGACCAAACAAAATCAAGCATTATGATTATTCGAAGGAATACATCATTTGGTCGGTTGAAAATTCACTAAAAAACTTGCAAACAGATTATTTAGACGTGCTTTTATTGCACCGCCCAAGTCCGTTAATGCAAGCCGATGAAATTGCAGAAGCCGTTACTAAATTAATAACAGAAGGCAAAATACTTGATTTTGGACTTTCTAATTTTACCGCTTCGCAAACGGAATTAATTCGTCAGAAAACGGCAATTAGTTACAATCAAGTGCAGTTTTCGGCAACGAATTATGAGCCAATGGTGGATGGAAGTTTCGATTATATGCAAATTCACAACATTCAACCTATGTCTTGGAATCCGTTAGGAACCGTTTTTAGAGAAGACAACGAGCAAACCAGAAGAATGAAAAAATTGTTGGCAACATTGGTTGATAAATACCATTTTGGGTCGGATACGATTTTGCTTTCTTGGATTTTGCAACATCCTGCTCGTGTAATTCCAATTGCGGGAACGGTAAATATTGCCAGAATTCAATCGCTGATGAAAGCCACAGAATTGCAACTCGAAAAAGAAGATTGGTTTGCCATTTGGACCGAAAGTATGGGTCAAAAAGTCCCTTAAATTTTATTAAAATAACATCGTATAAATAACAATAGCTTTGAATAAAACAGCATTAATTACAGGAGCAACAAGCGGAATTGGAAGAGCAACCGCAAGAATATTGGCAAAAAACAACTATAAAATTGTGCTTTGTGGTCGCCGTGAAGATCGGATTTTGGAACTTCAAAAAGAACTCTTAGAATTTACAGAGGTACACACTTTATTGTTTGATGTTCGGGACAAAAAAGCGGTTTTTGACAGCATTGCCTCGCTTCCAGAATCGTTTTCTAGCATAGATGTTTTAATCAATAATGCAGGAAATGCACACGGATTAGACCCAATTCAAACGGGCGATTTAGACGATTGGGACGCAATGATTGACATCAATTTAAAAGGACTTTTGTATGTTTCCCGTGCGATAATTCCCCAAATGGTAGCACGGGAATCAGGTCATATTATCAATATTGGTTCTACAGCTGCTAAAGAAGTATATCCAAACGGGAATGTATATTGCGCTACAAAACACGCTGTTGACTCGCTAAATCAAGCGATGCGAATCGATTTGAATCCGTATGGTATTCGCGTAGGCGCCATTCATCCGGGATTGGTTGACACCGAATTTAGCACCGTTCGTTTCAAAGGAGATGCTGAAAAAGCAGCAAAAGTTTATTTAGGTTTTTCACCTTTGCAAGCAGAAGATTTAGCCGATATTATCCATTTTGTAGTTTCAAGACCGTATCATATTAACATTGCAGATTTGGTGGTAATGCCCACGGCGCAAGCAATGGTGGGGATTGTGAAGAGGAGCTAAAATAACTAAATATGACTTTTTTATTAGTGCAACAGCTTTATTTCATTCTACACTTTAAGGATTAATAGCTAAAAGAGATTAAGTATAGCAAATACTATTATAATTACTCTCTTTTAGGCTATTGTTAATCATTGAAACATTATAATTAATGCCTCAAAGACTATAATTATACTGCATTTAATGCTTGTATAAAAGACAATTTAAGTTACCCTAAACTCATTTAAGTTTTGTAAACTTCTTCTGTTTACTTCAATAAACCTATAATTTCTTATTAATTATATGGTGAAAGCGTAATGTGAACCTGAACGGTATCTTTAACGATTTCTAATAGATAGGATCCTTTTTTTAGTAAGCTGAACCTGGTGTCAAGCTCAAAATAAAGTAGAGTGTTGAAATCAAAAATGAAGTCGCTATCTTGAATAAAAACTGCTTCTTACATTGTCAATCTATTTTTTCAATTTGCTCTTATAATTGTAAAATACAAATAGAAAGATTAAACAACCTATTAAATAGGATGTCATTACGTATATATTTCCAACCAACTGTTTCGGAAAAATAAGAAATACAAACATCGTGACTACATAAAATATGAGAAAAGAACCTCCAAATTTTTCTTTTAATAATTTTTGATTTTTCATTTTATATATATTTAATTAACCGCCATAACTATCATAGCATTGAACACTTGCCATTACTTGTAATGTTCCACAAGCCCAAACACATGCTGGGATGCCTAAACCTGCTGTTGTGGCTAGTGCAGTTGTATCGCAACCGGCATGACATAATACTGACCCTGCAACAGCGGCTGCAATACATAATCCATATCTCCAGCCAGACCGATTTGTTACATTCATTACTATATAAAATTCGTCTTGTAATACTTCTTGAGTTAAATTTATATTTAAAAAACAGTTACCCGAATAATCGGAGTAACAATAAGCAACAACTTTACCTAAACTATCTTTTACGATTATGCTTGCAGAATTTACGGCAATATTATCTGTGTTTTTAATAATACCTGATAATTTAGTTTGAGATTTTGATGTTAAACAAAATAGTAAAAAATAAGCGATAAAAATTTTATTTTTCCCATTCAAATTTTATTTCGCGTGCTCTATTATACTTTCTTTCTATTACTTCTGTACCTCTTTCTGTGTACTTAAGTAATGCTTTGTTACTCATTTCTCTTTTTAAATTTTCGTCTTGTTCAATATATTTTTGTAAAGTCATTTGTTTTAAGTTTTTGTCAATTTCTAATTTTTTATCTTCAATATTTTTCGTAATTTTTGTAGTACTCCAAGAAAAGCTATTTGTTTCATCGTAAATTTGAAGAATAGCACCTGGTAGATTATTGAACTTCCATGGCCCAACTTCTAATGGTAATTCAGTCGAATACCATGCAATGTAATTTCTACCTCTAAAAAAAACAGTTGCTTTACCACATAAATAATTTGAAATTAATTTTGTTTCAGTTTCAAATTTCCATTCAAATTTTGGAAATTTTTCAATGCAAATTATTTGTTTATTATCTAGGTATTCTACAGATAATAAGGTATCATTCTTGCTTTTGTATATTTGAAACCTTTTTTCATCATTATTTCCCCCAAAATATATATTTTTATTTAATGTACCAGATTCTTGATTTTTTTCATCTTCTGATGTTTTTTGTTTAAATGATTCATAATAAAAACTGATATCATTTTTATTGAAATTTAATATACCAGTTCTATTTAACATATTTAGAGTTACATCGTATTCTATAGTAAAAGATTGAGAAAAAGAAATTAATGGTATTAAAATAAGTAAACAAATTATTTTTTTCATACTTAAAATTTATTAAATTAAGATTTTAAACGAGATAATAAATGTAACTATGGTAAAATTATTTTACCATAGTTATACTATTTACTTAATTTATTCAGCTAATAAATCTTTGCAACTAATTCCTTTAACTAAAACACGAATTGTTTCACTAGTTCCGTCAGTGTAAACAAAAGTAATTGTTAATAAACAGTCTACTAGTGATTTGGACTCAACTAATTCATAATTTGAAGAAATTTTAATTAACTCAATAGGTTCTTCTTTATTAATTGAAGAACTTTTTTCGTTAGAATTATTTGCAAACCCAATTGAACCAATCAGCATAAAAGCTAAACTAAAAAATAAATT
>NZ_JBBALW010000033.1:0-26493 GCF_040402835.1 Flavobacterium sp.
TAATTTATCTATTTTTGTCTAATAATCTGTATCGATTATTTAGGACTAGTCATTTTTAAAAAAATAACCATTATCAATAAATAGCAACTTTAGAAACAAATCATTAAATTTGCGACTTAATCCTGAAATAAATTTGGGATTTATAAAAATTACGATATGTTACAAATAGCATTTATTAGAGAAAATCAGGAAAAAGTAATCAAAGCATTGGCCAAAAGAAATATGGACGCCAAAGTTACAGTTGATGAAGTGGTCCAATTAGATGAAAAACGAAGAGCTACGCAAGGAGAATTAGACAACATCTTATCTGAATCTAATAAATTATCCAAAGATATTGGCGATTTAATGAAAGGTGGCGAAAAATCAAAAGCTGCTATATTAAAAGAAAAAACTGTAATTCTTAAAGAAAAAAGCAAAGATTTAGCTGAAAAAGCAGATGCTTTGGCGCATGAATTATTAGAAAAATTATATACTTTGCCGAATCTTCCCGCAGATAGTGTTCCTGTTGGAAAAACTCCCGAAGAAAATGTAACCGTTTTTCAAGAAGGTGAAATTCCTGTTTTACACGAAGGAGCGCAACCACATTGGGAATTGGTAAAAAAATACGACATAATTGATTTTGAATTAGGAAATAAGATAACAGGTGCTGGTTTTCCTGTATATAAAGGTAAAGGAGCAAAATTACAACGGGCTTTAATCACCTATTTTTTAGATAAAAATACCGATGCTGGCTATAAAGAATACCAAGTTCCTCATCTTGTAAATGAAGCTTCGGCTTATGGAACTGGGCAATTGCCAGACAAAGAAGGGCAAATGTATCACGATGCCACCGATAATTTATATTTAATTCCCACGGCTGAAGTTCCGGTAACAAATTTGTTTCGTGATGTCATTTTGAACGAAAATGAATTACCAGTTTTAGCAACGGCTTATACGCCTTGTTTCCGGAGAGAAGCAGGTTCTTATGGTGCTCACGTTCGTGGTTTGAACCGTTTGCACCAATTTGATAAAGTAGAAATCGTACGAATTGAGCATCCTGATAAATCGTATGAAGCATTGGAAGGAATGGTCGAACATGTGAAAACGATTCTTCAAGAATTGAAATTACCTTACCGTATTTTGAAACTTTGTGGAGGCGACATGGGTTTTACATCGGCTTTAACGTATGATTTTGAAGTGTTTTCAACTGCACAAGATCGTTGGTTGGAAATTTCGTCGGTATCAAATTTTGAGACTTTTCAAGCCAATCGTTTGAAATTGCGTTTCAAAGATAAAGACGGAAAAAACCAATTGGCACACACTTTAAACGGAAGTTCATTGGCTTTGCCAAGAGTTTTGGCTGGAATATTAGAAAACTATCAAACGCCTGAAGGAATTGTAATCCCAGAGGTTTTGCGCTCTTACTGCGGGTTTGATATAATAAACTAAAAAAGCAAAAAGGTCAAAACAAAATAGAAACATTGAAATAAAGAAGTAGATAGAAAAATATTTAAAAAAATGGAAAACCTTCAACCACCAAAACAAAGACACTCATTTGTAACTTTTTGGCTAATACTTTTAATAATTAGTAATTCCATCACAGTCATAATGTATCTCTTTCTTCCAAATGATTTAATTTTTAAATATTTTAAAAATTCAACTACAATTAATATTTTTGAATCCATTTTAATGTGCTTTATACAAATAGGATTGATAATTTTACTTCTTAAATGGAAAAAATGGGCTTTTTTTGGATTTGTAATTATAGGAATAATAAGTTCAATACTAACTTATCTGAGGACTTATGAAATTCTTGTTTTAATATCTTTGCCTATTGCAGCATTATTTTTATATGGAGTATTACAAATTAAAAAAAATGATGTTTCTGCATGGAAAAACATGGAATAATAAAAATAATTACCAGCCTACAAAAGCGAAAAGTTAATCTTAATTAAAAACGATGTACTAATTTAGCACAAAAGTGTTACTTTAGTACATTGTCGTTTTTACTAGAAATAAATGAAAAAAATTTTTCTTTGCATCACACTCTTTTTCTCACTATTTGTTTTATCACAAAACGAGCAATTGGCGCAAAATTATTTTGACAAAGGCGAATTTGAAAAAGCACTAATTTCCTATCAAGAATTGTTGACCGCGCAACCAGGAAATGGCTATTATTTCCAAAAAACCATTGAATGTCAGCAACAATTAAAACAATATGAAGTTGCTGAAAAAGCGATTTTGAATCGTTTGGACAAATACAAACAAGCAGCGCTTTTAGTAGAATTAGGTTCTAATTATCAATTGCAAAAAGACGAAAATAAAGCCAAAAAATATTTCGAGCAAGCTTTAGATAAAATCAAAAAAAATCCAAGTGAAGTTTATGCAATTGCAGCCGTTTTTGAAAGAAAAGTATTGATAGATTATGCGTTGCAAGCTTATCAAATGGCACTTGATTTAGATAAAAATCTCAATTTTAATTTTCAAATGGCATTGCTTTATGGACAAAAAGGGGATTCGGATAAAATGATTGAAAAATTCTTGGAAGAATCATTCAAGAATCCTCAAAACCTAATTGCAATTCAAAATCAGTTCTCAAGATTTATGACTGAAAATGCCGATGTGAATTTTAATAATGCCTTGCGAAAAGCCTTATTACTTCGCACGCAGCAAAACCAAGATGTGTTTTGGAATCAATATTTGAGTTGGTATTTTGTGCAACAAAAAGAATTCGGAAAAGCTTTTATTCAAGAAAAAGCGATTTACAAACGAAATCCTGAATCACTTTCTAATATTGTGAATTTGGCTCAAATTGCCATTGAAGAAGACGAAAAAGAAACGGCAAAAGAAATTTTGACTTTTGTTTTAGAGAATACTCAGGATATGGAATTGCAAATTCAGGCACATTATTTTCTTACAGAAATGAAGATAAATAATCCTTTAGAAAAAGATTTGTCTGCAATCGAAACAGACTTAAATTCCTTGTTGAAACAATTCGGAATTACGCCTTATTCTTTAAAATTACAAATCTTAAAAGCCCATTTTGATACCTTTCAAATGAAAAATCCTAAGCAAGGAAAAGCCATTTTGAAAACCGCTTTAGACCTTCCTTTGAACGAATATCAAAAGGCAGATGTCAAAATGGAATTGGCAGATATCTTTTTATTTGAAGAAAAATTCAACCAAGCCTCTTTGTATTATTCTCAAATAGAGGAAGATTTAAAAAATGACGTTGTTGGTCACGAAGCAAGTTTGAAATCGGCAAAAACAAGCTATTTCAAGGCTGATTTCGTTTGGGCATTGAAACAATTCAAAGAGCTGAAATCGGTTTCCTCGCAATTAATTGCCAACGACGCTTTGGAATACTTCCTTCTTATAAATGACAATACTGTTGCCGATTCTACACAAACTGCTTTGAAACAATTTGCACGTGGAGATTATCTGTTGTACCAAAATAAAACACAAGTAGCATTGCTTCAATTTCAAGATATTCTGAAAAATTTCAAAGGACAAGAAATTGAAAGTGTAACTATTTATAGATTGGGAAAAACATACGAAAAATTAGGAGATTATTCTTCGGCTTTAAGCCAATACCAAGCCATTATAGACAAACATTCTGATGGAATTTATGTGGATGAAGCATTGTTTTTTTCGGCCGAAATTTATAATAAACAGCTAAAAGATAAAGAAAAGGCAAAACCACTTTATGAAAAATTAGTGTTCCATCACGAAGACAGTATTTATTTTGTAGATGCGAGAAGAAAATTCAGGGAATTGCGAGGAGATAAAGAACTTTAAAATATAATTGGTTAATCGTTGATTCGGTTAATCTGTTAAACATATCAACGATTAAACAATAAATATGATAATTTATAACGTAACTACCAATATTCACGAAAGTGTTCACGACCAATGGATGACTTGGATGCAAGAAAAACATATAAATGATGTTCTTGCAACAGGGAAATTTTCATCGGCACGAATGGTAAAAGTTTTGATTGAAGAAGAAATGGGTGGAATAACTTATTCTATTCAGTATACAACAGAAAATAGAGAAACATTGCAACGCTATTATGATGAAGACGCACCACGATTAAGAGAGGAAGCACTGGCTTTATTTGGCGATAAAATGTTGGCATTTAGAACGGAATTAGAATTGATTTCAGAACATTAAAGCGGTTCTATAGAAACTTGATGTCGCAATTTGCGACATCAACATAGAATAAAAATACTATTGGAGGTCACAATTTGTGACCTCCAATTTTAAAACACATCAAAACACTATAATTATGAGCACCGAAATTTCGTTAATTCCAGATGATGTAGTAATAAACAAAATTTACTTTATCAGAAATCAAAAAGTAATATTAGATAGAGATTTGGCGGTACTCTACGGTATTGAAACAAAAGTTCTAAAACAAGCAGTCAGGAGGAATATTAGTCGGTTTCCCGAGGATTTCATGTTTGAATTGACCAAAGAAGAATTTGAAAATTGGAGGTCGCAATTTGCGACCTCCAATTCAGATAGGATGGGATTAAGGTACGCACCTATGGTTTTCACTGAACACGGAGTATTGATGCTTTCGAGTATATTGAACAGTGAAAAAGCGATTCAAACAAATATTCAAATTATGAGAATATTTACAAAAATCAGACAAATGCTTGCCGAAACTACCGAATTACGTTTGGACGTGGAAACAATCAAAAAGAAAATAGAAAATCAAGGGAAAAATATTGAACTCGTTTTTCAATATCTTGATGAATTAATCGAAAAAAAAGAAACAAAAACGGAACGGGAAAAAATCGGATATAAAAAATAGTTCAATCATTAATTTATACTATTCTGATTATTTGTTTCAACAAAAAAGTAAGTTGGCGTTGTGCCTCACAATGATATTATGGAAAAAGTAAAAGCAAAAAAACACCTTGGACAGCATTTCTTAAAAGACGAAAGTATCGCTGCAGCTATTGCAGATACGTTGAATTTTGAGGGCTATCAAGACGTATTGGAAATCGGGCCAGGAATGGGAGTTTTGACAAAGTATTTATTGGAAAAGCCTGTTACTACTTATGTAATTGAAATTGACACTGAATCGGTGACATATTTAGACGAAAATTTTCCGAAATTAAAAGATAAAATCATTTCAAAAGATTTCTTGAGATACAATATAAATGAAACTTTTGAAGGCAAGCAATTTGGTATAATTGGTAATTTCCCTTACAACATTTCTACACAAATCGTTTTCCGAACGTTAGAATACCGCCATCAAATTCCAGAATTTGCAGGAATGTTTCAAAAAGAAGTAGCCGAAAGAATTTGTGAGAAAAAAGGCACTAAAGCGTATGGTATTTTATCGGTTTTGGTTCAGGCTTTTTACGATGCCGAATACCTATTCACGGTGGACGAACACGTATTTATACCGCCGCCAAAAGTAAAATCTGGGGTACTTCGATTGCGTCGAAAATCAGATTATAGTTTGCCTTGTGGCGAAAAATTATTCTTTACCGTAGTAAAAACTGCTTTTCAACAACGTCGAAAAACATTGCGGAATAGTTTAAAAACACTAAATTTGTCGGATAATTTGCGACAAGACACTATCTTTGACCTTCGTCCAGAGCAGTTGAACGTGCAACAATTTATCGAACTCACCCAAAAAATAGAAGCCGATGGAGTTTAAAATCAGCAAAAAATTCATTATTGAATTAAAGCAACTCATAAGAACTGAAAACGAACAACAATTAGAGGTTCTTCTTAATGATGTTCACTATGCTGATATAGCTGAAATTCTTGAAAAACTTAGTTTTAAAAAAGCTATTTATGTTTTTAAAGTTTTAGATAGTGAAAAAACTGCAGAAATTTTATTAGAACTTAGTGATGATTTGCGGGAGAAAATACTTGGAAGACTTTCTTCAAAAGAAATTGCCGAAGTATTAGACGAACTCGACACTAATGATGCGACCGATATAATCGGAGAATTATCACAAATAAAAAAGAACGAAGTAATTTCTGAGCTTGAAGATGAAGAACATGCTAAAGACATTGTTGATTTACTTCGCTATCATGAAGAAACTGCGGGTGGAATTATGCACAAAGAACTAGTTAAAGTCAATGAAAATTGGAACGTAATGACTTGTGTGAAAGAAATGCGTATTCAAGCAGAAAATATTTCGAAAGTACATTCTATTTATGTTGTAGATGATGAAAACATGCTAAAAGGGCGTTTGTCCCTAAAGGATTTGCTAACGGCGCCTACTACAAAAACACCAATTAGTGAATTTTACATTCGAAAATTAAATTATGTTGATGTGGATATGGCAGATGTTGAGGTGGCTCGAATTATGGACAAGTACGACTTAGAAGCCATTCCTGTTGTAGATGAATTAGGACATTTAGTAGGTCGGATAACTATTGATGATGTAATTGACGTTATAAAAGAAGAAATAGAAAAAAGAGATACAGAGGATATTCAAAAGTTTGGGGGTTTGGAAGCATTAGACTTGCCTTATGTGCAAACACGACTTTTTGAAATGGTAAAAAAACGAGCAACTTGGCTGGTTGTTCTATTTCTAGGAGAATTATTTACCGCTTCAGCCATGGGCTTTTTTGAAGGGGAAATTAATAAAGCAATTGTTCTTACTATGTTTATACCATTAATTATTTCCAGTGGTGGTAACTCAGGTTCGCAAGCCGCAACGTTAATAATCCGTGCTATGGCGTTAAAAGAATTAGACCTAAAAGATTGGTGGTATGTGATGAAAAAAGAAATCGCTTCTGGATTTCTATTAGGCTCCATACTTGGTTTTGTTGGCTTTATACGAATCTTAATATGGCAGAATTTAGGAATTCATGATTATGGGATATATTGGCTTTTTATTGCAATGACAGTTGCAGTTTCTCTAGTCTTTATCGTTTTATGGGGAACACTTTCGGGTTCTATGATTCCCTTTTTATTAAAAAAACTTAAATTAGACCCCGCAACATCATCGGCTCCTTTTGTGGCAACCTTAGTAGATGTAACAGGATTAATTATTTACTTTTCAATTGCAATGCTATTCTTGAATGGCAAACTATTATAGCATACAAAAGAATAAAATAACTACATAACACAAGTACAAAAATGAAAATTCACATCATCGGTGGCGGAAATTTAGGTGTGGCAATTGCTATTGGAATCTCTAAATATTCGTCTGGAAATCAAGTAACAATTACCAGACGAAACACCGAAAGCATTCTGCATTTAGAGCAACAAGGAATTATAGTTTCGTCAGATAATAAGCACCAAATTCAAGAGGCAGATATTATCATTTTAACCATAAAACCATACCAAGTTGACGTAGTTTTAGAAGAGATTTTACCAACAATAAAAAACAAAATCATTGCGTCGGCAGTAAGTGGATTGTCAATTGAATCGCTTCAAGAGAAAACCAATTTTGCACACGCAATAATCCACATAATGCCGAATATTGCTGCCCGTTTTGGCGAATCGGCAACTTGTATTTCCTATCTTGAAAAAGACAAAATTGACGCACAAAAAGTCATCCAATTGTTCAATGATTTGGGCACTGTTTCCGTAATTGACGAAAAATTAATGGACGCCGCAACCGTTCTTGGCGCCTGTGGAACCGCTTATGCACTACGCTACATTCGCGCCTCAATGCAAGCCGGAATTGAAATTGGTTTCGATGCTGCCACCGCACTTTCTATTGCATCACAAACTGCAAAAGGAGCCGCAACAATGGCATTAGTAGAAAAAATCCATCCCGAACAATTAATAGACCGCGTAACCACACCGCAAGGCTGCACAATTGTTGGTCTCAACGAAATGGAACACGAAGGTTTCAGCTCCTCACTAATCAAAGGAATCAAGACTTCCCTAAAGAAAATCAAAGAATAATTTTTTTATTTTGGGCATTACCCCACTTCCACTACCGTTACAGTGCGGTCGGGCTGTTCGTTTCAATCCACACTAAAAAGTGTGGGATTTTCACTGCCATCCCTAATGCAATAAATTAACGTTTATTACTTTCTATACAAATTGTTGTGATCTATATATTCCCACACTTTATTAGGTAAAAGTGGCTGAACATTCTTTTTGTTTTTTATCGATTCCCGAATAAATGTAGCAGAAATTTCTACAATTGGCGCAGCAATAAAATGAATTTTAGGATAATTTTTGAAAGTTAAATAGTTATTTTTTGAAGGGATTATTTTGGTTGTATGGTCTTTCGCGTCAAGTCGTGGATAGACATAAATATCGTGATTTTGGAGAATCACTTCATAGTTTTTCCATTTGTGAAAAGACTTTAAATTGTCTTCACCCATAATTAATGAAAACTCATTTTTAGGATATTTTTCTTGTAAATAAGCCAAGGTATTTACAGTATAATTGGGTTGTGGCAATTTGAATTCTATATCCGAAGGTTTAATTTTTGGGTAGTCTTCTGTTGCCAAATGAACCAATTCCAACCGAACAGAATCGTTAAGCAAAGTATCTTTCTTTTTTAGTGGATTATGAGGGGTTACAACCATCCAAACTTGCTTCACATCAGAATATTCTGCCACGTGATTGGCAATAATCAAATGCCCAATGTGAATGGGATTAAACGTTCCAAAATAAAGTCCGATTTTCATAAATTCTCTTTATTAATCTAACACAAATTTCACAAATTATCACAAATTAAATCTGTGTTAATTTTCGGAATCTGTGTTTACAAATGCTTTTACCAATTGATATGCCTCTTCTTTAGCGGTTTCCAAATCGTAATTTTTTATAATTTTATCAAATTGTGGGGCTGTTGCCAATTCCACTGACGCTTTTGCAATTCTCATATTGATTTTATCATCACTTTCTGTAGAACGTTTTTTTAAACGGATTTTAAGCTCGTCGATGCTTGGTGGTTTTACAAAAACTGCCAATGTTTCTTGGGGAAATTTATGTTTAATACGCAATCCACCAGCCACATCAATATCAAAAATTACATTTTTTCCTAAAGCCCAAATGCGTTCGATTTCGCTTTTTAATGTGCCGTAAAAATTATCTCGATACACTTCTTCCCATTCTAAAAAATCTTCCCCTTTGATGTGTTTCTTGAACTCTTCCGTAGAAATAAAATAATAATCTTTTCCATTCACTTCTTCGCCCCGAGGTTCACGGGAAGCTGCCGAAATAGAAAATTCTAAATTCAAATCTTCTCTTCCAAGTAAATGTCTAACTATGGTAGTTTTTCCCGATCCCGAAGGTGCCGAAAAAACTATTAATTTTCCTTTTTTCATCTATATGTCATTGCGAGGCACGAAGCAATCTCATCCTCTATTTTATATTGAAACCTCTCTGATTTATTCCCCTTTGGGGGTTAGGGGGCTTTTACAACACATTCAAAACCTGTTCCTTAATTTTCTCCAATTCATCCTTCATCATCACGACTAATTTTTGCATTTGTGCATGATTTGATTTGGAACCCATCGTATTAATTTCACGACCCATTTCTTGTGTGATGAATCCTAATTTTCTTCCGTTGGCTTCTGTTCCTTTTATAGTTTCTAAAAAATAATCCAGGTGATTTGTCAATCGAACTTTTTCTTCTGTGATATCTAATTTCTCCAAATAATAAATCAATTCTTGCTCAAAACGATTTTCATCAACATTGACTTTCAATTCAGAAATAGCGGTTTGCAAACGATCTTTTATTGCCTGAACACGTTCTGGATCGAGCGCCAAAGCATCGTTCATATACTGTCGGACATTCCCAATTCGCAACTGAAATTCTTTCTCTAACGACAACCCTTCCGCTTGACGGAAATTCAAAATATTGGCAAGTGCTTCTTTGATAACTGTTTGAATTTGAACCCAATCATTTTCATCAATTTCGTCGCGTTCTACTTTCAAAGCGTCTGGCATTCTAACGGCCATTTTCATCAATTCAGTTTCATCTGCATAGGCATAAACATCGCGAAGTTGAGCTATATAGGCTTTTACGATTGGCACATTCACTTTTGAAGAAGTTTGTTCGGCAGTACTTTCAATAAAAATAGAGAAATCAATCTTTCCGCGTTCTAATGCCAAAGCGATTTCGTTGCGTAATCCCAGTTCCATTTCTCGGTAAAGTGAAGGCATTCTTACGCTTAAATCTAACCCTTTACTGTTTAAAGATTTGGCTTCAACTGTTATTTTTTTTGTTGGTAATTGCAACGTTGCTTTCCCAAAACCCGTCATCGATTGTATCATAATTTTCTTAAAATGTATTCAAAGATAATGAAAAACTTTTCAGTGGTCGTTTTCAATTTTATTGTGGTTGTTCCTTTTTCTTAGCGGTTACCAAATAAACCCCTGAAAATATCAAAATTGCAGCACCGATTTTCACCCAATTCAATTCGTCTTTTCCTAATCCGATGGCAAAAATAGTAGCGAATAGAGGTTGCAAATAAACGAAAACTGCCACCAAAGTTGGATTCAATTCTCGCATAGAAAGTAGGTTCAACAAATACGTGAAAAAGGTTGAAAACACGACTACAAAACCAATTTTCCATAAAATATCTGTTGGAACAATCGCCCAATCAACGCTTTGAAATTGGCTCCAGCCAAAAGGCAAAACCATTATAAATCCAAATAAATAAATCCATTTTACAAATGTAAAAGCATTGTATTTATCCATTAATTTTTTTACGATTACGAGGTAAAAACCATAAGAAATAGCATTGACTAAAACCAAAAAATTCCCCAAACTTGCCGATGAAGTATCGCCAACTGATTTTCCGTAAAGTATCAAAAAAGAAGTGCCAAATAATCCCAAAAAGATTCCAAAAACTTTCCTTTTGCGCATCTTTTCCTTAATAATTATAGCCGATAAAACCAAAACTATTAAAGGCGTACACACCATAATTACGGCTGCAGAAATGGGCGAAGTCATGCTTAAACCTTTAAAAAACGAAAGCATATTTAAAGCAACACCAAAAAAAGCACACGCAATAATACGAGGAAAATCATTGGACGCTATCTTTTCAATAGTTCCAATTTTCAACAGGCGCATTACAAGCCAAATTACCCAAAATAAAAGTACCGAACCGCCCACGCGCAACAAAATAAAGCCGTAAGCATCAATGTATTTAGGCATTACGTCTTTTGCAATCGTGAAGGTTACTCCGTAAATTATGGAAACAATCGTTGCGCCAATTAAGGCAATATTTCTTTTAGACATTATTCAAAACTTTCATTACTTGAAGCATATTTTGCTGGCTGTTGCCAATATAAACGCCATCATTAATCACAAATACGGGACGACTTAAAAAGGTGTAATGTTCCAATATTAACTTTTTATAATCAGATTCCGTCAGCGCTTTATTTTTTAAATCCATTGATTTATATAAAACTGCTTTTTTGCTGAATAGTGCTTCATAACTTCCTGAAAGTTGGTGCATTTTGTCCAATTCTTCTTCCGTAATTGGGTTTTGCTTGATGTCACGAAAAACCAAATCATTCCCTTTTGGAAGCGATTTTATAATTTTGCGACACGTATCACACGAAGCCAAGTAATATATTTTGTTCATTTGAATAGCAGTTAATATTTTACAAAGGAAATTCATTTGATACGGAAAATGACTAATTTTATCAAAAATTTAAAAAATGCAACAAACATTCGAAATTACAAGAAGTAGTAGAAAAATACTGTCCCAATTTTTAGAAACGCACACATTAGAACAACTTAATACTATTCCAGAGGGCTTTAACAATAATTTAATTTGGAATATTGCCCATATTATAGTTGTACAGCAAATGTTAGTTTATAGATTAGCTGGTTTGCCAATGATTATTTCCGATCAAATGGTTGAAAAATATAAGAAAGGCACTAAACCAGAACACCAAGTTACAGAAGCTGAAGTTACTGAAATTAAAGGATTAATATTCAAAACCATTGATCAAACTAGAGTTGATTTTGACAAAAAACTTTTTGCAAATTTTTCCGAATATCCTACATCAACTGGATTTGTTATAAAAAACATTTTAGATGCTATGGCTTTCAATTATTTTCACGAAGCTTTGCATCTTGGAGTAATTATGACTTTGAAAAAATTAATTTAGTAGTTTTAAAAAATCAATTAAGTGCCCTATTTTCACTAATCTTTTTGAATTCAAATTCGTATTAAAAAACATATCTTAGTATCTTTACAAAAAAATAAAACATGAAATTCAATACCAAAACAATACACGGTGGACAACACCACGATCCTGCAACTGGAGCCGTAATGCCACCCGTTTATCAAACTTCTACCTTTGTGCAAACGAGCCCTGGGCAACCTTTGAATCCAGATTACGAATACAGTCGCGCTGCAAATCCAACGCGTTCTGCTTTAGAAAATGCATTGGCGAGCATTGAAAATGGAACTCGTGGATTGGCATTTTCGTCAGGATTGGCAGCAACAGATTGTCTTTTGCGCTCCTTTAAGTCAGGCGATGAAATCATTGCAATGGACGATTTATATGGCGGAACCTATAGAATGTTTACTCGGATTTATAAAGATTCAGGAATAAAATTTCATTTTGTAGATATGAACGATATTGAGAAATTCAAATCGTTAATCAATGAAAACACCAAATTAGTTTGGGTTGAAACGCCAACAAATCCTTTAATGAAGTTGGCAGATATTCAAGAAATTGCAAAAATCACCAAAGAAAAAAAGATACTTTTTGCCGTTGACAATACTTTTGCAACGCCGTATTTGCAAAAACCATTGGATTTAGGAGCTGATATTGTGATGCATTCTGCCACAAAATATCTTGGAGGACATTCCGATGTAATTGCGGGAGCGCTAATTGTGAAAGACGAAGAATTAGGAAATCAATTGCACTTTCAGCAATTTGCAACAGGAGCAACATTAGGCCCAATGGATAGCTTTTTGGTTCTTAGAGGTATAAAAACATTGCATTTACGAGTGCAAAGACACTGCGAAAATGGGGGGAAAGTAGCTGAATTTTTAAACAATCATCCTAAAATAAAAACCGTTTATTATCCTGGATTACCAAGCCACCCGTATCATGAAATTGCTAAAAAACAAATGAGCGGTTTTGGAGGAATGGTTTCGTTTACATTTATTTCAGGGCAAAAAGAAGATTCTATTCATTTTCTTGAAAAATTAAAAGTTTTCACTTTAGCAGAATCTCTAGGAGGAGTAGAATCACTGGCAAATCACCCTGCATTAATGACGCACGCTTCTATTCCTGAAGCCAAACGAAAAGAAGTTGGAATTACAGATGATTTAGTTCGATTGAGCGTTGGAATTGAAGATATTGAAGACCTTATTGAAGATTTAAAACAAGCATTAGCTTAACACTCATAAATGAAACGATTGAAATGGGTTCTTTTTTATATAAAACCCAACATACAATATGTCATAAAAATGCTAAGATGCTAAAGAATAAAATAAACATATCATAGCAAAAGTTGAATTAAATGTATGTATTTTTAATTTATCTTAATAAATAGATAATTCTATTGATAAATAAAAATAAAATATGCCCATTATTGTTTATAATGTATATTTGCACAATAAATACGAAAACGTTTTCTTAAACCGTTAAATAAATTAATAGTATGTCAGAAAGTATTACATCTTTTGTAGAAGCAGTAGCTAAAAGAAATCCAAATGAGCCTGAATTTATGCAGGCAGTTCACGAAGTTGCTGAAACAGTAATTCCGTTTATTGAGGAAAATAAAAAATACCAAAACAAAATGCTTTTGGAAAGAATGGTGGAATCCGAGCGTATCATTACATTCAGAGTAGTTTGGACTAATGATAAAGGGGAAATCCAAGTGAACAGAGGATATAGAATTCAAATGAATTCTGCTATCGGACCTTACAAAGGTGGTATTCGTTTTCATCCATCGGTAAATTTAAGTATTTTGAAATTTTTAGCTTTCGAGCAAACATTCAAAAATAGCTTAACTACATTGCCAATGGGCGGTGGAAAAGGGGGTGCCGATTTTGAACCAAAAGGGAAATCAGATAATGAAGTGATGCGTTTTTGTCAAGCATTTATGACGGAATTGTCTAAACACATTGGAGGAAATACCGATGTCCCAGCAGGAGATATTGGTGTTGGAGGAAGAGAAGTTGGTTATATGTTTGGTCAATATAAGAGACTAAGAAATGAATTTACAGGGGTTTTAACTGGAAAAGGAATTTCTTTTGGAGGTTCATTAATACGTCCCGAAGCAACTGGATATGGTGATGTGTATTTTGCACAAAGCATGTTAAAAACTAAAGGTGAAAGCTTTACTGGTAAAACAGTAGTTGTTTCTGGTTCTGGAAATGTAGCGCAATATGCTGCTGAAAAAGCAACTCAATTGGGAGGAAAAGTAGTTACAATGTCAGATTCATCAGGATATATTCACGATGCTGACGGAATTGATGCTGCTAAATTGGCTTTTATAATGGAAATCAAAAATGAACTCCGAGGAAGAATCAGCGACTATTTGACTAAATATCCAACTGCTAAATTTGTTGCTGGGAAACGTCCTTGGGAATTAAAATGCGATGTGGCTTTGCCTTGTGCAACTCAAAATGAATTGAACGAAGACGAAGCAAAAATGCTCGTTGCAAACGGATGTATCTGTGTTGCAGAAGGAGCTAATATGCCAACAACGCCAGAAGCTGTAATTGTTTTCCAAAAAGCAAAAATATTATTTGCACCAGGAAAAGCTTCAAACGCAGGTGGAGTAGCAACTTCAGGATTAGAGATGTCTCAAAACTCATTGAGATTAAGCTGGACATCCGAAGAAGTTGATGAAAGATTAAAAAATATTATGCTTGCCATTCACGCTTCATGCGTGCAATACGGTACTGATGCAAACGGTTATGTTGACTACGTAAAAGGAGCAAACATCGCTGGATTTGTAAAAGTAGCTGACGCAATGTTAGCGCAAGGTGTAGTATAATTTATAGTATTATAGTTCTAAATGTCCTGCAAATTGTAGGGCATTTTTTTTGTTTGTATATGAAAAGCAAAATAATTTCGTTTTATAGTATATTTGTCATTTAATACAATTGAAAATGAAATATTTCTTCGCCTTACTTTTATTTTTTTTATCTATTCAAATTGGCCATTCCCAAAATAGTCAAATGTGGAAAGGTTATTTTTCATACAAGGAAATAAAAGACATTTCACAATCTCCAACTACTTTTTTTGCTGCCGCAGAAAACGCCCTATTTTCTAAAAATTTAGCAACTAATACACTTAAAACTACCAATACAATTGACGGGCTTTCTGGTCAGACCATTACTTCAATGTATCATAGTGCTGCGTTTAACAAAACGATAATTGGGTATGAAAATGGGTTAATTACAATTGTTAACGAAGCCGATGGTTCCATTTTAAACGTTGTAGATATTATCACAAATGGTGTCAATCAAAATTTAAAAAGAGTCAACCATTTCATGGAAAAAGATGGGATTCTCTATGTTTCATGCGATTTTGGAATCGTTCAGTATAATTTAACGACCTCTGGTTTTGGCGACACTTACAGAATAGGGGATTTAGGAACAGAAATTAAAATATCCCAAACAGCGGTTTTCAATGGATATATCTATGCCGCAACTGCAAATGGAATACGAAGAGCGGCAATTGCAAATCCAAATTTGAATGATTATAATCAATGGACACAAGTAATAAGCGGAGGGTTTTCTGGGATTGAAACTTTTGGCACAGAATTAATCGCAACTGCGAATTGGGGGCAAGTTTTTAAATATAATGGTGCCGTATTTGTGTCTTTTACGACACTTCCTCTAGTTGCAAAAGATTTAAGAGCTAGTGGAAATTATTTATTGGTTACAACTGAGTCAAATGTATATATTTACAATCAAAATTTAAGTTTAGTATTACAAATAAACAGCAGTCAAATCCCTAATATTACAGCTAAATTTACGTGTGCTACAAGTATCAATAACGATATTTATATCGGCACATTAGAGGATGGAATCCTAACAACCACCGTTGTAAATCCCACAACTTTTACATTTTTAAGCCCAGACGGCCCTTCCAGAAATGCCCTTTTTGCAATTAATGCTTCCACAAAAAATGTATGGGCAGTTTATGGGGGATATTCGTCAGATTATAATCCTTACACGTATGATTTTAATGGGTTGAACACATACGGGTTTAGTAAATATTCAGAAAACGGATGGTTGAACACGCCATATTCGGCTGTTTTGGGTGCTAAAGCGCTTTGTAAAATAACCGTTAATCCAAGTAATACTAATCAGGTTTTTATTAGTTCTTTTTTTTCAGGATTATTAAAGGTTGAGAATAATATTCCTGTTATTTTATACAATGAAAGCAATAGCACATTAGAATCATTGGTTTTAAACCCTCCAAATTCAAATTATAAAGATATTCGTATTAATGGCGCCGGATTTGACAAATCAGGAAATCTATGGGTGGGAAATGGTTGGTCAAAAAACGGGTTAAAAAAACTAACCCCACAAGGCGCTTGGTCAAGTGTCCCTATGGAATCTATTTTACAGCGCTATTATGAAGATAGTTATGGAGAAGTTGTTGTGGATAAAAACGGTACAAAATGGATGGCCTCTAACTATGACGGAGTGATTGGTTACAAAGAAAATAGCACTGTATTTAAAAAAATATCCCTTGGAGCCGATTTAGGCAATCTCCCTGTTGTAGATGCTCGAGTAGTTGCCATTGATACTAGAAATCAGTTATGGATTGGTACTACAAGCGGATTAAGGGTGCTTTCAAGTGTAGATCGCTTTTCAACTGATGCTCAATTGACATCTAATTCTATAATAATATTAGAAAATGGGTTGGCTCAAGAGTTATTATACGAGCAATTCATTACCGATATTGTTGTAGATGGCGCTAATAATAAATGGGTTGGAACTGCCGATTCGGGCGTATTCCAATTTTCTTCTGATGGGCAACAAACCCTGCAAAGATTCACTACTAGCAATTCTCCTTTGCCCAGTAATGGTATAAATGATATTGATATAAATCCAACTACGGGGGAAGTCTTTTTTGCTACTGACAAAGGGATGGTTTCGTTTAAAGGAACTGCAACTACTGCAAGTTCCGATTTGAGTAATGTGAATGTTTATCCTAATCCAGTACGCCCTGAATTTGAAGGAACTGTAAAAATTAGTGGACTTTTGAATAAATGCACGGTAAAAATAACCGATATTGAAGGGAATTTGGTTTATGAAGAAATTTCAGAAGGAGGAACTATCGAATGGGATACCAAAGCATTTGGAAAATACAAAGTTGCCTCGGGTGTTTATATGATTTTTATTTCTGCTCAAGATGGTTTAGAAACAAAAGTTAAAAAAATAATGATAATTAGGTGATTTTTTTGTCTTCTCAATTTTAAATTTTCAACAAAAAAATGTTAGTTAAAACCAAAGCCATTGTAATTTCATCTTTAAAATTCCAAGAAAAAAGCCTGATCGTTAAATGCTTTACGCTTTCCGATGGTTTAAAATCATACTTTGTTCGAGATGCATTTTCATCAAGAAAGTCCAATCAAAAAATCGCTTATTTTCAACCTTTTTCAATACTTGAAATAGAAGCCATTCATAAAAATAAAGGCACTTTGGAAAACTTCAAAGAAATTAAATTAGCAATTCCTTTTCAAACTATTCACAATACGATAACAAAAAGCACTATCGTTTTATTTTTATCAGAAATGATGCATTATTCCATTCATGAGGAAGAAGAAAACGAAGCATTATTTACTTATTTAGAAACGGCATTATTATGGTTGGATACTCACGATGACATGGCAAATTTTCATCTCATTTTCCTGCTAGAGGCCACGAAGTATTTAGGTTTTTATCCAGATATTTCCGATATTGATTTACCTTACTTCGAAATGACGGAAGGAGTTTTCTCGCCTTTCAACGCCATTAGTTCACTGTCGGTTCACGAAACATCCCTTTTTAAAAAATTAATTAGTCTAAAATTTGAAAGCGACTTGAAAACCTTTCATATTATCGAAAGACAATTACTACTGAAAATTATAATTGACTACTATAGTTTTCATTTAGATGGATTTAGAAAACCGAAATCTCTAGAGGTGTTGAAAGAGGTGTTTTTGTAAATATTAATTAATTGAATTTATAGAAAAATATCACGTTTTAATTATTAAAACAGAAGGAATATCGCTCAACCAATCGCTTTGAGAATCAACCAATTTCTTCCAACTTTCAAGACTAATTATCATTAAATCGTGTTGGTTCAAAAATTCCTTTTTTATGGCTTTATCATTCAATAAAGTCATATTATTAGGATAATTTTTTTCTAAAGCGCTAACAGCATTTTCAAAAATAAAATTATTTTTTATATTGCTATTATAATCTAAAACAGTTATTTTAGAGTCATTATTATATATTAATTTTTGTGCATAATCCAATAAAAACAAGTCTTCCGAACTAAAAATAGGGACGAAAACTTGGTTTACCTCTTGTAAATTTTTATTAACTAAAATACCAAGAGGCATTTTGGTTTTAGAAATTATTTGACGTGTTCTTTCATCAAATGGGGAATTTTCAAACAGTCCTTCTTTTCCAGTAAACTTATCAATTAAACGGTCTGGGTTTATGATTCTAGTTGTAAATCCTAATACCTTTCCAAGTAGCGTTCCTTCAAAAATTGATTTTCCTAGACCCACAAGCAATAAGTCGTATTCGCCTTGATTGGCAATATCTACAATATCAGTTTCAATGTCAACGGTTGCTTTAAAAACGGTAGATATTTTTTGGTCTAAAATTTTAGACTCATTTAATATTGGAAGAAAACTATCAATTTCATATTCATCCATGTTATAAGAATGCATTTCATTGCTTAAAATCATGTGCATTGCTGTAATGTTCACATTTTCTTTTTGTTTTTTAACCAAACTACTCGCTAATCTCAATAGAGATTTCCCTTTTTCGTTGTTGCCAAAGAACAATAATATCTTGTATTTGCTAGTGCTTGTAATTTCTTGTGGCACGAAATTGTCCTTCGTTTTGAACGCCCAATTGATAACATCTAAAGCTGGTCCAGTCATAAAAGTGGTTACCAATGCCATAATAACCATCATTGTAAAAACTTCTGGAGTAAGTACCCCTAGGTCCAAACCAATGTTTAAAACCACCAATTCCATAAGTCCACGAGTATTCATTAATGCTCCAATTGTAAGGCTATCTCTCCAACTTTGACCTACAAATTTTGCAGCAAGGGCACTTCCAAAAAACTTTCCAACTACGGCTACAAGAATAATAAAACCCGTAACTTTCCACATATAGGGGTCATTAATCAACCCGATTTGAGTTCGTAAACCTGTAAATACAAAAAACAAAGGCAACAATAATATTACCGAAACATCTTCTACTTTTTCAATAAATATAGTTCTGAATTTTGAAATATCGGGCATAATAACTCCCGTCATAAAAGCGCCAAATAAAGCGTGAATCCCAATTATATTTGTTGCATATGAAGATAGAATCAAGGTCAGAAAAAATATTGCAACAACGGGCTTGCTTAAATTTTCACTTTTTGCATATAAGTCACCGACTCTTTTTAGGAATGGTTTTACGATAAAAATCATTACAAGAACATATATAAAAGCGAGCGCAATTACATATAAAGCACTATCAAATGTTCCTGCTTTTACAATTGCAATTACAACTGCAAGCAAGCACCAAGCGGTAATATCATCGGCTGCAGCACAAGTAATTACGATGGCGCCCAATCTTGTTTTATGAATACCACGCTCTTGAACAATTCTAGCTAAAACTGGAAATGCGGTAATACTCATTGCGATTCCCATAAACAAACTGAAAGATAAAAAAGGAATCCCTTCGGGAGCAAATGATTTATAAACATAAAAAGCAAGCCCAATTCCAAGCGCAAAAGGGATTACAATACTGGCGTGACTAATTACCACTGCCTCATTGGCTTTATTTCTAAGTACTTTTAAATCCAATTCCATTCCAATGACAAACATAAAAAGGATTAGTCCAATTTGACTTAAAAACTGTAGATTTCCTAATGATTGTATAGGGAATAGTGCTAATGAAAATTCGGGAAAATACATTCCTAATAAGGAAGGCCCCAGAAAAATCCCTGCAATAATTTCTCCAATTACTGATGGCTGTCCAATTTTTCTAAAAATCCAACCAAAAAAACGAGCAACAATGATAATTGTGATAATTTGCGCCAACAAAATCGCTAATGGATCTTGAAAATTGAGAATCATTGAGGAAATGAAATCGTTCCAATGATTATTTGGTTTTGCAACTTTTGATACTATTTTTACCGTTTCTAAAACCTTTCCTTTTGAAATAATCCAATAGATTAATGCTGTAAAACCGCCAGTTACAGTAAAATAAAAAAAGGTATTTTTAAAGTTTTTCATAGCTTATTAAGCGGTTTTAAAAGATTTTATGTGCAAAGATTCAAAAATCAAATATAGGAATAAATATAACTCATAAATGATTACGCAAATATAAAATTGGAGTTTATTTAATAACAATTATTTCATTAAAATAAATTCTGAATTTATATAAATTTTATAGGTTTTAATTACCTTTGCTCGCATTAAAACCGTTTATGAAAAAGACATTGAAGGTAGGTTTTTGGGAATTTATCGCCCGATTAATCCTTACTTATAGAATCACAATACTGGTAATTATCGTTGCTATCACAATTTTCCTTGGTTTGCAATGGAAAAACTTAAGTATGACCTATACTGAGGCCAATTTGCTTCCCAAAAAACACATCGTAAACAGACAATATGACGATTTCCTAACTAAATTTGGTGAAGAGGGAAATTTAATCGTTATTGGTTTCAAAGACCCCAACTTTTTCACTCCAAAAGCCTTTGCTGCTTGGAATGAATTAATGACAGGTCTAAAAAATTCTAAAGAAGTTGAATTGGTGGTTTCTTTGAACGATTTAAAGAAATTACAAAAAGATACCTTGGCAGAAAAATTTGAATTGGTGCCGCTTATTGATCAAAATCAAACGATAAATCCTGCCTATTTACAAAAAATAAAGTTGGAACTTTTTAATAATTTGCCGTTTTACGAAGGGCTATTATTTAGTAAAAAATCAGGTAGTATTCGTTCGGCAATTTACTTGAAAAAATCAATTGTAAATACTGCCGAAAGAAAAACATTTATCCTTGAAAACCTTATTCCAAAAATCGATAAGTTTGAAAAAGCCACTGGAATAGACCTTCGCGTTTCAGGAATGCCATACATTAGAACCATCAATGCCGAAAATATGAAAGGCGAAATCGGACTTTTTATAGGCGCCGCTTTGCTTATAACATCCTTGATTTTCTTCTTTTTTTTCCGTTCTTACAGGGCTACTTTTATCTCTATATTCATCTTGCTTTTTGGCGTAATGTGGTCTTTTGGAACCTTAGGATTACTTCATTACAGAATCACAATTCTAACGGCAATAATCCCACCATTAATCATTGTAATTGGAATTACAAATTGTATTTTTCTCATCAATAAATACCAACAAGAAATAAAATTGCACCATAATCAAGCAAAAGCTTTACAGCGGGTGATTTCAAAAATCGGAGTTTCTACCTTAATGACGAACCTTACAACTGCGGCTGGATTTGCTACTTTTATGATTACGGGTAACGATTTGCTATTTGAATTTGGCTTAGTAACTTCCATAAATGTAATCACAGTGTATCTTTTAACGCTGGTTGTTGTGCCAATAATGTACAGTTTTATGCACGTTCCAAAGGAAAAGCATTTGTATCATTTAAGCAAAACCTACCTTTCTTGGGTTTTGGATTGGGTAGAACACATTGTAAAAACCAAACGTACTTATATCTATTCCATTTATGGATTGCTATTGGTTTTCAGTGTAATTGGCGTAGTGCGAATGAAAGTTTCAGGTAGTTTAATTGGTGAAATGCCAAAAAGTGCGTCGTTTTTTAAAGACATTGTATTTTTTGAAAAAGAATTCAATGGCGTAATGCCACTTGAAATTATGATTGACACCAAGCATAAAAAAGGCGTTATGAAATTGTCCACAATGAAAAAAATGGACGAATTGCAAAAAACGATTGAGCAAATTCCAGAACTTTCAAAACCGGTCTCAATTGTCAATTTGGTGAAATATTCCAAACAAGCATTCTACAACGGAAAGCCTGAATTTTACGAATTACCAACTTCTCAAGAGCAAGTATTTATCCTTTCGTATGCCAAAAATGCCACTAAAAACTCGAAAGAAAATCTAATGAAAAGCTATGTTGATTCTACGGGTCAATATGCCAGAATTACGACTTTTATGAAAGATATCGGCACCAAAGACATGTCGAAAATTGAAGGGAAATTAAGAACAAAAATCGAAGAAATTTTCCCAAAAGACCGCTATGAAGTTACGCTTACAGGAAAAGCTCTGGTGTTCCAAAAAGGTACAACTTACCTCATAAACAACTTAATCGAATCGCTAATATTTGCCATTTTCCTAATCGCAGGGCTGATGGCGTATATGTTTCGCTCGACAAAAATGATTTTCGTTTCCGTAATCACCAACATTTTGCCGCTTTGCATCACCTCGGGATTAATGGGCTATTTAGGAATTCCCCTGAAACCATCAACGATTTTAGTGTTTAGCATCGCCTTTGGAATTTCCGTGGACAACGCCATTCAATTTATGGCAAAATACCGCCACGACCTCATTCAAAACAACGGAAAAATCAAAAAATCAGTTTTTAGCGCCTTGCGAGAAACAGGTATTAGCACCTTTTACACCTCAATTGTCCTGATTTTTGGCTTCGCTATTTTCACACTTTCCAGTTTTGGCGGCACCGTAGCACTGGGCGGCTTAATTTCCTGCACCTTGCTATTTGCCATGTTTGCCAACCTTTTGGTTTTACCCGCTTTGGTACTCACATTTGAAAAAAGGAAGACCATTACAGAAGAGAACTAATTTGGGTAAGTACATTGCCATAATGATATTTAATGGATATAATTGTTCAAATGTTGAACTCAGATTTGTACTGTTTTTTAATATTTTTTGAAAAAAGGGTTCAACTTTAAAAAAAAGTCAAACCCCTATTTTTTTGAACTTACACACTTTTTAGAATAGAGTCTTGCACTTACTACTTATGTGTCTAATATTTGTCTCTCTCTCTCTCTCTCTCTCTACAATTACTGGTTGTATTGTGTTCAAAGACGTTTCTACTACTATTATATCATCAAAAAACTCACTTGGATTTATTTTAAAAATGAGGCATATTTCTCTAAAGTATTTCCCCCAAGTATTTACTCTTCCAGATTCTAGTCGAATATAAGCTGATAATTCAATATTTAATTTTACGGCCATATCTTGTTTTGAGAATCCCTTTTCGATGCGAAGTTTTCTGAGTTTGTTTACGATTTCTTGGTTCATATAGATTTAATTTTGGCAATTAATAAGTAAGTTTTTCAAATTTAATTGTTTTAATTCAAATAAACTGTAGTTTATATTTTTATTTTTAGGCTATTTTAGCCATAAAAAAGGCTAAAAAGGCTTTTTTTATTAAAAAAAACATTCTTTCATTTGTTAAAGCAAAATAGTTCTCGAGAAACAACTTTGTATAACAAAAAAATGTTTAATTTTAAAAATTACAAATTATGAAAAAATTATTTTTTACAGCTATCGCATTGGTAGCTTTTAGCGCGGTTTCAATGGCAAATAATGTAAAAGTAAAAAAGGAGATTGAAATTACAAAACATGAAACAAAATTAAAGAAAGTATCAGAAGATAATATACCTAGAATAGATCAGTGCATGAAAGTTTACAGTGCCTATTTGAATTATTATAGTTCATATTTAGGATACGAAAACTCCGGTCTTGCTAGAGAACTTGCTCAGGGTCATTTTCAAAATTGTATGTATGGAAATGAAGGAGGATCTGCAAGCGGAGTACTATGCAAACAATAATTAGTTTAATTTTCAATTAATAAATTTATAAATTTTATTATTAAATGAAGAACATAATATTATTTTTCTTTATTATTTGTGTTAACAGTATCGTATTTTCACAAAATACAGAAATTATTTATGGTATAAAACCTTCTAATGGTTCTATTGAAAGCGACCAAAAAACTGTAAGTGAATTAGTTAGAGATGATTTTAGAGGAGTTGATGCTGAATTCGATAATTTTGATTTTGAATTACTTATAAATAAATCGAAAAATTCAAGATTTAAAACGATTGACAAATTAATAAACAATAGAATTGCAAATCTTATAGTAAGAGGCATATCTAGTAATGGTGAATACTATTTATTTAATAATACAACTATTTCTCAAAGAAATTTATCTTCTAATGAGAAAATTTATGTTAAGATTGAAAATCAGAATCCTTGGGTATTAATTAATGAAACCAAAAAAATTGGTGATTATAAATGCTTAAAAGCTACAAAAGTTAAAGAATTGATCGATGGTAGAAAAATATTAATTACAAGTTGGTATGCAAGTAAAATTCCATTGAGCTTTGGCCCAAAGGAATACAATGGTTTACCAGGTTTAATTTTAAAATTGTCTGATGACAAAGTTACATATTTTGTTAAAGAAATTAAATTTAATTCAAAGAAAAAGTTTGATTTTAACGTTAATGAAAAAAAAATAATTTCTGAATCTGAATTCCAAACCTTAGCTATTGATTTTTTGGAAAAATCAAAAGAAATGCTTTTAAATGATAGTAAATAAGGGCAAATAAATTTGAGTCTTTAATGTTAAAAAATGACACATTTCCTTTTTTTGGGATTGTGTTTTTTTTAATTTAATAAAGTAGGATAAATTTTATATTATTATTTACTCTACTTACGAGTTTCATTTCCCCAAAATCAGATAATTTATACTTAAAAAGCAGTTAGTTATACCCAAATGTATATAAAAGTACAATTTAAAATAGTTTTTCATAATTTATTTTCAGGCTATTTTAGCCCTAAAAAAGGCTAAAAAGGCTTTTTTTATTAAAAAAAAACATTCTTTCATTTGTTAAAGCAAAATAGTTCTCGAGAAACAACTTTGTATAACAAAAAAATGTTTAATTTTAAAAATTACAAATTATGAAAAAATTATTTTTTACAGCTATCGCATTGGTAGCTTTTAGTGGGGTTTCGATGGCGAGTGTTGTTGAGGTAAAAGTTGAATCTAAATCAATGGTATTTGTAAGTGACATTTGTGATGAAATTGCTTATGATACTTATTATATTTGGGTAAGTCGCGGTTTTGGTGAAGAATTGTCAAGAGAAAAGGCAAGAGAGGCTAAAGAAGCCTGTAGACAAGTAAAAAAGGTTACACCGGCTTAATTTTTTAACAACTAAAGGCGGTCATAATAATTCAGACCGTCTTTATAAAATATTTTTTAAATGAAATCTAAAATAATCACAACGCTATTACTACTTTTTTCATCATATATTAATTCTCAAATTCTTAATGGGTCTATTCATTATAAAGTTAAAGTAGGAAGCGATGAACTATTTGAATCATTAAGCAAAGAAGATAAAACAAATTACATAGTTGATAAAGAAAGTGAAAAGTATATTCTTGAATTTGATCCAATCCAATCCATTTTTAAATATGAAGGAGCAATATCAGTTGAAGGAAATAACAAAAGTAAAAATATATATTATAAAGAAAAAGATTCATTATTTTCTTTAAGGCCAGAAAACGACCCGGATTTTGGAAATATTATTATTATTGAAAACAGGGATACAAAATGGATACTTCATAATGAAACAAAAATAATTGATGGCTACACTTGTTATAAAGCAACATCTGAATTTGTTCGAAATGATGGTTCATCGGGCATTTTCAAATTTCCAATTGTTGCGTGGTATTCACCAAAAATAGCCATCCCTTTTGGGCCTTTAGGTTATGGCGATTTACCAGGATTAATATTTGAATTACAAGAAAGAAATGTATTATATGGTGTTGAAAAAATAAATTTAAATTTAAAAGGATTGCAATTAATTCAAAAGCCAAATACAGGGAGTAGGATTTCTAAAGAAGATTTAGATAAAAAGATATCAGAAATATTCAAAACGAAATAACTATTTTTAAAAATAATATCCTAAAGCTAGCTTAAACAAATCAACTTTTATAATTAAAGATGTCGAAAAAATTTATATTTATTTTCTTTTTGTTAAATGCAACTCTTTCTTTTTCTCAAAATAAATCGGGTATAGTTGAATATTATATTGTGGACATAAATGTAATATTTAAAGAGGGAAATCCACAAAACGACAATATAAGACAAATTATCGAAACAGGGAAGAAGCAAATTTTTGAATTAAAATTCAACGATAATAATTCAATATTTAAAAGTAAAGAGATTTTAGAAAGTGACCTGACTGACGATTCATTGCTTGAATTATCTAAGATTGCTTATACAACATCTAAAACATTCTATATAGATTTAATAAAAAAAGAACTTCTAATTAAAACCAACCAAAATGAATTGATAAAATCCAATACAATTACAAGTGGTTGGGAAATATCAAA
>NZ_JBBALW010000034.1:0-21396 GCF_040402835.1 Flavobacterium sp.
ATAATTTTAAAAATGTTGCTTAACTAATACTGCGGGTTTTATTTGCATATCCAAACGGCTTTTGTTTATATGTTATAACGGTAAAAGCAGGCATAAATAAAGCTCTTCTAATTCTTGAGTTCCCTTTTTTTGATATTTTTGTCCTGCCAAATGTACTTCCAGATTGATTTTCAACTACATCAAATCCAGCATAGGATACTAATTGTTTGCTGTTCTCAAACAACTCGAAGCCATTAGTTTCTGCAATAAGTGTTGCAAAAGTTAAAATCCCAATACCTTTTATTTTACAAATGTTGTTTGCTTTGATTTGAATATCTTCATTTGATTTAATGTGGT
Source organism: Flavobacterium sp. (assembly GCF_040402835.1). Classification (GTDB taxonomy): domain Bacteria; phylum Bacteroidota; class Bacteroidia; order Flavobacteriales; family Flavobacteriaceae; genus Flavobacterium. Next base: position 337 of record NZ_JBBALW010000034.1, read on the forward strand.
CTTTAATTAATTTATCTAATTCAATTAATTCCTTTTCAAAAACACAAATTAATCTTTTTAACTGTTTTATAATTTTTTTATTAATGTACATCCCATACTCTAAAGACTTTAACTGATTGTTGATTACCGTTTTTTGTTCTTGCAAGTTTTGATGTTGACGGGTGTAAAGCCTTAATTCATAGAAATATTTTGCGAGGGGTTTCCAGGTTCTCAAGCATCGTTCGGCTCCCATTTGAGCTAATCCTCTAGCGTCAATGGTGTCATTTTTAGATTTTAATCCAATGGCTTGAAAATATTGTTTTGCCTTGTTTGGCAATACCACTGAAACATTAAACTTTTTTTCAAATAAATATAAAGCACAGGATTCATAATAAATACCCGTTGCCTCCATACAGACAACTAATGGAATATTCTTTTCTTTGTAGTGTTTTAAAATCCAATTCTCTAAGATCTTAAATCCTTTCAAATCATTAGAAAATACAATACTAGATTTTACAATTACTTTTTGATTAGTGTCGATTACACTAATACAACCATCGATTTTCTTGCTTGAAACATCAAGCCCAATTGAATACTTTAGCATCTTTTACAAGTTTTAAATTGTTAAGCAAACAAAAAATCATATTGGATTTTATCTCATATTTTATACAACATCTTTATTTAAAACAAAGTGTTTAAGTACTAATTCAAATTCAGTATATGATTAAAATAAGGTTGATCTACCTCCCGAACAATATCATTAATAATGTATCTAGACCAGTGTTGATTTTGCAACCTTATTTTTGTTTACTTTGTAAAGTTATGATTTTATCATCATTGCAAAGATATGAGACTTTGCGCAGCGAGGGGCATTTCCAACCTAGATATAATCGTAACTAACAATACAGACTACACCTTAGATCAAATCACTGTGGCAATAGATTACATCAAAAAGAATGATGGTATTTACACAACTGAATACCTAACCTTCAATAACATTCCAGCAAATCAAAACAAATCATTATCTGCCCCAGATAGCAATAGAGGTTTATCAGTAAACCTAACCAAACAAATCATAGTAGCATCAGAGTTAAATCTATGCTATAACAATGAAAAAAAACCAGCAGTTGGAGACCCGGACCCTTACAAATGCAATTAAAAAAATAAAGAATATGAAAAAATCAATCTTAATCACAGCATTCCTAATCCTAACAACAATAGGAGTCACAACCTACTACACCGCTGGCAGAAAATGCACCGGTTCAAAAGACTGCAACGCATGCAAAAACTGTAAGTATTGTAAATACTGCGCTAAAAATGGTGGAACTTGCGGGGTTTGTAAATAATAACATTAATATTTAAATAATTATGAAAGCATATACATTAAAAAAGAAAAATGACACTGAAGAATACCATTTATTTGAAGGGGATTTATTAGGTCCCAAAAAATGTAATACAAATTTAGTAAAAGCCTCTATATGTAAAATGATGGATATAGATGAAAATGATGGTAATATTTTTACTTGTGAAGTTGAAGATCAAGCGCGCTTAAGAATAGCTGAAATTGGAAAACAAGTTTGCGGTGTTTGTACAAGCCATTTATATGCGACTTATATGAAAAAGTAATAAAGTATTATATACCCCGCTACCGCGGGTATCAACTCGAGTGGTCTTAATAAAATGTCTGAGGATCCGATTTTGGGGCTGTGGTTCTATAAGCATTAACACAAAAAAACACCGTAATAAAAACACCAAAACACCGTAATAGCAATTCAAATGAATTCTATATTATTGGCATAAAACCAATGATATGCAAAATCAATTCAAATCTATTAGTGCAGAACTCGACACCGAACTAAATTTCATGTCACTGGAAATAGACGATCCAATCAAGCTCTCAGAAGAAGCAATCGAGCATATTTCCAACACCTTAAATAAAATTAAAACACAAGTTATAGAAACTTCTTTTCAGTTGCCAGAGCATGAAATAGAATTCTTTAAAAACAGCAAACCTAAAATCCTATCCAAATTAATTTACTACAATTCTATTTATAAAATTGAAACAAAAAAACCACATGGAGGCGAAAAAATAATTCGCACCTACCTCAACCACGAACTCAATAATCTAAAAATATTTTTCGACAACAACCTTGAATTCTACAGATACCATAGAACAGAAAGCACCTATCTTGATAGCAAATACTTTATCCGGGAAAACACGATATCAAACTAAATATTGGTACAAATTATTTTGATGCCGACCATCGTTTTACTACTTCACACGACAATACAATAGCCCAAATCATGGCAAATGATTTAATTCAAGTCTATATCGAAGAGGAACTAACCAAGTTAGAAAAGACACCCATAAAAGATAAAATCCAAATAAACCCAAAAGCAATACAAACGTGGACAGGTTCCAAAGTAGCATTAATAGAATTACTTTATGCCTTACATGCCGAGGGCACATTCAATTTTGGAACCTCCGACCTAAAAGACGTAGTAGAATTTTTTGAACAAACATTAAAAATCGACTTAGGACAATACCACAGAGTCTTTCTAGAAATTAGAATCCGTAAAACAAACCGCACCAAATTCCTAAACACCCTAAAAGAAACCTTAACCAAAAGAATGGACAATTCAGACGAGTAATAAAAAAACACCGTAAAAAAAACACCAAAACACCGTAATACAGTTCAAAAAAATATCCCAAAATTGCAAAGGAATAAAAAATATTAGAAAAAGCTATGGTAGTTGGGTTCATGAACTGAATACTGCAGAGAATTAATTTGATATTTAAACAGGGAGGCCGAAAACTGTGTAGAGTAGGTATGAAGAATTAAGTTAAACGATATGGCAAATTTTACAGCTGATGATTTAAAAAATAATGATTATTCGCCAACGGTTGATGGCGGTGATAATCCAAAATACATAGGAGTACTTGAAAGAATTAAAGTTGACAAAAGTGAAGAATACGAAGTGGTATATTTCTGTAATAAGTTTTTAATAAATTATAATGTACCCAAAACAAAAGAAAGCTTTCAAAAAGTTGAGAAGTTATTGCGTCACTCTGATTTGAAATCAGAAGACAATAGACAAAATTTAATTGATTGGATTGTTAAGAATTGGAATATCAAATAAAATTATCATATTCCATTGCTTTCGACTTTATTCTTTTGGGCAACAATTTATAAACAACAAACCTTCGCTGTATTAAAATAAGTGAAAAAGTCAAAAACTTAGTAAATACTAATTAAAAGATAACAGCAACGGGGTTCTTATGAGCAATGTTGCTGGTATTTTTTAACATATTAAATAAATAGAAACATAACATTTGCAGATATTTCCTTATTGGGGTGTAATGTGGCGACATTTTAGGAATTGCATACAAGTTAGGTGAAATAACCACACAAACATAGAAAATATGACTGAACAAGAAGAATTTGAAAACATCATTATTAATGAGAACGCATACATTTTTCATAATTCAGAAAATGTTAAAATCTCGAGAAATAAAATAAATGTACTTTTTAAAGATGCTTCAGTAATTAAGTCAAGTAACTTTTTACTTAAAGAAGTGAAGAAATCAATAACAATAAATAATATTGAAATTCAGTATTCAATTTGTGTTTTTAAATATAATACGCAACCAACTTTCATTAACGAAACACTTGAAAATTGGATTGAAACAAAATTAGCATATTTATTAATAGTAGAAATAGAAGATTATGTTGTAATAAGTAGAAAAAACATATCTAAAATACAAGAGTTTTTAAAACAATTTAATCCACTCGATTACAAAATTCTTTCTACACTTTTTGTAAATGATGAAACACAATTTGAAAAATTCAATCTTAAAAATCTAAATGTATCAGATAAAGCATTAAGAGAGAAAAGTTTGGAAGCTATCGATTTAAAAGAGAATTTTTCTGCTTTAGGAGCAAACAATTATATGCTCAATTCTTTAAGACTAAAAAATGCCGATGAAAAAGTCTCATTAATTTTAAATTCTTCTAGAATAAATAAATTTGGTAAAAAAAATTCTATTGAAGAGTTTTGTTTTTGGGTAGAAAAACTTGTTAATCAGATTAAACATCACTCTGAAAAAGAAACATTTTTATCAGTTTTTGCCGAACCACAAGATTATGAAAGTGTCCGTGACACTTTAGTTCCAATTTCGATTCTATTTACATTTAGTGGTTTATACACTGATTTTGAAAATGAAGTTATTTCAAACACTGTTATTAGATTTTTTGATGAAGACTTAGTTTTAGAGCGAGATTTAGATATAATCAAATATTTAAAGAATTTTGAACGTCTTTCTAAAGTCACTTATGATGCTCATTACGATATTTTTAAAGTTGATAATTCTACAATTAATGATATTGAATTAAAATTTAACGAAAAATCAATTACGCTAAAGTCTCCAAAACTAAAGAATGTAATTCTAAAAAAATCAAATGGAACAGAAATTTCAATTATAGATTATATTAGCCAATCTAGCAGTTTTATAATAAATTTTGACAATATCGACTTAGCATATTCTAATAGAAAATTATTCAAAGATTCCAAACTTTTAGGTAATATTGAACATTTTATGAAGATTTTTGTGCCACATAATGAATTACAATTTTGTGATAGTGAAAAAGGCATTTTTGCGAAGGGGCAAACTGAATTTGCTAACTTATCTATCTTTGACTTTGTAGAGCAAAATTTTATGGCAGATGCAGAGTATTTCATTTGTGATGATTTGTTAAAAGAATGGGCAGACCATATTGCAATATTTGAAAGTAAAATTATATTTTATCACTCAAAACACAATACAACTCAATTCTCAGCATCAGCATTTCAAGATATAGTTGGACAAGCACAAAAAAATTTAGGAAACATAAGTCCACAAGCATATCAGCTTCAAGAAAAAAGATATACATGGAATTCAACTTACAATAATGATGGTATAAATACTAATATAAATAGACTGCGAAAAGGAAATAATATAGATGATGCTATAAGTTTATATCAATCATCTATCAATAATCCCCATTTTAAAGGAGAAGTTCATTTGGTAATTGATTTTATTTCCCGAAATACACTTGAACAAAATCTAAATAATTTGAAACATGGAGTTGCTTTTGCAAGAAGGAGTGAAGCAATCCAAATTTTATGGTTTATATCATCTTTAATATCAAGTTGTCAAGAAGTAAATAAGGATGTTTACATACATTGCAAACCATAGTTACATCAACTGCTATTGCCACTACTACCGCACCGCTACCGCGCGATTCCTATTACGTTGTATCTAAATAAAAATTAATTATAAAAATGGGAAAAAATAAAGAACATATTGCAAATTTAAATGAATATTTAATAACAGCCGCAACAAGAGCAAAGTACTCAATCGAAAGATTTGATATTTTAATCATTTCATTATCAAGTGGAGGAATAGCACTTGTCGCTGCATTTTTTGATAAATTTAAAGGTATTGATAAAAGTGATGTTTACAATGGAAGTTTATTCTTTTCAATAGCTATTATAATTAATTTACTTTCACAAGTAACAGGATATTTTGCCAATTATAATGACATTAAATATTGCAATGAGGAAATCAGAGAATTAGAAGGCAAAAATTACAATTTAAATTATCAGAAATATGATTGTTTAAAAAAAACATTTGATTTTTTAACAACGTTATTTAATAGCATATCCCTTTTAAGCTTTATAGCTGGGGCAATATTTGTATTAATCTTTATTAAAAATTTAAAATCATAAAGTTATGAGCGACGAAGAAAAAATTAGAAGAGAACAGCTAGAACGAATTAGAAGAGAGCAGGAAAGAAGAAGACTTGAAGAAGAAAGAAGAAGGACTGAGCTTAACGAACAAATAAAAAAAGGAATTGGTTCTGGTGATAGACCAAAAAAAGATTAATACTTGGTTTTTAAAGTCTCCTGACTTTTAACTAATTCAATACCAATTCTAAATCAATAACTAAATCACGATTATTATGAAAAATTATTATGTAAACAAAATTAAACAAGCAAATGGTGACCACGAAGTACACGAATCAAGTTGTAGTTTTCTGCCAAGTGTCGAAAATAGAGAATATTTAGGTTCATTCAACGATTGTAAAGAAGCTGTCAAAAAAGCAAAGGAAAAATTTACAAAATCTGATGGTTGTTATTATTGTTCAAATTCTTGCCATAAACAATAAAATAATACTGATAAATGTGCATTCAGCTCCAATGTCTGTGACTTTGGAGCTGAATTATAAGAAAAAAAAACAATAATAAAATTAATTTTAAAAATCAAAACCCATGACAATTCAAGCAATCAAACCAGGACCAAAACCAAAAAAAGAAGACGGCACAGATGATAGAAGACAAAGAGTAGATCCAATAACAAAGCCAAAACATCCTACGCTAAAACCTCATGTTCATAAGCCTAAAGATTAATTAAAAAGGGTAAACATTCCTCTCACATTTAGGGGTGCCCAAAAGGCGAGGTGGTTATTTACATGCAAACAAAAAATTAAAACAGTAATAAATTATGAACAAATTCAATAAAATAAGTGTAAGTAAAGAAAATTTATTCAATGGTGATGATGGTATTGAAATCAGTGTATTGTTAACTTTAATAGAAAACAGCAATTATTATAAAGACATCATAGAATATTTTAATATCAAGGCAAATGATAATTCTAAAATCAACATCAAAGGAGCTAAAACACTTTTCACGGTAATCAAAAAGCTTGATGAAAAGTATAGTAAACAAGACTTAGTTAGCAACCTCTCCGACATAAATTTTGATTACGAAAAAGGATTTGCAGTGCAATTTAACAATCTGACTACCAATCCATATTTGGCAAATCTTAAAATTAATTCCCTTAAAGCAACCCCCATTCATTCGGGAGAAAGAGACTTCTTTTCAAATTTATATGAAATAGAGAAATATGCCAGTAAACTTATTAAAAGCAAGTTTACGGATATTTTAGATCAAAATCTGGCACTATTAAAAACCAAAGGAGAACATAGCAAAAAATACAGATTGATTCATGATAGTGAAGACAATACATTTTACTTGCGAGCCATAGTTTCGGAAGACAGATACCAAAATTATGACAACAGCCTAACAGTGGTTATTGCATTATTAAAGTTGCATTTCGAAATGATAGCAACAAACGTGATTTATGACCTGTATTCATTTGAATACAACGAATCATTTATCAGAATGTTTTTCAAAACATCAGAAACTGTTGATTTAAAAGGAGTTGGGTATTTAGAAAACGCAATTCAAGTCTCAAATGACGAAATTAAACGCGAAGCATTAAAATTTTCAAATGTATGCTCCATTATTTTCGAAGATGCAAAAAATGCGGAGCAACGTTTAGTAATCAAGCCCAAAGACATTAAATCAAAAGTTTTATCAATAACGCATGGTACAGGACCCAAAAAAGCATTTAAAAATCTAGAAAATTTTACACAGGCAAAAGAAAATTTTACTAGTCTGTACAAAGAAATCGAAATCATCACAAAACTAAAAGACCACAATCAAATTGTCCATTTAGTAAAAAGTAAAATTGAAAATTCCAATACAGTAGAAATAAAAAAATACAAAGAAGAACTAAAGAAAGTATTATTGATTGAAATAAAAACCACTACTCAATTATTAGAAACCTTTAATAAACTAATTTTTTTAGAAGGTCTTGAAATTGATGCTAAAGAATACTTGAGATATTTAATTTATGAAGCCTTAATTAATAGAAAATAGGTGTCAATAATATGGATAAATCTCACAAAGATTACCTTGAAAAAACCTTTTTAGAAGAACTAAATTATAAAATTTGGTCAACAAAAGGAAGTCGCTTTAATGCAAACAAAAGAGTAGTACAAGTTTCCAAATTATCGAATCTTTGCAATAGCATGTTATCGGTTTATTTAATTGCAATAGGTTTGCTATCAGTGTATAATATTTATAATGAGAAGCTCTACAGCGAAAATTTAATTGCTTATTCAATAACCTGTTTATCAATACTGCTTTTAGTTTTTGGTCAAATAGAAAATGCAAAAGAATACAGCTCAAAAGCAAAAGAATACCACAATTGCGGACTAGAGCTTTCAAGTTTGTATAATGAATTACGAATTTTCAAAACCTTAAAAGAAAATACCACTTTATAAGACAAATTAAAATTTGCTCAAAAAACCGCCAATGATTACCAAAGAATACTCGAAAAACATGAAAATCATGAACCAATAGATAATGAATTGTTTAAATCAAAAACAGCAGCATACCATAACCTAAATTGGATTGACGTAAATAAAATAAAAATAGAATACTACATCAGGACAAACTTATTTTATCATATTTTAATTGTGTTTCCGCCAATTATAATTTTTATTCTGATAAAAAATTAACGGAGAAATCGAAAACTGTTCAGAGTAGGTAATAAAAAAATAACAAACAATGACAAAATATAGAATTTCAGGTATTTGGAAAGATACAAACAATGTCTTAACTGATTATGCGTTTCATACTGTAAATGAGGGTTCAACTTCTAGGGCAACAAAGAAGAGTAAAGCGCAAGCTATTAGCCTATTGGAAATAAAAGGTAATGAAGCTGTAACGTGGATTTGGAACTATTTAGATGCTAATTGGAAAGTTGGAGAAAAGGTACTAGTAATTAATGGGGCAAGCGGTAAGTATTTAAGATCCAATCCAGACAATAAATTAACCGATAATTTAGAGCATTTGATAGATTTTGATTGGATAAATCCTTAAAAACCAAGTAATATTAAAATATTTTTATGGAAGAAATTAAAATTAAAGACAAACAACAATACCTCAATGAACATTATCCATTTGCGGATATTCCTAAATTAACTGACAATAAATTATGTGTTCATTGTTATAAAATAATTGTTATTGGAGATTTTAAGGTATTTAAAAATAAAAATGGATTTGAATATATATGTTGCCCTAATGCTCCAAAATGTGATGGAACATTAATCGATTGGATTGAATATTAAATTTATAAACTGCTACCGCGTGATTTCCAACGTGTGGCAACCAAACTAAAAACTATAACTAAATAAAAAAAATGACCACACAAGCAATCAAACCAGGACCAAAAAGAACAGCAACATCTACAGGGAAACCCGACCAACGTCAACACGATAACAAAGGAACACCAGGCAATACACCATCGTTAAAACCTTCGAAATCAACACAAAAAAAATAAAATTAATACACAGCTAGCAACATTTAAAAGAATATATAAATTTATGATAAACAAGTATACAAATATTCTAAATCAAATTAAAATAACTAACTATATTATAACAATATAAAGTTTTTTCTATAATTTATATATTTAATTGTTTAATATATTTGTTTGTAAATTTTATTTCTTGCAATAAACACAGAAACCGAACACTTATGAATAGTTTTAAAGAAGAACTTACTCAATTTTTTGATATGATTGAGGCTGTTCCGCAGGATAAAAGATATTGGATTGTTAGATCTGAAGGAGGGGAATATTTTGAAAGCTTTACAAATTTTAATTATGTAGCAATAGGTCATGAAGAAATTACTCTAAAGAAAATATATGACTTAAAAAAATCTTCGAAAAATTTAGGTGAACTTCGTTTAAAATTAAAAATGTATATTGAAAACATTATGCCTGATAGAAACGCTGGATTGATAGCAGGACAACTTGTTAGATTTGTATATGAAATCAAAAAGGGTGATATAGTGGTTGTGCCATCTGAAGGATCTGCATTTATTTCAATTGGAGAAGTCCAAGAGACACAATTAGTTGAAGTTAGTGATTCAGATTTAGACAGAACAGGTTGTCCTTATAGAAAACGAAAAAAAATTAGGTGGCTTAAAACGATTTCAAAAAAATCCTCTGATATTTTATTACGAAATGCAATGCAATCTCATCAAGCTTTGAATGATATTACACATTATGGAGACATTGTAGAGCGTTCAATTAGTGACTTTTTCAAAATTAATGATGAAACGAGTATAATTATTAATGTCAATAGAGAAAGTAATGTTCCAGCTCCTGATTTATTATATTTTGGAAGCGATATACTAAGGTTTACAGATAGTTTTATTAAACATCACAATCTTGATTTCAATGTTTCTGAAATTCAGATTAAAATAAATGTTAATTCTGAAGGCAAAACACAATTTTTATCTAAGAATGGACGTTTGATACTATTAGTAGGTATAGTAATTATTGGTTTAACTGGAGGTGGTTTAAACATTGATGTTGAAGGATTCAATTTTGATTTATCTACGGATGGTTTAATTTCTAAAATTATTGAATTTCAAAACAATAGGCACGATAGAGAAATGCAAAAAGAAATCATAAAAGCAAAAGATTCGTTGCAAATTTCTAATAATGAGGATTTACTAAAATATTTGAAACAATTTGCTGAAAATAAGGACAAACCTAAATAATTATATATGCTGATTTTAAATATACTTTCGATTGTGGCTACTTTTACTGTTGCACAAGTATTGTTTTATTTATTTTTTAATATTACTTTTCAAAAAGTACAAATCCTAAATAAACAAATTCTATTAAGCGTTCAAGTTAAGCATGTTTTGTCTTTTATAATTTTTACTCTTTTACTGCTGAAGTACATGACATTTTATATCCCATTTAAATAAAAGAACTAATGCTAACAACCGCTACTGTGCAAATCCTTTCACGTTCATTTATAAATAGGAGGTAAGTTTCTATTGATTGAATTTATCAGAAACTTCCCAAGAAATTGCTGCAATCCGTTCAGATAGAAATACTAAAGTTTCAAAAACGTCATTTTCATGTGGAGGCTTTGCATTACCAATAAGAAGTTCATTAAATTTTGTTCCTGTATAAACCTTTTTCAAAACATTCCAAACCATTACGGTATCGCTGAAAATCAAAGCATCTTTCGGGTGCTTATACAACCATTCTTTATTATTAGGAATTGCTTTATCATCATCTTTGGCAACTTGCAAAAGCATAATGCCAAAAGAGTCAGAATTCACAAAGTCTTTTATAGAATCAACTCGCAATAATAAAGTTAAATCATAAGTGTGACGAACTTTATTAGATAAGTCCATAATTGGATTTTCTGTATATGAAAAACGTACCAAGCTAATTATCTTTTCACAAAAAGTACGTTCAACAGACAACGCTTTTACGTCAAAATCTGCCAATCCAAATTGAGTGATTAAATCAATATTTGGTGTTGTTTTGATATAATCTGCAATTAAAGTACGAATTGGTTTAGTAACATTTGGCTCAAAATTTCCAAGATGCGATACTTCCAAAGTAATATCATCCTTCACTTCGCCATACTTACCTCCTAAACCAACTTTTGGAAAAGAGTAAACAATTTTCCTTATACTTCCTTTCTTATTAGTGTTGGGATGATCAGCTACTATTTCAAGAATCGAACGATCAATAATAGTAGTAATTTCTTTCAATCTTCTTTTAAGATCACTACCTGTATCAACATCATTTTTTATAACAACCAGATCAATATCTTCCGAAAACCGTTTAATAATAGAATAACATTTTGATAATGAGGTTCCGCCCTTAAATACAATCCTATCTTTCACTTCAGAATGAAACAATTGATGCAAAGCATAAGTTACCCAATAATCTTTTTCAATAAAAATTTCTGGAATTTCAAAATAGTTAGCGGTAGCTACAATTGCTCCTTCAAAATTATCTTTATCCAAATGTAAATTCATTAGACTATGTTCCAAGAGTTAGCGGTCGAAAGCATTTTAGGAGTAATTCCATATTCATAACTGCTCGAAGGGTTAATCGATTTTTTTAATACAGAAAGACCCGCAGCATCAAAATTCATAGCTTCCAAAAGCGCACCAAGTAAAGCTCTAACTTTTGGAGGATAAGCAACACCATAAGTAATTAGTTTTCTCAATTCTATAGTTTCAAAGTTATAAATAGTCTTTTTTAAATAAACAAGACCATCGCTTTTTTTTAAATCGGGTATGGCATTCAAATCTTTAATAACATCTAATAGCTCCAAATATTTAATAGTATCAGAAGTAACCCTTACATAACTTTTAGCAGGTCGAATAACAACATTGCCTACAATACCTTTAACCTGTTTATCCAAAGACGCAACGCGTATAGAACTTGGAACTTGTGTAGTCAATCCTAATTTATTATACAATCTAGTGCCAGTTATATAAGCGACTTGTTTGTTTTTATCAAACAAATAAAGAGAAAGCAAAACATCTTCTCTGGGTTTTTGCTCACCAAATAAAGAGACCTTCGGTTTATAGTAATAACCTTTCCTGGCTCTTTTAATAACTCCCTTACCAACTAATCTGCTTAATGCTTTAGAACCAGCAATAATTTCATCTGACGTTAGTCCAAGCGTATCATATCCGAATACATCCCCTGTATCTATTCGATTTATTTTAGCTACTATTTTATCTGTTACTTTCATATCTTCCAACAAAGATAATTATTTTATTTTAAATGTCAAGTTTTTTCCAAACTTTACCTGACATAATAATACTATTTATTCATATAGTACATTGCTTAACAGCTAATTACATTCAAATTAATTATTTTCATTATTTCATTCGCCTACGCAAAATCGCATCTAGTCCAAGTATTCCTGAACTCAAAGTTACCGTTTGCTTCATTTCAATAATTTGATTTTCAATAATTTGATTGTTTTTTTATTCCTAGTGGTTTAGTAAGTGCCGTACCAAGAAATGAATTTGGCAAAAAAAGTTCAAGTCGAAATCCTTTAATTTTCGGGTTATTCGAAAGAATGCGTTTAGTGGAGCAAATAGGTTCAGGCATCAGTCGAATGCGTGATTTAATGAAAGAAGAAGGATTAACACCACCAGAATTTATCTTTGACGGAATGTTCACAGTAATTTTTAGAAGACCTTTTGATTTCAAAATGTGGGTGAATAAGTGGGTGAATAATTTATCTGAAAAACAAATTATACTGTTAAAAGCCATTCACGAAAATAAAGAAATAAAAAAATCAACTTTACAGCAATTAACTGATTTTAGTGCTACCGCAATAGATAAAAATTTAGGAGTTCTTAAAAAAGAAGGATTATTAGAACGTGAAGGTACAAAAGGAGGACTTTGGATATTACATTATATTGATCCAAAAGTGGGTGAATAAGTGGGTGAATAAATAAATGGTTATGCAAATCATAATAAATGAATTATCGAATCAAAGTAATTCATTATTATTTGGGCGTTGCCAAAAGGCACGGGCTATTGTTCCAATCTTTTTTTGGAAAAAACCAAAAAAAGGATTTCCTCGTCTATCCCTAACGCAAAAGGTCATAGCTAAATATTTATAGATTCAAATAATTGAAAGTGTTATCATAATTGTTCATTAATACGCTTTTGTAGGTGCTCTGGCATTTTCATAATCACTATACTGCATAATATTAAATCTCATTTTCATAACTACTTTCAAGCACCCACAAAACCTAAAGAACCCAGCAACAGTTTGGAATTTAAAAACAGCCACTATCGCAGACTGTTATTCCAAATTCCCAAACCCTTGCTCTCGCTGCTGCCACCACACTCGGAATTGTTCATTAATACGCTTTTGTCGGTGCTTTGGCATTTTCATAACTCCAATACTGCAGAACATAATAAACCAATTCCATAACTACTTTCAAGCACCCACAAAACCTAAAGAATCCAGCAACAGTTTGGAATTTAAAAAACAGCCACTATCGCGGACTGTTATTTCCAAATTCCCAAACCCTTGCTCTCGCTACTGCCACCTCACTCGGTATGTCGTCCCAAAAGGGGACGACATCTATGTTTTCATTTTGCTAAAAAGCAAAAAATAAGTTCTTTAGTTCTGTTCACGCAACTGGTAAAAAGGCACTTTTAAAAGGAACGCCGCAATCCCACACACCGCTAAGGCTGGTAGAACTTCATTTTTCGCAACAACTTTTTTCTAAATTACAAAATTCCCTTTTTCCGTTTTACTTTTCAGCTACCAGCCAAAGCGTTGTGGGGTTGCGGCTGATATAATATTTAAAGTGCAGCTGCTGGGCTTCAGCCTTTTTAGCTCGGCGTACCGCCGGTCCTAGTTGTGTTGCTTCCGCCCAGCAGCTGTGGTGTGCGTGAACATAACTAATAACAGCTACATTCCAGAACCTGCATACAGCCACCAGCCGATAAATCCGAGTCCTACCATTGCTAAGGCTTGCGAGCCAAAAATACCTAATATATTGTTTAATGCTGAATTTTTAACTCGCAAGCCTAAGCACTGCTGGGTCGGTATTTTTCCCGCCTGATGTCCGCATGCAGGTTCCTCCATTTCGCAAAAGTGGACGTGTATTGGAATCAATCGTGCTGCCATTGCTAAATAGTAATAGTATCCTCAAAACCACATTTCTTGGAATTAAATCGTGCTGCCGTAATTCAATTTCAAAAAACACTACACCAAACAACGTTTTCTTTTTTGGAATTATTGGTTTTCGAGAAATAAATAAAAAGTTTCGCGAATATAAAAATCAAATTCAAAACAAAAGTACCGGCACGCCTAAAAATATAAAATCTTCCTCTGAAAAGAATAGGCTTCGGAAGAAGAAAAAAGTAAATCCTTGCAGTGAAAAAGGCTTCAAAAGCTGTCGCATTTGAATCCTTTTTGTTTTTTTTTATTGATATACTTTTTTACCGAACCCTTTCTTTTCAAGAGCGTATTTTCAATTTTTTACTTTCTTATTTGAATTTGATTTTTACAGATGGCTTTCTTTTTCATTATTAAATATCATTTTTTAAAAATTTGATTTCGAAAAAAAAATTATTTGTAAGGTTTGAAATTCATTAAAAATCCAATTATGACAACACCAATTTTCTATATCATCGAGGGCGGAGATTACATTTTTGACTATATATATAGCATTGAAAAGGACAAACTCATAAAAGGCGGAGATTCCGTCCTCTACCAGTTCCAAATGCCTAGTGAAGAAGCTATAAAGCTCTTAAACCACCTCAACGAAACCCGAGATTTCGGACTTTTCCTGCGCCTAATGAGTACCGAATATATAAAATAACACCACTAAAAAAAACTATATGCCGAGCTTCATCATCAAGACCCACCAGCCCAAAACAAGCTACAAAGGAAATCAGATCTTCATACTCAACAAAGGAATGAATTCTGGCAAGCCACAAAAAGAACCTTTCACCAACAGTTTTGTAATCAACTTCGCCAACCCCGAAGATGCCGAAACTATCTACTGGCTCGCTTACAGTCTTTGGAAAGCACAATTCTGGCACCAATCCCTATGTGGTTCGGTCATTCCATTTCTAATAATTAACGAATTCAAAAAAGAATTTATCTCAAAAATCGCCAAATTACTCCAGGAACACGAGCTGCACAAAACCCAGGTCCAAGCGCTGAGGTTGCTGGAACTACAAGAAACCCAATTCCAAAAAAACATCCAACTCATCAACGAAATGCGAAGAGTAATTTTACACCGATATTGCAAAAAATAATAAATCTCAAACACCGAGTTTAAATACTAAATTATACACCTTTGCTAATAAAAATCCCTTTTGATGATTTGTACTATTTTTATTATACATTAGCAGAATAAATATCGGTGGTTACTATAGCAAAAACCAACCCTTTTTGGGTAGATTGCAGCCATTTTATGGCTGGTATAAATGAGTTAACTGCAAGCTTCCTCCGAAACAACGAATTCGATAAATTGAAACTAAAATGATAAAAATATTTATAAGTTATTGTCACAATGACGAAACATTAATTTCAAAATTTCTTAATCATCTTTCTCCATTAAAAAATAATGGATTAATTACTGAATGGATAGATAGAAAAATTAATACAGGAGAAGATTTTCAAGAAAATATTGATAATGCTCTAGAGAATGCAGATATAATTTGTTTGATGATTTCTGATAATTTTTTAGCTTCAGACGCTTGTATTAAAGAAAAAAATGATGCTTTAATTTTAAAAAACAGCAAAGGAATTCGAGTAATTCCTATTATTTTAAGTCCTTGTGCTTGGACAGAACATCATGAATTAAGTGAACTATTAGCTATTCCAACTGACGGTAAACCGATTACAAAGTTTGACGACCAAAATGATGGTTGGTTGGATGTTATTAAATGGGTTAAACCTGTTTGTAAATCAATAAATCAAATTAAACAATTAAAACTAAATGATAGTTTTAATAATTTCTTAAATAGTGCTGATATTCTATCAAAATCACATCATAATAAAGAAACTGTCGAACTAAGAGATATTTATGTTTTTCCAAAACTAAAAAAATATGATGATGTTGAAATTGCGCAAAAATATGATTCAGAAAATTTAATAACTGAAATATTAAATTTTAATAAAATAATAATTGCAGGGGAAAATCAAGCTGGGAAAACAACGCTATGCAAAATTATCTATAAAATATATCTGAATCTAAACTACATTCCTGTTTACGTAGAAGACGATAATTTATTTTTAGGAAATCCTTTAGCAAAACTTGAAAAATCATTTCAAGAGCAATACTACAATACATCTTTCAACGAAATTGAACAAAACAGAATAATTCCAATTGTTGACAATTTTCATTTTGCAAAACATCAAGATAAATATATCGAATCCTTCAGAGATTTTAAATATCAGGTATTAATTGTAGATGATATTTTTGGGCTGAATATTAAAAACCAAAATCTAATAAAAGATTACAATAAATTTAAAATCAGAGAATTTTCTCCATTAGAAAGAGACAAACTTATTAGAAAATGGATTCAAATAAAAGAAAATGATTTAATTGAAATAAATCCAAATCATTTAAATCAAAGCCTAGATGAAAAAACAGAAATGATTGAAAATTCGTTAGGTGTTATTTTCGGCAAAGGTATAATGCCTTCATATCCATTCTTCATTTTATCATTACTTGCTGCACAAGATATTCAAAAGCCATTAGACCAAGATATAACATCGCAAGGGCATTGTTATCAAGCTCTAATATATCTATATTTGAGAAAAGAAGGTGTTAACAACATCCAAATAGATATTTATTCAAATTTTTTAACTGAATTAGCCTTCTATATTTATGATAACGGCAGTAATAGTTTACCAAACGATAAATTTCAAATTTTCATAGAAAGATATAAAGCAAACTTTAATTTACCACTTCCATTAAATGAAATATTAAAAGTATTAAATAATGTTAACATTTGTCGATTTGACAGCTTTAATCAATTTAGTTTCTGTTATACATACATTTATTATTTTTTTATAGCAAAATACATTTCAGAAAATATTGATAAACAAAAAGGTTTAGTAACCAAAATAATATCAAATATTCACAAAGATGAAAATGCCTACATTACAATATTCATTGCTCATCATTCCAAATCAAATTATTTACTTGATGAATTATTATTAAGCGCAGAAATGCTTTTTGAAAAACATGAACCTTCAACTTTAGAAACAGATGAATTAGATTTCTTCGATAAACACGAAGATAAAATTGTTAAATCAATTGTACCATCATATGAACACAATCCTACAGAAGAACGTCAGAAAGCATTAATAGCAAAATCCGAAATAGAAGAAAATGAAAACGATGATAAAAGCAAACCAGAAGTCAACGATGAAGACCTAACTGACTTAGTTACAAACTTAAGATTTAGCATTAAGACAGTAGAAGTAATGGGAATGATAATAAAAAATAGATCAGGTTCTCTTCCTTTAGAAAGATTGGAATATATTTATGAACAAGGTTTGAAAGTACATTTGAGAATTTTATCATCTTTTTTTGAAATAATAAAAAATGAACAAACTGAAATCGAGTTTATTGATTTTGTTAAAGACCGAATAAATCAAATTAATGATGAAAGGAAAGAGAATGACGAAAAAGAATTGAATAAAGCAAAGGTTGAACAATTTGCACGAGAAATATATTGGAATTTAAATTTTGGAGTAATTCACGGTTTCATAACAAAAGCCATTCATTCTTTGGGCTCAAATAACTTACTACAAATTGCTGAAAATGTTAGTAATAAAGAGAAAACTCCCTCAACTTTTATAGTAAACCAAGGTATTAATATGTGGTATGCAAAATCATTACGATTAGATGAAATACAAAAAAGGATTTCAGAAAAAAGCTTTTCTAAAACGGCAGAAAGATTAATCAAATTTAAGGTTGTTGAACATTCAAGACTCAACAAAATGGAATTTAAAAAGTTAAAAGAAATCGAAGAAAAACTGGATATGTCAACAAACAAATTATTATCAGATAGAGCAAAAAATAAATAAAGCCAGCAGTTAACGGCCTTTTACATAGATGCTTGGCAAGATTGCGAACTTTGTAGTAAATTCACATTTGCGTTCCGCAAGAAATTTTATCTTTTACGGTAAATAATCGGTTACGAAGCTCGCAACCTCGCCAAGAGCCGGGACGTAATCAACAAAAAAAGCCTGGTCTAAAAATAGACTAGGCTTTCTCATAATAATTCGTAAAAGGTTACCAAGCCAAAACCGAATTATTTATTTTTAAATTTCATAAACCATTTCAACAAGAGCGAAACCGTAAAACTTACCGTTGCTCCAAGAGCTGCTAAGATAATGGTTTTCAAAATATCTTCCGAAAACAAATTAGGCAAAATGCTCAATAAAGTTCCTGCTGCAGTTCCAGTTCTAAGGGAAATATTAGTTTCCATCACGAGCTTTGTTGAGGTTCTCTTCTTCCTTTATTCCCCCTTTGGGGGTTAGGGGGCTGGCAGTCAATTGGCTAATCGCCGAAATTACACCACCTGCAACCGCAACATATCCCGCAACACTAACAAGTGCAACAGGCAACGCAACAGGAGCGGCAATAATCGTTCCGCTTATGGCCAACAAAACCAATCCTATACTTCGCAAAATCCTAAAAAATTTCGGTGTGGGCGCTTTCGCGCGATCTACTATATTCATAACACTTCTTTTTTACATTGTATTTTTAAGATCACTTCTTCTTTTCGCTCAAAAGCCTTTTTTGTCAAAGCGCTTAGCTTTGCCAATGCCTTCTTTGAAGCACTTCCTTTTCCAATTCCAGTGTGTTCCATTACAGGTGCAATACAACCCAATAATTCTAATTTGGCATCATTTGCCGGGTGAATTAATATCAAATCTCTTCCCGGAACATTCATCAATAGATAGTGCCATTTGAATTTTGGACTAAACCGCAGCTGCAAAAAATATTCTCCTTCAGGAATACAAGAAATTCGCCGCTGGTTTCCCAACCAGGGCAATTCGATGGTATAACAAATCAATGTGCCGTTCCATTCTAAAACCCCTTGCGTTCCCTCAGGAAAATAAGTCCTATTCAACACTAAAATCATCCTACAATCCGCTAACGGCAACCAACGCCAAAGGGTTGAACGCTCCATTTTTCAACGGATACATTTGCCCATTTACCTCTTGGAAAAACTCAACGCCCAAAGCCAAAAACAATGGTTTTGTACTTGCAGCAGTTACCGCATTTTCTTGCGAAATGGCTACTGTTGCCACAGTATTCCATGGTAAAATAGCTGTTCCTGAATGAGTTTGAACAAAAGTTTCCGCTTCAAAATCAACTTCTGAACCTGCAGAAATGATTTTGAAATGCGTAGTTCCTGATGGAGCTGCAATCATATTCACAGGAATAAAAGGAGCAATAGCCACAGAAATTGTTCCTGCAACACGGTTAATTGCACCCACAAAAGGAGCAAATAAACTGGTCCCCAATTTCCCACGAATATTAAATTCAAATCCTTGAAGCAATTCCGCTTCACCATCAATCACATTTCGCAATCCTCTTGCGCTAACCATATCCGCTTGGATAACTTTAACCATTGCTTTAGTTAATCGGCTCACCATTCTACCATCGGCAGAATTTAAAAGCGATGCTCTTAAAGAAGTTCTCAAAATCTTTCCAGCCTTTCCAGCTCTTCCAAACTCAGAACCATTCTCCCGAGTTCTCTGAAAAGCAGGATCACTCGCAATTCTACTTGCTTCGATACCGCCTTTCTCTCTGGCTAAATGTCCATCTTGGGTTTTGTAAAAAGTAATACCTCCGATAGTACCTTTTAATTTAATTATGCCTTTCTGTCTTGCCATAATTCCTAAAATTTAATATTAATAATTCAAATAAAAATCCCAAAATCAACATCCTGTTGCAACATCTTCCCTTGATTTCGAAACAAATTTTAGCCAATTAAACAGAATAAAAAAGTAAGGGCAGTTCCATATGTCGCAAATCGACACAAATGGCTCAATAGAGCATAAATAATCATTATTAAACATCTTAAAATAATGATTAAATTGCACCAGTTTTGAGAAAGGCGTATTGCTATTTAAAGTAAGTCAAAGCCTACTCAAAGGTATAGATAGAGTATGAAAATGCAAATTAAGAGAATATGTATCTATCCAAAAGACATTGAACGCATCACAGGCAAGAGTTACAGACAAAGCACTAGAATGTTACAAGCTATTAGAAAGAGCCTGAATAAGCTTGAAACCGAGTTAGTAACCATTGAGGAATTCTGCCAGTATGCAGGTTTGAAAATTGAACAAGTAGAACCGCTAATTTTTGGATGAAAAAGAGAAACCAAAAAAAGGAGAATGAATTTCCCTAGAGTACTCAACTAGTTTAATAACTAGTTCATTTTTTAGTATGAATTAATTGTACATTCATTTGGTCAATTACTTATTAATCAGTAAATTTACATTATAAGATTTAGTGATATTTGTATCTGTTAAAAGGAGCAAAATCGAGACCCTTACGTTTTAGACTAGTATAATTTATTATATATCAGTGCATTATGAGGAAAGTTCTAATCCCTCATCGCCCACAGTCGTACCAATAAACTTCTAAAGCAATTTAGAAGTTTTTTTTATGACATTTCCTCAATGAAATATTCTAGAAAATACAACATCTGGTTTGAAGATAAATCAATATCGCCCACAAAAAAAAACAAACTTATTGAGTTTGTCTTTTTTTATTTGTCGGTGTGTCTTGTCCTGAAATAGCGATACACAAAATTCATCGTTATGGAAAACAACCAA
>NZ_JBBALW010000035.1:0-21347 GCF_040402835.1 Flavobacterium sp.
TTAATTTATCTATTTTTGTCTAATAATCTGTATCGATTATTTAGGACTAGTCAATTTTAATTTGATTAGAATTTATAACCAAGTGATAATTGGATAACTGCATTTTTAGCTACTGCCTCGCCTGGATCTAACGATTTTTGAGTTTGAGCTAAACCCAAATTATAACGTAAATCCAAGAAAGTTTCTTTAGTAAAATCATATCCAGCACCAAAATTTACTCCGAAATCAATTGATTTCAAATTATCTTTGTAGTCAACACCATCAAGATTAGCAGACATTAAAAAACCAATCTGTGGACCAACTTGTAAATTAAACTTATCTGCCACAGCATATTTTACCATTACAGGAATGTTGATATAGTTTAATTTTAATTCCATATCAGTTTTAACACCTTGCATAGAATACAATAACTCAGGCTGTACTGAGAACTTGTCGCTTACTTTAAATTCTACAAAACCTCCTAGGTTTACACCTATTAAGGATTTGGCTCCATCTACTCCCAATAAAGTACTAGAATTCAATCCACCCTTTACACCAAATTTCATGTCTTGTGCATTAGCAAAGCTAAATGCGAAAACTGCAGCAGCAGTTAAAATAATTTTTTTCATATTTTTTATTTAATTCATCTAACAAAATTATTAGTAATAATTAAAAATGAAAAAGAACATTTGTTAATTGTTCTTAAAAGAAAAGTTAAAAATAAAACCTTAATTTTTATGGCTTTATTAAAAATTATGTGAAAAATTTACGAACGAGTTTTGAAAGAGTAATACCATTAGCTAATATATTTTAGTCCAAAAGGGAGCTGAAACGATATATTCAAATTCGCAGGTTTTCTTTACAATATCATTAGTTAATTTCTGCACCTCATTTTCAATAAAAACACTTACCTCGTCTAGTGATTTATACAATTTTCCAGTAAATGCTCTTTTGATTCGCCACCATATTTTTTCTGATGGATTGAGTTCTGGTGAATATGGTGGTATAAACAGCAATGCTATATTGTTTGGAATAATAAGAGTCTTTGCTTTGTGGAATGCTCCATTATCAAGAATGATTATTTTAAACTCTTCTGAATTTTCTTTTGAAAATTCGTTTAGAAAAACTTGAAAATTGGTAGAATTACAATGTGATAGCTCCAATTCAAAATGATCTCCAGTAAATGGCGAATACGCTCCGAATAGCCAAGTAGCTTTAAAAACTTGTTGGAAAACACATATCGGCTTAACCCCTTGTGCGGTTAACCCTTTTCCGTTTCGAGTAAACATTCCAAATCGACTTTCATCTTGGCAATACAGGTTTATTGTTTTGAATTCTTGGGCTTTTTCGTTGAAGATATTTTGGCATTCTTGGTTGAAGTTTTTTTAAAATTCTCGACTTTTTCTTGGTCTTTGTTGACATGTACCTTTCGGGCTGTTTTTATTTTTGCTTTGAATTTTCGAACAACGTAGCCCTTAAAAGTGTTGTAATTAGTTTGCGTTTCAAATTTTTCATCAAACCAAGCTAATAGCTCTACGAATCCAACAAATCCATTTTCAGGATTGTACATTTGCTCCTTTAAAGCTTGTTCTTGTTCCAGGGTTATAATACTGGGTTTGTATCCAGTTTTAGAATGTTTTGTTAATAATTCAAGTCCTCCGTCAATATAGAGATTACGCCATGTTTGAATGCTGTTATGATTTACGCCGATAATTTGCGAAACCTCTCTTTTTGAAATTCCAGTAAGCTCATTTTGTTTGAAAACAAGTAAAGCATAGACTCGCTTTGCGACCATTGGGATACTACTTTTTTGAATTTTTTTTAGCTCTGACAAGCTTTCTTTTATGGTAAATATTTTTGGGGACGATAACAAGAACATTCGAAGCATTGTGTACAACCATTTGAATTTGCCCACTAAAATAGTTTTTCAAAACGGTGGTGATTTTCCAAATATTTCCTATATTTACACAGCAACAGGAAAAAAAGTAGCCAAAACAGTGAATTACGCCTCTCGACATAGCATAGTATATACCGTGGACTATTTGGACGGTTACCAGTATGAAAGCGGGAAACTACTGTTTTTTCCAACTGCCGAGGGTTATGTAAAATATACAGAGGTTAGGGAAAACCCATTTGATTATGTATTTAATTACACCGATCATTTAGGAAACATACGGTTGAGTTATGGGATTAATCCGGGTACTGGAATATTAACCAAAATAGAAGAAAACAATTATTACCCTTTTGGGCTAAAACACGGTACGTACAATACCGAAGCCAAAATAATTGTTCCAAGACCAGATCCGGCAGAGGAGCCGGCACTAAGTGCTAAATACATGATTCAAAAAACCGATGTTTTAGCTGCTGCAATGGATTTACCACCAATGGAACTACCACCGGGAGAGTTGATTGCTTCTGAAATTTATAGTGGGTATAATTATAAGTTCAATGGAAAAGAACTCCAGGACGAGTTGGGGCTTAATATGTACGATTACGGAATGATGCTTTATGACCCTGCAACTGGACGAAGAAACAATATTGACCCGTTTGCAGAGGCAAATCGTAGAGTTTCACCTTATAGCTATGCGAAGAATAATCCATTAAGATTCATTGACCCAGATGGCATGCTTGCTAAAGATGTTATTGATGATATGATGAAAAAATCTGCTGACAATAAAGAAACCAAATGGACTTTTAATGACAATGGAACAGCTACTTCTGACAACGGAAAATCAGTAGATGTATCCGATGAAAATACTGAAAACGCTTCAGCTGAAAGTACTTCAAGTGAAAATAATGGTGGTGACGGTGATGACGGCGGTAAAAAAGGCGGTAAAGGTGGTAAAGGAGGAAAAGGAAACGGTGGTAAGCCGTCTTATACTCCTCCACCGAAAGACCTTCCAGATGGCGCAGAAAGACTTAAACCTAAAGGCGGACGTCCACGTTATAGATTGCCAGATGGAAATATTATCGAATGGGATGGTCAGCATGGGGAATGGGAAAGATATAATCCTCGAGGAAAACATACTGGAGTTTTATCTCCAGATGGTGAACTTATAAAAGACCCAGTACCAGGTAGAAGAATTGAGCCTATCGTAAATGCAACAGTTGGCACTGCCGCAACACTAACCACAGGTTATATTATTTACAAGATAATTGTAGCAGCCGCAACTTGGGAATGTTTTGGATGTGGAGCTTTAGTTACGCCTTAAAAATAAATATGAAACTAAATAGATGTGTTACTTTAGCATGTAGATAAGGTTAGCATATCTAAATAATAATTAGATTATGAAAGTAAGTAGAGAAATAGCCATTTATCAAAAAGAAGGTGATAAGTATATAGAAAGTTTTGAAATTGATTTATCAGTTGATGAACTGGTTAATATTTTGAATGTAAATACGGATGAAGACCCAAATGTTTATATGGTATATGATATAAGCAAAGAGCAATACTCACAAATTCAAAAGATAATTCCTAAGCTAAAAGAAATTGATTTTGATAATGTTGAATTGTTTTATGAATGTTTTCAAGCCGAATAATTAAAAACGTTGGTAATGTATCAAAGTTAGTGATGCTACTATTGTTCAATGTTAAACTATTGAAAATCAATAAATAAAATGAATTTTACAATAAAAATGAGCACAGTGATGAGCTCATTTTTAAGTTATAAACAGTCTTAAAACGAAGAAAATGGTAGCAAACGACACTTCATGTATCAAAGTTAGTGATACTAAAATTTGTCCAAGTTGTAAATCACATAACATCATAAAAAATGGCTTTACTTCAAACAGAAAACAACAGTATTTTTGCAAATCTTGTAAAACACAACAATTTTTCAGAAGAAATCAAACAAAAACTATACCATTTATGGTGTAGTTTTTTGTTTAAGGTTCATACATATATATCCAAAACACCGTAAAAAAAACACCAAAACACCGTAAAATGAAATAAAAGTATTGTGCTAAAATTGCAAACAATTAGATGCAATTAATTAGCACAAATATGAAAAACACCTTTCCATTTCAAAATTACAGATTTCTTATCCTCCTTTTTGCTTCAAGTACAAGCAGTTATTCTCAAGATATTCCTTGGGAAAAGTCCTTTGAAAATCAATATTCTAATAAAATAACCTTCTATATATGAATGTTGAAGTTGTTGAAAATCAAAACATGAATCTTTGTCATAGTAGGAAAATTCAAACGAAAGATGTAAAAATATAACAACGGACAATATCACTATAATCAAAATAAAAAAAATCATGAAAAAAAATTTTAAAATAATTCAGTTATTATCACTCTTGTTTATTTGTCTCAGTTACTCACAAACTAAAACCAATAAATATGGAGCTAGCTTGTGGATAAAAGGAAAAGAAGCTCTAAAAGTTGATGAAAGTGAATTAGCTACTTATTTTAATTTTAATAGCATCGTTAGTTTTTCAAAAAATGCAATCCCTAAAAACTATAAGAATATAATTACCAAAGGATCTAGTTTGTTTATTGTTTTTAAAAGCACTGCAAATGATGAGGTAGGATTAGTTACACTCAAAAAATCGGGATTTAAGGTTGCTTTTACAAACAAACAAATAAAAAGCGATAAAGAAGTTTTACTCGACAAGATAAATGCAAAAGAGGGAGCTTTAGTAAGTTATATCAATTGTATAAATTCTTCATTGAGTAAAAAGAATGGAACACTTTCAATTGATGGTTTATTATTTGAAGAAGATAAGGGAATTAACCAATTAATGGAATTAATCTATATTCCAAAAGTACTTAGTGAGCAAGATAAAAACAGCATCGAAAGTTATCTGTCAATAAAATATGGGATTTCATTAACCACAGATAAAAATTATTACAGCGCTTCAAGAAAAAAGATATGGGATGCAACACTAAACTCAGAATACAACCATAGCGTTACGGGTATTGGAAGGGATGATTTGCTTAATTTGAATCAGAAGCAATCAGGAAATAGTAAGAAAGAGGGTTTATATATTGGGATAAATAAAATGGCAGTTACTAATGTTGCTAATCCTGCTTTTATTTTCGATAAAACTTTTATGCTTTGGGGTGATAATAAGGGTACAACAACATTGAAACAGTCAAATAGTAGTTTAGCTATGAAGACGATGAAGAAAGTATGGGAAGTTCAGACTACTTCCGAAGATTCAGCCTCAAGTATTAAAACACAAATTTGTATAAATACAAAAGAACTATTACTAGATAACGATAATGAAGAACCAATATGGATTGCAACAGATACAACTGCTTCAGAAAAATTCAACTACACCTCCGCCACATATCAAAAAGCATCAAAAGTTCAAAATGACACTTTGTATTTTGATAAAATGCTATTTAAAAACAATACAACTTCTCTTTTTACTTTAGTTAAAGCGCCCGAATTTTTTGTTGTTTCTGTTGCTTCATTTTCAAATTGCAGTCCAACAAATGGCGGAAAAATTGCGATTAAGATTGTCGGTGGTGCAGCTCCATACAGTATTTGTTTAAAATCAGATTTATTTGAAAAGAGTATGGTGTCAAATAATACAAATGTAGCGATAAATAATCTGCCAATAGGAAATTATGAAGTAGTAGTTTCAAGTGGCAAATTGGTAAATAAGAGCAATATGAAAGTTGATTTTTTAGAAAGCAACAGTATTACTATGTCAACTCAGTATAATTTAAACATTGATAATGAGGTAAGTATCGCTCCATTAATCAGTTCTTCAAAAGCTACTTATGCCTATGAATGGTTTAAAAAGGACACATTAATCTCAACCGAAAATAAAATAACTTTAAAAGAAACAGGGAATTATATACTTGTAGTTACTACTGATTTTGGCTGTAAAAAAGAATTTCCATTTATAGTTTCAGCTTCGCAAAATACTTTTGAAGATAAGTATGTACTCTCTCCAAATCCTGCTAAATCAGGAACCCCTTTTTCTATTCAATTTCAATTGAGTAAATTGTCGGAAGTAGCTGTAACCATATCTGATTTGAATGGAAAAATTATTAGAAGTAAAAATTTAGGACCCATCCAGACTTATGAATACAAAGATTCCCTATTGACTTCCGGTACCTATTTAATAACCGTTGTTCAAAATGGCATTAGCCAAACTACCAAACTAATTATACAATAAAAAAAAGCCACCCCATGAAAAAGACTACCAACCCTACAAAGATTCAAAATAAAGCAGTTGCAATTGCACATAAAATAATGCTAGTTGCAATGTTGCACAGTAGCTTCATTGCTCCTTCTCAATCATTAATTTCGGCTTATATTAATAGAGTGCCTCCATTGCATTATTTAGGTTCAAGTTTGCCGAATTACAACACGTCATTAAATGAAAGTCAAACGAATTTAATCAATAACCCCTATTATAAACAGAATATAGCTGGTCAAACAACCAAAGCTAGTAATAAAGCTTTACCTCAATTAGGTTCAAATAATACTGTAATTCCTTTTGACATCCAACATGGAATTATTGGAGTTTCAAAACAAAATCCTTTAGACGATCCTAAAGACAATTTATTTAAATTTTCTCTAATTACACGACCTGAATTAAAAAAGAGGTATTTTTTAAGTTACGAATTGTATGGTGTTCAGGATAATAGTGCCGTATCAAGAAGTATCAATGATCATTTTGCAACGGGTGGATATCTTGTCAAACAACAACAAAGTTGGTCATCACAAAAGGAAGAGTTAAACCCAATGTGGTTGCGAAAAGGTGTAAATAAAATTATGTTTTCTATACCTAAAGGGGCAGAATACCAATATGAAGTAAGAAATATAAAAATTGAGGTTCAGGAAGTAAAAGAAAATGCAGTACTTCCCTTAGTAGTTATTAATAGCTTGAATACTACTTATATCAAAGATAATAAAATGTATGTAAAAGGCTTTCTTAGGAATGCCATTACTGCAACTACTAAAGTCTATATTGAAGACCAACCATTAATACTGAACGGAGATGAATTTGAAGGTTTTATACCCTTAACTCCAGCATTAAAAAACAGAAAGTTTTTGATGGTAAAAGCCATTGATTCAAACGGACTTCTAGGTCAAGAGATTGTTCCTCTTGATACGTTAAATGAAGCGGATACTCTTTTTCCCATTGAGCCTATTGAAAATCGAGTAGTCAAACGATTTGAAATTTCAGAAACTGCAGTTTTAGAGGGAGATGGTGCTTCATTAGTCATTAAAGAAAATTCCTTATCAGAAACTAAAGAGATTAGTATTACCAAATTAAGAAACATTGATATTGCTCCTTTAAGTTCTGGAATGATAAATGTAACGAAAGGCGGTTTGGGTTACCGATTTTTGCCTGATGGTACTAAGTTTACAATCCCAGTTCTCTTGAAAATTGCGTATGACGAAAAATTACTTCCAAAGGGGTACGGAATAAAAGATATAAAAACTTTTTATTTTAATACCGATTCTAAAAGTTGGGTAGCGGTAAAACGGGATACAATAAATGAAAAGGAAAAAACAGTTTCGGTACTTACCACTCATTTTACAGATTACATTAACGGAATAATTCAAGCTCCTGAAAGTCCAGAAACGGCAGGTTTTACTTCCACAATGATGAACGACATAAAAGCAGCGGACCCTTCATCAGAAATGACGATAATCAGTCCGCCGGAGGTTTCTCAAAAAGGAGATGCGAATGTGAGTTACCCAATTAAAATTCCAGCAGGAAGAAAAGGGATGCAGCCTCAAATTGCGTTGCAATATTCAAGTGGAGGAGGCAATGGCTGGTTGGGTGAAGGCTGGAACATAAACATTCCTTCAGTTAGCTTAGATACAAGATGGGGTGTTCCAACTTTTGACCCTAGAAATGAATCTGAAATTTATTCTCTTGGAGGGGAGCAATTGATGTATCCAAAACTAAAAAATGAAATAGGTGATAAAGTAGATTGGATGCCAAACCGACATTATGATGTTGCTGGCAGTTCAAGTTCGGTTTATACTACATTACCACGAGCAAGGATAGTGTCAGCCATATTTACACCAAGAAAACAAGGGAGTTTTGCTAAAATAGAACGATTGGGTACTTCTCCGAGTACTTATTATTGGAAAATAACCAATACGGATGGTTCTAAAAATTGGTACGGAGGAGATGCAAAAGGGATTAAAGAGAATACAATTATTAGAAAAATACAAAACCCATTAGCCAATAATCCAGAGAGTACTCCTATGGCAGATGGTTCTGAAATTGTGCACTGGGGCTTGTATATGAGTGAAGACGTATATGGTAACAATGTCATATATGAATACAGAAATGAATCCCCAAGACAATTTTCAGACGTGAATGTAAATCTTAACGGAGGAAATATTTTTCATATAAAAACTATTTTTTACACAGGATTTAAGAGTTCCAAAGGGCCTTATTCTATAACATTTGAAGAAGATTCAAATGTTAGAAATGACGTTTCAATAAATGCAAATTTAGGCCTGAAGCAAATTGAACCTTTTGTATTAAAAAAAGTTATCATTAAAAATGGTGACTCAGTTATTCGAAAATATGGTTTTAGTTATGTTACTGGTAAATTTGAAAAAACACTATTGGATAAAGCTACAGAGTTTGATAGAAATAATACTGAATTTTATTCCCATAAATTCAAATACTATGATGATGTAGCACTGAATGGCGGTTATTTTACTGCTGGAGATACCACTACTGTTTGTTATGAAAACCAACCTTGTCCTGATGTTGATGGCGATACCGTTTGTGATGCTGACGATGCTTGTCCGTTAATTTTTGGACCTGTAAGTAATGCAGGATGCCCGATTGTTCCAATAAAAAAATGTTATGAGTTAGATTTTCCAGTTCCATTAAATAATATTACTTATAATTATTCAATGTGTTGGGGAACAGAGGATGGTAATAATGAACCCTGTACTTTTAAGCCCTATAGAATAAAAGATATTTATTTTAGGGATCAAACTTTACCCCCTCCAGTTCCAAATAATTTATACATTACTCATTTTCTTCCAAATGAGGGTGTGAACAATAACTGCTTAAATAATTATGGGAGTAATTATAGTGGTTTTTATTTTTATATTGGGAATCCAGCACTTGCATCAAATTTAACCTCATGGTTAAGCAATACTATTTTCAGCAACACAAATTTTACTGATATTACTGTTGACAATAGTTTTAGTAGGTATTATAGTTTTTATAATAACTTTCAACAAACAGGACTTGGTCGTACAGATACAGATTTTACAATTTCTTTTAATTCTACTTCTGTTTTACAAAGTACGGATATTGGTTGTCATGTAGAATCTACAAATGGAACAAGTGGGGTATTTACCACTTCAACTATTCCCTATTATTTTGGAGGGCGTGTAATTTCAGGCACAGGAAGGGTTGTTCCTATTACAGTTAACGGAATATTTTTAGGTAATTTTGACTTAGTTAATAATCTTTCGGGGTTCATTCAAGCTTTTAAAAATCAAATCGATAGTAATGCAATAATTACGTATCAAGATTTTACTATTAATATTCAATTCCCGAGTTCCTCAACTTTAAATACTATTAAGGTGGATAACGACACTTATAATTTTGATTTATGCAAGATACCCTATTCGAGTAAAATAAATTCTACTGAAATAGCTACTTCCGCAAGAACATCCAATAATAATGAAACTATTTCTGTTGGTCCTGATTATACAGATTATTTTAAAAGATTAAAAGAAAGTTATGTTATTAATGCAGCTAACTTTGAAAACACCAATAAAGAAATTATTTGCAATACGGTTACCAATTCCGGTTCGTTTGCTCCTCTATTACCTGGTTTTAATAATTCTGGAGCAATTTTAGGGTCAACTGTTTCTAAGAATTTTAATGTTGCTGGTTTTTTTGGTTTTGGTTTTGACTTCACTTGGAATCCTTTCAATAAGAATTTAACACTCGGCATCCAATATACTCATGGATGGGATCAAGGCGAATCATTAACTTCATTAATTGATATTAATGGTGATGGTTTAGACGATGTAGTATATAAAACTGGGGGGCGATTATATTGGAAAAAACACATCCTAGTGAGAAGTTATGATGCTCAAAATTTACCTGTATTAATTCATTCATTTGAACCATATCAGCCAATTACAAGTATTAATAATGACATTTCTGATTTTTACAAATCAAAAGGAGAGTCTGAAAGTATGAATTTACAATTAAATATCGACTTTGGCGCAAGTGCCATTTTTGGATATGATAACGCTCATAATCACTCGCGTAGTTCCATCTATTTTTCAGATGCCAATGGTGATGGTCTAATTGATATAATTAAAGATGGAGTAGCCTATTTTAATCGTATAAATAGTTTGACTGGTAATCCCTTTTTTGAACCAGAAAGTTTACGTACAGAAAACATGTTAATTTCTGCAGAACCTATTACTGTAACTCCTCCTGTAATAAGTACTTTGGTAGAGGATAAAGCACCAAATTATGATGTTGTAAAAATGTGGGAAGCTCCAGCAAATGGAGCTATAGAAATAGAAAATACAATCGTAAATAATGACCCGACTAAAGAAGTAATAATTACTGTTGAAATGAAAGATAATGGTGGACAATCATTAGATTCATCCGCATGTAACTATTACTCAGGTGACATTAGAAAACTATACGGCATTAAATTAAATAGCATTACACCAAATGTATCTAGAATAATAAATAGAAATAGCTTTGATACAAGTCCATTAATAGTTAGAAAGGGGGATCGAATTTATTTTAGAGTACATTCAATTGCCACAGGGAACCCATCTGTTAATTGGAATCCTAAAATTAACTACACCGATAGCCAATTGTTGAGTGCTGTAGATGCTAACGGACAATTTCTATACAACACTAAATACAGTGACGGTTTCATTTTATCACAACAAGCCCCAATTGTATTTCCTGGTAACCAGGGAAGAGTAGCCATTTCTTGGTCACCAATTACGGTTACTAACCCTTCAGATAGTGTTACTTATGAAATTATTAAAAAAACTATTAATCCTTCAAACCCAAATTTAAATTCTGAGGTAACTGTTTGGAGTTCTGTTTGTAATGCCAATCAAAATTCAAATGTTATAGCTCCGTCGAGTTTAAGTAATTATTTGATTTCGAATACTAATGGAAGTCAAACGATTTTCTATTTTAGAGTTAAATCAACTTCTAATTTGGATTGGAAAGCACTAGAATGGAAACCGAAAATGGAATGTACGGTATCCAATCAAGCGGTAACTGGGGGAGGTTCATTATCAACTATAGAAACGAAATATCCGATATCCGATTACAGTATCTATAAATCTTATATTTGTTCTTCAAGTTACACAACATTTGATGGAACCAATTTACAAGGGGCTACTATCAACCCGAATATAACATTATTCAATACTAATAATGGAAACGATAATGGAACCGTTTACTTTGTAGTTAAAAAAGCAGGTCATTTATTCGGTAAAAAAACAATAACAGTTACTAATGGGGTAGCTACTTCAACAGGTGCTCCAATTATTATTGATGATACTAATAATACTAATATTGAGATTGGATATTACACCGACGATAGTAAAAGAACAATTGGTGACGTTAATGATGTTTCATTATTAACAAGGGTTCTAAACGCTGCTAATGTATTTTCAATTACCTCAACACAAGGTATTACTACTATTTTAAATAGCTCGCAAATTAACTTACTTCAAAAACCATTAAATATTTATGGTCCAATGTACCGACAATGGGGGCAATTTATGTACAACCCTAAAGTAAATACAAAAGCGGGTCACGATCCTGAGTTGAATATAGATTTTTTAAAAGAAGAACTTTTGGGAATTGGGACAGATCAAGCCAATGCGATTTATGGGAATCTTTATACCTTGCCTGTTTCTAATCCTCCAACACTAAATCCAGCCATTTCAAATTTACAAAATCAAGACCTATATAGCCCTTCATTTCAACAACAAATTGGAGCTATTCAGGCACAATATGAGGCAACAGTACAAAATCCGTTTATGGTGGCTAATGCTCATAGAGGTTTTGACAATCCAAGTAATAGTTTTGATGATAAATGGATTGCAATGCACCAAGAAAATTACGCATCAGAAAACAAATCTAGAGCTGCTAAATTATCTCAATCCTACACTTTTGAAAATCAGGGAGCTCCAACTACTACACAAGCTAGTCTTGTAACTGGCGCTTATGGAATTGATAAAATTTCGGAGGGAAGCAGTGAAACGTATTGTGCTGGTGGGAACATTGGTGGAGTTGGTGCTTCAGGGAGTTATTCTCCAAATGGAATAAATAATTCACTAACCGATTATATTGACTTAAATGGAGACCGTTATCCAGATATTGTAACCAATGGTGAAATACAATTAACTCGAAAAACAGGAGGTCTATTTCCAGAAGTGGATAGAAATAATCAAGGCACAATTTCAGAAGATAACAGTTCCAATTGGGGATTAAGTGCTTCAGGTAGTTTTAATTCTGCTGGAAAGCTTCAAAAGGCAGGTACTGGGCATTCTTCTCTTGGACTTTCTGCTAATTTTTCTCAAGGGAGTTCCAATTCCTCAAGAATTTTTACCGATATTAATAGCGATGGTTTACCAGATATTTTAACTAAAACAAGTTCTGAAAATGCTAGCCCCGTAACCGTAAGTTTAAATTTAGGTAATAATAATTTTAGCGCACCCTTAAGTTGGGGAGAATTTAATGTAGCCAATGGTAATAGTGAAAATTTTGGAGGTGGTATCGGCTTTAATTATTCTAGTGCGAGTGTTGAAGCGGGTCTGAATCTAGGAAGAACTGACGCTAGCACTAAAAACACTTTGATCGATATTAATGGCGACGGAATGATTGACCAATTAGAATCAAACAATGGAAATCTAAACATTAAGATAAATCAAGGAAATAAATTTTCAAGTACTCCTATTAATATTCCGATTTTCGACTACAATAACAATTCAACAACTGCCACGGCTGGACTAAATGGCACTTATACTTATGGATTTATCGTGCCTCTTTATCTTATATTTTTTGTTATTCCAATAAAAATTTCAGATGTTGGGGTTACTGCATCAGGATCCACCTCAGCAACACGAACAAAAAAATCCATTTCTGATTTTGATGGCGATGGATTTCCTGACCTTATAGAAGAGGTAAGTACCAATACCATTAAAGTTTACTCTTCAAATATCCGAAGAACCAACAAGCTACAAACGGTCACCAACCCATTAGGAGGAAGTTTTACTATTGACTATAAAGTACAACCCGTAGACTACAACAACCCTCATCCGAAATGGGCAATGAGCAGCGTTAGTATTAATGATGGCTATGACAAGGTCAATGACGGAAATGATACTTACAAAAAAGAGTATAAGTATGAAAATGGGAAATACAACCGTCGTGAAAGAGACTTTTATGGGTATGAAACTGTAAGTACTTTAGATTATCGTGAGGGAAATACCACAACACCTTATCGTACTTCCATTTCAAAATACCACAATGAAAGTTATTTCCTAAATGGGCTTCTAAAAGAATCCTTCGTAATGAAAGGGAACAACGAAAACCAAAAGTATTCTAAAACGAAAAACGTCTATGAGGTAAGACAGTTATCCAGTAACAATCAAGCAATGTCAGGAATAGTATTGTCCAATCTTTTTGATGTGGGTGGTAAAGAAGGACGCAAGTCAGCAGCAGTAGTAATGACAAAAACAACTACAGAACTTTATGAACTCAGTCCTTCTCCTCAAATTACTACTCAAGTAGAAATGAAATACGATGACAAAGGCAGGGTAATTAACTATTCTAATTTAGGAAACACTGCCTTGTCCAATGACGATTATTCAGCCTCAATTGCCTATCATAATTTGGCAAACAACATTATTAATGTCCCTAAAGAAATTAACGTTTTAGTAAATGGAACTTCAGTAAGAAGGCGAACAACAGAAGTAGATTCTAATACGGGTAGTCTTTTAAATGTTGCTGCCTTTAATGGAAGTGAAGTTAGTCAAACGTCACTAAAATATGATGAGTTTGGAAATGTAGTCCACGTGGAGCATCCTGCAAACGCAGCTGGGGAAAGAATGTTCTACGATTATACTTATGATGAGTTGTATCATAAATATGTTACCAATATCAAAGATGCTTTTGGGTACAGCTCATCGGCAGTTTACAATTCAAATTTTGATAAAGTTATAGAAACGGTGGCTTTAACAGGTAATAAAATGCATTACGATTACGACACTTTTGGTAGAAATACAATAATCATTGCCCCAAAAGAACTGGATGCAGGTATTAAATACACCATCAAATTTGATTACTATCCTTATTTTTCTTTGTTACGTGCAACATCAGGGGTTACTGAAG
The DNA here is from genome assembly GCF_040402835.1 of Flavobacterium sp. Classification (GTDB taxonomy): domain Bacteria; phylum Bacteroidota; class Bacteroidia; order Flavobacteriales; family Flavobacteriaceae; genus Flavobacterium. Next base: position 14,331 of record NZ_JBBALW010000035.1, read on the forward strand.
ATACTTTTGTCCCTGTGGCAGTTACAAGCCATTACGACCAGCAACATCCCGATAATGACATACAAACCTATACCTTTATTGATGGTTTGGCACGACCGATACAAATTAAAAAAGACATTGCGCTAAATAAGTCGGAAGACCATAAAGAAGTACAATACTTTGAAGCACTTTCGGTAAGTGGAAAAACCTATTTTGATGAATTTGGAAGGGCAACACAACAGTTTCATCCTTATTTTGAAACTAAAACCGATGCCACCAAGTTTTTATTGAATGAGTACGCCTCCCCTTATAGCGCCTCAACGCAATTTGACGAGTTGGACCGCCCTATAAAAACGATTGACCCAGAGGACAATGTAAGCACCGTAGAATATAGCATTGATAGTGACAATGCGGATGAAATTGCCTTAAAAACCAAGTCAACCACCGACCAAAATGGAAGTCAAAGCATCGTAACCGAAACCTACAAAAACGTTTCGGGCAAAGTGATTGCAACTATGAATTTAGGGGCAACCGCCTTGTGGACTCATTTTAATTACGATGCCATAGGACAGCTAATGGACTATAAAGATGCACAAGACATGGTAACACAATACGAGTACGACCTACTCGGTAGAAAAATTGCCGTACATCATCCCGATAATGGAACAACAACTTTTAAATACGACACGGCGAGTAATTTAGTACAATTGCAAACCGCAAATTTAGCGGCTGAAGGTTCCTTTGTTAACTACAACTACCAGTACAACCGCCTACAAGAAATAGTGTATCCAGAAACGCCATCGGGACAAAACTTGAGTAATGTAAACTATGTATATGGAGATTCTGGTAATAATGCTGGACAATTGATTTATCAGAGTGATGCAACAGGGCATCAGGAATTTGAATACGGGAATATGGGCGAAGTGGTTGCCAATGTTAGAACTGTTATAGCACCCAACCTACCCACACGCGTTTTTAACACCAGCTACAACTACGACAGCTGGAACCGTTTGCAAACGATGATTTATCCTGACCAAGAGAAAGTAAATTACAACTATGATTTAGGAGGAAACCTCACCCGCATGACGGGGCAAGTATATGGTCGAGAATACCAATATATAAACCGTATAGACTATGATTATTATGAACAACGGGCGTACTTGCTGTACGGCAATAAAACAGAAACTTTTTACAACTATACCCCAGCACTTCGACGATTAGAGAATTTGAACGTAAAAACTTCCAATGCTCAGGATTTGTATAACAATTTTTACAAATACGACAAAGTGGGCAACGTAACGAGTTTGGTAAACCAAGCGGGAGCTACTGCAAATAGCATGGGAGGTCACTATGAGCATGGTTTTGAGTACGATAACCTGAACCGATTGGCGGGTGCCAAAGGTTATTTTGAAGGAAATCAAGCACAACAACAGAACAACAACGATTTTCAGAGTGACTACACCATAAAAATGCAATACAATGCCACCCACGGCATTGAAAACAAAACACAAATGCATTACAAGAACATGGATGCTACGCCAGTTGCTGCAAATACCTACTCGAATACCTATAAATACCAAGATCATACCCACAAAGTGGTTCATATTGATGATAGTATGACAGGAGCTACCGAAGATTTTAAATACGATAGAAACGGTAATTTAACCTATAAAACCAATAGCAACGACATTGACCGTTCGCTCTATTGGGACGAGTCCAACCGATTGCGAGTAGTGAATGACCACGAAGGGATGCAACATTATATTTACGATGCTAGTGGCGAACGTATTTTGAAAGCCAACTCAAACATTGAAGCGGTATATGGAAACGGAAGCCTGCTAGACCCTGCCAGAAGTACCATAAACAGTTATACCACCTACCCAAGTGCCTATTTAGTGATAGATGCACACGGCATATACAGCAAGCATTATTATGCCGGAACGCAGCGCATAGTGAGCCGCATTGGCGAATTCAAATCTGATATTTTTAATTTAGAAATGCCTTGCGAAAATTGCATGAAACTGCAAGAATTGCAAAAAACCAATTTGCAGCAAATTCTTGCCAAGGGCAAACTAGGGCAAGCTACCTTTAAACCGTACCAGCCTTACAGCTATGACGAAGCACAAAAAGCACTCGCCGTGGAAGAAACTGCTACAAAAAATGACAGTGTTAAAAGACCCGGACAGCCACCGCTTTACTTTTACCACCCCGACCATTTGGGGACAAGTACATTTTTAACAGATTTTAATGGTAACGCATACCAATTTTTCCTAAATTTACCTTTTGGAGAGACGATGGCAGAGCAACTGGGTAGCAATTATTACAACACGCCTTATAAGTTTAACGGTAAAGAACTAGACGAAGAAACTGGATTGTATTATTATGGGGCTAGATATTATGATCCTCAGGGAGGGCCTGGCTTTCTCTCTGTTGATCCCAAATTTGAAAGTTACCCAGGATTTAATCCGTATGCGTACTGTTTGCAGAATCCAGTGAATTTGGTGGATCCTGATGGTCGGGAAGCAGTTTCAGGACCAGGGGATAAATTTAAAACACCTGAAGCAGCTGCAAAAGATTTTGCAAATAATTATAATGATAATTCTATAAAAGATAAAAAGGAGTATGGATCAGTAATATATAGAATTAATGACACTAAAGAAGGTGCGTATTATACATACACTACTCCTAATGTTAGTTCCGAAGAAGATGGTGTTGTTCCTGCACCAGATTTTTCTTTAAAAAATGCTGAAATAGTTGGTGCCGTTCATAGTCATTCAAATTATGATGAGAAGTATGGAAATGGAAATGATATTGCATCTCCAGCTGATAAGAAAGGCGCAAAACTAGTGAGAATGGATGCTTATATTTCTACACCTAAAGGACAGTTATTAAAATATGATCCAAAAAAAGATAAAACTACTGTTATAGATACTAATGTTCCAAGTGATAAAAATCATCCAAATAGATCTAACAATATTAATAGTAGTAAATTACCTAAAAACGAGCCTGTTAGAGGAACAGGTAAACTTATTTTAGATAATTTAATATTGCCGATGTTACAATCAGTCGAAAAAATAAAATCATAAATAATGAAGAAAATAATAACAATTTTTATTTTGCTGTTTGCAATTATAGCTATATCATTATATTTTTTTAATACAAAAAGATATAATAAAAAAAATCAAAAAGTGCTTAATTGCCATACTTGTTTAATTAAATCAGAGTTGACAGCAATTGATTTAGCTGAAAATATTTTATTTAAAGTATATGGAGAATCAAAAATTATTAATGAAAGACCATATAATATTGTCTTAATTGATAATAATATATGGATTATATCGGGAAGCTTGAACAAGAGTTTTATGGAGAGTATCTTGTATAGAAATATTCCAAAATTTGGTGGTTCCTTTGAAATTAAACTTGATGCAAAAACAGGTAAAGTTATAAAAATGATGCATTATAAATAGGGTAATGTATCAAACGTGTGGTTTTTATATAAATAAAATCACCATTTAGGCACCAGCCCCTTTTTAACAGATTATAAAGGTAATGCGTACCAATTTTTCCTAAATTTACCCTTTGGAGAAACCATGGCAGAGCAACTAGGTAGCAATTATTACAACACGCCGTATAAGTTTAACGGTAAAGAACTAGACGAAGAAACTGGATTGTATTATTATGGGGCTAGATATTATGATCCAAGAACAGGTCCCGGCTTTTTAAGTGTAGACCCTTCTTTTGAGAGTTACCCTGGGGTAAACCCTTATATCTATTGTATGCAGAATCCTATTAATATGATTGACCCTGATGGGCGAGACCCAGGAGATTATTATGGTAAGAATGGTGAGCATTTAGGAAAAGATAAGTATAATGATAATAAAGTATATGTTGCGGATTCAGTTGAAAAAGATAAAAATGGATTGGTAACTTGTGCTAATAACTCAGCAGATTTAGGTATTACTCATTCTGAATTCATATTTGCATCTCAAACATTATATGCTGAATCAAGTCCAAAAACTAGCCAATCAGAAGTTGCAGGTATATTTTCTGTATTAGAAAATAGAGCTCAAGCGTATGATACAGATGTGATGTCTCAAATGTCTCCAAAATATCCAATGGGGGTTTATGGTAGTAGAGGAAAAGACAGAACAAGATATTCTGAAAGTGGTTCACAAGCGGAAGCAAAACGTTCTACTGTTAGAGCAGGTTTGATATTAGGACTGACTTCAGATCATGATTATTCTAATGGAGCATTTTTCTGGGATGGTACAGATTTTAAATCTGGAGGTGGCCATAACGCAAGATATGTTCCTGGATATTCATTCTCGGATAAAAGTCATGATATATACAATTTAGGAAATAACATTAAACCTGGATCTACGAAATTCGGTTCTTGGGATTATAAATATGAATCTACAGGAGTCATAGGAAAAACAACTTTTTCTAGATTAAGTGATGCTTGGAGAGATGCTCAATATTCAGGAAAGAGAACGACAAAACCTTTAGGAAATTAGAATATGTATAAATATTTATTTTTATTAGTATTTGGTGTTATAAGTTTAGCAAAAGCGCAATCTTATAAAGAGATTGATTGTTTGAGAAATTATTTAAAAACAAAAAAGAGTTTTAGAATAGAGCCTAATATTGACTGCTATTCTGTTGATACATGCTATATTAAGCATGGTAAAATTAACATTATGGCAATTAGACCAGTTTCAGAAAATGATATAAAAAAGTTTGTATTGAATAATAACACATTATCTATTAAGACTTTGAATAACAAAGAAGAAGATTTATCTATAGAAAGTGTTGAATTTCCAGATTATAAAAATTCAGCATATTATTTATTAGGAAACAAGCTTTATATAATCAATGCAATTCCTTTTTGCACGGGTATTTCTTGTAAGTACAGATATGCTCAAATATTTGATATAAAAAATAAAATTATTTATGAGAAAAAGATTAAGTGGGATAAATAAACAGAAAACCGAGCATTTGCCCGCTCCGCAAAGTGTTCTATTTAAGACCAATAAGCTGCGCAAAGTCTCCCGCTCCGCAAAGTGTTCTAATTAAGACCAATGTGCTGCGCAAAGTCTCCCGACTTTGAGCTATGATAAGCAAAAAGCATATTAGAAATAGTGTAAATTTTATTAAAAAGAAATGAGATTGATTAAATTTGATAAGTACACTAGTTAGTAGTAGCTCAAAGTCGGGAGACTTTGCGCAGCGAGGGAATGGGAAAACAAATGTAAGTGGTAGTGAAGCACCAAACATTCAAGATTTACCAAAACCTAAAGCATTTTTAGGAGCAACAACATTGCAAATGAATACCTGTCATTCTGCAGATAATGTAAGTAATGCGCACGGAGAGCAAGGCACTTTATCAGGAACAAAAAAACCTATAGCACAAGTATTTTCAGAAACATTTGGATTTAAAAATGTTAGAGGAACAGCAGGTTCGGTCAATTACAATTCATTTTTCACTAATGGAACTACCACAAGTAGCCCAAATTATATGAGAGCTTATCCTGAAAACAATACGTGGTTAAATTATAACAAACCTAAACCAGTAAATTCAATTCCTAGAAAAAGATAGACTATGAAAAAATCAGTTATTTTATTAGTCATAATAGGGATGTTGATTTTACTGACATATGTGTTTTTTCGTAAAAACTACTTGCAATGCGATTTGTTTTATGAAATTCCAAATTCTGACAAAGACTTTTATCCAAATGGATATGAATTTTTTCACTCAAAAAAAGAAATAGATAATTATATAAATAGAAATAAAAGAACAAAAGATTTACGTGAGAAATTACAAATGTTAGATTTTGACTTTAAGAATTATAGTTATTGTGTTTTTTATGGGAGAAAAGCGAAGAAAATTTATCACAGTTATAAAACAACTCTTTTAGATGACTTATCTCCGTCTTATGCTAAACCTAATGGAAAAACATTAGTGTTTGTAGAATATGAAGATGACGATAAAGGGAAAGGAGTATTTATATATAAAACCAAGAAAAACATTAAATTGAGAGGGTTTTATGGGATTTAATAGAAACAAGAAAACCGAGCAATTGCTCGGTTTTTTTATGAAAATTATAAAATTTACATAGCAACATTTAAAGCGTTTGAAAGCATATCTTTCAGGCGTTTTTTGCTTATGGCAATATCAATAATATTAAAAATAGAGTTTTTTTCTATGTCATCAAGTTCATCAAGCAAACGAAGTTTGTCTACAATACTTTTATCATAAGAATTTATGTCAATTGGTTTTTCCCCCGCTCCGCAAAGTGTTCTAATTAAGACCAATGTGCTGCGCAAAGTCTCCCGACTTTGAGCCCGCTCTGCGAAGTGTTCTAACTAAAAACTAAATGTGCTGCCCCGCTCCGCAAAGTGTTCTAATTAAGACCAATGTGCTGCGCAAAGTCTCCCGACTTTGAGCCCGCTCTGCGAAGTGTTCTAACTAAAAACTAAATGTGCTGCCCCGCTCCGCAAAGTGTTCTAATTAAGACCAATGTGCTGCGCAAAGTCTCCCGACTTTGAGCTATGATAAGCAAAAAGCATATTAGAAATAGTGTAAATTTTATTAAAAAGAAATGAGATTGATTAAATTTGATAAGTACACTAGTTAGTAGTAGCTCAAAGTCGGGAGGTACTATCTTAAAATCCTAATTTATGTTGTTATTTTTTTTAATTTTGCATTACCGAGAGGAAGCTTCTTGCGATAATTCACTGGATGTTTACCTTGTTTAGCCTCAACTTGTTTGGGGCTAATTTTTTCATTAGTGTCTTCTTCGAAGACAATTGCCCGAGAGGATAACTTTTGCTCCTCTTCTTGGATATTTATTTGATAGTTTGTGTCATACATTTCATTCTTTTTCCATAAGGAATAAACAATTGTTAGTATTTTTTTCTGCACCGCAACATAGCTTTTCATTTTAATATTATGCTTTTCTAAAGTTCTTTCGAATAAATCAATGAACTGGATATGCTAACTTTACCCTCATAAAAAGTTAAGAATAAAAACCTTAATTT
>NZ_JBBALW010000036.1:0-20608 GCF_040402835.1 Flavobacterium sp.
AACAGTACCTAACAAAGGAAATTTAGATTTTTTCTAAAACTTTCGGATAGCTGTGCATTATTGTTAATCAAATAAAGAAAAACAAAGTATTTAAAAATGGACAAGCACATACTTGGGAGGATTAAATCTCCCTATCCTTTATCAGACATTATTTTAAAACAAAGTACTCCAGTTTTGTCGTTTGGTGATTTCCAAAAGGCTGAGGTACTTACATTGGGAATTAACCCAAGTAATCTAGAATTTGAAGATAACAAAGGTGAGTTATTTAAGAATAATTTGAGAAGGCTTCAAACCTATAGTTCTATTAAAACTATAGACCACTGTTCCCTTTCAGAAGATAACGCTCAAAAGATCTTAGAAGGATGTTTAAATTACTTTTCAAAAAGACCATACCAATGGTTCGATAAATTTAATCCAATACTTAAAGAGATAGGATTTTCATATACTTCGCCTCCATTTGCTGCCCATGTTGACCTAGTTCAATGGGCTACAAAAACTAAGTGGGGAGAATTGACACCAGTTCAAAAAAAAATATTGATTGAAGATGGAAGATCTTTTCTCGAATATCAGCTTGATTCAGATTCTCTAAAAATGATTCTCTTAAATGGCAGAACTGTTATAGATTCATTTAAAGAATGGAGCGATGTTGAACTGAATAAAACGCAATTTGAAATACGAAAAGGTAAGAGTATTGAAATTGTTACCGGGATGTATAAAAATCGAGTAAGAATTATCGGGTGGTCAGTAAACATTCAGTCATCCTTTGGCGTTTCCAAAGAAGATATTTATCTACTAGCTTGTAAAGTTCAAAGTCTATTTGATATTCCTTCTTCAACTTAATTTGGACTTTATAAAAGACGTAAATTGACAGGGTAACATAATCAGTTATTTGAAGATGTTAGATAATTTTGTTTTTTTTAATATCGTTATTTTTTGATAAATAATTTATAAATTAAAATCTATCTATTTGATTTTAAGATAATTGAATAGTCAATCATTGAGGCAAAACTGCAACTTTCTCCAATAGGGGGAGCAAATTGGAAAAAGAGGTCAATAATTAGTTTGGTTTTATGAGGTCTAAATAAATATTATTTTATCTTGATTTTTTGTTATACGTTTGTTTTTTAATTGCTGCTTTAAGACAAACTATAAAACGCACAAAATTAAATTTACAATTTAAAAAAAATAAAATATTTAATCCCAAATAATATGAAAATATATTTAAGAATCTTGCTCCTACTTTTTCTAATTCCAAATTCAGTGAAATCCCAGGACGAAAAACCTCAAGCAATTGAAAGATCTTGTCCTAGTATTTTCAAAGTAAATAAATCAGGTAGATTATATTCTTTGCGATATGCGAGCAATCATCCCATAGATAAAAAAAACAATAACATTAAACAATTGATAATTTATATTCATGGAGCAAGAAGAAACGGCTTAGATTATTATGAATGGGCAGAGAAAGCTGTAAAAGTAGCTGATAATGCTAACGAAACCTTACTTATTGCGCCACAATTTACTTCAGAAAAAGACCTTCAAAACAACAATCATGATGCTTCCCATTTGTTTTGGACAAACAATAATTGGAGAATTGGTGATGAGTCGGTTTCCAGCAAAAAACGAATGATGGAAGATTCATTCAGTAGCTTTGCTTTGGTAGATTCAATTATAGCCAAGGTGTGTAACAAAGACCTTTTTCCTAAACTGAAAAAAGTAATAATTATTGGTCATTCAGCTGGCGGTCAATTTGTGTCACGTTATGCAGGCATGACTCCTGTACCAAATGTATTTAATAATTATAATTTTAGCTTTATTGTCATGAATCCGTCCAGCTATTTATATTTAGACGACCGTCGTCCATTCACAGTTGATTCGGTATTGTCTTTTAAACGACCAGACACTACCGGCTGCCCTAATTTTAACATTTATCCTCGTGGCATGGAAAGCTTAAACCCGTATGCTTCTAAGATAAATAAGGAAACAATAAAAAACCAATTCTTAACAAGAGAAATCTTGTTTTTACTTGGTGGAAAAGACGTAAATATGAACGATAGCAGTTTAGATAAATCTTGCGAAGGGAATCTACAAGGTCGTTTTCGTTTAGAAAGAGGGCAGTTTTTTTATGAATACCTACAGCTTTTTGCTGATAAAAAGAAAATTCACAAAATGGAAGTTGTGCCTAATGTAGCTCATGATGGAGACAAAATGATCAATTCTAAAGCAGCTCTGTGGTATTTGTTTGGGTATTGAACATCCTGTTTGAAAGTCAAATCGGTTCATTGTAGTTTATTAAAAAAGTAATCTATTACAAATCAAAAAATTAGTTTTATAAAAAATCTTTATAAGCCTGAGGTTCGAGTTGAAAAATCGATTGGCACTACACCAAATACTAGTAATAAAATCCCTCAATTATTGTCGACGATTTATAACCTCTGTTAGATCCTGATTTTGGCAAAACCGGATGGTCATCAATGTGTTTGCGAAACTTTATTTTTCGTGATATTTGGCTAAAAAAATTATTACGCCCTAAGGTATAAACTGGGTTAAAATATTAATTTTTTTATGTAATTATTCAAAATAATACTTTAGTTTTACATTACAAATTAATTTTAAATCCACATTCACATAAAAATCATCCCTAAAAATAATGAATACATGGGTAAAGTTCTTTATGATAAAATTAGTATAATTCCCGGTTTTACAAAAACAGATTCTGTAATTAAACTATGTAATCATTTAAACGAAATGCAAGTGTCCAACATAATATTCCATAAAATTAAGTGTTTCAAGAATCATTTGTCAACAGCTGTATTCATTTTTTGTTTTAGTTTGCCGATGTTGTCACAGGAAACAACGACAGCCGAAATAGAAAGATTAAAAAAACTATCGCAACAAGTCACCATTATAAGAGACAATTGGGGAATTGCACACATTTATGGGAAAACCGATGCGGATGCCGTTTTTGGAATGTTGTACGCACAATGTGAAGATGATTTCAAACGCGTTGAAATGAATTATATTGAGAAACTGGGAAGACTTTCGGAGATCAAAGGGCAGTCCGTTTTATATAATGATTTGGAAATCCAACTTTTAATTGACCCGAAAGACGCAAAAGCCGATTATAAAAAAGCAGCGCCTTGGTTGAAAAAATTATTAAACAGTTATGCGGACGGAATAAACTTTTACCTAAACAATCACCCCGAAGTAAAACCCGCTTTATTGACTCATTTTGAGCCTTGGTTTCCGTTACTTTGGACAGACGGAAGCATAGGGGCCATAAGTACCGCTGATCTCTCAACCGGAGAATTAAAAGCTTTTTATTCCGGAAACACCGATAAAGTAGCGTATATAGAACGTGAAAAAGATGTGCAAACGGGTTCAAATGGTTTTGCATTTGCTCCTTCAAAAACAGCTTCTGGAAATTCCATTTTATACATTAATCCGCACACCACTTTTTATTTTCGACCAGAAATACAAATGAGCAGCGATGAAGGATTGAACGCCTACGGATCAGCTACTTGGGGTCAATTTTTTATTCACCAAGGTTTTAACGAAAACTGCGGCTGGATGCATACCTCTTCAAATGTGGATGTAGCAGATATTTATGCCGAGAAAATCATGGCAAAAAATAATAAACTATTTTATGAATATGATAGTAAATTAATTCCACTTATCGAAAAAAAAATAACCATCAAGTACCTAGAAAATGGAAAGCTTATACCCAAAACATTCAACACCTATTACACTAATCACGGTCCAATAATGGCCAAAAGAGATGGAAAATGGATTAGCCTAAAATCCAATAATCGTTCGATGAAAAGTCTGGAGCAAAGTTGGATACGAACAAAATCAAAAAGTTTTGAAGAGTACCAAAAAGCAATGGATTTGAAAGCAAATACCTCAAACAACACTGTTTATGCGGATAAAGAAGGGAACATTGCCTACTGGCATGGTAATTTTATTCCTATTCGAGACCAGAATCTGAACTGGTCAAAAGTAATCGACGGCACCACACCCGCAACGCAATGGAAAGGATTACACAAAGTTTCAGAGACGGTACATTCTTACAATCCTATAAACGGCTGGTTGCAAAACTGCAACTCAACGCCATATACAGTTGCAGGTAATAACAGTCCAAAAGAAGAAAACTACTTGCCGTACATGGCACCAGATGGGGAAAGTTTTAGAGGATTAAATGCCGTTCGATTATTAAGCAACGGCGAAAAATATACCTTAGACAAAGTAATTGCTGACGGCTACGACACAAAACTGACCGCTTTCGAATTTTTAATTCCAGCGTTAATTTCTAGTTTTGAGAAAAATATCAGTGTTGAAGATCCACTTTACACAGAACTTTCAGAACCGATAACACTATTAAAAAATTGGGATTATTACGCCAAAGAAAATTCAGTAGCTACAACTTTGGCTGTGGAATGGGCATATAAATTAGACCCAATTATTCAAAAAGTATATATTGATGAAGGAGAACCAGACCAATTGGAAAATACGCTAAATTTTGCAAAAAATGCTGTTCCTGAACAACTGATTCCGCAATTGCAAATGGTCCTAAACGAATTGAAAATTAAATTTGGAACTTGGAAAATTCCTTGGGGAGAAATCAATCGTTTCCAAAGAATTTCCGGTGACATAAATCTAATTTATAAGGATGATTTAGAAAGTCTCCCAATAGGTTACGGACCAGCAGTTTGGGGTAGTTTACCCGCTTATAAAAGTAACTATCAAAAAGACACTAAAAAACGTTACGGAACTAACGGAAATAGTTTTGTGTGTGCGGTAGAATTTGGGAGGAAAATTAAAGCTAAATCTTTATTGGCAGGCGGAAACAGTGGTAATCAAATATCAAAACATTTTTATGATCAAGCTGAAATGTACCGAAAAGGACAATTTAAAGATGTATTATTTTATAAAGAGGATGTTCAAAAAAACGCCGTAAAAACATATCATCCAGGAGAATAATCGCTTTGTTATTTATTACAAGAATTAAAAAATACTGTAAAAAAAATATAAAGTCTTTCTTTAGGATATTTACAATGAATCGGGGGCGGAATTTATAAAAGAAATTTTTGCTATTGTAAATAAACTAACAAAAATACTGGGAGTTTAAAGGAACCCATCCTGAGAATTTTATGGGAAAAAACTATCTCCCTAGAAGGTTGTACCATTGCTAGAATGGTAAACGGTAAAATTGTTGAAGAACAAGATTTCATGGACAACATGTCTTTCCTAAAACAATTAGGATTAATTCCTTAATTATAAATTTATTTAACAAAAGGGCTTTGGTTTATACTAAAGCCCTTTTTTATTGCTATAAATTGAATCTATTATATCTCAAAAAACCCTATTTTTGTAAAATAATATAACAATTCTTAACTAAATAGTTACAATGATAACAATTGCAAATCAATTCGGAATGAAAGAAGCGTTGGCACAATTAGGTGTAAAGCCTATAAACGAAGGAACTTCAACAGGTTTAAATAATTTTTCAAACGGCGCAACTTTAGAAAGTTATTCACCCGTTGACGGACAATTAATTGGTGCTGTAAAATGTACTTCTGCTGAAGATTATGAAAAAGTAATGCAAGCAGCAACAGCTGCATTTCAAACATTCAAATTAATGCCTGCTCCTCTTCGTGGGGAAATTGTGCGTCAGTTTGGAGATAAATTACGAAAAAATAAAGAAGCTCTTGGGAAATTGGTTTCCTATGAAATGGGGAAATCACTACAAGAAGGCTATGGCGAAGTTCAAGAAATGATTGACATTTGCGATTTTGCCGTAGGTCTTTCTCGTCAATTGCACGGTTTGACAATGCATTCTGAACGTCCAGGACACAGGATGTACGAACAATATCATCCAATGGGAATCGTTGGAATCATTTCTGCATTCAATTTCCCAGTTGCGGTTTGGGCATGGAATACTGCTTTGGCTTGGATTTGTGGGGACGTTTGTGTTTGGAAACCTTCCGAAAAAACACCTCTTTGTGGAATTGCTTGTCAGAATATTATTGCAGAAGTTATCAAAGAAAATAACCTTCCAGAAGGAATTTCTTGTTTGATAAATGGAGATTATAAAGTGGGAGAAATGATGACTAATGACCGTCGTGTTCCCTTAATTTCTGCAACGGGATCTACACGAATGGGTAAAATTGTAGCACAAGCAGTTGCTGGTCGACTTGGAAAATCATTATTAGAATTAGGTGGAAACAATGCAATTATTGTTACGCCAGATGCCGATATAAAAATGACCGTAATTGGCGCTGTTTTTGGCGCTGTTGGAACCGCAGGACAACGCTGTACTTCTACCCGAAGACTGATTATTCACGAAAGTATTTATGACAAAGTAACAGAAGCTATCGTTTCGGCATACAAGCAATTGAGAATTGGAAATCCATTGGATCAAAACAATCATGTTGGACCGCTAATTGATACTTTAGCTGTTGAAATGTACAAAAATGCTTTGGAAAAAGTAGTTGCCGAAGGAGGTAAAATCCTTGTTGAAGGTGGCGTACTTTCTGGTGAAGGTTATGAAAGTGGTTGCTACGTAAAACCAGCAATTGCCGAAGCAAACAACTCATTTGAAATTGTACAACACGAAACTTTTGCACCTGTTTTATATTTATTGAAATATTCTGGCGATGTTCATGATGCTATTGCTATTCAGAACGGAGTAACGCAGGGATTATCATCTGCAATTATGACCAATAATTTGCGTGAAGCGGAATTATTTCTTTCTGTAGCTGGTTCGGATTGTGGAATTGCAAACGTAAACATCGGTACTTCAGGAGCAGAAATTGGAGGCGCTTTTGGTGGTGAAAAAGAAACCGGTGGCGGTCGTGAATCTGGTTCCGATGCCTGGAAAGTGTACATGAGAAGACAAACGAATACCATCAATTATACTACAAGTTTACCCTTAGCACAAGGAATAAAATTTGATTTGTAAGAAAAACTCAGACTCAATTCCTCCCTTTTTCATCAGGATATAATAGTGGCAAAGGATCGCTTTGCCAATATTCTTTGGTATCCACATCCAAAAGGGTTAACGACCCTAAAAATGCAGCTCCTGTGTCAATATTCCAAACATTGGCCATTTGAACGGGAGTGGTTTTGTCTATTTTTGTAACTGGTGTATGACCAATATAAATTTCTTTATATAACGTGAGTCGTTTGGGGTAATATAAATCGTCCGTTTTCATCGATTTATCCAATGCAACTGCCGTTTCCCAAAGCGTTCGTTCCCAATAAAACATTTTAGGAAAATATTCGTGAATAACGCCGTTCATATTCGTAAAGCCCGCATGAACAAACAATCTATTGTGCGCATCCAAATGATAATTGACCAAATTTAATAAAAAATCAATGTGTTTTTGCTTGGTTAATTCCTCAACATTCCCATACGCCAAAACGGTGGCTTCTCCTCCATGTTGAAACCACAATGGATTATGGTGATGGTTTTGAAGCCAATGCAACGCCAATTCATCATGATTTCCTCGAATGAAAATACAAGATTGCTTCTGCCCTAAGGCGATTAAATAATCCAATACTTGTGGCGATTCGCTCCAGCCATCTACATAATCTCCCAAGAAGATTAAAGTATCTTTTGTGGTTACATTAGCACGTTCCAAAACTTGATGTAAAGCCCGTAAACCACCGTGAATGTCCCCTATTACCAACGTTCTTTTCATTTTTTTATTTAATTAAACCACATCATATTTCATTTTTCTCAAAATTCGCAACGCCTCTTTAAACGATAAATAAATGGGCGGATAGGGTTTCAGAAGGAGCTTGGCATCAATCAGTTTTTGCTTGGCTTCCTCAAATCCGTTGAGGTAACAAATCATAAAAGTAGAAGGCAAATTCTCCAAATCTTTATATTCATTATCGGACAATGGAATTTCTTTTTCTAATTTTTTCAACAACGAAAGGTTCGAATTATAAACGTGAAACAAGACTTTTTTATTGAATTCAGGGGGTTCAAAAAGCATTTCGCGGTCAATTTTATAATACCCATTATCAAAAAAACGCAAGGTTTGTTTTTCTAAAGGATAATAACTTGTTTTATCGTTCAGCCCCAAAGGAACATATTCTGTAATGGTAAATGTGGTGTCGTCATAGCTTATTGTTACTACATCTTGCGCAGAATAAAACAACTTAATTTGCTCGTTAATCAACTCAATATCCACTCGGGAAAGAAAAATTTTGTCGTGCACTTTTTTGTAGTTCCCCGCCCAACAAATCACGAATAATTCTTTGAAAACTTTATATTTTGGAGAAATATCTTTATGACTTAAATTCATAAATGCAATCACGCCGTCCAACGTATATTCGATGCTGTTTCGGGAATTATTTTCTATTCCATGAACCGTTTCCGAATTTTGATAATTTTTTTCTACCTCGCCTTCAATAGGAATGGTGTTGCTTCCGCGCCTAATGTAAATGCTATTGATGGGAATGGTGTGAATGCCTTTTTTAAAAAATGAAGTTCTCTTTTTGGGTTTTATCGTTACCAATCCTATCACCTTGTCTTTTGGTAAATTGGGAAAAGGCACATTTTCATATTGAATTTTTGGAGGGTTTTCCAAATAGGCATTTA
This sequence comes from Flavobacterium sp., assembly GCF_040402835.1. Taxonomy (GTDB): domain Bacteria; phylum Bacteroidota; class Bacteroidia; order Flavobacteriales; family Flavobacteriaceae; genus Flavobacterium. The sequence continues at coordinate 8,609 of NZ_JBBALW010000036.1, forward strand.
CCAAATTTTGAATGCGACTGTCGTCAAAGAAATCATCGCCCACAATTTCATTATCGTGGTCTTCAACACCAACTACAATATAGGAATTATTAGACGGATTTGAATTGGATAAGGCGCAAATATGCTTCAAAAACTTGGCTTTCCCTTCACGAGTGTGCAAATTCAGCTGCCGCTTTTTATCATAAAAACTTGACTCATCGTGATGAGCCAGTAGATTTTTGATAAGAAGTCGCTTGTTAATCATGCCATTACAATTTACACTACAAAAGTAACGAAAACTTTAACATTTTTTGAGTTAAATCCGTACCAACTAAAAAATTAATCAAGGTAGTTTTACAAAGTAATATTACAAGTACAAGGAATTCCAAAAATTTTTAACAAAAATCGTAACGCATTGTTTTTCAATGTTGTTACACAGAAAACTATTGTCTCATTTTATTACTTAAAATTATGAAAACTCAAAATCAAAACAATTTGCCAACGTTGCGAATCATCAAAATTAAAAAAATCCTTTTTATTGCTTTAGTTAGTCTCGTATTGACTACATTAGCTTCTTGTACGGCTGAGGAAGTACCAACAACCAAACCAATTAAAAACCAAGTGTCATTGGCGAAAGATGGGGATATTGATCCGATAACACCTACACCAATAAAGCACTAATGCAATTTATAAATTCTCAAGATGCTATAAAAGGCATCTTGAGAACTTTAAACTCATCAATAAAAATACAATTTTTGAAAAAATCATACTACATAATATTTTTTTTTATTTTCAGTTGCAATCAAAACAAAAATGTAAAAATTATTGATGATGAAAAATCAATAAACATAAAACATTCTGACAGTCTAAAAAACATAATTAGCGACTTAGAATCAAAAAAATATGATACTATTTTACGAAATAGATACGAATCTCTTGCGGAGCGTTTTTATTCTAATAAAAAAATTGATGATTTATATAAAATTTCAAAAATTTATAAAAATAAATCAACTTATATTAAAGATACCATAGGAATTATTAGTGCTGAATCTAATCTTGGACTCTACTATTTAAATAAATTCTATTTAGATAGTGCTTATTTATATTTTAACAAAGCTGAAAAACTTTCAAAAAAAATTAAAGCAAATCCTTTTTTGGGAGGAATTCTTTTAAATAAAGCAAATATACTTTGGTGTTATAAAGATTATTCAGGAGCAGAAGCAACTGCAATTCAGGCGTTAAAAATTGCTTCTCAAAAAAAATATGTTGAGGATATAATTGCTTGTTATATGACTATTGGTAATTGTCTCGAGGGAATGAATAATTACGAAAAAGCTTTAGACTATTACAACAAAGCCCTTATTAAACTAGAAGATTTAAAAAAAATACAACAATATTCCGATTTAAAAAATCAAACCCATAACTACATTGCTCGAATTTATCAAAAACAGAATTTGCATCAAAAAGCGATTGCTTATATAGAGAATACTATAAATTTTGACAAACTAAAAAAATCGGATTTAAGAACCTATTCCTATTTAATCAAAACAATTGCCTATTCCAAATTCAAATTAAATGATCCAAAAGCCTTGCCACTTTTCAAAGAGGTTTTGCAAATTTCAGAAAGCATAAAATTTGCACCGACACAAGTAGAAGCAAACACCCATTTGGGTGAATATTATTTAGCCAAAAACGACACTTTGAGCGCCAACAGCTATTTTTATGTTGCGCAAAAACTGGCACACAAAAACCAAATTTTTGAAGATGAATTAAAAATTTTACGGTTTTTGGCACTTGCCAATCCAAAAAAAACTACTTATTATTCTAGTCGATACATTCAGTTAAACGATAGTCTTCAAAGCGTAGAACGTGCCACTAGAGATAAATTTGCAAGAATTGAATTTGAAACAGACGAAGTAACTTCAAATAATAAAGTTATTCAAGCAGAAAACAACAAACTTTCACAACGAATACTATTTATTGCATCATTCTCTTTGCTTTTCTTGTTAGTAATTTTTCTTTGGGTAAGAATGAATGCACAAAAAAACAAAGCACGCGAATTACTATTAAAACAAGAACAACAAAAAGCCAACGAGGTTATTTATCAATTGATGCTTGACCAACAACAGAAAATCGAGGAGGGAAAGAATATCGAAAAACTAAGAATATCGCAAGAATTGCACGATGGCGTTATGGGTAAATTATCGAGTATTAGGCTAAACCTATATGTTTTAAACAAAAAAACAGACGAGGAAACCATAAAAAAATGTTTGGAATACATTAAAGAAATCCAAAGCATTGAAAAGGAAATTAGAACAATTGCACACGATTTGAATCGGAATTTATTTTCCTCTGATGTTGATTTTATAGCTATTGTAGAAAATATTTTCACGGCCATAAAAAATCATTCCAACATAGATTTTGATTTAAAAACTGGCGAAAACATCGATTGGAGTACTGTTAGTACTGCCATCAAAATCAATATTTATAGAATTATCCAAGAAGCACTGCAAAACATTGATAAATATGCGGCTGCAAATAAAGTTGCTATTAGTATGGATAAACAAGATGCTACTTTAATAATTACTATTGCAGATGATGGCGTAGGTTTTAATACAAAGAATAGTAAAAATGGAATTGGGTTGCAAAATATGCAAAAAAGAGCGGAAGAATGTAACGGCACTTTTAATATTGTTTCGACACCAAAAAAAGGAACAAAAATAAGTTTGGTAATCCCGATTTAGTTCCTTACTTTCACAGAGAACGAATTGGGAATATATATGCCTGTAAAAATTTTAATGGTTGACGATCATCCACTTCAAATTGAAGGGTACAAATCTATTTTGCAGTACAACACAGACGGACTTGAAATTGAAACAACCGTTTGTCATAACTGTGAAGAAGCCTATACAATTATTGCAAACAGGGAAGCCCCTTTGCATTTTGACATTGTTTTTTTAGACCGAAGTTTACCCCCATATCCTGAAAAATATATATATTCTGGCGAAGACTTGGCACTTTTAGCACGAGAGCATTCCCCAAAAAGCAAAATTATGATGCTGACCTCACACGCAGAAGCATTTGTAATTTATGATTTAGTTCAAAAAGTGCGTCCTGATGGACTGTTAATAAAAAGCGATTTCGATGGCGACGAATTGTTAGTTGCTTTTAGTGCAGTATTGAATGGCACCGTATATTATTCGCAAACCGTGAAAGACAGCATTAAAGAATTATTGTCCCGAGAGAATTATCTAGACGCCACCAACAGGCAAATAATAGTTTTATTAGCAAAGGGTTTAAAAAACAAAAGTATTGCTTTGCAGCTGAACTTGTCAGATAGTGCAATTGAAAAGAGAAAATCAAAATTGAAAGATTTCTTTTTTATTAGCAAAGACACCGATGAAAAATTGGTTCAACAAGCCCGCAAATTAGGGTTTATATAACTTTAACATTTTTTACGGCAAAGCCGTACTTTCACTCTTTAAGGTTGTTGTAGGTTTGTAAAACAATTAATAGTTGCAAGAAATCTATAACCGATGTCTGAGTAAATTTCAACGTTCAGCCTACGGAATGGCTTATTAAAGAAACGAAATAACACCCAACTAAAGAAAAAAATTACTTGTAGCAGGCAGAAACCCATAAGGGAAAACAACAGCAGAAAATCTTTGACTGCTTAAAAGTTCCAGAAGAACTTGCAAAGATAGAAGCGCAATACTATAAAAAGTATGAAAAATTTATTTTTTAGTTTAGCTTTTATGCTGATCGGTTCAATTGGGTTTGCAAATACAAGTTTACCAGTTTTAAAATGCCAAAATAATTCTACCGAATTAGGTTATGGAATTACCGAAACTACTATAACTACTTTTTCTGAAAAGAAAAGCGATGATTGTAAATGGAAATTTATGATCCATACACATGTTTATACCTTTTTAGGATTTGTTGTTGCGACCGATACTGAAATTCTTTGGGAGTGTGTTTAATCCATAATCATACTACCGGGCAAAGTTTAATGCTTTGCTTGATAGTTTTTTTTAATTCTTAAAAATTTACAAAATGAAATTTACAATAAATTTTTTACTCATCTGTTTCTTGTTTCAAAGTTGCCAAGGGCAACAAAAAAATAAAATTACTGAAAAAAATATACCTGAAAAAATAAAAATCATTGATAGTGTTACGACAAAAAATGAACAAGGTATAATTTCAAAAGCATCAAGTATCGAAATTATATATTTAGAAGGTATCAATTTGGAAAATTCGGAAATAAAGAACTTTCCCATAGAAATTCAAAATAGACTTAAAGAAGAACAAAATAATAATCCAATGTATTATAAATTGATTGCAAATGGTGAAAGTTCAAGTTATAATTATTCTAATTCGGGAAAAATAAATGAAGATATAAAATCAACACCAAATGTTAAACAATCAAAAATTACAATTACAACAATAAACACTTACAAAGATATTAATCAAGGAATCTTTCTAAACTCAAGTACATTTAATAATGCTGACTATTTAATATCTAATAATTTACCAAAGTTTAATTGGAAAATCACATCAAACAAAAAGAAAATTGGAAAATACAATTGTATTAAAGCAACTACAAATGGGGCGGATGGATTAATAACTGCTTGGTATACTGAAGAGGTTCCAATTAACGATGGTCCTTCTAAATATTGGGGATTGCCGGGAATTATTTTATCACTAAATGCTCCTGAAAAAACATTTATTGCAACGGAAATTATAGCAAAAGATTATGTGAATATAAAAATTCCTACAAAAGGAAAAAAAATGAGCGAAAAAGAATTCAAAATATTTATAGCTAATCAACCTAAAGAAATTATAACAGAAGTGCCAAGTGAAAATTAGTATAATAATATTTCAAATTATATTTTTTTATCAAATATCATTTTCTCAAACAAAAATATCTGGAAACATTTCAAATAAAGAAAATTTACCCATTTCGAGAGCAAATATTCAACTTTTAGATAAGGATTCTATTTCAATAAATTATAGTTTTTCAAATGACAAAGGTAATTATGAGTTGTTTGCTCCTGAAAAAGGGGAGTATTTATTAAAAATAACTGCGTTTAATTTTGAAAAAAGATTTAAAAAGATTCTGGTAAATAATGAATTGAAAGAAAATTTTAATCTTGAAAATAAAAATAACAATTTAGATACAGTTATAATAATTGCAAAAGAAAAAGTCGCAAAAATAAGAGGGGACAGTATTTCATATAATTTAAAAACTATAAAGGATGGAACTGAAAGAAATTTAGGCGATTTGGTCAAAAAATTACCAGGGTTAGAAATTGATGAAAATGGTAAAGTGAAATTTCAAGGAACTACAATTGAAAAAATATTAATTGACGGAAATGATTTTTTTGGAAACAAACACCAAATAGCAACAGAAAACATTTCGTCGGATATGATTGAAGGGATTGATTTATTACTAAAACACCAAACAGACACGAATCTTAAAGATTTTAGCACTGATACTAAAACCGTTTTAAATGTTAAACTTAAAGAAAAGTATAGAGGTGAAACGGTGGGCAATTTTGGCTTATATGGTGGATATATAGATAAGTATCTTAGTCACACGAATTTGTTTAAATTTTCTAAAAAAGGAAACATATCTTTTATTTCAGACTTCAACAATATTGGTGAATCTCCAATGTCCGTTCAAGATTATATCGAATTAATAGGGGGCATAAATATAATATTAGCAAAAACAGAAACAAACTCTTCAGGAATTACGGACATTGATGAGTTTATACCAAAATATATTTATACTGAAAATAAGGTAAAAACAAAAAAAAATTATTTTTCCGCCCTAAACTATACTTACAAATTTTCAAAAAAAATAAAAGTAAATGGTAATTTATTATTCAACAAAACAGATCAGACTGAACTATTAAATACTCAAAAACTTTTTATTTCAAGTAGCAGTCCAACAGAAATAAATGAATTTAAATCAAGCAGAAGCAATAACTGTCTAACAAGTTCTTATATAAATTTAGACTACACACCAAATCAGAAAACATCAATTAATTACAATGCATTATATAATCCAACTAACGGATCAGTTAATGAAAATTTAATAAACGGTAATAATAATTTTCAAAATTGGTCAAAAAATACTGGGGAAAGTTTTGGGCAACAATTAAAAATCATTAATAGAATAAATGAAAATTTACTTTTTAGATTTAATATTAATCATAGTATTTCAAATTTTACTAACCCTTCGACAATCTCATCAAATTCGGATTTTCTGGATTTACAATTTGAAAACAATGATTTTACTGTTTTAAAATCTTCAAATTTAAAATCTTCAAATATAGGCTTCAATTCGAGTATTGTCTATAAAAAAAACAAAGATTCCTATAAATTAATTATATCCAATAATTTTCAAGAAGAAATTATTGATTCAGAAATTGAAAAAAATGTTTTGAATTACTTGGATTTCGATAACAAATTGTCATCAAAAACAAACAATTTTATTACTAATTTTAAGTTTTCAAATTACTTTTCAAAATATATGATTCAATATGGTTTTGGTATAAATTCAAATAAAATAAAAACAAATAATAATAGATTTGATATTATAAATATTGAACCCAATATATCCTTAAATTATGAATTGTCTATAGTAAATAGAATAGGTATCTCATATCATAAAACAAACAAAAAACCCACTTTGTATAAAACGCTTCAAAATAATATTATTGAAGATTATCAAACAATAATAACTAGGAATGATTTGCATTTATTTCAGTTTTCTCCAACTGATAATTATACTTTTAGTTTTAATAATTTTAATTCTAATAAACAACAATCATTTACTTTGAATTTAAATTACTCCATTTCAAAAAATAGTACTACAACAAATTCAAATTATACAAATTCATTTGTAGAAACGTATAATTTAATTTCACCAAATGAAAAAAATTTATACGGTTTTTTTCTTTTTGATAAAAAAATGAACTTTTGTCCAATATCTCTTAAGAGTAGTTTGTCATATAACCAATCAAATGGCAATAATTTTATTAGTGGTATACAAAATACATATTCAAATTCAAGAACAATCGGATCAATTAAATTACTTTCAAATTTTAAAGAAAGTACATTTCAAGTACATTTTAATTATTTATTAGATAATTTTTACACCAAACAATCCATAAATAATATCTCAAGTAATACAATAAACCAACAATTTATTTTAAATTTATTAAGCGTTTTAAAACATTCGAAATTTGATTTAAACACCACGTTATTAATTCAAAAATCAAAAACACGTAATCAGAATCAGTTTATTTTAAGTCCAACATATACTTATTTTTCAAAAAACAATAAATGGGAATTTAGTGCATTAACTCAAAATATATTAAATCTTACAGAAAACAAATATTTAACCCAAAGCAATACTAATTATTATATAGAAAATAATGAATTACAAACATTAACAGGCAGTGTTTTAATAGGAATGAAATATAATTTATAGCCAAGATATGTTCTTTTGAAAATGGAATATAGGTTTTAAAAAAAATAAGGCTTAATGAAACAGCGTATAATCGAAACAGCGGAGTCTGAGCTAAATTTAAATGCTTAGGTTTTAAATTAAGTGAAGTGATAAAACAAAAATTAAGTACCGCAAGCCCGCAAAATGGGGTTTATATAACTTTAACATTTTTTACGGCAAAACCGTACTTTCACTCTTTAAGGTTGTTGTAGTTTTGACTTAACAAATTACTCGAGATTTATTTGTCAAATTATTATTAAAAAACTTGGAATAGTTCTGGGTTTAAAAACTTTAAAAATTGTTTATTATGAAAAAATTAGTATTCGGCTTAATCGCCACAGTTATGTTATCATTTAGCGGGTTTGCATCAACAGATTTAATTAAAAAAAATGTTTTGAATGAAACCAAAACATCAAAAACTGAAGTTAAAGCTTTAGGTGATTGCACTGCTTGTGCATCAGTTAGTGTGGGTGGTTTTAGTATTGAAGTTTGTAAAACAGAACCAACTTGCAAAGCTGCAATTAAAGCTTTGTTAGCGGAATTGTAAAAAACAAAATTCCTCTGAACAAAATTGTTTGGAGGAATTATTTTAATTTAAAAATAATGAAAAAAATATACATTCTGTTATTAATTACAGTTACAAATATATATTGCCAAGAATCTAAAAATTGGAGTAAAATTGAATTTACTCAAATGCTAAATAATGAAATGACAAAGTCTGAATTATATTTTAATAATGATGAATCAATATATTTCTTGGGCAATAAAAGCATAATTGATACTACATCTTTAAATATAACAATTAGAAAAACGGATGAAATAGGAAATGCTATCTATAAAAATAGAAATAAAAAAACAATGTTTACTAGACTTGCTGATGGAAAACTCGTTTATAAAATTAATGATAATATTCCTCTTTTAAATTGGAAAATTTTAGACGAAACAAAAACTGTTGCATCGATTAGTTTAAGAAAAGCAACAACTGAATTTAGAGGAAGAAAATATATTGCTTGGTTTGATGAAAATATCGCAAATGATAGTGGGCCTCTAAAAATGGGAGGTTTGCCTGGATTAATTTTAGAATTGTCTACCGAAGATAATTATTTAAACATAACTTTTAATCGATTGCATATAAACTCAGAGTATCCATCTTATTTACTTCCTGTTTTAAATAATTATGATAAAGAAATGAGTCAAAGGGAATGGGTTAAAGAAAGTAAAGATCAAATAGATGCATTTATTACAAAAATAAAAGCTAGAGAAACAAGGGGTTCTGTTACTAAAATTTCAGTAGGGGAGGCATTAGAAAAGAAGTACGAATGGGAAGAAAAAAATTAATTCTCATTGTACATTTTTTCTCTAATTGCAATACTTAAAAGTAAAATAACAGGTGTTAAAGACGATTTTTGATAAATATAAAAATTAAAAAACCGTACTTATAATATTCAGTAGCTACGAATTGCGAGAATTGATCATTACTCAAAGAAAAAAATGGAATAGAATATGCTGACACGAAAAATAGCAAGAGGTTGAAACTAACCGCACAAGTCCTGAAATAATGGTGCAAAATAATTTAATCAAAAATGAAAAATGTATTTTTTAGTTTAGCATTTATGCTAATCGGGTCTTTAGCTTTTGCGAATAATGCAAAACAAATATCAAAAATTAATTTTGCAGAGGCTGTAGAATTAGTTAAAACCACAAGTAACTATGAATTCGTTCAAGATGACTCAACTCTTGGTTGTCTTATAACATTTACATTTATTTTAGAAGATGGAAGTCAGGTAGTTAGATACTACTATGTTGAGCAGTCTTGTAAAGAATTTTTTGCTAGTATTGAGTAATAATCATTTTTCGACTCCTTTTATTAAAAGGAGTTGATAAAATTAAATTTTAATAAAAATGAAAATAATATTAGCTTTAATATTTTTACCTTTTTTTTCTTATTCACAAGTAAATTATGAAATTGAGTATGATGTACAGTTAAATTCATTGAGTAGAAAGGGGTATCTTTTTTTAAATATAAAATCTAACCCTCATTACCATGAAGTTTCCTTAAAGGACTCTTTAAAAAAAACTAAATCCGATGAGGATGGAAACTTTGAAATCAAATTTGTTTTACAAACTAAATCAGATAAAGTTAGAAGACAATTATATAATGTAAAGAATGACACAATTATAAATTTTGACTATGTTGATGATAAAAATGTGGCATATTTTGAAACATCAAATACAATAAATTGGGAATTATCTAATGAAACTAAAGAAATTTCAGGTTATAGCTGTTCAAAAGCTGTTTTGAGCTTTCGTGGTAGAAAATATGTTGCATGGTTTACCACAGATATACCTTGTAGATTTGGCCCATGGAAATTTATAAATACCCCTGGATTAATTATGGAAATAGAAGATGAAAGTAAATTATTTTCATGGTTCATTAAAAAAATTAAAATTGTCGAATATGAAACGATTTATAATTCAGTTTTTAAAAATGACATTATTTCAATTAAAGATTTTGTTATTATGAAAGAAAAAAGCGACAATGAATTAGTCCATCAATCAATGTTGAAATATGAACAAAGAGGATTGACTTTAGCAAAAAATGAATATATCAGAGGAAGAGAAAAAACTTTTGAATGGGAAAAATAAAATTAATTATAATAGTTGCTTTATTTACAATAAATGCAACTTGTCAATCTAAAATTTCTGGTTCTGTTACTGACAACAATAAAAAAGCAGTGATTTCTGCTAGTCTTATTTTAAAAGACAGTTCTGGCAAAATTATAACTTATACCTATACCGATGAGTTGGGTAAATACATTTTAAAAACTGAAAAAACCGGACAATTTGTTTTAATTGCTTCCGCTATGAGTTTTGAACAAAAAAGCGTTGCAATTAGTCTTGAAAACGAAACTAAAACACTAGAATTTGTTTTACTACCAAAAGTTACAGAACTAAAAGAAATAATAATTGAATCAAAAAGACCAATTACTATAAAAGGCGACACCATTGTTTACAATGCCAATTCATTTAAGCAAGGTAACGAACAAACCGTTGAAGATTTATTAAAAAAAATTCCCGGTCTAAATATTGATGCAAACGGTACTATAAAAGTAGGAAATCAAGAAATTGAAAAAGTAATGATTGATGGCGATGATATGTTTGAAAAGGGATACAAAATCCTTACTAAAAACATGCCCGTTAATCCAATTGACCAAGTACAACTTTTACAAAATTATTCAAATAACAAACATTTAAAAGGCATTGAGAACAGTACTAAAGTGGCGTTAAATTTAACACTTAAAGAAGATGCAAAACGGGTTTGGTTTGGTAATATTTCGGCTGGTTATGGAGTAATTTCAGAAAATCGTTACGAAGGGCGAAGTAATTTGATGAACTTTGGGAAAAAAAATAAGTACTATTTTTTAACTAACTTGAATAATACAGGCAATGATGCAACAGGAGATATAAGTAATTTAATTAGACCCTATCGTTTTGATGAACCCGCAAGCATTGGCGATGATCAAACCGTAAGTTCATTATTAGGTTTAGCTTTTGATACGCCAAATTTAAAACAAAAAAGAGTGAATCTAAATAATGCCGAAATGTTTTCTTTAAATAGTATTTTCACACTTTCAAATAAAGTTAAACTCAAAACACTCGGCTTTTTAAACACCGATGAAAATGATTTTTTTAGAAACAGCTCGCAACAATTTTCAGTGGGAACTTCAACATTTACAAATACCGAAGATTTTATAGGCCGAAAAACTCAAATTACAGGGTTTGGAAAAATTGATCTGATCTATGACATTTCAAAAACCAAAACTTTTGAATACACTGGAAAATTTAATCAAACCAACGAGAAAAATCGAAGTGATTTATTGTTTAATACCAATTTATTAAATGAAAAATTGAATGCCAACAATCAACTTATTGACCAAAAAATAGTCTTCACAAATAAATTTAAAGAAAAGAAGGTATTCTTACTTTCAGCTAGATACATCAACGAGAAAACACCCCAAAATTATTCGGTTAATCAGTTTATTTTTAATGATTTGTTTACAGAAAACGCCAATAACACCAAACAATTTAGTGAAAACAAAATGCAGTTTGCAGGAGTTGAAGGGCATTTGTTAGATAAAAAGAAAAACGGAGATTTGTTGGAACTAAAAATTGGTAATCAATTCCGAATAGATGATTTAAACACTCGTTTTGAATTACTTGAAAATGCAAACAATCTTGCTTTTCCAAATGGTTATCAAAACAATTTAACCTACACTACAAACGATTTATACCTTTCGGCAAAATATCGTTTTAAAATAAGTAATTTCACTTTATTAACCGAAGCAGACGCACATCAATTGTTCAATCAACTAGAAAATTTTGAAGTTAAAACCAATCAAAATCCTTTTTTTATTATGCCAAAAATTGGTTTAGATTGGAAGATTAATGAGAAAAATAAAATCCTCACTTCGTATTCATATACTACTTCAAACGCTGGAGTTTTA
>NZ_JBBALW010000037.1:0-19618 GCF_040402835.1 Flavobacterium sp.
TGTTGAGAAGATTGTGGGGTTTTTTCACAGTCTGACGTCAAACTGTCTAATAACCCGGATGGCTCGGATTTGAGCCGTATCGATACCCGTTTCGATAGCGCAGATTTTTAATCCGTGCCCACAAAGACAATAAGAAAACAAAAAATTACATTTAAATCATTACATTTATAACTAATAAAAAATTTATTTATATGGGAAATCCTATCAATTGGCATGAAAAGCATGCGGAAAAATTAAGTTTTGGGAACCGATTAGCTGATTCTGTAGCAAACGGAATGGGTTCTTGGCGCTTTATAATTGTTCAAACAATATTGGTTGTATTGTGGATGGTTTTAAACATTATTGGATTTGCCTACCATTGGGATGTGTATCCGTTTATTCTACTAAATCTTGTTTTTTCTACCCAAGCTGCTTATGCTGCTCCTATTATTATGATGGCGCAAAACCGACAAAACGAAAGAGATCGCGAACATGCAGAAGCTGATTATCAAACGAATATTGATGCAAAATTAGAAATTGAAGCATTAACATTAAAATTGAATACCATTGAAGTCGAAAAATTAGATAAAATTATTGTACTTCTTGAGGAATTAAAAAGCAATCAGGCTAAATAATCTTGATTTAGCAGTAAATTCTTTTTTATATTTGCGTTTTTTAATTCCAATATTATGAATATCAAACTTATCGCTATTGGTAAAACCGATAACAAAGCCTTGCAATCTTTAATTGACGATTACACCAAAAGATTGTCTTTTTATATCAAGTTTGATTTGGATATTATTCCAGATATTAAAAATGTAAAAAACCTTTCCGAAAGCCAGCAAAAGGAAAAAGAGGGTGAATTGATATTGTCTAAAATTTCGCCAACAGACAACCTAATATTATTAGATGAAAACGGAAAATCATTTTCAAGTGTAGGTTTCTCCGATGAATTACAAAAGAAAATGAATGCTGGAATTAAGACTTTAGTATTTATAATTGGTGGTCCTTACGGTTTTTCGGATACTGTTTACGCTAAAGCAAATGGAAAAATTTCGCTTTCGCAAATGACGTTGTCACACCAAATGGTGCGCTTGTTTTTTATCGAGCAAGTATATCGTGGCTTTACAATTTTGAAAAATGAACCGTATCATCATCAGTGAAATTAATTTCAGATTTTTGATTTCAGATTTAAGAAGAGATAATAGACAAAAAGATAATAGACGAAAAAAGTCCAAAGTCTTAATGTTGAACGTATAAGATGTCTAGTACTCACCAACAACCTAAAACCAACAACCTAAAACCAACAACTTATAACTCCTTTCATACAAAGTAATACATTCCAACGCTTCTTTAACATCATGAACACGAAGAATATTCGCCCCTTTTGACAATGCAATGGTATTTAAAACCGTAGTTCCATTTAAAGCTTCATTGGCGGTTAATCCTAAAGGTTTATAAACCATCGATTTTCTTGAAATGCCTGCTAATAGTGGTAAATCTAACATTTGAAAGAGCTCCAAGTTCTGCAAAACTTCATAATTCTGTTCCAATGTTTTGGCAAATCCAAAGCCTGTATCGATAATCAAATCATTGATTCCAAGGCTTCTTGCTTTGTTTACTTTTTCAGAGAAATAAAACAACATTTCTTTGATAATATTCTCATAATTGGTTTGCGATTGCATGGTTTGTGGCGTGCCCCGCATGTGCATCATTATATAAGGAACATTATATTTAGCGACTACTTCCATCATCTTTTCATCCAAATTTCCTGCCGAAATATCATTGATTATAGCCGCTCCATTTTCGATGCAAAGGGCTGCAATTTCACTTCTGAAAGTATCAATTGACAGTAAGGCGTCGGGGAATTGTTTCAAAATACCTTGTACGACAGGCAAAATCCTACTGCGTTCCTCTTCCTGTGAAACAAATTCTGCGTTGGGCTTACTTGAATAGGCTCCAATATCAATGAAAGTCGCGCCTTCTTCAAGCATTTTTCCAACTTGTGAAAGTCCGTTTTCACTTAAAGTAAATTTCCCACCGTCATAAAATGAATTGGGTGTAACGTTCAAAATCCCCATGATTTTGGGAGTAGATAAATCTATAAGTTGACCTTTGCAATTAATCGTCATAGCTAAAAAGTGTTGTTTTCAAAAAAACTACCTTGATAATCGTTAATGTTCATACATCAATAAGAAATAATTCTTATTTTTGGAGAAATTTATACAAATATACATCATTAAATGGATACTACTTCTCAAGAATATGATAAGGTAATCGCAATTTGTCGTTCGCTGTTTATCAATAAAATGAAAGATTACGGGAGCGCATGGCGTATTTTGAGATTACCATCATTGACAGATCAGATTTATATCAAAGCGCAAAGAATTCGTAGTTTGCAAGAAAACGATGTTCGGAAAGTAGATGAAGGAGAAGCTGGAGAATTCATTGGGATTATCAATTATTCCATAATGGCGTTAATCCAATTGGAATTAGGCGTGGTAGAACAACCTGATTTGGATGTTGAAAAAGCGACACAATTTTATGATAGTAAAATAAAGGAAACCAAGGAATTAATGCAAAATAAAAATCATGATTACGGGGAAGCTTGGCGTGAAATGCGTGTCAATTCATTAACAGATTTGATTTTGCAGAAATTGCTTCGTGTAAAACAAATAGAAGATAACAAAGGTAAAACCTTAGTTTCAGAAGGAATTGATGCCAATTATCAAGACATGATTAACTATGCTGTTTTCGCTTTGATTTTGATGAAATTTCATAAATAATACTAAATATTCGCTCATGACTTCTCGTGAAAAATATGTTCCAATAGCAATTCGAAGCAGTATTGCCTTCTTGTTTTTATTATCGGCGGTAGCCAAATTATACCCATCGCCTTACTTTGCCATCTCCACTTTTGAAGTAAAACAATTGTATCCGTTAGGATTTTCTGAAGAGGTCGCTTCCTATTTCTCTCGAATATTAATCGGTATAGAATTTGCCTTGGGCGTATTAATTTTGCAAAAGCATTACTTAAGAAAATTGGTAATTCCTGCCACTTTATTAATGCTAGCTGTATTTACAACGCATCTTAGTATTGTAACTTTTCAAAATGGTGGCAACTCGGGAAACTGTGGTTGTTTTGGAAGTTTGTTGCCAATGACGCCAATTGAGGCCATTCTGAAAAATATTGTTGCGATTATTCTTTTGGTTATTTTATTGAAAGTAATGCCTAAAAAAGACGAAAGCAAAAGCAATTTTTGGTTACTATCAACGATTACTTTGGCATTTATATTACTATTATTTATGTTGGCGCCAATTCAAGCCAAATCAAATTTTGTGGATGTTACAAGTAAAGAATCTGAAGAAACAACACCAATAGAAACAATAGCTCCCGTAAAATCAGATTCGATTGTGAAAACGGTAAAATCGGATACTTTGAAAAAAGTAGTCGCTGCAATCAAAGACGAACCTTTGCAAAAAAAATCAGGTTATACCACTTATTTCTCTCAGATTGACAACGGCAAAAAAGTACTATGTTACTTTGTTCCAGGTTGCGATCATTGTAGAGTTGCTGCAAAAGAATTGACCGAAATGAATGCCAAAGTGAAGAATTTCCCTGAAATTAGAATCATCTTTATGAATGAAGAAGCCGATTTAATTCCCGAATTTTTCAAATTTGCAGGTGCTGAATATCCCTATAAAATCATTGAAATTATTCCTTTTTGGAATGCTTTAGGCACTGGAAAAGATACCCCTGGCGTGAAATATTTATGGAATGGAAATGAGATGAAATACTATTTCGGAATTACCGATACTAAATTCAATGCAAGTGAATTCAGAGCAATGGTTCAAAAACCATATTCTGCGTTGAAAAGCAAATAAAAGGTTAATCGTTAAAAAAGCAAAAAGGTTAATCGTAGAATAGTTTAATATAAAAATAATTTAACATAAATAAAACCCCTTAATAATGAAAAAAATACTTGCTTTATTAGTTGCCGTAGTTTCCTTTTCTTGTTCCAATGCACAAAAAAAGTCGTTCTCAAAAGAAGCGTTGGCTGAAACCTTAGTTGCATTTGACGGTTCAGAAGTGACCTTTCAATCCATTTTAGAAAAACACAAAGGCAAAACAATTGTATTGGAATGTTGGGCTTCGTGGTGTGGCGACTGCGTGAAAGCAATGCCAAAAATCAAGGAGTTACAAGCGAATAATCCGGATGTAGTTTACGTGTTTTTATCTTGTGATAAAACTTTGGACAAGTGGAAAGAGGGAATTGAAAAGCACGAATTAAAAGGAAATCACTATTTAATTAAAGACGGACAGAAAGGTTCTTTCGGGAAGTCCATTGATTTAGATTGGATTCCGAGATACATCATTGTCAACAAAAAAGGACAAATAAGCTTGTACAGAGCCATCGAAACGGATTTTGAATTGATTCAGAAAACGTTGAAAGAGGATATATAAGTCGAATGTCGAAAGTCTTAATGTCGAAAAAAGATGAAAGATGAAAGATGAAAGATGAAAGATGAAAGATAATAGATGAAAGATAATAGATGAAAGATGAAAGATAATAGATAAAGAGATAGTAGATTTTAAAATTCGGGATAATTCGGGATAATTCGTGGCAAAATGAACTTTGCGAACTTTGCGTAAAACTTTGCGTCCTTTGCGGTTAAGAATAAAAAAATCGAATGTCGAAAGTCTTAAAGTCGAAAGTAGCAACCGAGGTAATGAGCCACAACTTACAACCAATAACTTACAACCAATAACTTATAATTCATAATTAAACAATCATAATGAGAACTAAAATTGTAGCAGGAAACTGGAAGATGCATAAAAATGCAGAGGAAACGGAAGATTTATTGAACGAATTAATCGAAAAATTACCAACAGATAAGGAAGTTCAAATTATTATTGCGCCTACATTCGTAAATTTATCATCGGCTGTAAATCATTTGGAATATACCAATATTGGCGTAGCAGCACAAAACATGCACCAAGCGGAAAGTGGTGCTTATACAGGTGAAATCTCTGCCGATATGCTTCAAAGTATTGGAGTAAATATTGTAATCCTTGGGCATTCTGAGCGTCGTGCGTATTTTCACGAAACCGATGCGATGATTGCTTTTAAAGTGGATACTGCGATAAAACACAACATGACCGCTATTTTTTGCTTTGGCGAAGAATTGAAAGACCGTCAATCGGGAAATCACTTTAACATCGTTGAAAACCAATTGAGAGATGGTTTGTTTCATATTCAAGCCGCTTCTTGGGAAAATATCATCTTGGCTTACGAGCCAGTTTGGGCTATTGGAACTGGGGAAACTGCAAGTCCAGAACAAGCCCAAGAAATGCATGAATTCATTAGAGAAACGGTTAGAAAAGCTTTTGGAAGCGATGTAGCTGAAGATGTTTCAATCCTTTATGGTGGAAGTGTTAAACCGGACAATGCCAAAGAAATTTTCTCAAAACCCGATGTAGATGGGGGATTAATTGGTGGTGCCGCGTTGAAAGCAGATGATTTTGCAGCCATCGTAAATGCGATTTAAAAAAGACAAAAAGATAATAGATTAATAGATAATAGACTAAAAATCACACAGATTACACTGATTTACACAGATTAAAAATTCGAGATAATTCGTATAATTCGTGGCAAAAAAACTTTATTGCTTTTGCTTTTCTAATGTGCCTTTTGTGGTGAAAAAACTTTGCAAACTTTGCGTAAAACCTTTGCGAACTTTGCGGTAAAAAAACCTTCGTGGTAAAACAAATAAAAAACATGTCAAACATATATTTAGGATTTCATTTTGCGGTGGAACCAAAAGAATTAGGATCGGAAATACTAGTTGCTGAATTAGGAGAATTGCCTTTTGAAAGCTTTATTGAAAGCGACTTTGGAGTGGTGGCCTACATTCAAAAACAATTTTGGACTGAGAATATTTTAGAGGATTTGCACATTCTTAGTTCTCCTGAATTTGTTGTTTCCTATACCATCGAAGAAATCGAGCAAGTAAATTGGAATGAAGAATGGGAAAAGAATTTTGAAGCCATAGAGGTTGATGGAATTTGCCATGTTCGCGCTCCTTTTCATCCAAAAACTGATGCGGAATATGATATTGTAATCGAGCCAAAAATGAGTTTCGGAACTGGACACCACGAAACCACCCACATGATGATTCAGCATTTATTAGAAACGGATGTGGCTGGAAAAAAGACGTTGGACATGGGTTGCGGAACAGCCATTTTAGCCATTTTAGCAGAAATGAAAGGAGCGCAACCTATTGACGCCATTGATATTGACAATTGGTGTTACCTGAATTCTATTGAAAATGTAGAACGCAATAATTGTAGTCAAATTACAGTTTACGAAGGAGAAGCAACTTTGTTGAATGGCAAGCAATATGATGTGATTATCGCCAATATTAACCGTAATATTTTGTTGAATGATATGCAAAGTTATGTGGACTGTTTGAATAAAAACGGAACCTTGCTATTGAGTGGATTCTATAAGGAAGACATTCCGTTTATTGATGCTTCTTGCACCGAAAAAGGATTAACATATGTTAAAAAGTTGGAGAGAAACAATTGGGTGTCATTAAAATATGTAAATTAGACGTTGTAAGTTCATAAATTCAAAAGCTATGAGTACAAAAGAAAAAGTTCGCGAAAAAGTAATATTGAAAGAAAGCATCGCATTTGACAATGAAATCGTAATGTATAACGACGATGTAAATACTTTTGACCACGTGATAGACACCTTAATTCGGGTTTGCAACCATACTGCGGAGCAAGCAGAACAATGCTCGTTGATTATACATTACAAAGGAAAATGCACTGTAAAAACAGGCTCTATTAAGGAACTAACGCCACAATGTTTGCAATTATTAGAAGCGGGATTGAGTGCGGAAATAGTTTGAAAAAGTTTAATCGGGGTTAAAAAGTTAAATCTTTTAATTTTTTAAACAATTAATAATGAAATCAACAGCTAAATGGAACAGTACGGCAAAATCTTAATCATTGCAATGCCACTTTTTTTAGTATTAATACTAATTGAAATGGCGTATGGGTATTTTAAATTTAAACATAAAATCCCGTTGATGGATAGCGTTTCCAGTATAAGTTCGGGAATGACCAATTCTGTGAAAGATGTATTAGGTCTTAGCGTCACTTTTATTTCTTACAATTGGATGCTTTCAAAGGTTGGTATTTTTCATTTAGAAGCTAATTTTATAACTTATAGTATTGCTTTTATAGCCATTGATTTTTATGGTTACTGGGGACATAGATTGGCACACCAAATCAATTTTTTATGGAACAAACATGCCATTCATCATAGTAGTGAAGAGTTTAATTTGGCTTGTGCTTTACGACAAACCATATCTAGTTTCGTAAATCTATTTACTTTTTTGTTACTCCCTGCGGCACTTCTTGGAGTGCCTACTAAAGTGATTGTGATTACACTTCCCATACAGTTGTTTCTGCAATTTTGGTACCACACGACCTATATCAAAAAAATGGGTTTTCTTGAAAAAATCCTAGTCACACCATCACACCACCGAGTACATCACGCCATAAATCCAGAGTATATGGATAAAAACCATTCACAAATATTTATTATTTGGGATAAGCTTTTTGGAACTTTCCAAGCAGAATTAAATACCGTTCCTGCTGTATTTGGCATAACAAGACCTGCGCAAACATGGAATCCAATTCGGATAAACTTCCAGCATTTACAACTTTTGATTTCTGATGCTTGGCGAAGTAAAAATTGGAAAGACAAATTAACGATTTGGTTTAAACCCACTGGCTGGAGGCCTGAAAACTTCGAGGAAATATATCCTGTTCTGAAGATAAAAGACGTATTTGCGTTTCAAAAATATAATTCTTCACATTCCAAAAAACTAATTTATTGGTCAGTAACACAAGCGCTTGTCACCCTAATCTTTGTGAGTTACTTGTTCAATAACATTGCCACAATTGGAATGCCAAATATTTTTATCTATGGTGCCTTTTTGTACTTAACTATTTTTAGTTATTCTGAGCTAATGGACAACCGTCCTTCTGCCTTTTTTTGGGAAGGTTTGAGGTTGCTTTTTGGGATTGCAATCATTCTTCGTTTAGGCGATTGGTTTGGGCTGAACAGTCTTACTACTAGAGGGAATTATATGATTTTGAGTTACCTTTTATTCTCGTTATTGGTCACTGTTTATTTTGTATTTTTTGTCTTTAAAAAAACACCACCTATTCCCCAATCTATTTAAATTTATAATATGAACAAATCAATATTTTTAAAATTATACCTTCTAGTAGCGGCTACTAATCTGCTACTTATTTTTCTAGATTACGGAAATATTTCAGCATTTTTGAAACCTTTATTAATGCCGTTATTGATTTTGTATGTCTATTATCAAGAGGCATTTTCTGCTAAGAAATTTCTTTTGCTTGGGTTAATTTTCTCTTGGGTAGGTGACCTTTTATTACTGTTTACGTCTAAAGGCGAGCTTTTTTTTACAACTGGTTTACTCTCGTTTTTAATGGCTCATGTTTTTAATATATACTTATTTTCTAAACTTGGAACAACGGCAGCCTATAAGAAAAATTTGGTTTTTTGGGCGGGTATTATCTTAATATTAATTTACTTACAAAGCTTATTAGCATTGCTTTTACCTAAATTAGGAAATTTAAAAGTCCCTGTAAGTATCTATGCCTTAACTATATCCGTCATGTTAGCCTTTGCATGGCGCGGTTTTTTTATTTGGAAAAAACCCACCCGATTTTTTATACTTTTTGGAGCTATAGCTTTTGTAGCATCCGATAGCTTTTTGGCAATCAATAAATTTCAATCTTCTTTTGAATATGCTTCTTTTTTAATTATGGTAACTTATTTGACAGCCCAATTTGGAATTGTGCGTGGAGTCGTTTCTTCATTTAATTTTAAAAAAGAACTTTAATAATTAAAAAAAAACATTTAAAATAGATTTCTATTATTTTTTCACAGGTATACTTTCCAAAATTTCCAATACAAATTTCCAAAATTTTTGTGCCGATTTGATACTAGCTCTTTCATCTGGTGAATGCGCTCCGTGAATAGTAGGTCCAAAAGAAATCATATCCATATCAGGGTAATTGGTTCCTAATATTCCACATTCTAATCCTGCGTGACACGCCACAACTTTTGGTTTGTCGTTGTTTTGCTTCTCATAAATAGCAACCAAAACATCCAAGATTTCAGACTTTACATTTGGCGTCCAACCTGGGTAAGAACCCGCTAATGTAACTTCGCAACCACACAATTCAAAAGCAGAGCGCAAGACATTAGCCAAATCAAATTTGGAAGTTTCAACTGAAGAACGGGTCAAGCAACCAATGGTAATTTCCCCATCTTTAATGATGATTCTTGCCACATTATTAGAAGTTTCAACCAAATTTTCCATATCGGCACTCATGCGATAAACGCCATTATGAGCCACATAAATCGAACGAATAATTCCTTCTTGAACTCCCAAATCCATTACTTTTGAAGGCAATTCCGATTTTACGATTTCAATGGTCAAATTAGGTTCTGTTGTTTTGAATTCGGTTTTGATATCATTGATAATTTCTTGCATATCAAAAACATATGCTTCGTCATACATTTGAGCCACAATAATTTTGGCAACACTTTCTCTTGGTATAGCATTTCGTAAACTTCCACCGTTAATTTCAGCCACTTGAAGTCCGAAATTCTCGAAAGCATCAAACAATAATCGGTTCATTATTTTATTGGCATTACCCAAACCTTTGTGAATATCCATTCCTGAATGTCCGCCGTTCAAGCCTTTTACAGTAATTGTATATCCCACAGAACCTTCAGGGGTTTCCTCTTCATTATAGCTTCTTGTAGCGGTTACATCAATTCCACCGGCGCAACCAATATCAATTTCATCGTCTTCTTCGGTGTCCATATTCAAAAGGATTTCACCTTTTAGAATGCCGCCTTTTAGGTTCAAAGCCCCAGTCATTCCTGTTTCTTCGTCTATGGTAAATAACGCTTCAATGGCAGGATGTTGAATGGTTTTACTTTCTAAAATTGCCATTATCATAGCTACTCCAAGACCGTTATCTGCACCTAAAGTGGTGCCACGAGCACGAACCCAGTCGCCATCAACATACATATCAATTCCTTGTGTGTCAAAGTCAAAAACAGTATCAGAATTTTTTTGGTGCACCATATCCAAATGCCCTTGAAGAACAACGGCTTTGCGATTTTCCATTCCTGAAGTTGCTGGTTTTCTGATAATTACATTACGAATTTCATCTTCAAAAGTTTCTAATACTAAACTATTTCCGAAGTCTTTCATAAATTCAATTACACGTTCTTCTTTTTTGGAAGGACGCGGTACCGCATTCAAATCGGCAAATTTATTCCAAAGTGCTTTTGGTTCGAGGTTTCTAATTTCTTGGCTCATTTATGTGTTTTTTAATTTTATTGTGGATAATTTATGGGGTTCAATGCAGTATTAAAAACAGAGATTATGAAGATAGTTTTTAGATTTTCATCAATATAATAGAAGATAATAAATGGAAATTTATGAATTGGAAAACCGTGATAATCTTTATAACGGATTTAAAAAAAAGGGCTTTTAATCAAAGTTTCAATGTGTTCATTGACCACTTTGTAAAAATATTCGCCTAATCCAATTTGCTTTGAGTCGTAATAATCTATTGCATTTTGAATGTCTAAGATTGCTCTTGGCTCAATTACAATTTTATAAATCATCCTTTGGATTTAAACTGCAATTGATTTTTTGCATCGTTCCAAGGAATAAAATCATCTGTTTTTGCAGTTGCTCTTCTCTCATCTAACAAATTCATCATTTCTTGATTTATAGAAAACTCATTTATTACCGTTTCGTAATTGAATTTTTCTATTAATTTCATAAAAAAAGAGAGTTCGTTGTCTGGAATATTTAATGTTATTTGTGTCATCCTTACTTTTATCTGAATACAAATTTACAAATAAATAAGGTACAGTAACTTTTTAATTGTTATTTTTATGGCAAATCTAAAACGGTGCAACGAAAATACATTCTTCCATTAATACTGTTCATTCAAATTCTATTTTTACAGTTGATTTCGTTTTTCCCAGAAGTGGTAGAGCGCTATTACAGTAATGGTTTGTATGTTTATATTTCCAAATTTTCTCGAATTGTATTTGGCAGTTTTCCTTTTTCTTTTGGCGATTGTATTTATTTTGTAGTGGTGTTTTTAATTTTAAGATGGTTTTACCAACAACGTAAATTGGGGAAATTGAATTGGAAGGATTCGGCTTTACAGGTGCTGAGTTTTCTGTCGGTGTTTTATTTTTTGTTTAATTTGCTTTGGGCAATGAATTATCATCGGATGCCATTATTTGAAAAAATGGCTATTGAACGGAAATATTCCAATGAAGATTTGTTGAAATTTACAAAAGTATTGATTGCCAAAACAAATGAAATTCAAAATCAAATTGAGAAAAATGACAGTTTGAAAGTTGTTTTTCCGTATTCGCAAGAGCAGGTATTTGAGATGAATTTAACGGGTTTTCAATTGCTTTCTAATCAATTTTCAAGTTTTGAATATACCAATCCAAGTGTTAAGAAATCGCTTATTAGTTTGCCCTTAAGTTATATGGGTTTTGGGGGTTATTTGAATCCGTTTACCAATGAAGCTCAGGTAAATGACAAAGGACCGATGTATAATTTTCCAACAACTGTTTGTCACGAAATGGCACATCAATTGGGCTATGCTTCAGAAAGTGAGGCTAATTTTATTGGTTTTTTAGCTTCTATAAAAAATAAAAATGTGTATTTTCAATATTCGGGATACAGTTATGCGTTGCGGTATTGTTTGGGAAATTGGCAAACTCGTGATGAAAAAGTTTTCGAGGAACTACTTAAAACAGTTCATCCAGGAATTTTGAAAAACTACAAGGAAAGTGAAGATTTTTGGAAGCAATATGAAACTTTTATAGAAAAAGGATTCCAAATATTTTACGATAATTTCCTGAAATTCAATCAGCAAAAAGACGGTTTGGAAGGTTATAGTAAGTTTGTAGATTTGATGGTGAATTACTATAAAGATAAATCGTTTTAGGGAAGTTTATTTTTCGGACAATTCCTAGTAATCAAATGATTTTTAGTTTAGCCCTGATGGAAATGGAAATCCCACGTCATTGCGAGGAACGAAGCAATCTCGTGGATTGCAATGGACAGCAGGAATTATAACTTCTTAAAATGTGGGAACAATTCGCTTCAAAAAGTATTAATATTCCCATTTTCGAGTTTTATTCAACGCTTCCTGTGCTTCGATTTCTTCGGCAGGAATGACTTTTAGAAAAGACGGGTGTTGCTCGATAGCAAATTCCACTTTTTCGACAATTTGCTCAATTGTATCATTTTCATAATCGATTTCCAAGGGTGGCTTTATGATAAAAGATTGTAAAATTCCTTTCTTTTTCATGCGTAAACCTTTTTTATCAAAGGAACGACGGAAACCGTCAATTACAATAGGGATTACAATTGGACGATGCTGTTTGATGATGTGTGCGGTGCCTTTTCGAACTGGTTTAAATGATTTTGTGGTGCCTTGCGGGAAGGTAATTACCCAACCATCAGCTAGTGCAATTTTTATGTTTTCGGTGTCAATTGGATTAATATCTCGTTTTTCGGTTACATCTTTTCCACAAGATCGCCAGGTTCTTTCGACAGTTATAGCGCCTGCATAGCACAAAATTTTAGGAAGAAGTCCTGCTTGCATGGTTTCTTTTGCAGCAACATAATAGATGTTTAATTTTGGTTTCCAAATGTATCCTACGTTTTTTATTGAATCTTGACGACCGCTTAAACTGGCGTTAAACACGTGAAACATTGCCACTACATCGGCAAAATAAGTTTGGTGGTTGGAAATGAAAAGCACGTTCGTCTCTGGTAACAACCTAATGATTTCAGAGCCTTCAATTTGAAGTTGATTGAACCCTCGGTAGCGTTTGTGTGTTAAGACTGCAAAAATTCTGATTAGCCATTTTTTTAGGAATAGAATATGTCCGAATGGGTTTCTTTTAAGTGAAAACATAATTTTTTTGTAAATACTAATGGCAAATTTACAAAATTATTATTTAAAAGAATTTTTGAGAACTTCTTTCAATTCGCTCATCATCATAGCGGTGGCTCCCCAAACATAATGTTCGTTAATTTTGAACATAGGCACATCAATATCAGAACCATACGAAGTATCCATTCTTTTTGTTACGATATTTTCCTCGTTCAAAAGATCAATTATTGGGAGTTCAATAATTCCTGCGACTTCTTCAATTTGCTTCGTAAATATCAATTCGGAATAGCTAATTCCTAAAAAAGGGGCGACTAAAAAATTACTTGGAGGTATATAAATTTCTGTAAACGCTTTTATAACTTTGATTTTTTTGGGATGTATTCCGATTTCTTCATGGGTTTCTCGAAGTGCGGTATATTGCAGTGATTTGTCTTCCAATTCTGCTTTTCCGCCTGGAAAGGCAATTTGTGAAGAATGGACTCCAGTACTAGAATTTCTGATAATCAATGCTAAAAAGCTTGAGTTATTTT
Organism: Flavobacterium sp.; assembly: GCF_040402835.1. Lineage (GTDB taxonomy): Bacteria > Bacteroidota > Bacteroidia > Flavobacteriales > Flavobacteriaceae > Flavobacterium. The sequence goes on from NZ_JBBALW010000037.1 coordinate 13,582, forward strand.
TCGGATATATAAGCATCATTACAGCCGCTTTTCGTGGATTTTTATTCAAATAATCTACTTTATTAACAGCTAAAATACGTTCTGCAGGCGACATTTTTAGGTGCGCTTCTTCTGCTAGAAGTTTTTCTTTTTCTATTTTTGGAACATATTTCAAAAACTCTGTAAAATCCATATTGATATCCTATTTTTGTATTTAAAATCATTATAAAAGTAGTTTAGAAAATCGATATTTGCAACTATTTGAAAATCAAGATTAAAAGATAAATTAAGCACTAATGTATAGTAAAGAAGAAAATCAAAAATTAAAAAGAGAATTTTGGGTTACATTTTCCGAAAAATATCCTAGGAAATGGGTTCTTTATGACACGAAAATTAAAGATTTTTCTTTTAAATTTTATGTTGAAAACACCAAAGCTCAAGTGCAAATTGACATTGAACATCGCAATGAAATCAAGCGAATTCAATATTTTGAAAAGTTAGAATCCTTGAAAAATATTTTGGATGAGGAATTTATTTCAGATTTAGTATTTGAGAAATATTTCAGTTTAGAAAACGGAAAAACGATTAGCCGAATTTGGGTTGAAAAATTAAATGTAAGTGTGAGCAATCAAAAATATTGGGATGAAATCTTTGTTTTTTTCAATGAAAAAATGAGTGCTTTAGAACTGTTTTATTCAGAATACGACGAATATATTAAAGATATTGAGTGATGCCGATTGATTTTGGACTATTTTAAATACTTCGGATAGGATTTTTATTTCTTGTGGACACGAGCGAGACGCTCGCGATAGCGGGGAGCACTGAACCGCCACTTTTGCCAAACCCGTGTTATGCCTAGTGCTTCTTTTCTGTCCGCTTTTCAACTGCATTTTTTAGTTGTTCAAAATTATTTATTTCTACTATTTCAACAAGGTCTGAACCGTCAAGTCCACAAGCAGTTGTTGTAACAACCTTAACTCCTTTAGAAATTGCTTTCAAAATTTGTCTTGGTTGGTGTTCTACAAATGTCGGGTAAACTATAAGTCCGATTTGGTCAAAAGCTCCATTAAACTTTTCGGTCTTTAAGTCTTCCCAAAAATTTTCGGTTTCTATTGTCCTGCCCGAAATGGTCAAGTTAAGATTTAATTCTTTTGCTAGTCTTCTGATTTCATATGCGCCTTTTCTTCCAACCGCAGAAGCAGGAAAAAGTACCTTGATTCCATTTGTTTGTCCGTTTGTCGAAAGAGGAGTTTCCCAATTTAATTTAACAACCTTATTCTTAAATATTTCAGCAATTTCTGAATGTGGTGTAATTATTTTTCTTGCTTTAGTCAACGCCTTATTTTCAGTTTCAATTAATTCTTTATCGGCTCTAAAGTCTTTTAGTGTTGGACTTTCTGAATGGATATTAAATGCAAAATCAAGTCTTTCGTGAAGTTTTTTAAATGGTAGTCTTGTCATTAAAACATCAAATGTCCTACCGCCCAAAACACCTGTTTCATAAATGAAAGGGAGCAAGTTTTGAGAAATGACTAAATGCGTTGAGTCAATTGGAATTTGTCTAGCTGATGCCGTTGCTATTTTTTTGTCTAGTTGTAGCCCAAGTTCAAAAACATTATTTTTATTTTTAGGTGCAAATCTGAGTTTTATCGCTCTGTAAATTCCCTGAGAATCTGTCGTTTTGGTTTTTTGAGGATTTGCAGAAGTCCAATAATATCGGTCTGTTTTTATAAATCTGTTTTTCTTAAGCGGTAAAATGAAATTGTCGGATGCTGTAGCAGTTTCTGTTATATACTTGTCATACTCAGGCCATTTTTCATCGAGAATAAAAGTGGTCGTGGCAATTTCTTGTTTTAAAGATGTTCTGTCGGGGTGTTTAAAACAAGCAAAATTTCCGCAAGAGTAGCAGTCATTAAGTTTGTTAGAATATCTCAAGTCAAATTTTTCGTCAGTTGCTTTAACATTCTTCTGTTTACTTCTAAAGCACACAACCAACTTATCCGAAGTTAACTCTATTTCAATTCTAAAGTCAAAGGAAGATTTGAAACGTAAATCAATGTAATTCCATTTTACTGTTGCATCTCGGTCTTGTTCGGCAAGTGAGCCTTTGATTACTTTGGTGTGTTTGTGCCTTTCAACTATGTCAAAATTTGCATTAAGTGCAGTATCATACAAAGCATTTGAGAGTTGGCAAAGTCCACCCGCAATGGTTGGAACGATACAACCTTCTCTAATTTCTCTACCAATTACGTAGCCTTGTCCAAAGTTCGGATTACCAATATGTTTCCAAAAGCTAAAAACTTCGTTTGCTTTAATTTCAAGTCCGTGTAATTTTTTAGCTGAAATTCTTAAGTTTTCAATTTTCCCTGCAGTTAAAATCCAATTGTCTTTGTTGTCAAATGGGTTCCAAAGGTCACTTTCAGAGAATGCGATTACTGGCTTTTTGATTAACTGACTTTTGTCTTTGAATTTTTGTGTCGGATAAAGCAAATTTTTGAAAATACGATTTCCTGTCAACACAACCGTTTTCAGTCGAAATATTGTGTTGTTAACGAAACTGTGTTTTTCTGTCAATTGCTGTCTACTCACGGTGTCTTTTTAGCATTAGTCATAACTTATCTATAGGCGATACAAACTTTCGCTCATCACACCGTATTTGCGTAGATTGGCGAAGGTTTATATCGCATTATTCATTTTCAAATGTAGTTTTAAATATTCAATAAAGGCTTTGTTTTTCGAAATATAAAAAGTATCAAAACAATTTTTCCCTCAGCCCCGATTGCAATGGAAATCCTGCGCTTTTTAGCGCAGATTGTAATGGAAAGCGGGAATTGCAATTCCAAATACAAGAGGGCAATTCGCTCCAAATAATGAGGAAAAATAGCTTTTTTGAAGGTATTTTTGTAACGTTTGGTAGTCGAACTATTTGGTAATAAAAAAGCCAAGAAGGAATAGTAGTACTTCTTGGCTTTGTATATTGGTGTGTTGAATTAGTTTTTAGCTTCTAAAACTTTATTAGAATCAAACCCAAAAAGTCGGTGCTTTTTGATGATTTCACTAATTCCTTGTGGTAGCATATCTTCCCAACCGGATTTTCCGTTGCTAATCATTTTCAAAACTTCGCGAGAGAAAACTTCTAAATTATGGTGGTCAAAATCTTCAATGTCGATTACTTTGCCATTGGATTTGAAGAATTTATACAACTCTTTCATTCTTGGATGTACTTTCAGATTTTCGGAAGTTATGATTTCGCCGTTTTCGCCAAGCATTGGGTAAAGGAACACTTTTAGATCACGATAGAATAATTTTCCAAATGCCTCTAAGATTCCACCACTTAAATGGCGGTAGTATTTTTCATCAAATATATCGATTAAGTTATTGACTCCCATTGCCAATCCCATTCGGGCTTTGGTATAATTGGAGAAGTATTCAACTACGCGATAATATTCCTGGAAGTTGGAAATCATTACAGTTTGCCCTAACGAACAAAGCAGTTCGGCTCGATCCATAAAATCACGTTCGTCGATTTCTCCATCGGAACGTAAATTAGAAAGTGTGATTTCAAAAATTACTAAGGTATTTTCCTTATCTACTTTATTTTCGTTGAGGAACATTTTTAAGGAATGTTCGTACATATCCATATTTACTTTCGTAACGGGACGAAAACTTCCACGGAATGCCAAGATATTTTTTTTGTAAAGAATCGCTGCTGGTAAAATATTATTTCCATTTGGATCAAACATTACCGCATCGGTCATTCCGTTTTTTACCAATTGCAAACTCATCAAACGGTTGTCAACATTAGCAAAACGTGGCCCTGAAAAGTTTATGGTGTCAATTTCTAATTGGTCTTTATCTAAATGGTCGTATAAATAGCGAAGTAATTTTTTAGGATCATTGTATTTATAGAAAGCGCCATATATCAAATTTACTCCTAAAACGCCTAAGGTTTCTTGTTGCAAACGAGCGTCAGTTTCCTTAAATCGTATGTGAATAATAATTTCATTGATATCTTCATCAGGTTCAATTTGGTAGCGAATTCCTACCCAGCCGTGCCCTTTGAATTGTTTTGCAAAATCGATGGTTGCCACGGTATTTGCGTAGCTAAAAAACATTTTATTAGGATGTTTTGCTCTGCTTAACCGTTTTTCAATTAAGTCATATTCGTGAGAGAGCATCTTTTTCAATCTGCTTTCGGTTACATATCTGCCATCTCCCTCGTCACCATAAATGGCATCACTAAAATCTTTATCGTAGGCTGACATTGCCTTTGCAATCGTTCCTGAAGAACCTCCAGACCTAAAAAAATGCCTTACCGTTTCTTGACCAGCTCCAATTTCAGCAAAAGTGCCGTAAATATTTTCGTTCATATTGATACGAAGTGCTTTGTCTTTTATAGATGGGATTTGTTCGATGACTTTGTCACCTTTTAATTTAATTTCAGTCTCCATTTTATGATTTACAATAACTTGTTTACAAAGTTAACAAATTAGGGCTTTAATAAAAGAGAAATAATCTTATTTTTGTGAAAAAGAAATTCGTTGAAAGTTTATTTTTTAGGCACCGGCACGTCGCAAGGAATTCCAGTTATAGGAAGTCAGCATTCTGTATGCCAAAGTGAGAGCCCTAAAGACAAGCGATTGCGGGTTTCGGTTTGGATTTCTTGGGAAGGATTTTCTTTCGTAATTGATTGCGGACCCGATTTTAGACAACAAATGCTAACCTCTAAATGTTCTAAAACCGAAGCCATTTTATATACCCACGAACACTCCGATCACACCGCTGGAATGGATGATATTCGTCCTTTTAACTTCAAACAAGGAAATATTCCAATATATGCGCACCAACGGGTACTTGAAAATCTGAAAAGACGTTTCGATTATGTTTTTGAAACGGTGAATAAATATCCGGGAGCTCCAACGGTTTCTCCTATTGAAGTTATCAATAATCAGCCTTTCATTTTGGGAGGAAAATCTATAATACCTATTAATGTGATGCATGGGAACCTTCAAGTTTTTGGCTATAGAATTGATGATTTCGCCTATCTTACAGATGTGAAAACCATTGAAAAAGTCGAACTTGAAAAGTTGAAAAACTTGGATGTTTTGGTTGTAAATGCTTTACGGGAAGAGCCACACAACACCCATTTTAATTTGCAAGAAGCGTTGGATTTCATCGCTTTGGTGCAACCTAAAAAAACCTATTTGACTCATATAAGTCATCTTTTAGGTTTTCACGATGAAGTACAACAAAAACTTCCAAAAAACGTTTATTTAGCCTACGATAATTTAGAAATTAATATTTAAAAAATGAAACAATCCCTTTTACTCTACCTTTTTATTTTGGCATTGGTTTTCAATGTTTTCACTTATGCTTATTACTCAAAAGAAGTGGCTTTTCAGAAAGAGCAGTTCGATAAATTAACCAAAAAATCACTGGCTAAAGAAGCAAAACTGAATGATAATTTGATTGATGCTAACTACTTTTCGTTAGAAAATAATGAGAAAGCACAGAATTATTTTTACTCAGATGTTCCAGAAAAAAATGTAGATTACGTCGCATTAATTCCATTATTGAAAGATAAATTAATGGATTTTAACGATAATCCGATTGGAAATCCATACACAGGTCAAGAAAAATTAGGGGCTAATAAGTTTATTATTAATAAGATAAAAGTGCTAAACCACCGATGGATTATTGCCGATTTTAGCGATGGTGAATATTGGGGCGAAGTGTTATTGAAGTATTTTGTAAACGATGATAAAAGTATTTCCTTTGAAGTCAACCAATCTTTAGTGTTTCAAAAATAGTAAGTGTTTTTTTTAGCCACAGATTTTCAGATTTTTAATTTAATTTATTAGCCACGAATTACACGAATTTCCACTAATAAATTCGTGATAATTAGTGAAATTCGTGTTTACTTATTAATTCGTATTTGTTTTGACTATAAGTCGATTTTGGTTTAATCTCTTTAGGTTTAATTCCTCGAAGCTCTGCTTCGATTTTTTTTGCCACAGATTCACAGATTAAAAAAGATTTTTGAAAATCTGTGAATCTG
>NZ_JBBALW010000038.1:0-16989 GCF_040402835.1 Flavobacterium sp.
AGACTAGTGATAGCAAGTATTACAGGAGTATGATTAAAAACGGATATACATTTTTGGTTTAATAAAAATCACAACTCGAACCCCGTTGGGAACGATTTTATACAAATTGATAATATTTAAATTAAAATGTTTCATCGGTTTCGTCCATCCGCTTGGTTAATACTTCTTCTAGAGTGCTTAAAAATTTTGTTCTATCCGACTTACGCTCTCGTATTTCAAGGAATGTTCTGCGATATTGTCCTAAATCGATATTGAATATCTCTTCAAAATAAATTGCAATTTCTTTTAGTTCTGCTGCACCATTATTGAAAACGCCTTTGGTGTGCAAAGCATAAAATAATTCGGTTAATGCAACTTTAGAACCAGTCCAAACGATTTTCCCTTTCGGTTCAAGTTGTGATTTTTCTTTGTATTCTTTTTTCCCAATATTAGAAAGTTTGGTTTCTAAATAAACCTGTATTAAATCATAAGCAAGAATTTTAGCAACTTTAAAATCGTGTGAGGTTGAAAAATTATGATCCGCTTCAAAATAGAAACTATCCAGTCTTAATTTCACATCGTAATTTCCTCGAACAAAATATTTGAAATCCAAAAAACTACTGCCAGTTCGATGATAATTGTAGAAATCTAAATTGTTGTCGAAAAAACGTTTTAGTTTTTTTAGTTCATTATTGAGGTATTTTTTAGTTATCTTTTCGCCACCGTGTGGCATTTTCGTTTCGATTTTAAAAATCGTATTATGATAGATGTATAAAGAAGTGAATTTGGGTTTTATATTTTTAAAGAAATCAATTTCAGTGTCCGAACTCATTGTTTTGTCTTTCAGAAATTGCTTTTTAAGATTGTTAATTACCTTTAATGTTATTTCAATTGACTTTACAGATTTTGTTATCAAATCATCCATTTCTAGGTTGATAAAATTCAATTGTTCCGTTAATTCAAATAATGTTTGTTTAAATTTGATGCTCATTTTTTGTTGTTTTTTAGTTTTAAATTTTTGATTTGACTCAAAAAAATAAACCTAAAAACTCCAAATCCAATAATGATCTTAATTTATTTTTTGCTCTTTTTGTATCGGTGTCATTGAAAACTTATTTCTCAAAACCTGCATATCTTCGCTAACTTTTTTATCCAAAACCTTTGCATAGTGTTGGGTAGTTCGTAAGTTTTTATGACCTAACATTTTGCTTACACTCTCAATTGGAACCCCATTTGTAAGGGTTATAGTCGTTGCAAAAGTGTGTCGAGCAATATGAAAGGTCAATTCTTTTTCTATCTCGCAAACGCCAGCTATTTCTTTGAGATAAGCATTCATTTTTTGGTTTGTCAAAATTGGAAGTAGTTTGTCTTCGTTATTACTTTTAGGATGGTCAGCGTATTTATCAATAATCATTTGTGCTACTGGAAGGATTGGAATTTTTGAAGCTGTTTCGGTTTTTTGTCTATGCGTGAATATCCATTTCTCGCCATCAATACCAATGCTTATATGCGATTTTGTCAAGTTTTTGACATCGATATAAGCCAAGCCAGTAAAGCAGCTAAAAAGGAATATATCACGCACCAAAGATAATCTTTCGGTTTTAAAATCTTTGTTAATGATGTTTTGAATTTCTTCTTCAGATAAATAAACACGCTCGACTTCTTTGACTTTAGATTTGTAGTTTGCAAACGGATTTTTGTCTAGCCAGTCATTGGCCAGACAAAGTTTAATTATCTTGCTGAAATTCTTGATGTATTTTACGGCTGTGTTGTTAGCACAATTTCTAACGCTTCTTAACCAAAATTCATAATCGGTTACAAAAGCGTGATCTATTTTGTTTATCTCAATATCTGAAACTTTGTATTTCCATTGTAGAAATTCGATGGTATGGCTCAACGAAGTTTTATAACGTTCTAATGTTCCTGGTGCGTATTCTTTGCCAACCAATTCTTTTATTTTGTTGTTGTGGTCTTGGAAGATTGGGATTTAGCATTCGTTTCGTTTCAGCAGCTCCAAACAATTCATTCTTCAAATTTTCAGAAGTAACTTTGATGTCTTTTTTGAATAATCTTTTTTCGGCTTCTAAAACTTGATTTTTCAAATAATCCAGATGGCTATTTATTGTTCTATTTCTTGAAGCTATGTTCACTGTTTTGGCTACTTTTTTTCCTGTTGCTGTGTAAAGATAAGAAATACTAGGAAAATCACCCCCATTTTGAAATATTATTTTTGTTTACTTTGTAAAGTTATGATTTTATCATCATTGCAAAGATATGAGACTTTGCGCAGCACATTGGTCTTAATTTGAACAATATTGGAGTTGCGAAAGCGAGGAAGGCACTACTTTTGAAAGTAAAAACAAGTGAAGAGTATAATTTTCCTAACCGATTTTTATATCCATTAGAAGTTGAAAATAAAAGTAGGCTTGCACAAGAAACCACTAGGAGTAATAATGACAGAGCACAGCAAATGACCGAATTATTATTAAGTGCCCAAAAAGACTTTCAAGAAGCAATACGATTAGACCCAAAATTTACTAAAGGGTATATTAATTTGGCTTGTGTTTATGAGTTGTTAGGTAACCCAGAAGGAGCCATTGGGAAAATAAAAGAATTGACATTGGAAAAACAGAAAACTAATGATGCGCAACGGATTTTGGCAATTGCCTATTATCATAATAACCAAGAAACTAATGCAAATTCTATTTGGAGTGCATTGAAAATTTAATTATGAAAAAAATTATTAAATTATTGTTTTTTGTTATATGCTTTCCTTGTATTGTTTATTCACAAGAATGGAAACAGTATTCTGATTCAATTTACCAAATTATTAAAGTGAAATTTGACCAAAATGGACTAGACAATGCTAATAAATATATTCAATTAGCTGATGAGGATATTGAAAAAATAAATTTTAACAACCCCCAAATTCTATAAAAAAGTTACTTTTTAACTCGTATTCTTCCTGTGAAGTTGAGTTTTTAGTAATGCTACTTTCAGTACCATCGATAAATTTAGTAGTAGTTACAGTTGTGGTGTTAATGGTGTTTTTTGGTACTGCAAAGGTGGGAGTTACAAACAGAATAAAGTGTTTTATTTCATAGGTTAATGGTGCTGAAAATTCATAATCTAATAATGTAAATCTATTGTTGTCAACAGTTGTCAAAGCACTAAAAGAAGAAATACCAGAATTATTTGGTGCATTTTTTTTACCATTTTTTTTATTTAAATAACCCTCATAATAATTTAAAGAACTAAAATTTATACTAAGAGTTGGTATGATTTTGAACTCGTTATTTTTATTTTTAAAACTAAATTCATGATCTAATTCGACATCTAATGCTAAATCTTTCTTTTGAGAAAACAATAAATCAGCTCCTACATAAAGTTCAATAAAACCGAGGTCGTAATCAACATTACACCCTAAATCTCCAATAATATTAGATTTAATAAAATTGCTTGATTTTTGATAAAAAGTTCTGTTAGCAAATAAGCCCATTGAAAAATTATCATTGAATTTATAATCATAATTTACATCTAATGAAACAAAGTCAAATTTATGTTCTTTGGCTAAATTTAAATAGTACCCTGTGACACTTGCATTGAACCCATTTTCATTTAAATACCCGATTGAAGGTTTAATATAAGGACTTGCTATGGAATCTTTTCTGCCATTATAAACATAATTAGACAAGTAGCCCATGGATAATTTAAAATATGATTTTTTTGAAATACTATCTTTAATTTCAATATGGGAATTCTCTTTTAAGCTATCTTTTTTTATTTGAGCATTTGAAAGATTGATTTGAAAGATTGAAAAAATTAAAATTAATACTATTTTAAATGTAATGACTTTCATGATTTTTACTTGTTAAAGTTGTTATTATTTTCACTTATTGGGCTTCCAACCCAGTCTGTGTTGCTTTGAAGGACTTCGCCCTTCATTACTAAAGATAAATCTCCAATGGTAACATCGTCTTTTATTAGGGTATCATATAAAATAATACTTCGGCTACCAATTGTTACCCGATTACCAATTGTTATTTTTCCTATTTTCATTACCCGATCTTCAAATAAATGGGTTTGGGCTCCAGAATCTTCATTTAAAGCGCAATCATCACCAATTGAAACCATATCATATTCAGTAAAATCAGTTGTATTAAGAAAGACTCGTTTTCCTATTTTAACGCCAAAAAAGCGTAATAATATTGGTAGCCATGGAGTTCCTTTTAAATATTCAAGAAGGAATGGAACGCTTAATGCTTCATAAGTTGAAGTATTCATTTCACTTTTCCAAACATTAAAACTCCACATTGGGTTATTACTTTCTTTGTATTTTCCAATTAATGACCATTTCATAATTAAAGGAACAAGTAATACGGGTAATCCAATGAAAAATAAATAATAAAAGGGTAGTTGCAATAAAATTTTCCCAATAGATTCATTATACATTAGTTCACTTGTATAGGCTATAAAATATATACTGCAAATTAGAACTACTGTTTGGGGAAGAATTATTCTAATGAACTCAATAATTACTCTCGAAAAATATAATTTTTTTGAAGGGAAAAAGGTTTTTGAAATATCAAATAGTGCACTGGATTGTCTTTTTGGAATTCCAATTGCGGGTATTCCAAACCAATCATTGAAAGACTCTTTATTTAGCTGTTCTGGAGTTGGAGGCACGCTTAAAACACCAATTAGCATATTACTTGATAAAGAATAACCTTGAGGAATTAAGGCACTATTACCTACAAAACTGTTGCTTCCAATGATAGTTTTATCTAAAATAAGACGCTGCCCTCTTACATCGCTTTCCCCTAAGGAAACGGCATCTGCAATAAAAGATTTTTCACCAATTTCGAGTAGAACATGTGTTACATTACTTGCTGTTGATATTTCTGTATTGTTACCGATTTTTGCACCTAATGCTCTAAAATATTTTGAAATAAAAATAGTTGCAAACATTGGATGTAAAACAATAAGTGAAAGAGAGTTTAATTGCTCTACAAACCATTTTTTTACATAAAATTTGCTGTAAACTGGATACACTCCAGGCTTAATATTTTTCTGAAGTATTCGGCATAATAGTATATTAAACAGGGCAAATATAAATATATATACAATACTCAAAAACGGAGTTACCCAAATATAATTAAATTCAAATTCACCTGCTGCATTATCTAATTCGGTTAGAATAATTATAGTAGGAATCAAAGGAATTAATATAAAAAGCGGAAATGATAATAGTAAAATAGCATATATTAGTTTATAATAGGAGCGGGTTTTCTTTGTAATATCTAAAGGAAATAAAAAATCTTTTTCCGCTCTTGTTTCAATATGTTTTGCAGGACTTCCATTCCATATTTCGCCAAAACGGATTGTTTTTCCATTTTCTAAAAAGCTCAAATCTTGCAATTCTCCCCAATCTTCAATTGCTGTATTTCCTTCCAAAATGGCACTACTACCAATATAACCATGATTTCCAACAGTAATTTTAGAAATAATAAATTGTCCATTGGCTACAATTGCATTATCGAATATTACATTAGAACTGATACTTACATCTTTTTTAATGGTTACCAAATCTGCAGCACCAATTGTTAAGGCACTCAACTGTGCGTCATCTTCTATTTTTACGCCAAGTAATCTCAAATAGATCGGATATAGCGGCGTTCCATTTAAAAATTGTGTAGGAACTATTTTTTGAAATGTTGTTACAAACCACCATCTAAAATAATAACTACCCCAAAGCGCATACGTGCCTTCTTTATATTTTCCAATTACACCCCACTTTATTACTATACAAAATCCAATGAAAAGCGGCGGAATAATACAAAACAGAATAAATGCAACTATCGCAGCGGTAAAATGGTTTTCCGTTTCTAATAATGTAAAATAGTATGCCAAATAGGGTATAAATATTTCAGAAGCCAATAAACCATAAATTATAATCAATGATAAAGTTTGTGCTAACCAACATAAATAATACTTACGTCTGGAAATTGTGTGAAATATTTTTTCGGTTTTAACATCATTTTCTACTTTTTCGCCCCATTTTTTTAGTAACTCTGATAAAGGTCTAAATTGATAAACATCTTTTAATGAAGCGTATTGTATTTTTACTTCATCTCTCATCTTACTTACAAATGATGCTGCCAAAAGAGAGTGTCCCCCTAAATCTGTAAAAAAATCATTTTCTAAATCAATTGTTTCTTTGGCAAAAATATTTTTAAGTATCTTGATTGTTTTGCTGTCAAGGGTATCTGTATCAGAAAAAATAATTTCATTAGCAGTACTTTTTAAATAATTAATTGGTGTTGGTAATTTTTTGCGATCTATTTTTCCACTGGTAAGTCTTGGTAAATCATCTAAATTTACTATCGTTAAAGGAACCATATAAGAAGGTAATTTTTTTGCCAGTTTTTCTTTCAGAAATTGTTCATCAAAAATTAAATCTTTATTTAAAACCACGTATCCAGTTAATTGTTCTTGATCATTAGCATCTAATTTTAAAGTAACTGCTGCTTGAAGAATTCCATCTTGTTCGTTTAGTAAACTTTCTATTTCTCCAAGTTCAATTCTAAAGCCTCTGAGTTTAACTTGATTGTCAATTCGTCCAATAAAATGTATGTTTTTATTGGTATCCATATAAGTGGCATCGCCAGTTCTGTATATCATGTTTCCAGGCAGTTCACTTAACAATGAATTTTTTTGGATAAATTTTTCCTTTGTTAATTCATCTAAATTTAAATAACCATTGCTTACACCAATACCCGACACTATTAATTCTCCTGTTACACCTAAAGGTACAGGTGTTAAATTTTCATCAACAATGCAAAGTCCATAATTTGGAAGTGGTTTTCCAATGGTAATTTCCTCTCCTTTATTCAATTTAGCAATCGATGCGCTAACAGTAGTTTCAGTTGGTCCATAAGAATTATAAAAATCCCTGTCTTTAGCTGTCCATTTATTTAATACTTGAGGTGTACATGCTTCTCCTCCAGCATTTATAATTCTTAATTTAGGTAAATTTATAAGTTCCATTACCGCAAGTAAACTTGGAACAGCATGAAAAACAGTAATGTCATTTTCTATTAAAACGGAACTTAACTCATCTACAGATTTTGAAGTTAAACTGTCGGCAATCCATAATGACGCCCCAACAAAATAACTTATCCATGTTTCTTCGCACCACATGTCAAAAGAAACCGAAAACCCTTGAAATACTTTATCCGAAAAATTAATATTTAAAATAGAATTTTCAGATCGAACAAAATGGCAAATGTTTCTATTGGAAATTTTAATTCCCTTAGGCTTTCCGGTACTTCCAGAGGTAAATAAAACATAAGCGTCTGAATCAGGGTTTATAAGTATTGGCTCTAAAACCGCATCCTTTTCGACTTTAAAATTTAGTTTATCTATTATAGTATATGGATGATTGAATGTTTTAGAAGTAATAATAAAATCGGATTGAATTTCTTCCATAATAGTCAAAACACGCTCTTCGGGCATGTCGTAATCTAATGGAACATAGGTTGCGCCACATTTTAAAATAGCCAAAATAGCAGCGTGAATTTCAAAACCTCGATCCCAATAAACAATGCAAGAAGAATCTTTTTTTAAACCTTTTAACTGAAGATTTGCGGCAATGCAATCAGTCCATTCATCAAGTTTTTTATAAGTAATTTGTTCTTCTTTAAAAAAAAGTGCTGTTTTATCTGGGTATTTTTCAACAGTGCTTTTAAAAATAGATATTAAGGTTTCTTCTTTGAAAAAATCTTTGCGCTCTTCTCCAATTATTATGCTTAATTTTTCCAAGGTATTTTTAAGAATTTATATGATTACGACTATCTATTAACTCAAAAGTTTAATTGTAATTTTTATATTTGTTTAAAATCAATTAAATGGTAGAAATTTTCATAAAAATAAATAGTAAATTATCTGGTATTGATGAAATTAACACAAAATTATCTTTACTGCCTAAACAATTACAATTAAGAATTTCTAAATATAATGTTGAAAGTAAAAAACAACAAAGAATTGATGGATTTGAATTATTAATAAAGGCGTTAACAATTAATGGTTTTAATACTGATGATTATCTTGAAACCATTAAATACAGCCCATTTGGGAAACCATTTTTTAATGATGAAATGGATTACAGTATTTCCTATTCTCAAAATAAAACCATTTTAGCATTTATTAAAAAAGGATTGGTTGGAGTTGACATTGAAAATATAAAAAAAATTGATTTGCATTTATATAAATATTATTTTTCAAGCAATGAATGGAGTTATATTAATTCTATTCCCAACGGTTATACGATTTTTTATAAACTTTGGACACGTAAAGAAGCTGTAGCAAAAGCTATAGGAAAAGGCACTTTTTTAGATTTTAACTCTATTGATGTGCTAAATGATGAGATACTTATAGAAAATAAAAAAATCTATTTATTTACAGATTTCATTACCAACGAATATTGTTTTTCTATAGCAAGTACTACTAATTTTATTGGCGAAATGAATGAGTTTTACTATTTGTAAAGTATAAAAAAAGCCTTCTCAATTTATGATCAGGCTTAATCTTCATTATAAACAAAACAAAATAATTTTATTTTCCGAAATGGATTTGAAATCCAAACTCTTGGAAATATTAATAGTTTTCAAAGTAATAGTTTATTTATTAAAGAACTTAATCTAAAGACAATGCTTCTTTTTATTGGGGTATTATTTTTTACTCCATTTTTATACGGACAGCAAACGCTATTTAGTTATGACACTGAGGGAAATCAAATAACTACTTATGTTGAAATTAATTTTGTTGTTACAGGTAAAACGACAAATGAAGCAACCTTGCAAAATAATCCGATTTATAAGGACGTCAAATACTTTCCGAACCCAGTAAATACCGAATTATATATGGAATGGGAAGTTATAAATGAAAATTCATTATCTAGTATTACTATTTTTAATTTAGAAGGAGTTTTACTTAAAAGTTATAAAGAAATAAACAATTTAAATAGCTATGTTTTACCTTTTGAAGGCTATACACAAGGAGTCTATCTTGTCGGGTTTTTATATAAAAATGGCGATCAAAAAACTTTTAAAATCCTAAAACAATAACGATATGAAATTAAAAATTACTCTTATTGTGTTATTTATATCTAATTTTATTTTAGCACAGAATTATCACGATACACAAGGTAAATTAGAAATTTCAGGTTCGGGTCAAGCAACCTATATATTGCCAATTGCTTTACCACCGAGTATTAGCAATATAGGTCCAACAATTAATTTCGTTTATACAAGCGGACAAAATGATGGGATTGCTGGACAAGGTTGGAATATAAGCAACATATCAAGCATTAGTAGAATAGCAACACGTCCGGACATTGATGGCTTTAAAGATGGCGTTGACTTTGACGACAATGATAAATTATCACTTGATGGGCAAAGACTTATAGTTAAATCAGGATCTACTTATTGGTCTGATGGTTCAGTTTATGAGACCGAAGTTCAAAGTAATTCAAAGATACAATTAATGGGTATTGGAACAAATATATACTTTATTGTTACTTCTCCAGACGGTTCTCGATCATGGTATGGAAATTATGGAGGAATGAATGCTACAGATTTATCAGCTTATTATATTGTAAAGTATGAAGATACTAATGGAAATTTTATGCTCTATAATTATAGCAAACCATTAAACAAAAGTTTATGTATTGATACTATTCAATTCAGTGCTAACACAAATGGCAACACTACATCATTAAATTACATCAAATTTACCTATATTTCATCAGCAAGAACTGAAAGGGCTTATTTCAAAGGTTTGTTAATTGAAAAACCAGAATTACTAAACAATATAAAGGTTTTTACCAATAGTGCCTTATTTAAAGAATATCGGTTAACACATACTGCTGATGTTCAATTAGGTTATCAACGTGTAACAAAAATTCAAGAGTATAATGGTGCTGGAGAAGAAGCAAATCCTGTATTGCTTGAATACAACAGTACAAGTGATGTAGTTAACGAAACAACTTCACTATTTTCAGATATTTACAATATAAATGATGGTGCACAAATAACTGGAGATTTTGATGGTGATGGAAAAATGGATATTGTTGAAAGCAGTAATTTATACACCAATTTGTTCTCAAATTCTTCAACTAGAACGATATTGCCATTTTCAGCACCTTCAAGACAAAAATTTGCAGCAAGTACACTATCGAATAATAAACTCAATCAAACTCAATCTATTGTTTTTGCAGATGAAACAATAAATAATATAGCTTTTAAAATTCATAAATTAATTGTTAGTTCCAATACTGTAGCTTTAGATTACACCATAAATATTCCATTTGATAATGCAAATACTTATTTTAATGGATGTGAAGCTGCGCTTACGGCCTCAATGCCTGCATCAACAGTAAAACATAGTAATGAGTATCTTGAAGGCGATTTTAATGGTGATGGAATTTCTGAAGTTCTAATTTTTTCTCATTTTGAGCAGGATTTTTATGGACTAGTTGCTCCAACTACAGGCAAACCATCTAATCCAAACCCTTGCCTTTGGCAGCATATTCTAATTCCTGCGTACAATGAAGTACGCTTGATTGATTTGAATCCAAATGTTTCTAATATAATAAACACAGTAGGAAATTGTAGCATCACAAATCCAAATGTTTATTTATATGGAGATAAAAAATATGTTATGGATTTTAATTCTGATGGAAAAGCAGATATTTTAGTTTTAACTGGGTCTAGTTACAAAGTGGTAAGTTTTAAACAACTAAATACAGCTCCATGGATTGAATTGGAACTTATTGGGCAAGGTATTTTTGATAGTTATGCTACAGACAAACCCTTTTTGTTTGGCGATTATAACGGAGATGGAAAACCAGATGTTATGATACCACAAGCAGACGGAAGTTGCATTCCTAGAGCAGCCTCTACAATAGCACCAGCAATTGTATGTACTGATAGTAGTTTATGGAATGTGTATTTTGGAAATCCAAATCCTACAGGAGGTAACTTTTTCACAAAACAATCCTTTGTAATTACAGATTATATAAAACAAGTAGGCGATGACACTAATCTGTTTTATGCCCTTGATATCAATAAAGATGGTAGAACTGATTTAGTGAAAGCAACAATAGGCATTTATGATGTAGGTGGTTTTTTTGACCCTACTAATCGTAATTCACGTTGGTCTATCTCTTCTTACGTTAATAATATTGGGAATAATCAAGCGGGGGCGTTTAGTTTTTTTAATAATTATAATTCACCTCAAAATCATGACAGTGATGATAATAGTTATCCTATTCCTTTAGTAGCAAGTGTTAAATACAAAGGATTGACCAGTGATATGTTAATGATTCGTTATCACCCTAATAGTAGTTTTGATAAATTAATTACTTATATAGAGTTTAAAAAGGATATAACACTTGAAAATTCTTTAAAAAAAGTTACTCAATCGAATGGTGCTATTATCGATGAAATTACATATAGTCCAATGCAGAGTAGTTCAACTAATGGTGGTTTGGGTATTGCATCTGATTTTTATTCCTCAAATGATTCAGTTACTTATCCATTATTAGAAATAAAACAAATACCTAGAAATAGAATAGTTAGTAAATTAACAAATACTTCGTTAGGAGTTGTAAAATTTCAAGATTTTAGATATAATGGTTATCTTGTTAAACTTGATGGTGTAGGCAGTATTGGGTTTAAAAAATCGGCAAGAAGTGCCTGGTATAATTTACCTTCAGATAAAAAAGTATGGAGTGTTACAGAAATTGACCCCTTGCTTCGAGGCGCTACGAAATTAAACTATACTTTATTACCAAATCCAGCTGCATTCTCCTTTCCAACGAATTTAACAACTGGATTAATGAGTAAAGTTGAGAATAATTATACAACCTCCTCTCCGGGTGTAATTCCTTACTCTATTTTATTACAGAATCAAAAATCTACAGATTATATAACAGCAATAGTAAAAGAGACTGTTTATAATAATTATGATTCTTACTATTTACCAACAAAAGTTACGCATAATAACTATTTAGGTACTACGCTACAATCATCAACTAGTACAGAAACGGGTTATGATACCCCAAGTTTTGGAACAGGAAGTAGTTATTTTATTGGACGTCCTAATAAAATAACTACTACAACATCTGCTTACGGTGACATTAAAAAATCTATGCAAACCATCGATTATTTAAACGGAAATGTTTGGCATAATTACAATAATGTATTTGTAAACGGAAGCACTACAGTTTTAGACCCAATAACTATGGTTGAAACCATGAGTTACTATCCAAATGGGTTGTTGAAAGACAAAGAAACAAGTGCTACAGGAACTACAGTTGGTATTAACGATATTACCGCTAGAAAAATTTCTTATTCTTACGACCCAACCAATAGGTTTATTAGTACTGTTACCGATCCTGAAATGTTAGTAAGCACCAATGTGAGTTTTCACCCACTTTATGGTAGTGTTTTGGTTGCAAAAAATCCCTTCAATCAAACTTCAACAAGCATCTATGATAACTGGGGCAAACGGACTAGTGTAACAGACGACAATTTGAATTTAAAAACTAATTACACCTACAGTAGGGCAAATAATATTTATAGTACGACAGTAACCAACACAACAAAAACAGGGGTTTCTGATGGAAGTAGTTCGATTGTTGAGCAAGATATTTTATCCAGAGAAATTAGAAAGGGAAGTAAAAACTTAAATGGAATTTGGACTTACATTGCTACTGAATATGATACTTTTGGCAGAAAATACCGAGTTAGCGAACCTTATTTTACTAGTGAAACCCCTTCGCAATGGACAGTTTATTCTTATGACGACTTTGACAGACCTACTACTATAACTTCGTTTACTGGCAAAGTTGTTACAAATACTTATAATGGTTTAACGGTTACTACAGCTGATTCTGTAATGAGTAAGTCAAAAACAATTGATGCTAATGGACAGGTTACGACCACAACAGATTCCCCTGGTGGCACTATTACTTTTAAATATGATGCCAATGGCAACTTATTAGAGTCCAATTACGATGGTATTAAAACGATTATGTCTTTCGATAATTGGGGAAGAAAAACTCAATTAGTTGACACTTCATCAGGCACGTATACCTATAGTTATAACGCTTATGGGGAAACTAAAACAGAAGTTGCTCCAAAAGGGATTACCGCTTATAATTATGATGGTTTAACTGGTAGAGTTCTTTCAAAATCGATTCAAGGATTGACTACTGCCGAAGCAACAAATATTTTAAGTACCTTTACCTATAACGCTACTAGTAAATTGTTAGATTTCATGAACGTTGTAAATCCAAATGATGGAAACAGCTCTTTTGCTTACTCTTATGACCCACAAAGAAGATTGTATAAAACAATAGAAACCCAAAACTTGCTGCCTTCTGGTACAGCAATTTTTACAAAACAATATACTTTTGACTCTTTTAGTAGAGTAGATCTTGAAACGAATACAGCAACTGCCTACGGCAAAACAAGTAATAAAACAATTAAACACAGCTATTCTGCTAATAATGGTGCTGAAAATCAAATTAAAGACAATGTAACCTCTGCTAATTTATGGCAGGCTAATTCAGTTGACGCAAGGGGGAACATTTTAACAGCTTCTTTGGGTAATGGAATAAATATTACTAATACTTTTGACCAATTCGGATATGCTTCTCAATTTCAGCATAAGTTAGGAGCCAATGAGGTAATGAAACTTACTACAATATTTGAACCCGTATTAGGTAATTTAACTTCTCGTTACAATAGTATGTTTGATCAACAAGAAAACTTTGCTTATGATGCATTGGATCGACTTATTTCTTGGGATGGTTCTGGTAACACGCTATTATCACTCCCTTTTAATACCACAACCGATTCATTTGTTTTTATAAAAAGCGTTACAAACAGTACGGGCTCTGTTAGTAACGTTACAGGTACATTAAAAGCCAATCTAAATAATGGCTTTGCGCAACGCCCATTAACAGGAATTAATACTACCGTTGGAAACAAGTTACGAATAAAAGCAACTATAACTGGTAAAACAGGAACTCCAAATGTTATTGTAAATGTAGTTATGGTTGAAACCGATCCAAACGATTCTTTTACAACAAATGAAGTAGTGGTAGGCACCCTCGAAAACGGAATCTTTGATGCACAATACGCTCCATCTAATTTAATAACTAACCCAAAGCTAACCCTAAAACTGGTGGTTGATATTGATAGTCCGCCAGGTAGTAATGGTGGCGGTCCAGTTGCTCCCAATTCAACTTTCTATGTTGATAATCTTCGAATTGACAATGTATCGATAAACCTTCAGAACTATGACGACCGCGGTAGAATTACCAATAATAAACAGGGGTATTATAACTATGGTATTACTGCAAAACCTTACCAAAATACTTCTATAGTTCCGGCTCAAAATGCGCCTGCGATTACAAGCGTGAATCTTGCTCAAAGTGTAACCTATAATGCTTTTAAAGCACCGGTTGAAATTGCGAGTCTTACTTCATTGTCAAAAATTAGTTTTGGCTACAATGCTTATGAACAAAGAAGTGTAATGTATTTTGGAAGCAATGATACTGATAAATTAGTTCGTACTAAAAGACGTTATTATAGTGCTGACGGAAGTATGGAAATTAATGCTACCTTTCCTACTACCAGTAACACAACGCCCATTGCGGTTGAATTTCTTACTTATATTGGCGGAACCGCCTATAGCGCTCCTTTAGTGTTAAAAAGTGATGGTATAACTTATAATTATTATTATTTGCATAGAGATTACCAAAGTAGTATCTTAGCAATTACAAATGCTACAGGAGGTGTTTTAGAAAAAAGAGTATTTGACCCTTGGGGACAACTAACCAAAGTGCAAGACGGCGCTGGGGTTACTCTTACAAAAATGACGTTCTTTGATAGAGGTTACACGGGTCATGAGCACCTGCAAGATGTTGGTTTACTCAACATGAATGCTCGCTTGTACAACCCTAGTTTGCATCGCTTTTTGGAGGCCGATAATTTTGTTCAAGACCCTTACAACACCCAAAACTACAATCGTTATGGATATTGTGTAAACAACCCTTTGAAATATACCGATGTTACTGGTAATACTTTTAACATTGCTACTTTGGCTGGTTGTATTCCTGTGTTAGGTTCAATATTCTCGAGTTTATTAATGCATCAAGCTGTAAACTGGGATGCTGTAGTGGTGGATGTTTTGGTAACTGCAATAAGTATCGCCGTAACCGCTGGTATAGGTACCGCTTGTGCCACCATTACTGATTTTTATACCAAGGCGGCGGTCTCGGCACTAGCCCATGGCGTTTTTCAAGGAGGTTTAAGTGCGGCTACTGGAGGTAAATTTTGGGCTGGCTTTGCCGCTGGCGCATTGAGTAGTATAGCCGTTAGCGTGTGGATGGGAGGCAAAACCACTGAAAGTGGTTTCTTTCAAGAAAACGATTGGGCTTATGGAGTAAGAGAAACCGTACATGCAGGAATTGGAGCTGGGACAGGAGTCATAGGCACGTTAGCCTTTGGTGCTATCATAGGTGGAGCAGGAAGTGCCTTAGCGGGCGGTAACTTTTGGCAAGGCGCAACTACAGGTTTAATTGTGAGTGGGTTTAATCATTTGATGCATGGGGATGATCCACCAGGAAAGAAAGGTAATAAAGCTCCAAGTTTAGAAAAAGCAAATAAATTATATAACAAAAATAAAAATCTTAAAGCAATTTACGAAGTTAATGCTTCTACTATAGATTTGAATTTTGTGGATACAACTGGGTGGGGCTTAAACGAGGTGCATACTGTGCAAACTCTTTATAGTTCAAAAAATGGATTAGTTTTTGGAAAGTTAAATTTACAATATAAGGGTAATAACCAAGTAAAAATAATGAATGATGTATATGACTTTAATTTAGAATTTTCAAATCCTATGACATTTTCAGAGTTTATATCTCCAAGAAATATTTTTACAGCATTAGGACAACTATATGCAGGTACAGGTACTAGTTTTACTTTTATATTTCGTGGTCTTAATACAATCAATTATACAAAACCACCAACTCAAGATTTTAGAACAGGTTCAAGATAATCAACAGTGAAAAATTATGAAAAAATTCATTTTATTTACTTTAACAATAATTAGTTTTAGTTGTAATATGTCAGACCAAGAATTTGGATTACCGAGTCAATATATTTTTGTAAAAGAAGGCGGTCATAGTAATATTGTATTACGAAATAATAAATTAATAATTGACCATGGAGCTGTTGACTTTAGTTATGATGATAAATTTATTTTCTTATCAGTAGATACTACTTATTCTATGGAGCCAAAGAAAATAGCCAAAGAAAAATTGATTTATTATGTACATAATATTCAAAAAGATACTTTCTCAAAACCATTAAATTACAATTTTATAAAAAAAATTATTTCAGAAAATAAGGTTGAAGATGAAAACAATATTTTGCTAAAAAAGTAGAATAATTTCTATTAAAACCCCCGCTCCCGAACGAACAATGGGTAATGTATCAAAGTTAGTGATGCCTCTACTATTCAATGTTAAACTATTGAAAATCAATAAATCAATATAAATTTGCAATAAATACGAGCCTAATAACAGGCTCGTTTTAGGTTATAAACAGTCTTAAATCGAAGAAAATGGTAGTAAACGACACTTCATGTATCAAAGTTAGTGATACTAAAATTTGCCCAAGTTGTAAATCACATTATATCATAAAAAATGGCTTTACTTCAAACAGAAAACAACAGTATTTTTGCAAATCTTGTAAAAAAAGATGTATTGATTTTTACACCAATAATGCCTATTATCCCTGGATGAATACTAAAATTATTCAATTCACAAAAGAAGGATTAGGAATTAGAAATACTGCTAGAATATTGCAAATAGCCACTTGGATATGCTAACTTTACCCGCATAAAAAGTTAAGAATAAAAACCTTAATTTTA
>NZ_JBBALW010000039.1:0-15357 GCF_040402835.1 Flavobacterium sp.
AAATGTATTAACAGGAAGAAGAGAGGTTATTAGACAGTTTGACGTTCCGCCGCTTCTCGTCAGTTGCGAAGTTCGGAAATTAATATTTTCTGTTAAAGATAAAAATTCTTGCGAAACGTAAACGTGAACTTACCACAAAATTCGCAATTGCGAGAAACGGCTGTTGGTGGCAGTTTTTATTTTTCCGATATTTTTCTAATTGCGTTTTCTGTTGAATTTTTATTATTAAAATATTCGGTAATAATAAATTCTACTTTTTTATCATTTTTCAATGTGTTTTTTAAAGTTGAAACTAAAAAATCATAATTAGTAAATTCTGTTTTAGTTTCCAAAATGTTTTTCAACCATTCCCACATTTTCTTTTTACCAATTTCTTTTTCTATTGCTATGAAAATTATTGGAGCATAATCATATACATAAGTTTGTCTGTCAGTTATGTCAGTGATAGATTTCACCATTGAAAAAGAATTCGGGCTAAAATCTTTTAAGGTTTTAAATTTCTTAACTAATACGTCATCATAAGTTTTTTCTTTTTGGATTTCTTCTGTTAATTTCAATGCCATATATTCAGTAAAACCTTCTGACATCATATCGCCTAATTCTGAATTAAACACTTTGAATGTTCCAAAGTAATAATGACCTAATTCGTGCGCAATCATTGGTTTATAGAATTTTTGAGATTGTTCTTCAAATATTCCTCCTAAACCATTCATTCCCCAACCAATTCCCATAATCGTAGGATATGATACAAAAAGCCAAGCATTTTTTATAGAAGTAGGAGTAGTGTTTATAAAAGTAGGAGTTTGATTAAATTTGATATTTAATTTTTGCTCGTAATATTTTTTATAACTAGATATTAGGTTTGAAAATTGATTGATTTTGTCTTGAGGAAATTTTGGATTTAAAATAGCAATATTTCCATCATCAATAAAATCATAATTTCCACAATATAAAGCTATTTCTTGAGGTTCGTTACTAATTAAATGTGCGGAATTTGAGTTTACAGGTTTGTTTCCATTTGCATAAATTGTAGAACAGTCATTACAAGTTAATTCAATATCATAAACCACTCTGTCATAAGCAATATCTTTTTTTGCATCGTAAATAATCGGATACCAAGCACTTTGGCTACCATCACTTCTAACAGACATACCATTAAATGCAATATTTCCTTTCCAATCTTGTCTTGAGAAGTTTTGGACTGTATCATTTGCTACAGGAAACTTGCCAACATATCTAAATTGCAGTTCTTCTGGAAGAAATTTAGTGTTTTTGGTATTTCCTGGAAAATAATATGCTAGTGATTCTCCAGTTGAAGTTGAATCTTTATCAGATTTGTCATATCCGAGTACAAAATCGTTTGGTTTTTTACTTCTTATATTCAATAAATTCATTCCTGAATTTAAACGTATTAAATAATCTTTTATTCTCGGAATATTACTTAATGTTAAGTCGCATTCAAAAGTTCCTTCTTTTATAGAAATGTTAACTTTACCTTTCAAATGTGGTGCATTTTCTTGAGAAAACATTTTTGTAGAAATTGATACTAGTATAAAACACGTTAATATTCTAAAATTCATTTTTATTTTTTTTGTAAGATTTATTCAATTTTTCCAGTTTCAGCGGCAAAATTGCCACCAACTAGCTTATGTACGCATAAAATTGCTAGTTTTTGTTCCAAATCGGCATGTTATGCTCATGTTTTTCATTTTTTTTATGCGTATAATTTCTTATTTTATACAATGTAAAGTTAATCAAAAATCTTACATATCAAAAGGATTAATTATTTTTCTTAAGGAAGTGCTACTCACGTGGGTATAGATCATTGTTGTTTTTGGGCTACTGTGTCCCAAGAGGTCTTGAATATATCGCAAATCAGTTCCGCTTTCTAGCAAATGTGTGGCAAAACTATGGCGGAGCGTATGCAAACTAATTTGTTTAGTTATTCCTGCTTTTTTTGCGGATTGATGCAACACCGATTGTGCACTTCTGCTACTGTATTGATTACCGAATTGTCCTTCAAATAAAAATAGTACCGGTCTATAAATCGTATAATATTCTTTGAGTAATCCTAAAACTTTAGTCGATAACAAGGTATATCTGTCTTTTTTTCCTTTTGCATTTTTTACATGAATAAGCATCCGCTGGCTATCGATATCGGTAATTTTCATATTGATTGCTTCACTGATTCGAAGACCCGACGAGTAAATTAAAGCTAACAATGTTTTGTGTTTTAAATTGGTTGTAACATCTATAAGCTTTAATGTTTCTTCTTTACTCAAAACATTTGGTAACTTTTTTGCATTCTTGGGGCGGTGTAGTTCTTCTAGAACCATTTTTGAATTATGAATAATTTTAAAGAATAACTTAATAGCATTGATGGTTTGATTTTGATAGGAAGCTGACAAATTGTTTTTCAGTATATACTCGTTGTTGTATATAATTACATCCTCGTTGGTAATTTCAGCAACAGGTTTTTCTCTATAAAACACCAAAAATGATTTTAAAGCCTCGCTATAAGTATTGATGGTGCTTTCGCTATACCGTTTCGAACGCAAGTATTGTTTGAATTTTTCTATTTGAGCAATCCCTTCGATAGAAGGAATAGAGTGAGACAGCGGTTTGAGTTTAAACCGAACCCTGTTTTCCTCACTGTCAGGAATGTGCCAAACTTTTAAGGACTGACTCCATCGAGAGCCTTCAACAGTTTTTATCCGAGCAATTAACGCAACATTTTTTTCAAAAACTACAGCTATTCTGGCAGTCCCTTTGTACTTTATTAATTTTGATTCCCATTTCATGGCGTTATTTTTTATAAAGATAGGAAAAAGTTAATTTGGGTATTCTTTTATTCGGTTATTTGTTTAATCGTTGATGCGTTGATTCGGTTTTTTGAAAATCTAAAATCTAAAATCATAATTCTAAAATCGAGGCGTTCGTGCGAGGGATAGCAGCGGAAATCCCACGCTTTTGGGCGTGGATTGTAGCGAATAGCCCGACCTCGTTTAGACAGATTGCCACGTTCCTCGCAATGACGTTCTAAACGAGGGCGCACCCAAATAAAAAAAACTAATTGCGTTTTTTGATGAGTAAAACAAACGGGATGCACAGTAAAAACAAGATGCCTAGGTAATAAAAAATGTCAACGAAAGTCAGTACCGAGCTTTGTTTCATCACGCCATAATCCATAACTTGGTAGGCTCTGTTTAGGGATTCGTTGGTGCTGAAGCCTTTGTTCATAAAGCCTTGTTGTAATTGTAGGACTCTTTGTTGAACGGCAAAATTGGTTTTATCGAGGTGTGAAACCAAATTTACGCGGTGTTCTTGATTGAATCGGGCAATGAATGTGGTGATGATGGCGATTCCAAATGAACCTCCCAATTGTCGCATCATTCCTGTAAAAGCAGCGCCTTCGCCAATTTCTTTCCCTTTCAAAGTTGATAAGGATAATGTGGTTATGGGTACAAATAGTAATCCCAATCCAACGCCTCTCAAAATCAGTGGCCAGAAAATGTGTTCTTCGCCTGTGTCTGGGGTGACTACGTTGTGCATCCAGTAGGTAAATACGAAGAATGCGAGAAATCCAAGGGCGACCATATAGGCTTGTGGAACGCCGCGTTGTATCATTTTTCCTATCATTGGCATCATAATTCCTGTGGTTATGGAACTAGGAATTAGAATTAATCCTGCGTTTAAGGCGCTCCATCCCAACACGGATTGCGTGTAAATAGGTATGATGAAAGTGGAACTGTACAACCCAAATCCTAACACAAAACTCATGACAACACCTACTCTAAGATTGGTATTTTTCAGTACGCTAAGGTTTACGATTGGGTGTTTATAAGTGAGTTCTCGCCATATAAAAAGCATCAATCCTGAAGCAGAAACTGCCGTTAAAAGTGTAATTGTTCGGTCGTTGAACCAGTCGTCTTGTTGCCCGTGTTCCAATATAAACTGTAGTGAACCCACGAAGGCGGCAAGAAATGCAATTCCCCACCAATCGACTTGTGACGCTTTAAGCTTTTCACCATATTTTGGACTTCTCACGAATGTCAATGTCAAAAATGTAGCGATGATTCCAATGGGAATATTGATGTAAAAAATATAGGGCCAAGAGAAATGATCTACAAAATAACCCCCCAATGGCGGTCCTAAAGTTGGGCCTACAATAACTCCCATTCCGTAAATAGCTTGTGCCATTCCTCGTTTTGCAATGGGGTAACTCTCGGTGATTATGGTTTGAGCAGTAACTAATAATGCGCCACCACCCAAACCTTGAATGAATCTAAAAGCGACCAATTCCCAAATGTTTGTGGCGTTTCCACACATAAAGGAAGCCACGGTAAAAATGATGATTGAAGTAGCAAAATAATTCCGTCTTCCAAATTGTTGCGACAACCAACTGGTCATTGGAATGATGATTACATTGGCAATGGCATAAGCGGTAATTACCCAAGCGACATCGGTTAAAGTTGCCCCTAAACTTCCTCGCATATTGTTCAAAGCCACGTTTACAATGGTAGTATCAACGATTTCCAACAAGGCACAAAGCACCGCTGTAATTGTGATAATTACCCTTCTAAAACCGTATTCTACTAAACTATCTTGATCTGCTACTACCATTTTTATTATTGGTTATGCTACTTAATGGCGTTTTTTTAGTTCAAATGAACATCCACATTTACATTCATTCCCGGGCGTAGTAATTTAATTTTTTCAGGATCATTAGAAGTATTCAAACTAATTTTCACTGGCAATCGTTGAATCGTTTTTACGAAATTTCCAGTGGCATTATCGGGCGGAAGTAACGAAAATTTAGAACCTGTAGCGGGTGAAAAGGAAGTAAGTTCCCCTTGAAAAACCGTGTCAGGATAGGCGTCAACTTTCACAGTTACTTTTTGCCCCATTTTCATTTTGTCTAATTGTGTTTCTTTGAAATTGGCAATTACCCACGCTTCTTGATTGTTGATAATATAAAATAAAGCTTGTCCTGGTTGCACTAATTGTCCCGGTTGAATGGAAATTTTAGAAACTTGACCATCAATTGCTGCGGTTACAACCGTGTAACTTAAGTTTAATTTTGCTGCTGCCAACATCGCTTCGGCACGTTTGATATTTGCAGAAGCTACTTCGGTTTGTTTGTTCGAAACATTCGATTTTGCAATTATGACCGATTTCTGAAATGCACTGGCTTTTTGTTGTTGTTGCAAAATTCGCAACTGACTTTCTGCCTCTTGTTTGGCAGCCAAAGCTTGCTCGTATTGTTGTTTTGTGATGGAATGATTTTTATATAAATTTTCGTAACGCTCAAAATCGTTGGTTGCTCTTCCCAATCTTATTTTTGCAGTTTCGATAGTTCCACCCGCCGATTGCACATTGGCATCAGAAACAGAAACACTCGCTAAAGCACTTCCTACATCGGCTTTTGAAACTTCAAAATTGCCTTGCGATGCTATTAATGCGGCTTTTGCATCTTCTAATTTTACAATATAATCGTTGTTGTCGATGGTGAAAAGAGTATCCCCTTTTTTCACATAATCGTTGTCTTTGATATTAACTTTCGTGATATATCCCATAACTCTTGGAATTATTGGGTTCATATTTTTTTCAATTTGTGCGTCGTCCGTAGTTTCGTGAGAAAGCGAATGCACATATTTATAGATTCCGTAACTCAATGCCGATAGAATTAATACGGCTATAATAATTTTCTTTTTGTTGCTTTTTTGATTTTCCATAGTATGAAATATTAGTTTTTTGTAAGTTGGAATGATTGAGTTAATTGCCCTGAAGCGGATTGCATTTCGTAATATTTGAGCATAATATTCGCTCTTGAATACGCATAATTTATTTTAGAATTCAGTTGTTCTAAATCGGCTTCCAATAAATCGGTGGTGTTTGAAAGTCCGTTGTCGTATTTGTCTTTTACAATTCTATAATTTTCTGTAGCTTGCCCAATTGCTTGTTCGTAAACCAAATTTTGTTTCAATGACAAATTGTAGTTTTCAATGGCTTGTTGCACCTGAATTTTTATTTTTTCTGATAAAATTTCTACTGCTTTCGATGCTTCTAATGCGCTGCTTTTTGCTGCTTTTACATTGGCTCCGTTCTTGAAAATGTTGGCGATATCATACGAAATTCCAACACCTAAATTCATTGCATTAGAAACGGTTAGCACATTTTTTAAATCTAAATATATAAATCCACCTGTTAAATTTACGGTTGGAAAATAAGCGCTTTTTGCAATTTTAATATTGTTTTCACTTGCTTTTTCAATGAAATGAATGGCTTCCAAATCCTTTCTGTTTTTCAGTGCAAGTTCCTCGTTTTTGATGATATTTATCGGTTGGTTGTTTGCAAATTGATTTTCATCAATTCCAATTTTGTAGTCTTCAGGAAGCTTTAAAAGGGTGATGAGATAATAATTCAAAACCGATACATTTTTATAAGCTTCGTCCAGTGACAATTGCACTTTTGATTCTTGCAATTGCGCTTTCAGCAAATCATTTCGAGCAATAATTCCGTTTTTTTCTAATGCAGTAAAATCCGTTACCCGTTGTTCTGCGGATTTTAAATTTTCAGTTATAAGGTTTACCGCTTTTTGTGCACGGTATAAATTGGCGTAATATTCCACAACTTCCATTGCTACAGCTTCCTTGGTTTGTTCCAATTTTGCTTTTTCGGATTGATATAAATTCTCAGACGCCTTAATGCTATTTTGAATTTTAAACCCTGAAAATAGTGGTAAGCTTGAATTTATTTGCCCAAGCATTAATTGATTTACAGCGACTGGTGCAGCAGTTGAATTAGATGGATTGGAATTCAAATTAGAATTTACATTGGCATTTGTAAGTCGTAAATACTGACCTGAAACTCTCAAATCTGGATATTTATCGTTTCTTACCGATTCCGAATCGTATTTTTTGGTTTCCACTTTTGCAGATGCCAAGGCAACATCGCTACTTTTGGAAAGTACGATGTTGATGGCTTCATTGAGCGTTAAACCGGTTTTTTCTTGTGCTTTAAGCGATGGAATTCCGACGAAAACCATTGCAATAAGCAATAATTTATTTACTTTCATTGAGTAAAAGTGATTTGATTGTTTGTTGAATGTGCGTTGTTAATTCGGTTTTGATATAATTGTTGTAATCTATTTCGGTTTTCAAATTTAAAATTTCTTTGAAATAGGATTTATTGCTATGGAAATGAAAATAAGTTCCTAATATTGTTGGTGTAATTAAGGGAATAGCGATGTTTTTCTTGAAAATATTTTGATTTTGTCCTTCTTCAATAATACTTTTCAAGGTTTCTAAATTGCTTTTTTTAATTTCGGTAAAAGCTTTTAAATCGATTGTTCTTTTTTGCGAGGAAACTTCATAATGTAGAATTTGATACAGGTTTCTGTTGGCATCTATTTTATTGATATAAAGATCTACGAAGTTTTCAATTTTTTCTAAAGGAGACCTTTCAGTTTTAGAAACATTTTCCAATTGCAATTTTAAATCGTTGGTTCTAAAATAAATCAATCTTTCTAATAACTTTTCTTTGGAACCGAAGTAATAGGAAACCATTGCAATGTTGATTTTGGCTTCTTTTGATATTGTTCTGATTGATGTCCCGTCAAATCCGTGCTCAGCAAATAGCGTTTCGGCTACTTGAAGGATTTGAATTTGCTTGTCATTGAAATCAGTCATTGATAATTTTAATTATAACGACAGCAAAATTAAACGTTTGTTTAAATTAAACAAGCGTTTAATTTTTTAATAACATAAATTTAACAATGAATTTACTTGAATTGATTTACAAATTCGGGAATGGATTGTGTTCCGTTTTGGGTTAAATATTTTATAAAAGCACTTCCAATAATCGCACCTTTAGCAAATTTTGTCGCTTGGTTGAAAGTTGTTTTGGAACTAATTCCAAATCCTATAATCTGTGGATTTTTCAGATTCATTCCGTCAATTCTCTGAAAATAAGCTTCTTGAGCTGTTCCGAAATCTGATTGAGAACCCGTTACATTCGCAGAACTTACCATATAAATAAACCCATTTGAAACGCTGTCGATATAACGGATTCTGCTTTCTGAAGTTTGCGGCGTAATTAGAAAAACATTGAAAATCCCATTTTTTTCAAAGATGGCTTTATAATTTTCATCATAAATAGCAACGGGTAAATCAGGAATTATAAGACCGTCAATTCCAATTTCTGCACATTTTTCACAGAATTTTTCCACTCCATATTGTAAAATCGGATTGAAATATCCCATAATTAACAGCGGAATAGACACCGTTTCTCGGATATTTTCCAATTGGCTGAACAATAATTGCGTTGTCATTCCATTTTGAATTGCAAGTGTAGAACTTTCTTGAATGGTTGGCCCGTCGGCTAATGGATCACTAAATGGCAATCCAATTTCAATCATATCTACGCCACTTTTTTCTAAATCTTGAATGATTTGAACTGTGTCATTTAGATTTGGATAGCCTGCAGAAAAATATATTGATAGCAGCTTTTTGTTTTCTTGTAATGTGTTTGAAATTCTATTTTTCATAATAGTTCTATTGTTGTTAGGAAGCGCGTTAGGGATGGAAGCGGCATCCCTCGGTATTGCTCGGCACGAAGCAATAGCGTGGATACAGCGAACAGCCCGACCCCAAGTCCTGAATTTTTTTTCAGGACTTGGGGAAACGCCCAATTAAAGTTTAAAATAATCGATATAAGTGTTCAAATCTTTGTCGCCACGCCCCGATAAATTGATGACCAAAATATCGGTGGGTTTGAACTTCATTTCGTCCAAAATTGCGAAGGCGTGGGCGGTTTCAATCGCTGGAATTATGCCTTCAGTTTGCGATAATTTGATGCCCCAATTCATAGCATCTTCATCGGTAATTGAGATAAATTGAGCCCGTTTTGTTTCGTATAAATGAGCGTGCATAGGGCCTACGCCAGGGTAATCCAAACCTGCGGAAATGGAATACGGCTCGGTAATTTGACCGTCGTCAGTTTGCATTAAAAGGGTTTTACTACCGTGAATAACACCAATTTTACCCAAGGCAGAAGTTGCGGCACTTTCACCCGAATGGATGCCTTTTCCAGCGGCTTCGACAGCGATAATTTGCACGTCATTTTCATCCAAAAAGTGGTAATATGTGCCAGCAGCATTGCTTCCGCCACCAACACAAGCGATAACATAATCGGGATTTTCGCGCCCTTCTTTCTCTAATAATTGTGTTTTAATTTCCTGTGAAATAACAGCTTGAAAACGCGCCACCATATCTGGATACGGGTGCGGTCCTACCACGGAACCGATAATATAATAGGTATCTTCAGGGTTGTTAATCCAATCGCGAATGGCTTCATTTGTGGCATCTTTCAAGGTTTTAGAACCCGAAGTTGCGGGACGAACTTCGGCACCCAACATTTTCATTCTTGCCACGTTTGGCGCTTGCCGTTTGATGTCGATTTCACCCATATAAACGATGCATTCCAAACCCATTAACGCACAAACGGTGGCGGTTGCAACGCCGTGTTGACCAGCACCAGTTTCTGCAATAATTCGGGTTTTCCCAAGTCGTTTTGCCACCAAAATTTGCCCAATAGTATTGTTGATTTTATGTGCGCCAGTATGACATAAATCTTCTCTTTTTAGGTAGATTTTCGTGTTGTATTCCTTAGACAAACGCTCCGCAAAATAGAGTGGGGTAGGGCGTCCAACGAAATCTTTTAGTAAAGCGTCAAATTCTATTTGGAACGACGGTTCAGCTGTAATTTTTAAATAATTAAGGCGTAATTCCTCAACATTTGGGAATAACATTTCGGGAATAAAAGCACCGCCATAATTTCCGTAAAACCCATTTTCATTAACGTGATAACTCATTTTTTTAAATTTAATATTTCAATTTGTGATTGAAACGATTTTAATAATTCTATTTTTTTTAATCCAGGTTGTGTTTCAAATTTGCTATTTACATCGATGCCGTAAATTGGTAAATTCATATCTTTTAATAGCTTAATTTCTTCAATTCCGATTCCACCACTTAAGAAAAAAGGTTTTTTTGAGGGGTATTTTTTCAACAGATTCCAATCGAAAGTGGTGCCGTTTCCACCTGGTAATTTCCCTTTTGTATCAAATAGAAAATAATCGCAAACACTTTCAAATTCTTTTATAATTGCAAAATCAAAGTTGTCCTTTATAGAAAAAACTTTGATGATTTCGATTGGTATTTCTTTTAGCTTTTGACAAAATTCAACAGTTTCATTTCCGTGCAATTGAACACAATCTAATTTGTATTTTTCGATTTTAGAAACTATTATTTCAAATGATTCGTCAACAAATACGCCCACTTTTTTGATGGATTTTGGCAACATTGGAATTTCACCATCAAAATAGCGACTGGATTTTTCCCAGAAAATAAAACCCATAAAGTCGGGTAGTAGCGCACCTACTTCAAGGATGTTTTCGGGGAATTTCATTCCGCAGATCTTAATCCTCACCCCAGCCCTGTCATTGCGAGATTCGAAGCAATCCAAAGGAGAGGGAGCCGAAACGTCTAGATTGTCCATAATTTTTTCATTTTAAGTTTTTGAACACTAATTATCACGGATTAATTCGTGATAATTCGTGAAATTTGTGTTTATTTTTCAGTTCTTACTTTCCCCCTTTGGGGGTTAGGGGGCCAAAAATTCTTTTGCTGCTTTCCCTGCATTATCTGTTTTCATAAAATTTTCACCAATTAAAAATCCTTTATAACCATACGATTTTAATTCGTTGATGGCTTCAATTGAGGAAATCCCGCTTTCTGAAATTTTTACAAAATCGGTAGGTATTTCCGAAGCCAATTCTTTGCTAATATTCAATCCTACTTCAAACGTTTTTAGATTTCGATTATTGACACCAATCATATTTAAACTTGGCATAATTGACTTTTGTAATTCCTCTAAATTGTGAACTTCAAGCAACACTTCCATTCCTAAAGACTGTGCTAATTCGGATAATATTTTTATTTCATTAGCAGATAAAACGGCTGCAATTAACAAAATTACATCGGCACCATACGCTTTGGCTTCTATGATTTGGTATTCGTCAACGATGAATTCTTTTCGCAAAAGTGGAAGATTTGTTGTTGCTCTAGCAAAAATTAAATCGTCTAAAGAACCTCCAAAATAAGTTGAATCTGTTAATACAGAAATTCCACAAACACCTGCATTTTCATATCCTTGCACAACTTCTTCAACAGAAAACGCATAATTTATTTCTCCTTTTGATGGGGAACGTCGTTTGTGCTCAGCAATAATTCCAGTAGAACTATGAATTAAATTGTTGCTTAATGAAACTGTTTTGCGATCAAAAAGTACCGATTTCTCAAA
Organism: Flavobacterium sp.; assembly: GCF_040402835.1. Taxonomy (GTDB): domain Bacteria; phylum Bacteroidota; class Bacteroidia; order Flavobacteriales; family Flavobacteriaceae; genus Flavobacterium. The sequence continues at coordinate 11,365 of NZ_JBBALW010000039.1, forward strand.
TTCAGTTATTGGAATAATTGATCTTTTGAGAAGAACTTCTCTTTTCTTACTTGTAATTATTTTATCTAAAATGTTCATAATCGATTCTTATTTGCTTAATTGTTGCAATTTATTTAATGCTAAAAGTGCTTTTCCTGACAACAAACTTTCTTTTGCTATTTCAAATCCCTGAATTGGTGAGAGTGAATTAACGGTTGCAATTGCCATTCCTGCATTGGCACAAACTACATTGTTCTGTGCGTCAGTTCCTTTTCCTGCTATTATATTCATAAATAATTTAGCTGATTCTTCAATAGTAGTTCCGCCTTGAATTTCATTTTGCATTAAAATTGAAACTCCAAAATCTTCGGGTTTCAACATTCCTTCCATAGCATTTGTAATGGTTTTGGTATTTCCAGTCAACGAAATTTCGTCATAACCGTCTAAACTGTGTAAAATTGTAAAATTTGTAGTCGTATTTTGATATAAATAGCTGAACATTCTTGCCAATTCAAGGTTGAAAACGCCCACCAATTGATTTTGTGGAAAGGCTGGATTTACCATTGGCCCAAGCATATTGAAGAACGTTTTTACGGCTAATTCTTTACGAATTGTACCAACATTTTTCATTGCGGGGTGAAATAACGGTGCGTGAAGAATACAAATTCCAGCTTGATTGATGCATTTTTCTAAATAAGCGTTGTCATTACTGAATTTTACGCCAAGAATTTCCATTACATTACTCGAACCTGAAATAGAGGAAACACCGTAATTTCCGTGTTTTGCAACTTTAACTCCAGCTCCAGCAGTCACAAACGAAGCCAATGTTGAAATATTGAAAGTGTCTTTTCCATCGCCGCCAGTGCCGCACAAATCGATGGTATTATAATTTGATAAATCTACAGAAATACATAACTCCAATAAGGCTTCCCGAAATCCAGCCAACTCCTCAATGGTAATATTCCGCATCATATAAACGGTAAGAAAACTTGCAATTTGGCTTGTATTATAACTTCCGTTGGAAATATTTACCAAAACATCTTTGGCTTCCAATTTTGAAAGTACTTCGTGATTAATAAGTCGGTTAAGTATGTTTTTCATTTTGTTAAATCTAAATAATGTAGCTATTGAAATATTCGTTTATTGTGCAATCCAGTTTTCTAAAATTTTTTTTCCGTGCGGTGTCAAAATACTTTCAGGGTGAAATTGAACCGCACGAACATCAAAAGTTCGGTGTCGCAAAGACATAATTTGCCCGTTTTCATCTAATGATGTGACTTCTAAAACTTCAGGAAAATCAGTTGGATTTACCACCCAAGAATGGTATCTCCCGACTTCAATTTCAGATTCTAAATCTTTAAATAAAGGTTCGTCTTGCACTTGAATTTTAATATTTGTGGCTACCCCGTGATACACTTTTTCAAGATTGATAAGGCTTCCGCCAAATACTTCTGCGATGGCTTGTTGTCCTAAACAAACTCCGAGAATGCTTTTTGTACCCGAATAGGTTTTGATTACTTCTTTGAGTAAACCCGCTTCGTCTGGGATTCCTGGCCCCGGCGAAAGTAAGATTTTATCAAATTTTTGAAGTTCTTCAATGTCAAATTCGTCGTTTCTATAAACGGTTACTTCACAGTTTAAATCTTCTAAATAGTGTACCAAATTGTAGGTGAAACTATCGTAATTGTCGATGACTATTATTTTTTTCATAGTATGGTATTAAAAATTAAAAGATTGAATGATTGAAAATTTAGTTGTCTTTGTAATCTTTGAATATTAAATTGTTTAAATCTTTAAATGTTATTTTTATTTATTTCTTTTACCTTTTTATCATTCCGACGCAGGAGAAGTCACATTATTCTTTCTCATTTTTTTTTCTTCTATTTTTTCTGCTATTATTTTATTTTATTTTTTATTTTTTCTTCTATTTTTCCCTCCATTTTTTTCCGTTTTGGCTCCCTTCCCTTTGGGGAGGGCTGGGGTGGGGACTATATTATTTCCGCTATTTCCAATGCTTTATCCAATGCAGCCAATTTATTGTAAACTTCCTGCATTTCATTTTCTTCAATAGAATCCGATACAATTCCTGCACCAGCTTGATAGTGCAATTTATGATTTTTACTCAAAAAAGTACGTATCATAATGGCGTGATTAAAATTACCATCAAAATCCATAAATCCGATGGCGCCACCATAGAAATTCCGATTCGTTTTTTCGTATTTTTCGATAAGTTGCATCGCTTTGTGTTTTGGTGCTCCCGATAAAGTTCCTGCTGGAAATGTATCGGCTACCACTTGCATTGTTGTTGCTTTTTCGTGCAACAAGCCCGTGACTTTTGAAACCAAATGAATTACGTGCGAAAAAAACTGAACTTCTCTGTATTTCTCCACTTTCACTTGGTGTCCGTTTCTGCTTAAATCGTTTCGAGCCAAATCGACCAACATAATATGCTCGGCATTTTCTTTTTCGTCTTCGGATAGGTTTTTGGCAAGTTCCGCATCTTTTTCGTCATTTCCAGTTCTTCTAAAAGTTCCTGCAATCGGGTGAATTTCAGCTTTTCTGTCTTTTACAATTAGTTGTGCTTCGGGTGATGAACCCATTATTTTGAAATCGCCGTAATCAAAATAAAATAAATAGGGCGATGGATTGATGCTTCGTAACGCTCTATAAACATTGAATTCGTCGCCTTTAAAACCTTGCGAAAAGCGACGTGACAAAACGAGTTGAAAAACATCGCCACGAAAGCAGTGTTTCTTAGCTAATTTTACATTATCAATAAATTCAGAATCGGTTAAATTAGAATTTTTATCGCCAGTTTTTGAAAAGGAATACGATGCAAAACTTTTGTTTTGAAGTAGGTTTTCTATTGTTTCAATATTATTGCTTTCTGTTATAGAATGGCAAAAAATAAAGGCTTCGTTTTTGAAGTGATTGATGGCGATGATATTCTGATAAACGGCATACTGAATATCTGGAATTTGCAAGTCGCTGTCTTTTTTATTGATTTCGATATTTTCAAAATAGCGAACGGCATCATAAGAAATATATCCAAACAATCCGTTATTGATGAATTTAAAATCGTTGTTTTCGGATTGAAATTGGGAGGCGAATTCTTCGATTATTTTTGGAATATTTGAATTTTCATCAATTGCAATTGCGTTTGTACTTCCATCTGGAAATGTTTTATAAATGGTTTCATTTACTATTTTTATTGATGCAATTGGATTGCAACAGATATACGAGAAACTATTGTCGTTAGCGTGATAATCGCTACTTTCAAGCAGCAAACTGTTGGCAAATTTATCGCGTATTTTTAGGTAAACACTCACAGGCGTAATAGTGTCGGCGAGAATTTTCTTGAATGTGGTTTTGAATTTATAAATTTCCATAATTTGATTTTGTATTTTTGTATAAAAAAAAGGGCTTGTCGTGATGACAAGCCCTTTTTGATATTTATTTGATTTAAAATATACCTATAAGTGTACTGTTCACGACGAATGACGTAAGCTGTTCCACCACCAAGTATTGTTTAAAATTGTTTTCATATTGTATTATTGAAATGCAAATGTAAGTATAAATTGAATTAAAAAAATAAAATCTGATTAAATTTTAAACGAATTATGAATTTTTATGAATTGTTTAATTTATGCGCTACTTTTTTGCGAAAAGGATCGCAGCTAACCAAAATTTATTTTTTGGGCGCGACCCTCCGTAAAAACTTTGGGTCAGGTCGTTCGCTGCAATCTCTGTTCCACTTCGTTTCACAGAGGATTTTCGCTGCCACCCTTCGCGCGAACTCTGATTTAAGATTTAAGATTTTAGATTTTCCGAATAACCAAATTAACGAATCAACAAATCAACCCATAGGATATCTGAATTTAACATTTGATTTGTAAATCTTGAATTTATTTCAGATACTATTGATATAAATTCTGGCGTTTCTACTGTCGGTTTATTTAATTTAATGTATATCCGTTTTTAATCATACTCCTGTAATACTTGCTATCACTAGTC
>NZ_JBBALW010000040.1:0-15276 GCF_040402835.1 Flavobacterium sp.
AACAATTAGATAAAAAACAAAAACAGTCGTTTTTATTTTTTATCGGACATTAATGTTTGTTTATATAAAAAAGTGACGGTTTTGGCATTTGAACCAACCAAAAAAATAGCCTATTTCGGATTTTCAACTTTAGGGTTTTTATTTGTAATATTAATGTCAATTGGAGGAATTCGGGGTGGCGATTTTAAAAAATCTACCCGACCAATTAATATCTTAGATGCCAGCCGTCACTTAAAAAATATAGTGCATTCGGATATTGTTTTGAATACTCCTTTTGCCATTATTAGAACCTTATTTAGCAATAGCTTTATAAAAACTGATTATAAAGATGTAAATCCACTGGTCATTAATACCTTAGTTCAACCCATAAAAAGCTATCATAATAATCCAGAAACAAAACCCAATGTAGTCATTTTTATATTGGAAAGTTATGGTCGAGAATACATCGGAGCATTGAATAAAGAAGCGAAAATTCCAAATTATAAGAGCCACGCACTGTTTTTAGATTCCTTGTCACAACACAGCATGATTTTTACTAATGCCTACGCAAATGGGCGGCAGTCTATTCATGGAATGTCTTCAGTTTTGGCAGGAATTCCGTCTTTTAAAGATGCTTTTACCTCGTCGCCATATCCAAAACAAAAAATTGAATCCTTGGTTTCCACTTTAAAAAGTGAAGGCTACAACACCTCATTTTTTCACGGAGCTGCCAATGGCTCTATGGGGTTTTTAGGATTTGCTAATATTCTTGGAATTGATAATTATTATGGTAGAACTGAATTCAATGATGATTCTCAATTTGACGGTTTTTGGGGAATTTGGGATGAACCGTTTCTACAATTCATGAAGAAAACACTCGATAAAAAGAAAATTCCTTTTTTTGCATCTGTGTTTACTGTTTCTTCCCATGAACCCTATATTATTCCAGAAAAATATAAAAACAAATTTCATGAAGGTGCCGTTCCCATTCATAAATGTGCTGAATACACTGATTATTCATTGAAACGCTTTTTCAATGAAGCCAAAAAAGAAACTTGGTTTTCAAATACTATTTTCGTTTTTGTAGCCGATCATTGCAACCAAATATATTACGACGAATTTCAAAAACCTATAAATCGTTTTGCGGTACCTATTATTATCTATAAACCCAACAGTAAATTGGTTGGCGTAAATACTGATTTAGCCCAACAAATAGATATTTACCCAACAATTTTGGATTTAATTGGCTACAAAAAGCCTTTTAGAAGTTGGGGTCGTAGTTTATTTGACACCAAAACAAGCACCCCATTTGTAATTAACTCTACAGGTACAATTTATCAGTTTTCAAAAGGAAATTACATTTGTACTTTTGATGGAAAAGAAGCAATTGGTTTTTATGACAAAAATGACAAGAGTTTAAAATCCAATTTAATTGCCTCCAGAAACTTAGAAATGAATTCTCTAGAACTCAATTGCAAAGCTTTCATACAAGACTATATGTTCAGAGTGGTTGACAAAAAAATGTATGCGAATTAATGATTTTCAATTATTATGAAATAAATATCCTACATCGGTAGGATTTTTTATTTGAAAAATGACTCAATCCAATTATCTGATTATCTTTGCAAAAGTTTAACTATAATTCACACAATGAAGCCCAACACACAACAATTAAACGATTTAACAATCCAAGTTAGAAGAGACATTCTTCGAATGGTTCACGCAGTAAATTCAGGACATCCAGGAGGTTCTCTTGGTTGCACGGAATTTTTAGTAGCTCTATATCAAAATTTAATGGACAGAAAAGAGGGATTTAACATGGACGGTATTGGAGAAGATTTATTCTTCCTTTCTAACGGACATATTTCACCAGTTTTCTACAGTGTTTTAGCACGAAGTGGCTATTTCCCAATTCCCGAATTGGCGACTTTCCGATTAATCAATTCAAGGTTGCAAGGACACCCAACAACGCATGATAATTTACCAGGCGTTAGAATAGCATCGGGTTCATTAGGTCAAGGATTATCGGTTGGAATTGGAGCTGCACAAGCTAAAAAATTAAATGGCGATAACCACATTATTTATACACTTCACGGAGATGGAGAATTGCAGGAAGGGCAAAACTGGGAAGCAATTATGTATGCATCAGCAAAAAAAGTTGATAATTTAATTGCTACAATTGATTTGAATGGTAAACAAATAGACGGTTCTACAGATGAGGTTTTACCAATGGGAAGTATTCGAGCTAAATTTGAAGCTTTTGATTGGGATGTCTTAGAAATTAAAGAAGGAAATAATATTGAGGCAATTATTGCAGGAATGAATGATGCGAAATCAAGAACTGGAAAAGGGAAACCTGTTTGCGTTTTGTTGCATACTGAAATGGGTAATGGTGTTGATTTTATGATGTTCAGTCACGCTTGGCACGGTAAAGCCCCTAATGATGCACAACTAGAAAATGCTTTAGCTCAAAATCCTGAAACTCTTGGGGATTATTAAATAATTTTGAATTATAAATTATGATTTATGATTTATCATGATTACTTAATTTTTAAATCATTCAATCTTTCAATTAATAAAAATGAAAAAATATATAAATACAGGAAGTAAAGATACCCGCTCAGGTTTTGGAGCAGGAATGACAGAATTAGGACAAACCAATGAAAAAGTGGTTGCACTTTGTGCCGATTTAATAGGATCCTTAAAATTTGATGATTTCAAGAAAAATCATCCAGAGCGTTTTTTCCAAATCGGAATAGCAGAAGCCAATATGATTGGAATTGCAGCAGGATTAACTATTGGAGGGAAAATTCCTTTTACGGGGACTTTTGCAAACTTTTCTACCGGAAGAGTTTACGATCAAATTCGGCAATCGGTAGCGTATTCTGATAAAAATGTAAAAATTTGTGCTTCACACGCTGGATTAACTCTTGGTGAAGATGGCGCAACCCATCAAATTTTAGAAGATATTGGATTGATGAAAATGTTGCCAGGAATGACTGTAATTAATACATGTGATTACAATCAAACCAAAGCAGCAACATTAGCAATAGCGGAACATCACGGCCCTGTTTACTTGCGTTTTGGACGTCCAGTTGTGCCAAATTTTATGCCGTCTGACGAGCCATTTGAAATTGGAAAAGCAATTGTTTTAAGTGAAGGTTCAGATGTTACAATAGTAGCAACTGGACATTTAGTTTGGGAAGCTTTATTAGCAGCGGAAGCATTAGAGGCAAAAGGAATTTCAGCAGAAGTTATCAATATACACACTATCAAACCTTTGGATGAATCTGCAATATTAAAATCGTTGGCAAAAACTAAATGTATTGTTACTGCCGAAGAACACAACATCTTGGGAGGATTAGGGGAAAGTATCGCTAGAGTTTTATCATTAAATCAACCTGCACCACAGGAATTTGTTGCGGTTCACGATTCCTTTGGCGAAAGCGGAACGCCAGCACAATTAATGGAGAAATATAAATTGAACAATCAAGCGATTGTTGCAGCAGTTGAAAAAGTGTTAACAAGAAAATAATTTCAAATTACTTAGAATTAATAAAAAAAACCTTTCATTAGAAAGGTTTTTTAGTAATGTAAAGTAATGTTAAAACATTAAACTAACTTCATTTTTAATATATGACAATGCAGCATTACTTGGAGATTGTTTATCCATTAAATCATTCAAAATCACTTCGCGTAATTTGTTTGCATTGTCTACACGCTCACTTAAATTAGCTGTTCTAATCATCTGAATGGTAGCGTTTTTGGCAGTAACAATTATAGTCCAACATTCATCTGACATGTAAATTTGTTGCGTTAAATTGTGTTCAAATTCCTGCTCAATTTGTGCAATTACATAGTTTTCATAATCATTTTTATCTTCCGAAATTGGAGTAATCCGAATTAGTAATTTAGGAAGATTGATTCGTTCTAAAAATAAAGTCATACGTTCAAAAGCTTGTAAACGAATTGGCAAAGCGTCTTTTTGAGATTCTTTATGGAGTAAAAAGCGACGTCTTCCTTCTTCATTTTTTGTGTGTAAATCAAAGAAATAATAGGCAACAGCCCCTGTAATTACTGCGGGTAAAGTGTAACTTAAAAGTTCAATTAATTTTGTAGTTTCCATTTTTATATATAAAAAGCGTTAGTTTTAGAATCAAAAAACAAATTAACGAATAAACAAATAAACTTATAGCTTACATTTGATAAAATTTTCAAAAAATGGACATTTCAATATTAGTTTTATTATGTATCGCTGCTTTTTTAGCTGGTTTTGTAGATGCAATTGTTGGTGGTGGAGGATTAATTCAAACGCCAATGGGTTTGATTTTACTGCCAAATCTTCCCGTTGCAACAATTATTGGAACGCTAAAAATCCCTTCGTTTAGCGGCACTTTTTTTGCAGCATTTCAATATTTAAAGAAGATAGAAATGAATTGGAAATTGCTAATCATCATGATGGTTTTGGCAGTTCCTTCGGCATTTCTAGGTTCTACTTTATTAACACATATGAGCAATGATTTTATGAAACCGTTGCTGCTTGTTGTTTTGTCGTTATTGGTAATTTATACGTATGTGAAGAAAAATTTTGGTCAACATTCCGATAAATCTCATTCGGCAAACCAACAGATTTTATATGCGATTTTGATTTCCTTTTTCATTGGATTTTATGATGGTTTTATTGGTCCTGGAACCGGAAGTTTCTTGGTTTTGGCATTTGTAACCTTGCTTGGTTTTGATTTTCTTCAGGCTTCCGCTAATGCAAAAATGGTAAATTTAGCAACAAATTTTGGTTCGATTTGTTTGTTCGTAATTAAAGGAAAAATCATTTGGATGATTGCTATTCCAATGGCTTTTTGTAATGCAATTGGTGGTTTTTTAGGGGCTAAATTAGCAATTAACAAAGGAAATAAGTTCATTAGAATTTTCTTTTTGATAGTTGTAATTGGAACCTTAATCAGATTTGCGTATGATGTTTTTATTGGAAAATAATCAGGTTGATAAAATTGTATAACTTCTAATTTATAGTTTATTTTCTTACCAAATTCTTCATTCTAAATTCATATTTTTGTATTCAATATTGAAAATAAAAAATGCAAAAATATATTAGCCAACTTAACGAAGCGCAACAAGAACCAGTTCTACAAAAGGACGGACCAATGATAATTATTGCGGGTGCAGGCTCAGGAAAAACACGCGTTCTAACCATTAGAATTGCCTATTTGATGAGTTTAGGAGTTGATTCTTTTAGTATTTTGGCATTGACTTTCACGAACAAAGCAGCTCGTGAAATGAAGAAAAGGATTTCGGATATTGTAGGTTCCAACGAAGCTAAAAATCTTTGGATGGGAACTTTTCACTCTGTTTTTGCAAGAATACTTCGCTCTGAAGCTGATAAATTGGGTTATCCTTCTAATTTTACCATTTATGATACGCAAGATTCTGTGCGCTTGATTTCCTCTGTTATCAAGGAAATGCAATTGGATAGAGATATTTACAAACCAAAACAGGTTTTAAGCAGGATTTCATCTTATAAAAATAGTTTGATAACTGTAAAGGCCTATTTCAATAATCCTGAATTACAAGAAGCCGATGCGATGTCTAAAAAACCTCGTTTGGGCGAAATTTATCAAAATTATGTAGAACGTTGTTTCAAAGCTGGCGCAATGGATTTTGATGATTTGTTATTAAAAACCAACGAATTACTGACCCGATTCCCTGAAGTTTTAGCTAAATACCAAAACAGATTTCGTTATATTTTGGTTGATGAGTACCAAGATACCAATCATTCTCAATATTTAATTGTTCGTGCTTTATCCGATAAATTTCAAAATATTTGTGTGGTTGGTGATGATGCACAAAGTATTTATGCTTTTCGAGGTGCAAATATCAATAACATTCTGAATTTCCAAAAAGATTATGAAGGCGTAAAAACCTATCGATTGGAACAGAATTACCGTTCTACAAAAAATATTGTAGAAGCGGCCAATTCAATTATTGATAAAAATAAAACCAAATTAGACAAAATTGTATGGACTGCGAATGACTTTGGTGCGAAAATAAAAGTACATCGCAGTTTGACTGATGGCGAAGAAGGACGATTTGTAGCCAGTACGATTTGGGAGCAAAAAATGCAAAACCAAATGATGAATGGGCAATTTGCAATTTTGTATCGTACCAATGCACAATCTCGTGCGATGGAAGATGCGCTTCGAAAAAGAGATATTCCTTACCGAATTTATGGAGGCTTGTCCTTTTATCAAAGAAAAGAAATTAAGGATGTTTTGTGTTATTTACGTTTGATTATCAATCCAAAAGATGAGGAAGCTTTGATTCGTGTAATCAATTATCCTGCCCGTGGAATTGGAGATACAACGGTTGAAAAACTAACAATTGCAGCCAATCATTACAAAAGATCGATATTTGAAGTAATGCAAAATATTGATAAAATTGACTTAAAACTGAATTCAGGAACGAAACAAAAGTTGACTGATTTTGTGACTATGATTCAAAGTTTTCAGGTTATAAATGAAAATCAAGATGCGTTTTATATTGCCGATCATGTTGCTAAAAAAACAGGATTGGTTCAGGAATTGAAAAAAGACGGAACCCCCGAAGGTGTTGCGAAAATTGAAAATATCGAAGAATTATTGAACGGTATGAAAGATTTTACCGAGGGTCAAAAAGAAATTGATGGCGCTCGTGGTGCTTTAGCCGAATTTATGGAAGACGTGGCTTTGGCAACCGATTTAGATAAAGATACTGGCGATGATGATCGTGTAGCATTAATGACCATTCACTTGGCTAAGGGATTGGAATTTCCAACGGTTTTCGTAGTTGGAATGGAGGAAGATTTGTTTCCAAGTGCAATGAGTATGAGTACTCGAAGCGAATTGGAGGAAGAACGTCGCTTGTTTTATGTGGCATTGACTCGTGCTGAACATCAAGCCTACTTAACGTATGCACAATCTCGTTACCGCTGGGGAAAATTGACGGACAGTGAGCCTTCTCGTTTTATTGAAGAAATTGATGGACAATATTTGGAATATTTAACACCTGAAGAAAATAATTATAGGTACAAACCAATGATTGATAGCGATATTTTTGGCGATGTCGATAAATCAAAATTGCGTTTGGCTAAGCCAATAGGAGGAACGCCACCAAGCACCCTAACCCCTGAAGGGGGAATAAATTCAAATAGTACTATTCGTAAACTGAAACCTTTGTCAACCAATAATTCAGGTGCTACCAATTTATTTGACAACAAATTAACGATTGGAAATGTTGTAATGCACGAACGTTTTGGAAAAGGCGAAGTAATTAATTTAGAAGGTGTTGGCGCCGATAAAAAAGCAGAAATCAAATTTGAAATTGGCGGAATTAAGAAATTATTACTGCGTTTTGCAAAATTGGATGTAATCGGGTAGCTTAAAGCATAAAGCAAAAAAAATGGCAAAATTCATAAAAATATACGAAGACAAACCTAACGAAGCCGCTATTAAAAAAGTAGTTGATGTTTTGAAAAATGGGGGGTTAGTGATTTATCCAACAGATACCGTTTATGGTTTGGGTTGCGATATAACTAATACCAGAGCATTGGAACGTATTGCAAAAATAAAAGGAGTAAAGTTGGAAAAAGCCAATTTTTCTTTTATTTGTTCCGATTTGAGTCACATTTCTGATTATGTTAAGCAAATTGACACCGCAACTTTTAAAATTTTAAAAAGAGCGTTACCAGGACCTTATACTTTCATTTTACCTGGAAATAACAATTTACCAAAGGAATTCAAAAAGAAAACTACCGTTGGAATTCGGGTTCCTGATAATGCGATTGCCTTAGAAATTGTGCGTCAATTGGGAAATCCTATTGTTTCAACATCCATTCACGATGAAGATGCCGTTTTAGAATATTCTACCGATCCAGAATTAATTTTTGAGAAATGGCAAAACCTTGTCGATATCGTAATTGACGGAGGTTATGGCGATAATATGGGATCTACAATAATTGATTTATCTGGATTTGAACCAGTTGTTGTCAGAGAAGGAAAAGGAAGTTTGGATGTGTTTTAAGCGTATTCCGTCTCCAATGAATTAGTAATCAGTTTTGATTTTTTAAATGGACTTAAATCAATAGCGCTACTTTTTAGAAATTAGTATAACAAAAAAAACGCCTTGATTTCTCAAGACGTTTTTGTATTTCTGAACAAACTGAATACTTTTTAAAACTGTTCACTGTTTAACTGTTCACTATTTCTTCTTCATTTCTTTTTCAATCATTTCGTAAAATTCATCTATTTTTGGAAGGATAACAATTCGCGTTCTTCTATTGATTGCTCGGTTTGCAACAGAATTGTTTTCTACCAAGGGTATGAATTCTCCACGACCTGCAGCGATTAATTGTTTTGGATTTACTTTCAAATCATTCGTTAATACACGAACAATTGCGGTAGAACGTTTGGCACTCAAATCCCAATTGTCAAGCAAAATATTGTTTCCAATGAACGGAACATTATCAGTGTGTCCCTCAACCATACATTCAAATGTAGGTTTATCATTGATTATTTTTGCAACTTTCGCAAGCACTTCTTTTGCACGATCGCTCACTAAATAACTGCCACTTTTGAAAAGTAATTTATCAGCAATTGAAATGAAAACCACACCTTTTTCAACATTTACTTCAATGTCTGGATCTGATATTCCAACCGAACTTTTAATGCTCGTAACCAATGCAAGGGTCATACTATCTTTTTTGGTCAGAGCATCTTGCATTCTTGTGATTTTCAAGTCTTTTTCCTTAATATTTTCCAAAGCTTTTTCAATGTTTTGTGCTCCCTTTGTTGATAAAGTGGTCATATTTCCCATTGTACTTAGCAAATCGGAGTTGCTTTTCTTTAGAAACTCAATCTGACCTGCAATCGCCTCTTTTTCAGTCAAGCACATATTTAGTTTTACTGTACAAGAGTTCAATAAATCTTGGATTTCTTTGTTTTTAGATTCTAATGCCGCAATTTTTTTCTTTGTGCCACAAGAAGTTGCTAATAAAGCGACTAATGAAACTGCTAAAATGATTTTTTTCATAAGGGTTGTTTTTTTGCAAAATTAAGGAAATAAATGGTATAAAAATTAATAGTTTAACTATTGTTAAAATAGCTTTTCAAAAACGATGCCATGTTTAATATAATAAGTATAAACGATGCTTTTTACTTTATAGTATGTTTTTAATTTGGTTTTTCTACGTTTTTTATAGTTTTTTAAAAAATGATGATAAAAGTGAAAATGAGCTTTTAATATGGCAATAAAATGCAAGAATTTTCCTTGAAATAAAAATCTGATTCCTGCAATACCATCTAAAATCATTCTAATGAAAAGTACTTGAAATATGGATTCTTTTGGTAGGTTTTTTGTTAACATCAATAAAGAATTTCTAAAATTCAAGAATGTTTTTTTAGGATTTCCTTCTTTTAATGTTGCTCCACCAACGTGATAAACTGTGGATTTTCCATTGTATTTAACGATGTGATTGTTATTAAAAGCACGCCAACACAAGTCAATTTCTTCTTGATGGGCGAAGAAATTAACATCAAAACCATTTAATTCTTTATAAACGGAACTTCTAATAAAAAAACAAGCTCCTGATGCCCAAAAAATTTCGCAAGTATCGTTGTATTGTCCGTTGTCTTTTTCTAAAGTTTCAAAAATCCGTCCACGGCAAAAGGGATAACCATATTTATCTATGAAACCTCCACCAGCACCTGCATATTCAAAGTATTCTTTGCGTTTGTAATCCAATATTTTTGGTTGAATAATGGCAGTTTGTGGTTCGTTTTTGAAGGTTTCAATTATGGGTTGCAACCAATTTTCAGTAACTTCAATATCGGAATTTACAAGGGCAAATATATCAGCATCGACATTTTTCAAAGCTTCATTAAAGCCTTGTGCAAATCCAAAATTATATTCGTTTTTTAGTATTTGAACAGTTGGAAAATTTTCTTTTACAAATGATATAGAATCGTCTGTAGAAGCATTATCTGCAACAAATACATTAGCTTCAGACGAATATTGAACAACAGAAGGTAGAAACTGTTCCAACAATTTCACTCCATTCCAATTGAGTATGACGACAGCAATTTTCACTTATTTCATTGAATTTAAAGATTGATATTCTGGTAATTCGGATAGAAAATCGTATTTCTTACTTTCATAATCCATTTTGCAAAAGTAATGATTAAGTCCGTTAGTTACCATCAAATATTCGGCATTCAAAGTCATATTGTATCTTGCGATTTGGTCGAATGTGTGTTGCGATATTTTAATTTCGGGTGCTTTACATTCCACTAAAATAAAAATACTGCCATCAGGATTGTAAACAACAACGTCATATCTTTTATTTAAATCATTGATTTTCAATAGTTTTTCTACGTTTATATGTGACTTTGGATATTTTTTATCTTGTAACAAAAACTGAACTACGTGCTGGCGAACCCATTCTTCGGGAGTAATAATTATAAATTTTTTCCTGATTTCATCGAAAATAGCTACTTTATTTTCACTATTTTTGAATCGGAATGAATACGATGGAAACTGAAGTTGCTTCATATAGCAAAAGTAAGACTTTTTAAATAGAGAAAAAAGAGAATAGAAAATAGACTGATAGATGATAGACAAAATGATAAATGAGAACATAATACTTAGAATAAAGAACAAATTTTTGTCAATCCGAAATCTAAAATCATAAATCCAAAATCATAAATCCCAATGGATGAAGTTTTAAAAATTGTAAACGATATTAAAGCTGGAAATATAAAACCAATTTATTTTTTGATGGGCGAGGAGCCTTATTATATTGATAAATTATCAGATTATATTGAAGAAAATGTTCTTTCCGAAGAGGATAAAAGTTTCAACCAGACGGTGCTTTATGGTCGTGATGTATCCGTTGAAGATATTATTTCGGCTGCAAAACGCTATCCAATGATGGCTGAACGTCAAGTTTTGATTGTTAAAGAAGCGCAAGATTTGGTAAAAACAATTGATAAATTTGAAAGTTATGCTTTAAGTCCAATGCCTTCAACGGTTTTGGTAATTTGCTATAAATACAAAACCTTAGACAAACGAAAAAAAGTAACCAAGCTTTTTGAAAAAGCAGGTGTTGTTTTTGAAAGTAAAAAACTGTATGAAAATCAAGTTGGTCAATGGATTACAAGGGTTTTACAGACTAAGAAATTTTCTATTGAACCCAAAGCAAATGCGATGTTGGTGGAATTTTTGGGTACAGATTTGGGAAAAATAAACAACGAACTCGAAAAACTACAAATTATTTTGCCTGCTGGAAGTACAATTTCTGCAAAGGATATTGAAGAAAACATTGGCTTCAGCAAAGATTTTAATATTTTTGAATTGCGAAAAGCGATTGGCGAACGCAATCAATTTAAATCGTATAAAATTGCACAGTATTTTTCAGATAATCCGAAAGACCATCCAATGGTAATGACAACAGGATTGATTTTTAGCTTTTTTATACAAGTATTACAATACCACGGATTGAAAGATAAAAATCCGAAAAATGTGGCTGCGGTTTTAAAGGTAAATCCTTTTTTTCTTAAAGATTATGATGTTGCTTTGAAAAATTATCCAATGAAAAAAGTCAGTCAAATTGTAGCACTTTTGCGAGATATAGATGTTAAAAGTAAAGGAGTTGGAGCCAATGCAATGCCGCAACACGATTTATTAAAGGAAATGTTAGTTGGTATTTTTAATTAAGAATTTCAAACATTGGTTTTGAAGGAAATCAATTTACATTTGAAATAAACACTATTTTTAACGATATTTGCAATTCCAAATTTACAAACTTTAGTTATGGGAATGAACAAAAACACCGTTTTAGGATGGGCAACATTGATTATGATACTTATGGGATTATTACTAATTGGTCTCGGCGCTTTTCGATATAGTGAAATTTCAGGATGGGGATTTGTTGCAGTTGGCATAGGTTTCCTTGCAAATGCTTGGGTTTTTAATGCTTTGAAAGGGAGACTTTGAGAATTATGAATTCAATAGCAATTGCAATGACAATTTCAATATTAAAGAAAATCAAATTATAAAAAAATCAAATACAATGGCAGACGATAAAAAAGTAATTTTCTCAATGCAGAAATTGAGTAAAACCTATCAAGGAGCAGACAAACCGGTATTAAAAAATATTTATTTGAGTTTCTTTTATGGAGCTAAAATTGGTATTCTTGGACTTAACGGTTCTGGAAAATCGTCTTTGTTGAGAATTATTTCGGGTGCTGATAAAAATTATCAAGGTGATGTGGTTTTTCAACCAGGCTATACTGTTGGCTATTTAGAACAAGAACCAATTCTTGATGATTCAAAAACCGTAATCGAAATAGTTCGTGAAGGAGTTGCCGAAACAATGGCAGTTTTAGAAGAATATAATGGTATAAATGATTTATTTGGTCTTCCAGAAAACTATGAAGATGCAGACAAAATGGACAAGTTGATGGATCGTCAAGCGGCGCTGCAAGATAAAATTGATGCACTTGGAGCTTGGGAAATAGACACCAAATTAGAAATTGCTATGGATGCTTTGCGCACACCAGAAGGGGATACGCCAATCAAGAATTTGTCGGGTGGAGAACGTCGTCGTGTGGCTTTGTGCCGATTATTATTGCAACAACCAGACGTATTATTATTGGATGAACCAACGAATCACTTGGATGCGGAAAGCGTACTTTGGTTGGAACAACATTTGGCTCAATACGCTGGAACCGTAATTGCGGTAACGCACGACAGGTACTTTTTGGACAATGTTGCGGGTTGGATTTTAGAATTGGATAGAGGTGAAGGTATTCCTTGGAAAGGGAATTATTCGTCTTGGTTGGATCAAAAATCAAGCAGAATGGCATTGGAAGAAAAAGTGGCTTCGAAACGTAGAAAAACTTTAGAACGGGAGTTGGACTGGGTTCGTCAAGGTGCAAAAGGGCGTCAGACGAAACAAAAAGCACGTTTGCAGAATTATGATAAATTACTAAATGAAGACCAAAAACAATTGGATGAAAATTTAGAAATCTATATTCCAAATGGACCTCGTTTAGGGACAAATGTAATTGAAGCCAAAAATGTTGAGAAAGCTTTTGGCGATAAATTATTATATGATAATTTGAATTTTACTTTGCCACAAGCAGGAATTGTTGGAATTATTGGACCCAATGGTGCTGGTAAATCAACTATTTTCAAAATGATTATGGGTGAAGAAAAACCAGATTCAGGGGAATTTTCAATTGGTGAAACTGTAAAAATCGCTTATGTCGATCAGGCGCATTCTAATATAAATCCTGAGAAATCGATTTGGGAGAACTTCGCCGATGGTCAAGAATTGATTATGATGGGAGGAAAGCAAGTAAATTCAAGAGCTTATTTGTCACGATTTAATTTTGGCGGTGGAGAACAAAACAAGAAAGTTTCAATGCTTTCTGGTGGAGAACGAAACCGTTTGCATCTTGCAATGACTTTGAAAGAAGAAGGAAACGTACTTTTATTAGATGAGCCAACGAATGATTTGGACATCAATACGCTTCGTGCATTGGAAGAAGGTTTAGAGAATTTTGCTGGTTGTGCCGTTGTAATTTCGCACGACAGATGGTTCTTGGATAGAATTTGTACGCATATTTTGGCTTTTGAAGGAAATTCTGAAGTCTATTATTTTGAAGGCGGATTCTCTGATTACGAGGAAAATAAAAAGAAACGTTTGGGTGGCGATTTAACACCGAAACGATTGAAATATAGAAAACTAATTAGAAGTTAAAGTAAAAAAGAGACCAAACGGTCTCTTTTTTTTGTAAAAATAAATGCAAAACATTTTCTATAAATACAAAAGGTTTTATACATTCGTAAATTGAAATTTGATTTAGAAGCAATGTTAAAAAAAATAACCTTATTAATTTTTTTATATACGTACCATCATGGATTTTCTCAATCTGAAGCGACTTCGGTTGCGGAAATAAAAAAAAATATTACTGAAGCTGGGGTTCATTTAAGTAAATTAGAATGTGATAAATCATTAATATCAGCTAAAAAAGCACTTGAAAAAGCTATTTCAATAAGTGACAATGAACTCATTGCTAGATCTTATAACTTAATAGGCTTGAATCTTGATGAATATTATGATTTTGAAAAAGCTATTTTTTTCTTCAATAAAGGTTTAGAATATGCGGATAAAACGAATAGTGATTTTATTAAATATTCATTACACAACAATATTGCTCGAACTTATTGTTTTCGAAATATTGATTTCAAAAAAGGAATTTACCATTATAAGCAAGGTTTATACTATTCAAAGTTATTAAAAGACGACTATGAAATTATGTATGCCAATTTGAATATTGCAACTGCTTATTTTGCAATTGATGACTATAAAAATGGATTTCCGTATCTAAAAGTCGTCAAAGACCAAGTTGAAAATAGTGATGAATTGGAAGCTAAAATATCCTATAATTCTATGCTTGGCGCCTATTATTCCTATAAAAAAAATTACATAGATTCTGAAAAATCATATAAAAATGCTTTGGAGTTTTGCGGGGAAAATAAACCAGAATTTTTAGAAGACAATGCTACTGAGGTTTATGATGACATTGCTCGAATGTATTCTAAAAAAGGGGACTTTGAAAAGGCTTTTCTCTATATGGATAAGTTCAATGTTCTTAAAGAAAAACACTATAATGATGAGCATTCAAAAATAGAACAAAAATCTGGAATGAATATGATTTTGGAGGAGTATAAGCGCCAAATTAGCCAATTGGAGATACAAAAAGCAAGACAAATTCAAATAATCCATCAAACTAAAATTATAGGAATATTGATTTTTATTCTGCTCTTAATATTTATCCTATTATTAGTAATTCTTTATAAAAGTTATGTTTTTAAGAAAAAAATAAATCTCAAATTGATTTACACTAATAAAAACTTAAAAATTGCAAAAAAACAAGCGGTAGATATTTCCAATCTTAAAACACAATTTATTTCCACAATGAGCCATGAATTAAGAACGCCATTATATGGAGTATTAGGAATTGTAGATGTTTTGGAAGATGTGCATCCAGAATTAGCCAAAAGTACGTATATGGATTCCTTAAAATTTTCAGCTAATTATTTGTTATCTATCGTAAATGATGTTCTTAGTATCAGCAAATTTGAAAACAGTAAAATCACTTTAGACAAAGCTGCTTTTAATATTTTTGATCATTGCTATCCGAAAGTCAAAAATAAAAAGTGTCTGAGAATCCCTTATTTTTG
>NZ_JBBALW010000041.1:0-15008 GCF_040402835.1 Flavobacterium sp.
GGTTCTTTTTTATTGGAACGACGGGTTCGCAAGCTCGGTTCGTCGCCTTTCTTTATAGAACCCCAGCTTTTTAAGCTGGGGTTCTTTTTTATTGGAACGACGTGTTCGCAAGCTCGGTTCGTCGCCTTCCTTTAATCTGAACTCGTTTCAGATTCTAAACCCCCAATTTGAGAAGGTTGGCTTTTATATAAATAAGAAGTTTTAAAATATTGGAAGACCTTCGGGTTTACTTTATGCTCCGCTAGTTCGCATTGCAAGTGTCAAATGTCGGCTCTGGTTGCCACAAGGAGGTTTGCTGGGACGATTAGGATAAAGCCTCGGGTCTTTAAGGTACTAAAACAAGAAAAAGTAGCGTTTTTTGTACGCTCACCAAGACGCTGACATTATCAAGAAAGTTGTAATAAAAAAAGAGTAGAATTTTTATCAAAGATCTGATTTTTATAATCTATTGGATGGTGAAATAATTTCTAAACATCAATTTTATTTATGAAATATCAAAGAGAAACTATCGACCTTTAAAAATCCTTTCGTGCAGTGTAGAATAAAGATTAGCAGTACAAAATTTTTTCCAGGGATTTGATTGATTTTTAACTGATAATGCGGTAATTTGTTTCAGCGATTAAACAAATCAACAAATGTTTAAAAACGTATTGTCATAGGCTTTTTTTTTATTCCCAAAATAAATGCTTACTTTTGAAACTTAAAAAAACAGTAAAAATGGCAGCAATTAAATTAGGAGGAAATCCAATAAATACAAGTGGTGAATTACCAAAAGTAGGGTCAAAAGCAATCGATTTTAAATTGGTTAAAGGCGATTTATCAATAGTAACATTATCTGATTTTGCTGAAAGTAAATTGGTTTTGAATATATTTCCAAGCATTGACACCGGAACATGTGCCGCTTCTGTTAGAAAATTCAACGAAAAAGCGAGTACTTTGGCAAATACAAAGGTGTTGTGCATATCCAGAGATTTACCTTTTGCACAAAGTCGTTTTTGTGGTGCGGAAGGACTTGAAAATGTAATTAATCTTTCAGATTTTAATACCGGAGCTTTTGGAAAAGACTACGGTTTGGAAATTTCAGACAGCGTTTTAGCAGGTTTACATTCCAGAGTAATCATTGTTATTGATGAAAACGGTGTAATTTCACACATAGAACAAGTGGGAGAAATTGCCAACGAACCTAATTATGATGCGGCTTTAGCAGCACTTTAATATCGAATATGGAATTTCAAAAAGACAATACCTTTTTTACGGGAAGGTTTAAAAGCATTGGATTTGCATTTAAGGGCGCTATCAAATTGATAACGACTGAGCACAGTATCATGGTGCAATCGTCAATAGCGGTAGTGTTGATTATTGCAGGTTTTTACTTTCATATTTCTCACGAAGAATGGATGTTTCAAACCTTAGCAATTGGCTTGGTTATAAGTATTGAAGGATTGAATACAGCTGTTGAAAAAGTAGCCGATTTTATTCACCCTGAATTTCATCATAGAATAGGTTTTATTAAAGACATTGCGGCTGGTGCCGTATTTTTTGCCGCATTGACAGCAATCGCAATAGGTTTGATGATCTATTTACCTAAATTTATATAAATAGAACTCTTTGTTATAATATAATTAGTACAATCCAGAATGGCAAAAAAGACACTTACGACCGATAAAAAAGAAGCTAATTCTGAGGATAAAAAACCCTTGAAGTTAGGAAGACAATATAAAATCTTATTCGGTTTTATTTTTATATTGTTTTCTGTGGCCTTGTTATTGGCTTTTATTTCATTTTTTATTCACGGGCAGGAAGATCAAAGCGCAGTAGCTGAGTTAGGAAATCGTTCTGAAACAGTAAACAATTGGTTGGGAAAATTCGGTGCCTTTTTAGCAGATTTGTTCATATACAGAGGTTTTGGTGTTGCTTCCTTCTTATTTGTAAAATTGTTTTTCTTGACAGGGGCTTTCTTGGTCATGGATCTTTCAATGAAAAAAATGAAAAATGTATGGTTTTGGGATTTATTTGCAATTGTAATACTATCTATTTTATTTGGCTTTTTCGCAACATCCATACCCGAATTAGGTGGAACGATTGGTTATGAAATGAACTTGTTTTCTCAAGCTTATATTGGAAAATCGGGAACGCTTTTGGTATTAATATTAGGTGTAATTATCTATTTGATTTTCAAAATAAAAATAGCTCCTGATGCGATAAAAACATTTTTTGAAAGAACTAAAAAAGAAATCGACACCGAATTAACACCTTTAAACAAACCTATTTCTGAAGGTTTGTATAATTTAGAAGAATTTGCGGTTACAGAAGACGAAATTGAAGAACCAATTTTGAAGCCGGCATCGCAATTTGAAATTAACAAAGAAGCACTGAAACCGACCATTAATAACGCTTCCGAAATTAATATGGATCCTATTTTGAAAACAACACCTTTTTCAATTACAACACCTGTTGAAGAGGTTTATAAGGAGTTACCTGATAGTGAATTTGTTATTGAAAAAGCGCACGAAGAAGATATTGTAGAAGAAAATTTAGCAGCTCGTTTGGTAGCCGATTTTGGATTATTTGATCCGACATTAGAATTATCGAACTATAAATTCCCAACATTAGATTTATTAAAAGAATACTCCTCTGGTGGGATTACAATCAATCAGGAAGAATTAGAAGAGAATAAAAACAAAATTTTAGAAACGCTTCGCAATTATAAAATTGAGATTGCACAAATAAAAGCAACTGTTGGTCCTTCGGTTACGTTGTATGAAATTGTACCAGAAGCTGGAATTCGCATTTCAAAAATCAAGAGTTTGGAAGACGATATTGCATTGTCGCTATCGGCTTTAGGAATCCGTATTATAGCACCAATTCCTGGTAAAGGAACTATTGGAATTGAGGTTCCAAACAAGAATCCAACGATGGTTTCTATGAAAAGTGTAATTGGTTCGGCACGTTTTCAAGAGGCTGAAATGGAATTGCCAATTGCTTTAGGGAAAACAATTTCCAATGAAACATTTGTAGTTGATTTGGCTAAAATGCCCCATTTATTGATGGCAGGAGCTACTGGACAAGGAAAATCTGTTGGTTTGAATGCCGTACTAACTTCCCTATTATACAAGAAACATCCCGCAGAAGTAAAATTTGTTTTGGTAGATCCAAAGAAAGTGGAGTTAACGCTTTTCAATAAAATAGAAAGACATTATTTGGCTAAATTACCCGATTCTGGCGATGCCATTATCACTGATAATGCAAAGGTTGTAGACACGTTGAATTCTCTTTGTGTGGAAATGGACAATCGGTATTCGTTATTGAAAGATGCGATGGTTAGAAATATCAAGGAATACAATGATAAATTTAAGGCTCGTAAATTAAATCCTGAAAATGGACATCGTTTTTTACCTTATATTGTATTGGTTGTTGATGAGTTTGCCGATTTGATTATGACCGCCGGAAAGGAAGTGGAAACACCGATTGCAAGATTGGCACAATTGGCAAGAGCCATTGGAATTCACTTAATTATTGCCACGCAACGCCCATCTGTAAATGTAATTACGGGTTTGATAAAAGCAAATTTTCCAGCGAGAATAGCGTTTAGAGTAACTTCAAAAATTGACTCTAGAACTATTTTAGATACACAAGGAGCTGATCAATTGATTGGCAGGGGTGATATGTTATATACGAATGGGAATGATGTTGTACGGGTGCAATGTGCATTTATTGATACGCCAGAGGTAGAAAAAATAACAGAATTTATTGGTTCGCAAAAAGCGTATCCAGACGCCTATTTGCTTCCAGAATTTGTAGGTGATGAAAGTGGCATTAATCTTGATATGGATATTTCAGACAGGGATTCCTTATTTAGAGAAGCTGCCGAAATTATTGTAACAGCACAACAAGGTTCTGCATCGCTGTTGCAAAGAAAACTCAAATTAGGCTATAACCGTGCGGGAAGATTAATAGATCAGTTGGAAGCTGCAGGAATTGTTGGTCCATTTGAGGGAAGTAAAGCACGAAATGTAACTATTTCAGATTTGGCAGCTCTTGATCAATTTTTCAGTAATGAACAAAACTAAATCCTAAAATGAAAACCAAGAATACGCTATTTCCAATGAATATAAAACCATTCAAAATGTGTTTTATACTTGTGGCTATTACAATGTTGACGAGTTTTGGCTTACAAGCGCAAGATAAAAAAGCCAAAGCATTGTTAGACGAAGTGGCTTCTAAAATTAAAGGTTATGACAATATTATCATTGATTTTAAATATTCTTTAAACAATTTAAAGGAAAATATCAATCAGGAAAGTAAAGGAAACGTTACAATGAAAGGCAATATGTATGTATTGAATTTAATGGGCGTAACGAAAATATTTGATGGGAAAAAGACGTATACCATCAATCCTGAAGATGAAGAAGTTTCGATTTCTAAGTCAAATGAAAAAGACGAAAATAGTATTACACCGTCAAAAATGCTTATTTTTTTTAATAAGGGCTTTAAATACTATTGGGATATTCCTCAAAATGTTAAAGGTCGAAAAATACAGTTTATTAAATTAATTCCTAATAATTTAAAAGACCAACGCAAAGAAATTCTTTTAGGAATTGATATTCAAACTAAAAACATCTATAATTTAATTGAGGTTGGAAAAAATGGTACCAAGACGACTTTAACTGTTAATTCTTTCAAAACCAACCAGCCCTTGTCAAAGAATCAATTTACTTTTGACGCAAGTAAGTACCCAAAATACTACATCAATAAATTAGATTAATTTTAAGTGAAGATACTTGATAAATATATTTTAAAAACGTTCACGTTTACATTTACTACTGTATTTGTAATTTTATTTTTTGTATTCATCCTTCAAACTATATGGCTTTTTATTTATGATTTGGCAGGTCGTGATTTGGATTTAATGCTAATTATTAAATTTTTACTTTTCGGAATGCCACGAATTATTCCATTGGTATTACCGCTTTCAGTTTTACTGGCTTCAATAATGACTTTTGGAAATTTGGCTGAAAACTATGAATTTGCAGCAATGAAATCTGCAGGAATATCGTTACAACGGGCAATGAAAAGTTTAACGATATTCATATTATTCCTGAGTGTTTTGGCTTTCGTATTTGCCAATAATGTAATTCCCTATGCCGAATATAAATTTATCAATTTCAGAAAAAACATAGCCCAAAGAAAGCCAGCCATGGCAATTGCTGCGGGTCAGTTTAGTAAAATTGGGTATTATACTATTAAAGTTGATAAAAAATCGGGGGAAAATGGTAACCATTTAACAGGAATTACCATTCATAAAAAATCATTGCGTGGCGATGGCGTGAGTACTGTTATTAAAGCAAAAGACGGTGATTTGTTTAGTAATGAAAAGTCAAATATTTTAAAATTAGTTTTGAATGATGGCTATTATTATGAAGATTTGATTCCAACAAATTATGAAGATAGAAAGAAAGTTCCATTTGCGAAAGCTTCTTTTAAGAAAGATGTAATTAATCTCGATTTATCGATATTAAATGGAGATCAAACCGATCAAAAAATTACCAACACCACTACAATGTTGAACATGAGCGAATTGAATTACACGATAGATTCTTTGCATAAAATTTATAACCGGGATTTAGTTTCATTTGCAGAAAACATACACCAGCGAACAGGCTTAATGAATGTTAACAAATCCATTTTACCGCTGAAAAAAGATACTATAAAAGCTGATTTATTTTCACTTATAAGCGATAGCGAAAAGCTTCAAATACTTGAATATGCTTCAAGTTCAATAACGAGTATCATTTTTTCAATTGATAGTTCAAAAGATGAATTGCTGAGTAAGCAAAAAATAATAAACAGCCATTATAATGCTTTATATGATAAATTTGTAGTGGCATTTGCTTGTTTGATGATGTTTTTTATCGGAGCACCCTTGGGAGCAATTATCAAAAAAGGAGGGATTGGGCTTCCAATTGTATTTGCAGTTTTGATATTTATTACCTTTAACTTTATAAATACTTTTGGTAAAAAATTAGCAGATGAAGATGGCATAACACCATTTTTAGGATGTTGGATGTCGTCAATAATTTTAACTCCAATAGCACTTTTATTAACATATAGAGCTACAAACGATATTGGATTAATCAATATTGATACTGTTTTACAGCCTTTTCAAAAATTATTTCAAAAATTATTCCTATCACAAAAATAAATCAAATGTCAATTTTAAAATTCAAGTTAAATACAATAGAAGAAGCCATTGAAGATATTCGTCAGGGCAAAATCATAATTGTTGTTGATGATGAAGATCGGGAAAACGAAGGAGATTTCTTGGCTGCTGCCGAAAAAGTAACTCCTGAAATGATAAATTTTATGGCTACGCACGGACGAGGATTAATTTGTGCCCCGTTAACAGAGAGTCGATGCAAAGAATTAGGATTGCATGTAATGGTTAATAACAATACCGATCCTATGGAAACAGCATTTACGGTTTCTGTAGATTTGCGGGGCAACGGAGTAACCACTGGAATTTCAGCTTCCGATAGAGCGAAAACAATTTTGGCATTGATAAATCCCCAAACAAAATCCCACGATTTGGCTCGACCGGGACATATTTTCCCATTGATAGCAAAGCAAGGTGGCGTTTTAAGGAGAACAGGACATACAGAAGCAGCAATTGATTTTGCCCGTTTGGCAGGTTTAAAGTCGGCAGGTGTGATTGTTGAAATAATGAATGAAGATGGTTCCATGGCTAGGTTACCCCAATTGGTTAAAGTAGCTAAAAAATTCAATTTAAAATTAGTTTCTATTGAAGATTTGGTTGCCTATAGAATGCAACACGATAGTTTAATTGTTAAGAAAGAAGATTTTGAGATAGAAACTCGTTTTGGCCATTTTAGATTGAGAGCTTACTTACAAACAACTAACAATCGAATTCATATTGCCTTGACTAAAGGAACTTGGAATATTGGTGATGCTGTATTGACTCGTATTAATGCAACATTAATCAATAATGATATTTTAGGCACGCTTACGAATGACGCCAACAAGAAATTATGCGACCTCTTTGAGTTGATTAATGCAGAAGGAAAAGGAGCAGTGTTATTTATTAATCAAGAATCTCATTCTGATGATTTATTAAATAGAATTATCGAATTAAAAGAATTACAAAATAAAGGAGTTTTCAAGGCGCCACAAATCAAAATGGACAATAGAGATTTTGGAATAGGAGCACAAATTTTACACGATATTGATATATCAAAAATTAGGTTGCTCTCTAATACTGAACAAACTAAGCGAGTTGGTATGATTGGTTATGGATTGGAAATTATAGAATATGTAAAATATTAATATTTTAAAGGTTCTTGATTGGTACATTTTTTATCATTGACTATAAAGTATTAAAAATTAATTAGATATAATTAAACTTATATTTTCTGAATAAATATATTTGAAATCAAAAAAAGGTCACTATATTTGCAACCGCATTGAGGAAATTATACGCCTCTTATTGGAGAAATGGCAGAGCGGTCGAATGCGGCAGTCTTGAAAACTGTTGACTGTAACAGGTCCGGGGGTTCGAATCCCTCTTTCTCCGCCAGTTGTTTCACAAAAACCTCTAAAACCCCCTAAATCTAACGATTTAAGGGGTTTTTTTATTCCTCAATATATCAAAATTATACATAGTTTCTCATAGTTCGAGGGGCACAATTCGGGGTACATAAATAATTTTAAAATTATGTACCCCTATCTGTCAAACCCCTTTTAAAATAAGGGGTTCATCTAATGGACATCTTGTTTTGTGTTAATAGTATTATTAATTTTCTATTAACTTAAAGGTTACCAATTATGAGTGCAACAATTTCAATCCTCTTTTATCTAAAAAGGGCTAAGGTTAACAGCCAAGGGCTAACACCTATTTTTCAGAGAATCACAATCGATGGTAAACGTTTAGACAATAGTACTGGAAAGTATATTGATCCTTCTAAATGGTCGCCAGTTTTGTCAAAAATGAAGGGTCTTTCAGAAGAAGCTCGAACAATTAATGGACATCTTGAAAATTTAAAAGCTTTAGTTTTAAAATCCGAAAGCAATTTATTGAAAAAAGATATTGCTATAAATGACGAAACATTGAAAAATGAAATGTTCGGCACCAAAGAACGCCGAAGAATGCTTGTGCCTATTTTCGAAGAACACAATCGAAAAATCAAAGAACTATTAGGAACCGAGTATGCACCAGGAACTTTAGAACGGTACAGAACATCACTCAAACACACACAAGATTTTATCTTCTGGAAGTACAATATTTCAGATATAAATATTGATAATATAGATAATGCTTTTATCACCGAATATGAATTTTATTTAGGAAGTGTAAGAAAATGTAACAACAATACCGCAGTTAAGTATATCAAAAACTTTCATAAAGTCATAAACATTTGCTTGGCCAACGGTTGGCTAATAAAAGACCCTTTTGCAAATTACAAATCAAAAATCAAAGAAGTAATCCGCGAATATTTGAATACTGAAGAAATCGAAATGATGATGAACAAAAAATTTGTTTCTAACCGTTTGGAAATTGTACGTGACATATTTGTTTTCAGCTGCTTCACTGGGTTGGCTTATATTGATGTAAAACAACTAACGCCAAATCACATTAGTTTTGGTATCGATGGAGATAAATGGATTTTCAAAAACAGACAGAAAACAGACACAGCTTCCAAAATACCTTTATTGCCTATTGCACTTTCAATAGTCAATAAATACGCCTCCCACCCTATTTGCCTAAACGAGGACCGACTTCTCCCAATACTAAGCAATCAAAAAATGAACGCCTACCTAAAGGAAATTGCGGATGTTTGTGGCATCAATAAAGAATTGACTTTCCACATTGCCCGGCATACATTTGCAACCACTGTAACGCTCTCAAATGGAGTTCCAATTGAAACCGTAAGTAAAATGTTAGGACATACCAATTTGAAAACTACTCAACATTACGCCAAGATTTTAGATATTAAAATCAGCAATGATATGATGCTGCTTAAAGAAAAATTCAAAAATAATACTCCAATCATTGAAACCAAATCAATAAGCTAAAACCACACCATTGCAAAGATTTTATTACATTTATAAAAATCCCTCTTTATGGTTGTAGCCCTTTTTATTGTAATTTAGTAGGTGTGCATAATATATTTAATCACATTTGATGTAATATGTTAATATTTGTTTAACTTGCTGACATCAAAAGGATAGATTTATTTCTTTTTTTGTTGAGGTTAATTCATTGTTTTAAAGCATCTACTAGCCAAATAAATATTTTTTTATAGGTAAATTAAGTTACATAATTTCTAAATCAGGGACAATGAAACAGAATTATACCCTCGAAGTTTACGATTCCCTATTCAATGAAATTAAACATTCCCGAAAAACCAATCATAAAGAGGTAATCTCTTTTCTAAAACTATGTTCTGAAGACAGCCACCACATACACGAGGTCAATTTCTCTAAATCGGATGGACTTGTAAGCTATGTTATCAAAGACAAAATCCATAACCTGCACCATAAGGCTCCCGATTTTCATCCAACAAATTACGGCATCAACTCCGAGTTTGAAGAGTTCATTCCTAAAATACTTCAGGATCTAAATATTCAAAATACAACCACCTCGTTCTGCTGGAGTTCTTTCCACGAAAACGACACCCTAATTATTTGTGAACAGTGTCCAATTGAAGAAATTGCACCCGAAAACCTTTTCTTCCTTTTTTGCTGCCAAAAACTAAAACAGGAGAATAACAAAATCATAAAAATTAATAAAGAAAGAGTATTTAGTCTCAAATCAAAAGGCAGAATCGAGCACTTTATCCAAAGAAAACAACAGGCTTTAGAAAATTTATCACATCGGGTTATTCGAGACATCAATCCTGCAGTAGCAATTGAAATATATAATTTTTCGTCCGAATACAACAAAAGGGACTGCTTAAAAGTAGTGTACATTTATTTGGAAAAACTCTTGCAGTTCATTGAAATTGAATACTTAAAATACCTCGATATTGAAATCCAAGTTCCCTTCAAAACCTTACTTGTAAAAGAACTCGAAATTGACAATAAAATGAACTTTGTAAAAACCAATCTTTTAGAAATAAATCTGGACAACCGACTCTTACAAATTGCGTATCAACCCATTTTAAAAATCACAACTTTCAATATAAATCAACAAATTACGTACAATGAATTTAACTATTACTCCAACTATATCTCTCAATTTTACAAGTATTTAAACAATAGTACTCAAAGCCCTACATCAGATACTATTATCGAATGGCTTCTGGATTTAAATCTTAATAATTTGGAGTTTTTTGACTACAGTACAAATAATATTATGGAAGCTTTAAAGTTCGAAAGTTCAGACAATGAAAAAATAAATAAATTGTACCAACTGCTAAAATATTACAACCAAAGGCAGACCAGAAACTTTATGAAATTAAAGCAAAATCTACCGTCTTTAAAACACCAAATCATCAATTGGATTGAAGAAGAAATTGAATATTTAAATAAGAAAAATAGTCTTGAAAAAGGAAATCCATTTCAAATTATACACCAGGAGGAATTAGAAAAAATGAGTACTAATTTATCTGTAGCACAGCTCAGTTATTTCTTTGGGTTACTTTCTCAAACAGGCTTGATTAATCCGAAAAGTCAAATCGAATTATTTAGATTCATTGCTGCAAATTTCAAAACAAAGTCAACAACAACTATTTCAGAATCAAGCATAAAAAATAAGTTCTATAATGTTGAAGATACAACTGTAAATAAAATACGTGAAAAAATATTTGAACTTTTAAACCTTACGAAGTTGTAAGACTTCTTTCATTAGGCGCCAGCCGAAACCCTCCATTTGTAATAAATCTTCATTGTCAATTTTTAGTAATAAAGCGACAGTCACTATATGGTGGTATGTCATAAATACGGCAAGTTCTGGGGACGCTTGCATTGCTTTTTTTTCTTCCATAATTCTAATTTCTTTTCGGTTGTTCCTAATTGCGAAACAATTAGAAACAACCAGCGTGGGACATCAATAAATCAGCCACAGAGGTACCGCCAAGCACCCATTGCACCAATAAACTGAGCCCACGCTTTACGTGGGCGAACAGTATATTTTCTGGTGCAAGATAAATTTGGCGGTTTTCTGCGGCACAGTAAATAACTTTCGCTACTTATATTTTAAAAGAGTTGCCCCTTTTTTTGTTTCAAAAAACAAAGTTAATCATTATTCAATAAAATAAGCAAAAACACCCTTATAAAAAAAACTTTTTTGACGTGAATAGGCTATTTTGTTGGCTTTTGTGGGGGGTGGCGCCACCCCCTGACACTGGCGCGGTATTGCTTTAATATTTTCCTTTGTCATTCAATTTCTAAAAAGAAAAAATATGGCTATTCAAGTGGTTACCCAAGACGATTTAAACGACTTTCGTTTGTTGCTTTTAAATGATTTAAAAGAAATTTTTAACACCAAAGCAACCCCAGTAAAAAAGTGGCTCAAATCCACAGAAGTAAGAGAAATGCTCAACATTTCTAACGGAACACTACAAAGTTTCCGGATCAAAGGAATTCTAACTTTTACTAAAATTGGAGGCATAAATTACTACGCTCACCATGAAATCGAAAAACTCTTAGAATCCAAAAGCGTAAAAGCAATTCCAACACTTTTCAAATAAATAAATTACGATGAATTACATCAAACAACTCACAGGTTTTTTTGACCGAGTAGTACTCGATCAAAATCTAAATCCAACGCATGTAAGTCTTTACATTGCCTTGTTTCAGTACTGGAACCTCAACCGTTTTCAAAATCCAATTAGTATCACGAGAGACGATATCATGTCAATTAGTAAGATTTGTTCTAAATCAACGTATCATAAATGTATGCGAGATTTACACAACAAAGGCTATGTAATTTACAGCCCATCTTTTAATCCATTTAGGGGTAGTTTAGTCGAAATGTTAGACCTCGTTTTGGCACTAAAAATCATCGAAAAAAAGAACGGAACTAATCCAAAAAACAAACTCGTTAATGGACAAGCTCTGAACAAGCAGAAGACAAGCACTGGACAAGTACTGGGACAGGCACTGGTACCTTCTATAAACATAATAAACAATGCAAACAATGCAAACATTTTAAACTTTGGTAAAAACGAAAAAACACCAAAAAACAACTTGTCCAAAATTGCTACAGCTAAAAATATTGAAGTTACCCAAAAAAAGTTGCGCGAAAAAAAGGGTACAGAAATTCAAAACACCATTCCGCCAGAGTGGCAAAATGTACTTGATTTTTTCATTGAAAAAAACGCAACGGAAACCGATGCGCAAAAATTCTTCAACCACTTCCAAAGCAACGGTTGGCTCGTTGGGGGAAAATCAAAAATGAAAGACTGGAAAGCAGCTTCCCGAAACTGGCTATTAAACGCCGTAAAATTCCAACAAAACCAACCGCAACCAAACCATTTGCACTCTCAAAACCTTAAAAATTATGCTGAACCATTGTAATTTATTATCCGATACTTACACCATTCAAAACGGCTACAAACACTATGATTTCAAGAAATGCTTGTCTTTTATCGAGTACAAAGGCAAGCAAGAATTCGGTCAAAATTTCAAAATCAAAGAAGAAGATTTGGAAACAATTTTCAAACTAATAATCTACATGATCAAAGATGAAAATAACGCCTTAAAACTGCAATTAAATCTATCAAGAGGTATTTTGTTGTCTGGACCAATTGGATGCGGTAAAACCTCCTTAATGCGATTAATTACCCCATTTGCAAACTCATTTTCAGATTACAAAATCAAAACATGTAGGGAAATTTCTTTTGAGTTCGCAAAAAACGGTTACGAAGCCATAAACTCATACACCACAAAACAGAACAATCAAATCCGTTTAACGGGTTATTGTTTTGACGATTTAGGCACCGAACAACAGATAAAACACTTCGGAAATGACTGCAACGTAATGGCTGAAATTCTAATCACCAGGTACGAACAATTTGTAGAAAACAATTCTATAACGCACATCACCACAAACCTTGCAGCTTTTGAAATAGAAAACCACTATGGAAACCGACTTCGCTCCAGGATGCGAAACATGTTCAACCTCATCACATTTAGTCCAAGCAGCTCGGATAAACGGTAATTTTTTTACAATAAATAAAAATAGTTTGGATTACCTTTGACCGCAAGATAAACCCTAAAATTTAGGGTTTATCTTTAAACGATTAGTAATGGCAAAAAATACCTATATTTAACCCGTTGGGTGTAATTAAATTATTTGATTCTTAATATTATTAATTGGTCTATCAAAGATGAATTTATTGACATATTGAACCAATGTTAATGCTGTTATTTTAGCTAAAATTCTTGTTTTAAATCCCTCGAAAGATTTAGCGTAATTGTTTCTAATTTTGAACTGGTCACATAATTGAGAAAATAATGTTTCAATTCTTTTTCTTGATTTTCTAAAGATATAAGCCTGTGGTTTATAATCTACTTGATTTTTTCTTTTTGGAGTTTCTAATTTGATATTTACCGTTTGAAACAAATCCAATTGAATAGTTTTTGACAAATAACCTCTATCTCCAAGTAGCACACAATCAGACATTTGTTGTTTTATATTCTTTAAAAAATGTACATCATGAACTTCTGCTTTTGTAATATCTAACGAATGAAAAATACCTGATACAGAACAAACTCCGTGAAGTTTATATCCATAAAACCAAGTGTTTTGTGAAGCACAAAATCCTTTTGATGGAGCTGTTTCAAACTCTTTTTTACAGATTTTAATTCTTCGATGACGAGCAAATTTGCAAATCTCTAAGGGCATACTATCAACAATAAAGTAATCTTCAAACTCCAAAAAACGAGAGGCTAATTTTAATCTAACTTCTTCTGAAAATAAAAATAATTTTCTTCTTCTTTTATTGAACTGACTTCGCTCAATTAAATTTGGAATTTGACTAGTGTCAATCAATTTAAACAATGAGTTTTCACTGTCAATCGACATAAATTCAGCTGTCAAACTCAATGCAACTATCTCTAAATCAGACATTTTGCTCTTTCGCCCAACTCCAGATTTATATTCTAATTCACAATTCAAAGAACTTATAACTCCTAAAACTCTTAAATAATTTTTAACTATATTTGCCATAAATGTTGGTTGTTTAGCGACTTCAAGATACTGAATTTCAGTATCTTGACCAACATTTAATCAATTTATTTTACTTTAAATAATTGCACCCAACGGGTTATATTTAAGAAAAAACAATACATTAAAAAGATTGAATTCCTCGAATTGCCCGAAGCAATAAATGGACTTTTAAGTCTGATTGAGCTTCCTGATTATATCGATTATTTGTGTAAAATAAACACTAGGCAGAAAACAAGGGAGATGTAATTGAAATTTGATTTCTAATTAGGTGTTATTTCAAAATGTGGTAAGTTTTAGTTTTCCCCCCTATTAAATATTAATTATCCCCAAAAATAGATTTTCAGAATACAATGTAATATCAAGTAGCTCCTTGAAAAACGAATACTTCGTCTGTTCAATCTTTTTAAGTTTGTTCGCATCGAGAGATTGTGTCTTTCGATAGAATTGGTGCCAAATTTTTTTACGCTATGTATTTTCTTTGCGATGAGGTATTTATAGTGTTTCAAGCCATCTGTAAAAATGGTTTTGGGCGCTGCTAATTTTAAGGTTTTCAACACAACATTCAACGTTTTATTGGTTCTTGCACCAATATTAAAACTAACGATTTTTTTTGTTTCCCGCTCCAGTGCATAAACAATCCAAATTAATTTATCCTTTCTTTTAATGAAGGTGTGCATTTCATCTACTTCATACGACTTTCCCATAGGAATGGTTGGTGCTTTTATTTTCATGGCAATGGTGAGAATACGTTTTAATAATGTGGTATTTGGATATGCAAATAAAACCCGCAGTATTAGTTAAGCAACATTTTTAAAATTAT
>NZ_JBBALW010000042.1:0-14113 GCF_040402835.1 Flavobacterium sp.
ATAATTTTAAAAATGTTGCTTAACTAATACTGCGGGTTTTATTTGCATATCCATATTGCTTTAATTTAAACATATAATATTACAATAGATTTATGTTTAGAATATTACAGATTTATTTTATAGAGTTGTAAAATTTACATTTTTATTACAACACCATTTGGTTTTTTACCTACAGCAATAGTTTTAGTAACGGTATGATTTGTAACATTTATAACAGAAACTGTATTTGCCGTTTGATTGGTTACATAAGCCGTATTTCCGTCCATAGTAAATGAAATTGCGTGAGCACCAGCACCAGTATTGAAAGCTCCGCCGTGCATCCAATTCATCATAGTTGTGTCCCAAGTCCAGTAATGTACTTTTCCTGCCATTGGATCAGAAACCCATAACTCGCTTTTTGTTCCGTTGTGCGAAGCAATTCCTGGCATAAATCCTAAAGCTATAGTTTGAGCAATTGTATTGTCAGCTACTTTTATAACCGAAATAGATTGTCCGTCTTCATTATCTACAAACATTTGTCCGTTAGTTCCTGTCCAAGCACCAACTGGATTGTTACCTA
The DNA here is from genome assembly GCF_040402835.1 of Flavobacterium sp. Classification (GTDB taxonomy): domain Bacteria; phylum Bacteroidota; class Bacteroidia; order Flavobacteriales; family Flavobacteriaceae; genus Flavobacterium. Next base: position 560 of record NZ_JBBALW010000042.1, read on the forward strand.
CTGTAATTGTTGCTATAACTGCCTTTGTTGTAACATTGATTACCGAAACATTGTCATCATCGCCATTAGCAACATACGCTTTTGTTCCGTCTGATGAGAATGTTAATTCTGCTGGCATCATACCCACAGTAATTGTATTTTTCAGAGCGTAGGTTGTTGCGTCATAAACCAAAACTTTACCTGTCATATCCATTTGAGGAACCCAAATTTCTGTACCGTTTGGGGAATAAATGGTGTTGTGGTTCATTACTGGCAAACTCATATTTTTGACAATTGCACCAGTCATCGCATCAATTACTAATAATTTTCCAGACATTGTTCCAGTTACTGCGTGACCTGCGCTAAAATCCATTCCTGGTACTCCAATTGCTAAATGATTTTCGTGTGATGAAATGTGATGAGGCCACATTATCATATCTGTTCCTGTTCCCATTAACGGAATAGTTGCAGTTACTTCATTTGTTGATAGTTTGATTACAGATACTGTTGCATCTTCGCCATTGACAACATAAGCTGCTGGATAATTTACATTTACAGCTGCCATTGGCATATCCATATTCATATCATCTTTTTTACTACAAGATGTTAAAACTAATGCTCCAATTGCGGAGGCGATAAAAATTGCATTTTTCATTGTTTAAAAATTTAAAAAATTATTGTTGATTATTTATTTAATTGTTTCTACCACACTACCACAACTCAACATTTGAGAGCCAAAATAGGGATTTTTGATTGTGTTTTCTTTGCTTAACCAATTCATTTTCTTCATTGGACAGTATTGATAATAAACTGCTTCTGTTGGTTTAGAAACTTTTATTAATTCATAAACTCCTTTGGATAATGAGTTAAATACATTTCTTTGTTTTTCAACATCTTGCGTTTCTGAAATGCTTTTTGCATCGGTTGTTAAATCTTTAAACACTTTCATCCACGCCATATGTTCGTCCATTTTTAATTTTTCCATTTTTACGGCAGTAATTGAAGATAATAATGCTGTTGCTTTTTCAGAAGCTATTTTACCATCTGTTTTTACTAAAGCATCTTTCAATAAAAAATAATTATCGAAAATTGGTTTTAGTTGATTTACTATTTGGTTTTCAGTAGTTGTAGAATGATTAGCCATATCCATTTCGGTTTTTGCTGGCATACTCTCACCGGCTATTGCATCTACTTTTACAGGAACTTTTGCCACACGATCATATTGACAACAGCTTGGAAGTTTTGAAAAAGCTGTATCTGGAGCAAGAAATTTATCACTGTCATAACCTACCAAAGCAATACGTTTTAGTATTTCGTCTTGATTGGTTTTTTTAGCATCGTAAGTAAGCGTTGCCATTTTTGTATCTTCATTCCAATCTACTTTGGCAATATTTTTTAGATTTCCTGCTTTTTCTATTTTGGTTTCGCACATTCCACAGTTTCCGTACACTTTTACAGTTTCTGTTGTGGCATTTTTAATTTGTGCATTAGATACCACGATTGATAACAATAGTATTATTGTCATCATTATTTTTTTTAATGAATTCATTGTATATAAATAATTTTGAATTGAATTAGTTAAACAATAACAAAATGAAATTATAGCAATGTCATCATTTTGAAATTGAAATTAACCGAGAAAATAAATGATTTTGAAAGCGTTAATTGTTATCAATTAAATACAATTATGGCTATCAGAATTGGAATTTAGCTTATTTTTGGTATAAGCCAAAGTGAATAGAAACCAGAAGATATATAGGTCTCTGAATGAGAATTTTTTTGTTTTTCGGAAGAAAAATCAAAAGTATTGTTTTTAAATTTTATTTCATAAACGATTGTAAAACCATTACTTGCTGCTGGACAACCACATTTGGAATGTCCACATTTTCCTGCGCAACCATCGCTATTTTTACCTTTAGAATGACTATCACCTTTGCAACAATCCTCTTTGTCTGTTTTTGATGAAACTTCTTTTTTACAAGAATGTTTATTTGAGCTATTTCCACACGCAAAAGTATTATTTGGCATCAGTAAGAAACCAAATACTATAATTGCTAAAATGTGAAATTTATTCATTTGTGCTTTAATTTGAATCAAAAGTAATCAAATTATATTTTTTGTTTGCTAATCAATTGTTAAAATGTAGTATAACAATAAAAAATTTCACTAAAACTTCATTCTCTGAATTCTAACAGCATTTAAAATAGCCAATAATGCTACTCCTACATCTGCGAAAACTGCCTCCCACATAGTTGCTAATCCTCCTGCGCCAAGTATTAAAACGATTGCTTTTACTGTAAATGCTAAACCGATATTTTGCCAAACGATTTGTTTTGTCTTTTTACCAATATTGATAGCTGTAAAGATTTTATAAGGTTGGTCGTTTTGAATTACAATGTCGGCTGTTTCAATTGTTGCATCGCTTCCTAAACCACCCATTGCAATTCCTGCATCGGCAATAGCGACAACAGGTGCATCATTTACACCATCGCCAACGAATGCGATTTTTAGGTTTTGTTGTTTTAGTTCTTGGACTTTTTCAACTTTATGTTCGGGTAATAAATCGCCGTGAGCTAAATCAATATTCAGTTCTTTAGCAACGGCATTTACAACAGCTTGTTTGTCGCCCGAGAGCATTACGGTTTTAATGTTTATTTTGTGTAAACTTTCTATTGCTTGTTTTGCATCTTCTTTGATTTCGTCTGCAATTAGAAAATAGCCAGAATATTTTTGATTGATTGCAATAACAATAATTGTAAATGGTGTATTGTCGATTTCAACATCATAACTGATATTAAATTTCTTCATCAATTTTACATTTCCTGCCAAGATTTCTTTTCCATCTACCTTGCCTTTTAATCCGTGTCCTGCAATTTCTTCAACATCGGTTACAATTGCATTTTTTTCTGTCCCTTTTGCATATTCGATTATTGCAGTTCCGACTGGATGGGTTGATTTGGTTTCGAGTGCTGATGTGAATTTTACTAAATCGGCTTCGGAAATATCAACTGCTACTACTTTTTGAACCTTAAAAACACCTTTGGTTAGTGTTCCTGTTTTATCCATAACAACCACTTCAATAGATGCCATTATATCGAGAAAGCTAGAACCTTTAAACAAAATTCCGTTTTTACTCGCTGCACCAATTCCGCCAAAATAACCCAACGGAATACTTATAACTAGCGCACAAGGACACGAAATAACCAAGAAAACTAATGCTCTGTACAACCAATCTCTAAACACATAATTATCGACAAAAAGCATCGGTAAAACACAAATTGCAATGGCTAAAAACACAACAATTGGAGTATAAATTTTGGCAAATTTTCTAATAAACAATTCTGTCGGTGCTTTTTTGGCTGTTGCTTCTTGCACCATTTCGAGTATTTTAGACAGTTTACTATCGGTGTAAGCTGTCGTAACTTCAACCTGTGCAATGGTGTTTAAATTTATCATTCCTGCCAAAACTGCTTCGCCTTTTAGTTTGGTGTCGGGTTTACTCTCACCTGTTAGTGCTGATGTATTGAATGTGGCATTATCGGTTAAAAGTTTTCCGTCTAATGCTAACTTTTCGCCCGATTTGAGTTGAATGATTTCGCCAATGGTAATTTCAGACGCTTTTTTGGTTGTTGCATTTCCGTTAATCAAAACCGTTGCTTCATCTGGTCGTTGGTCTAATAATAGTTTGATATTTGATTTGGCTCGTTGTACTGCCAATGTTTGAAAAATTTCGCCAATGGCATAAAATAACATTACTGCAACTCCTTCGGGAAATTGTCCGATTGAAAATGCTCCGATAGTTGCGATGCACATTAATAGAAATTCTGAAAATATTTCGCCTTTGCTAATGCTTTCAAATGCTTCTTTGAGCACTGGAAAACCTACTGGAAGGTATGCCAAAATATACCAACCCAATCGTACGTAACCTGTGAACCACGATTGCGGAAAATAATTATCAAAACCAATTGCAATAAGTAACAATGTAAAACTAATGATTGCTGGCAAGAACATTTGAAACGTGGTTTGGTCTGTACCTGAATGGTCGTGTCCGTCATCGTCGGTATGTTCGTCGTGGCTGTGGGCATCGTGGTCGTGACCATCGTCGTGATTGTCATTTTTTTTGTGGGTTGTTTTTACAGGTTCGTTATCGCCACAGCAACTGTCTTTTTGGACTTTCTTTTTTAGAGGTTTATCAGCCAATTTGTTTATTTTTTCTTCTTGTGAGCAACAAGTCATTTTGCCTTGTGCGTCATAAATATGCTTGTGTTTTGGATCTGTATTTATCATAGATATTTCATTTTTAAAAGTTTTTATTTATGCTACCATTCCAATTATTAGAAATATAAGAAACCCTACAAAAAACATTGCTGTTTGTAAAAGGGTTTCTTTTTCTTCGTGTGCTTCTGTTAGTAATTCTTCGGTTACCAAAAACAATAAAGCGGCTAGCCCGAAGGACAAAACCAATTTTAACCATTCTTGAGACAATCCTGATAAAAGTGTAATTCCTAAAATGGCATCTGCAAAAAATATTAATCCTAAAACTAATAAAATAAGTAGATTTTTTTGTTTTGTAAAATTGCAATCGATACAAGCGAGAACTACTGCTAATCCTAACGAAAATGTTTCTAATGCCAAGGCAACGGATAATAAAATTCCTTCGGTATTTCCTGCTGCAAAACCTACGCCAAGAAGCAACCCATCTATTGCTAAATCGATACCTAACGCTACCAATAATCCCATTGGTAACGCATTTTTATTTGTTTTACCATCTTGTTTTTGTTCAAATTTTTCTGCAAAAAACTTTACTGCAAGCATTGTAAAAATACCTAAACCAAAACCAATTGCCACTTCGATAGGTTTGTGGCATTTGATAATATCGGGCAATAATTCTACGGCTACTACCGAGAAAACTACACCGCCTGCAAAGTGCAAAACCGAACTTTTGAATGCCCCACTTGGAGTTGTAAATAATCCTGTAAGTCCCCCAATTAAGATAGAAATTACAGGGATTAATGCGTATAAATAAACTTCTGAAATATTTGTCATTATTTTTGTATTTAAATTTATTCTTCTTCTCCGCTACCTTTGGTTAATTCTGATAAAAGATAATACGCTCCTTTGATTACTACTTTTGCGTTTGCAGGAACTTCATCGATTGCCTTAACTTCTGTATAACCTAAATCGGTTGCGCCAATGTTTACTTTTATTTGTTGAAAGGTATTTTTGCCTGTTGCTACAAATATAAAATGGTCGTTGCCATTGTTTACAATCGCTTCTGTTGGTAATGCTGTTGTATTGGCATTGTCGATTTTCACTCTTGCTTCTACATACATTCCGGGTAAAACTGTTTCGGTGGTTTCGTTTATTTTAGCGTGAACCAATACGGCTTGTTCGTTCGGTTCAAAAGCTTTATTGATAGCGTAAATTTTAGCTGGGTGAGAATGCGAAACATCGTTGGCATCACTAAAACTTATTTCTTGTCCGATTTTGATTTTATGGATGTCTTTTTCAAAAACTTTTAGATCTAAATGTAAAAATCGATTGTCGATGATTTCAAATAGTACAGCGTTTGCATCGGCAAATTTCCCCATTGTTAAATTGATGTGTTGAATATAACCGCTTATTGGTGCTGAAATAGCAATATTTGAAGCGATATTTTTAGAAGATAAATTATTGGCATTAATTCCTAATTGTGCCAATTTAGATTTTAAGGTTTCCTTTTTGGCTTGTGCAATTTGTAACTCTCTTTGCGATTGTTGGAAGGTTTTCCCAGCGTTGATGTTATCATCACGCAACTCTTTTTGGCGTTGGTATTCTTTTTCTAGAAACGAAAGATTAGCGTTGTTCTCTAAATAATCTTGTTGTAATTGTATCACATCGATATTGGCAATTGTTGCCAAAGTTTTTCCTTTGTTTACAAATTCGCCCTCTTGAACGAAAATATTTTTAACAACACCGCCAGTCAAGATACTTACTTGTGCTTGGTATTGTGGTGGCAATGATAATTTTCCGTTTATTTTTAAAGTCGTCGTTAGGTTTTTATTTTCAAAATCGCCCAACTGTAAATCGATGGCTTTTATTTGTGCATCAGTAAATGTTACAACTGCTGTTGTGGCTTTTTCGGTGACTGTTTCCTTTGAAGTTTCGGCTTTTGATGCTTCGGTATCATTATTCTTGCAAGAAACTACGCCCAAAAACAAAAGGATTATTATTGCTATATTATTTTTCATCTTTAGAATTTTATTTGTTTAATAAATATTGAATGTTGATTATAGTTTGATTGTAATTGTTCATTGCAATCAGATAATCAGTTTTTATTTTGTTGGCATCTTTTAGGTTTTGGGTATATTCGATATAGCCAATATCCCCCGATTTATAAAGCCGTTGTGCTGAATTTACAATGGTTTCTGCCATTGGTAAACCTTCTGTTTTGTAAAAAGTGAGTTGCTCGGAATATTGTTTTTGCAATTGGAATTGTTGCAAATAAATGGTTGCCAATTCCTGTTGTGATTTTTCTAATTCCTTTTTTGCAATTTCGGTTTCCAATTTTGCAACTTGTGTTTTAGCTTTGATTCCGTTTTTGAATAAAGGAATATTAATACCTACACTACCATAATAAAAAGGGTTTTCCTTATCTAAACTTTGAGTATTTACACCCAAATTGAAAGATGGATTTGCTTTTGCTTTTTCGGATTTTATGGCTAATTCTTTAGCGATAATTTGCTGTTGCAAAAACTGTAAAACAGGATGATTTTTAACCAATGTACTATCGCTAACATTAATTTCGGGCAAAGCATCGTATTTCGTTGGTGCTTGGTAGGATTCGTTGCTTCGTGTCCACTTTTGTAATTCAGTCAAATAAAATAATACTTGCGAATTGGCTTCTGCCAATTGCATTTTTAATTCTTTGCGTTGCAAAGTGGCGTTTATTTTTTCTAATTTACTTGATTCGCCTACTTGAAATTTCTTGTCGGCATATTTTTCATAATCGGCAAAAATGTTATCTGTTTCGAGCAATAAATTATAGTGTTGCAAATTGTAAAGCCAATTGAAATAAGCATTTGACACGTTTCTTATTAATTCATTTTTTGTAACTGCTTCAAAGGATTTTGCTACTGCTACATTTTGATTTAATAAATCCTTATTCGCTTTATTAGTTAGTCTAAAACCTTGCGAAACTCCGATATTATAATCGTATGCTTTACTGTTCATTTGCCCTAAATTACTATTGATATTGAAAGGGTCAAGAACAGTTGCCGTTTTGGTTAATGCTTGTTGTTGCTGGGTTTGCAAAGTCGCTTGTTGCAATGTTGGATAATTCTTGGTTGCTAAATCCAACGCATTCTGTAAAGTAAAAGTTTGCGTTTGTGCGTTGGCATTGAAAGAAAAACAACTAAAAAACAGTACCACAATTGTTGCAATTTTTGGATTTACTTTTATCTTTTTTGGTGTCATTACTAAATAATATAAAACTGGTAAAACAAATAATGTTAATAGCGTAGAAGTAAGCAAACCACCAATAACGACAGTCGCCAATGGTTTTTGTACTTCTGCACCTGCACTTGTACTTAAAGCCATTGGTAAGAATCCTAATGAAGCTACGGTTGCTGTTGCTAAAATAGGTCTTAATCTTGCAGCACTTCCCTTGTAAATGCGTTGTAAAAGATTGTCTTCGCCTTCATCTTTTAATTGATTGTAGTAACTGATTAAAACAATTCCGTTTAGAACTGCTACACCAAAAAGTGCAATAAAACCAACTCCTGCTGATATACTAAAATTCATTCCACGAACCCATAAAGCGATAATTCCGCCAATAGATGCCAAAGGAATTGCAGAAAAAATAATTGAAGCTTCTTTGAGCGAACGGAATGATAAAAAGAGTAAAAAGAAAATAAGTAAAAGTGCAACAGGAACAGCCAATTGCAATCGTCCTTTTGCTTCTTGCAAGTTTTGAAATTGTCCACCATAATTAATAAAATAGCCTTCGGGTAATTTTAATTTGGCATCTAATTTTTGTTGAATTTCTAAAACTACACTTTCTACATCACGACCACGAACGTTGGCTTCAATCACTATTCTGCGTTGTGCATCTTCACGGCTTATTTGTGATGGTGCAGTTTTAAAAGTGATTTCAGCAACCTCATTTAATGGGATTTGATTACCTCTTGGTGTTGGAATTAATAATGATTTTAAAGCGTCAATATCTGTGTTTTGGTTTTTAGGAATACGAACGACCAAATCAAATTTTTTCTCTCCCTCGTACACAACGCCAGTTGTTCCACCCGCATAAGCCGTATTTAAAATTCGGTTTACATCGGAAATATTCAAACCGTATTGCGCAATTTTATTTCGGTTGTATTTTACAACCAATTGGGGCATCCCTGTAACTTGTTCTACTTTTATATCGGTTAATCCCTCAATTCCTCTAATTATCGGAACTGCTTTATTGGCTTCTGAAAACAATTTATCTAAATCATCCCCAAATATTTTTATAGCAATATCCGATTTTACTCCTGCAATCAATTCATTGAAACGCATTTGAATGGGTTGCTCAAACGATAAATTGCAACCAGGAATTGCACTCATTTTTTCGTTCATTTTCTCGGCTAAATCTTCTTTATTGTGGGCAGTTGTCCATTCTTTTTTGTCTTTCATTACCATAATAATATCAGCACTTTCTATAGGCATTGGGTCAGTCGGAATTTCACTAGTACCAATTTTTGTTACCATATCTTTTACTTCAGGAAATGTACTTGCTATTTTTTCTAATTGAGTAGCAACTTCTATACTTTGAGGTAAACTACTACCTTGGCGAATGGTAAAATTCATTGCAAAATCGCCCTCGTCTAATTCCGGAATAAATTCACCACCCAATGAATTGAATATAAATAATGAGGTTATGAATAAGAATATTGCAACACCAATAACTGCAAACTTTCTTTCTAAAGCTTTAACCAAATAAGGTTGATACCAATTGTTTAGTTTATTTACAAACCTATCGGTAAAATTAGGTTTGTCGCTAATTTTTTTGTTTAAAAAAATACTGCTAGCCCAAGGCACATAAGTAAGTGAAAGTATTAATGCACCAACAATAGCGAAACTAACAGTTTGTGCCATTGGCATAAACATTTTACCCTCTACACCACTTAAAACAAATAGCGGAATATAAACAATCAAGATAATGATTTGTCCAAATATGGCAGAACTCATAATTTTTGATGAACTTTTAATTACTTCATCGTCCATTTGATTTTGAGAAAGAATATTGTTCTTGTAATGCCTTGAAAAAATATGCAAAGTGGCTTCGACCACAATTACAGCACCATCAACGATAAGTCCAAAATCTAAAGCACCCATACTCATTAAGTTGGCACTTAACCCGAACATATTCATTATAATTATGGCAAAAAGCATCGCTAAAGGAATGACAGAAGCTACAATTAAGCCTGCACGCAAACTGCCAAGAAATAAAACTAAAACTAAAATAACGATTAAAGCACCCTCTAATAAATTGGTTGAAACCGTACTGACAGTTTTCTCAATTAGTTTGGTTCTATCAACAAATACATCGATTTTTACACCTTGAGGTAACGATTTTTCGATGGATTTCATTCTTTCTTTTACCCGTTCAATTACTCGTACTGCGTTTTCTCCTTTTTGCATTAAAACTACTCCGCCAACAGTTTCACCTTTTCCGTTTCTTGTCATTGCTCCATAACGAGGTGCAAAACCAAATTTAACTTCGGCAATGTCTTTTATTAAAATAGGAACACCCGAATTGTTTTTGACTACAATATTATTTATGTCTTCTAGGTTTTGAATTAATCCTTCTCCACGAATAAAATAGATATTTGGACCTTTATCAATGTAACTTCCGCCTGTATTTTCGTTGTTGTTTTGCAAGGCATCAAACACATCTATTAGCGTTAAATTGTTAGCCGAAAGGCGTTCGGGTTTTACGGAGACTTCGTATTGTTTTAGTTTTCCTCCAAAACTACTTACTTCCACCACACCAACAGTTCCCAACAATTGACGGCGCACAATCCAATCTTGAATGGTTCTTAATTCGGATAAGTCATATTTTTCTTCATATCCTTTTTGTGGTACTAAAACATATTGAAATATTTCACCAAGCCCTGTTGTAGGCGGTAATAATGCTGGTGTGCCGTATTGTTTTGGGATATTATCGGTTGCGGTTTTTATTTTTTCATCTACTCGCTGACGAGCAATATTTACTGGAACATTGTCTTTAAAAACAATCGTAATTACCGACAAACCCGAACGGCTTGTACTTCGTAATTCGACCATATCGGACAATGATTTGAACTCGGTTTCTAACGGATAGGTTATAAACTGTTCAACTTCTTGTGTAGCCAAATTAGGAGTATTTGTAACTACTTGCACTTGATTATTGGTTACATCGGGCAAAGCATCAACACTTAATTGTGTGAATGAATAAATTCCAAACAAAACAAATATTGCCAACAAAACGCCTGTAATGAGTTTGTTGTTTACGGAAAAATTAATGATTTTATTTATCATTGTAATAGTATAATGAATGAGTAATTAGGCACGAACGCCCATTAAATACTGTGGAAAGCCCACAACTCTATAACCCGAAATTACTCGGGTTTCATTATGCTATTTGAGGTGGTTGCCAAATACTTCCGTAGAAATTGGAAGCAAAAACTGATTTATATGACGGAATTGATGTTTTAATACTATTTGTAACTTGAGGAAAGTTAAATGATATTTCAGGAAAATAACTCAAAACTTGTGCACCACAACAATTGCACATACAAAATGGAGGACATAAATCGTTTTCTTTGTCGTGATTATGATTTTTGTGGCTTGAAGTATATTCCGAATTAGTGTGTGCGAAACTATTTATTTCTAAATCAGCACAAGGCATACACGAAAGTGACACCAGATAAATTGCTAATATGAAGTTTAAGAATTTCACAAGTGCAAAAGTATGATTTTTTATTTTATGCTATTGAAAAAATATTATGTTAACCTTTTTAAGATTTTTTTTTGGAAAGCATTTATTTTATCAATATAAAACTGTAATTCGTACAAATGAATTAACCCATTATCGTTGTCGGGCATTTGTGCCAATTGGACTAAATTGATATTTTGAAACAGGGATTCCTCTCCTAATAAATCCTGAATAACAATAAAAATTGCTTGTTGTAACGTTTTGTTATCACAATGTAATGCGTAGTTTTTGAGGTGAAAAATTAGATCTAACCTTGATTTTTCTTCGTCATAATCCAATGCCGTAAATTTGAGTTCACTTGCTTTGAGTGTAATATCTTGAAAAAAGTAAGGTTCATCTAATCCACTAATAATTTTTTCAATTTCTGATGATGGCTGAATAAATGCTGTAAATTTCCAGTTCTTGAGTTGAGGTGCATTGTCCACTAAATTTACGACTTGGTAGAAGTAATCTGGATTACCATTTGCCGTAATTATCATTTTGGACTTGTTTTTTTTTATTTTTGAAAAAACGAGTATAAAATCTAATTCTTTAATATAGAATTTCAAGTGCTTATCTATCCAAAAACTAATTTGTTTTTGATTTTTCGGTGTTTCATCAACTATGTTTTGAATGATTTGATTATTATCTTGGAACCAGTTCCAGAATGTATTTATTGATTTCATTTTGATTTAATTTGTTAGTTACTATTTTCGTTTATCGATAGAATGTTTTTCAAATGCGATTAAATTACATAATTCACGTAATCTAGAGCGAACACGATTACCGTAAACATTCTCGATTTCACTTGCCGAAAGGTTTGTCGTGATATGCGTTTGAATTTTTTTACTTGTGAAAATATCATAACGAGATAATAGAATTTCAGCCATTACGTTACATTCGTTTCCGTAGTATTTTAGGTTATTTTCTGTTCCTAAATCATCAAAGCAAATTGTTTTTGGTTGCGATTCGTATAATTTTCCTTTGCTGTATTTGTGAATGATTTCGTAGCCATCTTGTATAAATTCAAAACTTATATCTCTTGTTGATTTTACAAAAAATTTATGTTCGGTTTGGGTTAGGTATTTCATTCAATTTAAAAGTGATGTTTTGCCACAGCCCACTGGTCCAGAAAGTAAAATTCCTTTGTTGAGGTCTATTCTGTATTGAAAACAAGTTGCTTCATCTTTTAGAAAATAGGCGATAAGTTTATAAATTATTGGATAGTCGCTTTCAAGTATTTTGAAATGATTTCCGTATAATTCAATGCCTTTTTTCTCTAACCAAACAATTATTTCAGTGTAGCTATAATGGCTCTGAATAGTCTTTATCGTTTCCTGTGTTGAGGTGTTTTGCTCTGTTGGATTGCTCATTTGAAATGAATTTAGGTGCGTTTAATATCCAATTTTGTGCTGCGGCTTGCCAATTGACCATCGGGGTTTTGCCACCGACTAACCAACCATTGCTGGAGAAGTAATTGAAAAATTTAATGGCTTCGATTTCTTGAAAGTTCTGTTCGAGAAAATAGGCTTTTACATTTTCAAATGTTGGCTTTAAATCTTTGCCTCCGCTGTTTTTATTTTTTAATTGTGTCGGCGAATCCGAAAAAAATTTCTTTTTTTCGCGCAACTTTTTTTCTTTTTCGGCAGTTTCGCTTTTTAAAAAACCATTATCATTTTCAATTTTTTTTGCTTGCTCGTCCAAGTTTACAATCTTTAAATCGTTTGAAATGTTTGGTATGTTTGTATTATTTATATAAGATACTAGAGCTTGTTCAGCACCAGTCCCACTAGTTGTACCAGTACTAGTACAGAGCTTGTTCACTACTTGTTCATTAACCAGTTCAAAAAGGGATTCATTTTTTGGTGTTGTGATTTTTTCATTTTTGGCAATTGGTTTTAAATCATCTGAAAAATTTAGTAGGTAAACAAGGCTTCCTTTGAATGGATTATATGATGGTTCATAATTAATATAACCTTGTGAATGTAAGTTTTTCAAACACTTATGATAGGTTGCTTTGGAACTTATTTTACTTATCCTCATTACCTCATCACGAGAAATACTGATTGGGTTTTTGAACCGATTGCAGTTCCAAAATTGAAACAAGGACATATACAAACTGACGTGTGTTGGATTGAGAGTTTTGTCGATAGCCACTTTCTCAAAGAATCCTGTTAGGTGTTTTATGTAATTCATCTCACTAACCATTTTGGACTGAATAAAGTAACTGTTGCATCGACTTTATTTTCTTCTAATACTTTTTCTAAATCGGAACTGGAGTAGTAAAGTATTCCACCAACTTTGGTATAAGTGATATTTCCGTTTACTCGTAGATTTTGTAAAGTGCCTGGAGAAATATTTAGCAATTTTCTGACTTCGGAGGATTTGAGCCATTGTTTTTGCTGTTGCGGTTTCGAATTAAACATATCTTTTAAGTCTGTTAAAAGGAGTGAACGAAATTCGTTTAGGTCTTCTCTAGTAATGATTTCTACTGCCATTTTTAAAATTTTAAATTGTTATGTTGTAAAATTGTATATTTTGGTTATGTATATCCGTAATTGCTCATATTTTTGTATATTTGTTTGATAAATAAATTA
>NZ_JBBALW010000043.1:0-14033 GCF_040402835.1 Flavobacterium sp.
TTAAAATTAAGGTTTTTATTCTTAACTTTTTATGAGGGTAAAGTTAGCATATCCAAAACCTTAAAAAATTTTTTGTTTACAAAAAAATTATTAGTTTTGTGGGTGTATTATTGTTCACTAAAATTACATTCACAATACATCTCTTTTGAATTCATTTAATCCCCTCACAATTAATTGTAAAAAACAAATAATTGTTTGAATGAAAACTTAACTATGGTTTCAATTTTATTGCTGATTTTTACTGGCCTTATGGGGTTTGTTACTTTATTTATTATCTTATTTGGATACAAATCAAATAGAGTAATAAATATTTATCTCGCACTTGTTATTTTCTTTTGTTCCTTAAGATTATTTATTATAGGAGTCAAAGAATTAACACAAAATCCTTATTTAATATATTATATTCAAAACCACAATTTGTTATACATATATATAGGACCTTGCGTTTATTTATATTTTGATAAACTTATAAAAAATCAAAAAAAAATTTCTCCAAAAGATTTATATCACTTTATTATTCCAACTTTATTTGTTTTAGAGAAACGATTATCCATATTAAGAAACCTCTTTAATCTTGATTTCAGAACAGTTTGGCTCTTTATAATCTATTGTGTTTGTTTTGCTGTTGTTATATTTTTGAAATTAAAAAGAAATATTTGGAATAAAAAAGGGTCTCTTGAAATAATGATTAAGCAAAATCAATTAATTAAAAATTGGTCAATTTTCATTTTTGTTGCTTTAAGTCTATCTGTTTTCCGTTTAATAGTATCATTATTTATAGAAACTAATAGTGGTGGAGTCATTTCTGGAATATTAGGTATTTGGTGTTCTTCAATTGTTTGGATATGTATTTTTATTAAAATATTGACCACTCCAGAAATACTCTTTGGATATTCAATATTGAATAAAAAAATAAATGAAAACAACATTAGTTCAAATAAAATTTCACCTTTAAAATTAGTTTCGAAAGTAAAAATAACAAATCTTCAAGACTCAAAACTAACTGCTAAAATAAATCCAAACATAAAAAAATATATCAATGAAATTAACATTGTTTCAGAACAAAATAATTTATTTAGAAACTCAAAATTTAAGTTAACTGAACTTGCATTGAAATTAAACATACCAAAAAGTCATTTATCTTATTTATTCAAATACCATTCAGAAATTTCATTTTCTGATTATAAAAAAATCACCCGAATTCAAGATGCCTTGAAATTAATAGAGGCGGGATATTTAAATTCCAATACTTTTGAATCTTTAGCAATAGAAGTAGGATTTGCATCATACAATCCTTTTTTCACAAGCTTTAAAGACATTGTTGGAAAAACTCCAAACGAGTATTACAACACAATTTAAATTTGATTTAAACTTAAAAAAAAGACCCAATTTTTATTGAGTCTTTATTATAATTGTAATTGTAGGTTTAATTTTACTTATAATATTTCTTGTATTTTGGATAAGAAAGTGCTCCAATAATTGTAATCCCAGTCAAAGATTGCCAAATCCAACTCAAGGAACTCGCTTCACCGCTAGCATAAGAATGCAAGCCTACAAGATGGAAATTCACTCCGTAATAGGTAAATAATATCGATACAAAAGCAAACATACTCATCAAATTGAAAACCCATTTTCCTCGGAACATTGGTACAAATCGAGAGTGAATTACAAAGGCATAAATCATAATACTGATTAGCGCCCATGTTTCTTTTGGGTCCCAACCCCAATAACGTCCCCAACTTTCATTCGCCCATTGCCCGCCAAGAAAGTTTCCAATGGTTAACATTACCAAACCAATTGTCAACGCCATTTCATTGATATAGGTGATTTCCTTAATGTTTAATGCCATCACTTCTTTATTTTTATCATTGGTAAAGAAAATTAGAACTAATGAAACAAAACCTAAAATCATTCCTAGTGCAAATGGACCATAACTCGCCACAATTACCGCCACGTGAATCATCAACCAATAGGAATTTAACACGGGTTGTAAGTTGGCAATATCTGGATCAATCCAATTCATATACGCTGCCATCAAAATCATTGCAGTTACAAATGCTGAAGATGCAACCGTTAATTTAGATTTTCTATCGAATGCCAAACCAAAAAACATCGTTGCCCAAGCCACATAAATTATAGATTCATACGCATTACTCCATGGTGCGTGACCCGAAATATACCAACGCGCTATCAATCCAATGGTATGTAAAGCAAATAATAGTCCAATTATAACGTGCATTATATTCACAGAAATTGCCATGAACTTATTGTCTTTGAATATTTTAATAATTGTGAGTAATAACATTAAAACGCCCGCCATCATATACAAATAAAACAGCTTTTTGAAAACATCGTATTTATTATACAAGATTTCAGCGGTGATTTTTTCTTCACTTGGCATCACTTGAACTCCAAATTTTCGTTGGTATTTTTTAATTCCTTCTAAGTAGAAATCAACATCTTTATAGTTATTTTTTTCACTCGCATTTTTCAACGAATTTAAATATAACGGAACAATTTGTGATGTAAATATCGAATCCATTCCTTTCAAACCTGCGTGACTTAATTCTAAATGAGAAACCCACTTATTATTTGAATCTTTGGGAATTGGGAAAATACGCAAAATACTTCCTGATGTAGCTTGATTTAACAGATTGACTTTTTTATCGGTTTCCACAAAATCTTTCTCAAAGTTATTTGGGTTTGCCACTTTATAAGCTTCATCTAAATACGACGATAATTTATAGTTTCCTTTAGCATCAAAAAACGCAATAAAAGGAGCGTATTGTGCGGTTTTATCAATGCCAATAATTTTACGAATACTGTCATTTCCTGCTTTTATATAAATCAATGGAATTTCGTACCAAGCTGTTGGAAATTGTGTCATTGACAAAAATACCTGATCAGAATTCATTCCATTATATTCGTCTTTATGACTCACTTTTCGTAATAATTCTGATGAAAAAGTATTCAAAGGCTTCATTCTTCCACCAGCATCTTGAATTACAAGTCGTCCAAATTTGGCTGCGTGTTCTTCTGAGACTTTATATTTATGAACTAAAGAATCTATTTGTTTTACAGATATTTTCTCTTCTTTATGTTGTGAGAGAACGCTACAACTCAACAATAACAATGCAATCGTGATTAGTTTTGATTTTTTCAATTTCACAACTTCTAATTTTCTTTTAATATCCGCAAAGCGAGAATGCTTTGTAAATAGAATCGCCATCAAACCAAAAAACAACATAAAATAACCGATATACGTGATTAAAGTCCCCCAATAATCATGATTTACCGATAAAACAGTTCCTTTTTCATCTTGATCAAATGAAGATTGGAAAAAACGATACCCTTGATGGTCTAATATATGATTCATAAAAATTTTAGCATCAAATTTTGAGGTAGAATCTTGAACGGTAACATCGCTTTCAAAAGCAGAAAAACTCTTTTCGGTTCCGGGATATTTTAAGGCTTTAAAGTCATTTAATTTGATTTTAAATGGCAAAATATAGGCTTTACTTCCATAGAAAAAGGTGTATTCTATTTTGCCGATTTTCACCGATTTTGATTCACCAATCGTTCCTTTTGTTCCCAAAAGCGTAACTTCTTTATCCTGACCTTCCGAATTTAGATTTAAAATCAAGGCATCTTCGTGCGTTTTGGCTTTGTAATCATTTTTTGCAGAATACCCGATAACGCCTTTCACAGCTGGGTCTGGAAATACAAATTGTGTTCCGCCAACATTATATAACGAGCGCATCATCAACGGCTGAACAACATCTTTGGAAACAGTTCCTTTCAATTTATCTGCCATTCTCATAAATTGTCCTTCAAATGGCGTTTGAATTGTAGAAGAATTATCTGTAATTGTAATGTTCGTTGCTCCTTTTACATATTTATTCAAAGAGAAAAGCATATTGTGAATATTTTGAACTTCGCCTTCTTTTAGAAAATGTTCGTGACGTGTTCCGTCGCCGGATTCTACCATTTTAAAGTACAAAACCCCTTTAGAATCTGGTTTGATAATTTGATTGGCACCCAATAAATAATCTTTGTACGATATTTTAAAATCAGTAGTGTTAAAATTACTTTTTATAGAAAAATTGTTGTTCGTAACTGGAGAAAGCAACAATGATTTTTCAAAAACACGACGCTTCATTTGTCCTTGAAAATCACCATCTACAAAAATTGTAAGAAACATTTTATCAGAATAAAACTGATTTTCGGCAGCGCCTTCGCGAATTGGCATCATTCCTTCATAACTAATATATCGTGTTATGAAAGCTCCTGACAAAGTAAAAATAAACGAAATATGAAGGATTAAAGTTGCCCATTTTTCTTTTCTTAAAAGTTGGTAACGTTTAATATTTCCTGCAAAATTGATAAGGAATACACCCATAATTGCTTCAAACCACCACGCATTATAAACCCAAATTCGAGCCGTATCGGTATTGTATTTGCTTTCGATAAAGGTGCCACAAATCATTGCTATTGCAAATGACAAGAATAAAAAAGCCATTAATCGTGTTGAAAACAAAAATGAAAATATTTTTTTATCCATTATAAAAGACATTTCTTTAAAAGTGGTACAAAAGTAATTCAAATTTGTTTAATTATGTGTTTCAACAACTCATTTAAGTATTTTTTAAGTGATGTTTTAAAATATCTTAAAATCTAAATAGTTAAAAAAAAATCAATAATTTAGCCAAATGATAAAACTAAGTATTATTGGTTCTGGAAACGTAGCGCAACATTTGATTGTAGCACTCCAAAATTCCATTATTAATGGTGCCGAAATGGAATTGGTTCAAGTTTTTGCAAGACAGAAAACATCAGTAACGCAGCTATTGGATTTCAATAACATTACTCATAATTGGAGTACTTTGGCAGAAGCCGATTTATATATCCTTGCCGTTTCAGACGATGCAATTTCGACTGTATCGGAACAAATTCCTTATAAAAATAAATTAGTTGTTCATACTTCTGGGGGAATTTCATTGGAAATATTAGCGTCAAATAATCGAAAAGGCGTTTTTTACCCGCTGCAAACTTTTTCAAAAAACAAAACTGTAGATTTCAAAATTATACCAATTTGCATAGAAAGTCAAAATGCTTCCGATTATCAATTGTTACAAAAAGTTGCTCAAACCATCTCGGATGCTGTTTTTGCAATTAATTCTGAACAACGAAAAGCATTGCATTTGGCGGCAGTTTTTGTGAATAATTTCACCAATCATTTGTATAAAATTGGAAATGATATTTGCAAAGAAAACAATGTGCCTTTTGAAATATTAAAACCTTTAATTCAAGAAACTGCCGAAAAAATTACGCAGCTTTCGCCAAATGAAGCACAAACTGGGCCTGCAATTCGCAATGATATTGAAACCATAAATGCTCATTTGTCCTTTTTATCAGATGAAAATCAAAAAAATATTTATAAAATATTAACCCAATCTATTCAAAATAATGGCAAGAAGTTATAAGGAAATAATGAACGATATTACCACATTTATATTCGATGTAGATGGCGTACTTACTGATGGTTCGGTGCATATTTCGCCTACTGGCGAGATGCTGCGAACGATGAATATTCGAGATGGTTTTGCTATGAAAGCAGCCATCGAAAGCGGCTATAATGTGTGTATAATTTCTGGCGGAAACAATGAAGGCGTTCGTACTCGATTGAGAAATCTTGGCATTACAGATATATATATGGCAACCCCAAATAAAGTAGAAACTTTTAAAGAATATTGCGAATTATATACTATTTCACCCGAAAGCGTTTTATATATGGGCGATGATATTCCCGATTTTCACGTGATGCAATTGGTAGGATTACCAACGTGTCCGCAGGATTCAAGTCCCGAAATAAAAGCAATTTCAACTTATATTTCCCATAGAAATGGAGGAAAAGGAGCTGCTCGCGATGTAATTGAGCAAGTGATGAAAGTGCAAGGAAAATGGCATTTGTATTACGACGGAAAACACGATTAATGACTATTATACAAAAATTAAAATGTTGAATTTACTCAAATTAATACGCTACAAAAACCTGTTGCTGCTTGCTTTTATGCAATTAATCTTCAGATATGGATTTTTAAAACTTCAAAATGTACCCTTATCACTTGCCGATTGGCAATATGTTTTATTGGTATTTTCAACCGTTTGCATAGCGGCTGGAGGCGCTATTATTAATGCTATTTTTGACCAAGAAACAGATTCTGAAAACCGACCTGATTCTGTAATTGTTGGAAAATATATCACAGAAAGCAAAGCCTATAATTTATATGTAGCCTTCACTTTTACAGGTGTTGCCATTGGTTTCTATTTGTCAAATGTGATTGAAAGACCCAATTTTGCAATCGTATTTATTCTAATTGCGTCCACACTTTATTTATATGCTACAAGTTTAAAACAAAGTTTGCTGATTGGAAATATAATAATTGCTTTGTTACTTTCTGCAAGCGTTTTAATCATTGGACTTTTTGATTTATTACCTGCAACTTACGATGGAAATCAGGCAATAATGGGTTTAATCTTTGGAATTTTAATTGATTATGCTGTTTATACTTTTATCATCAATATAATTCGTGAAATCGTAAAAGATATTGAAGATTTTAATGGCGATTCAAGTCAAGGAATGAGCACTTTACCAATAGTTATTGGCGTTCCGAAAGCTACTAAAGTTGTTTTTGCTTTGAGTTTCATTCCAATAACTTGTGTGTTTTATTATTTAAAAGTTTATATTTTTGATGGAAATTTAATGCTAAGTTCCATTTATGGATTAATATTCATTGCAAGTCCCCTACTCTATTTTACGGTTAAAATTTGGTCTGCAAAAGAACCAAAAGACTTTCATCATTTGAGTACAATCTTGAAATGGATTCTATTTTTTGGTATTCTTTCCATTTTGGTAATCAGTTTAAATATGAAAAATAATGCTTAAAGCGATTTTAAAAAATCATAAAATTATTTTGGCTTCGGGGTCACCGAGAAGACAGCAATTTTTCAAAGATTTAGACTTAGAATTCGAAATTCGATTGAAAGACATTGAGGAAATTTATCCAGTTCCTTTAAAAGCCGAAGAAATTACCAACTTTTTAGCCGAATTAAAAGCCAACGCCTTTGAAGGAGAATTAAATGAAAATGAAATTTTAGTTACCAGCGACACCATTGTTTGGCACAAAAATAATGCTTTGGGAAAACCAAAAGATTATGAAGATGCCTTTCAAATATTGAAATCTTTATCTGATGATACGCACGAAGTTATCACTTCCGTTTGTTTCAAAACAGTAGAAAAAACAACCACTTTTCACGAAGTTACCAAAGTGACATTTAATGCTTTGAGCGATGAAAGTATCCATTATTATTTGGAAAATTACAAGCCATTTGATAAAGCTGGAGCTTACGGAATTCAGGAATGGATTGGTTTTATTGGCGTTTCAAAAATTGAGGGTTCTTATGCCAATGTGATGGGAATGCCAACCGATAAAGTGTATGAATATTTACTTAAAATCACATAAACAAAGCTCAAATTCTATTTTTTACATTCTTTGTAAATGATGGAGATTAAAATAATGTAAGTACCTTTTGGCATTCATTTTTTGATAGAATTTAAACAAAAACTACAAAATAGTATTTCAACAAATACCATAAATAAAAGATTTTTTTAATCCCACTTTTTAAGATTTGATTCTAAATTAAATAAATTAAAAACAAAAATAACGGAAATAGTTCCATCTATGCCTATATACTGCCGTTTATTACTTAGTGTTTGCAATATCAAAAAAGATTTACGTAATTTATAAAAACATAAATATTTGTTTTCATTGTTTTATTATAAAAGAGTAGTAGTTTAAAAATTATTTTGGAAATTTTAGTAGATTTTAAATTCTTTGATAAAGAATTTTGCCAATTGTAATATAAAAAACTGCTGCTCTTTTTATGGACTATTCTGTTCGATTAAAATACAAATAAATTACAAGGGAATCTCAATACTGTATTTCTTTTTGTTTTTATTTTCTAATTTAGAATCGCGCAACCAAGGATTGTAAATCTTCAAAATTTTGTAATTAATTCCTTGACTAATTGCCAAATCAGCCAAATTATTAACAGTGCTATCGATTTCTATTTTTCGTGTTGGAAATAGTTCGTATAATTCTTGTTTTGGAATATTAAATCCAAATTTCTCTGGGTTTTTCATAATTTCTTTCAAAGCCAAAATTCTAAAAACATACCGTGAAGTCTCATCATTTAGCAATAAATCATAATAATTACTGACTTTTTGAATTTCAATTTGCTTGTTAACACCAGTCATTCCACCATTATAAGAAGCCGCAGCCAAAGTCCAAGAACCAAACTTTTCTTTTGCAGCCAATAAATATTTACAAGCAGCTTCCGTTGACTTCTCTAAATGATACCGCTCGTCAACACAATCATTCACTTCCATTCCTTTTTCCTTAGCCGTTTCAGGCATAAATTGCCAAACTCCTCTTGCTCCAGAACCTGAAACTGCATTCAATAAAGCGCTTTCAATTACTGCTAAATATTTAAAATCATCGGGAACACCATTTTTTTTTAAGATTGGCTCAATTACAGGAAAAGCACGGTTCGCTCTTTTTAAAATTAATATCGTTGAAGCATGCAAATTGGCATTAACCAACAATTCACGATCAAAACGTTCGTTCACATCTGGAATGTTTAAAGGTGTATTTTCTCCTGCAAAATCAGCTGCTGTGGGAAAATAATAAGCCGTTCCTTCGTGCGTAATTTTGTTTTTATTTTCATTAGAAATAGCAAAAATAGAAATGCCACTTACTATAATAATTGAGGTTATAATTCCTGCTTTTTTAATCCAATTCATTTTATATATTTTAATAGTGTAAAATTACAAAAATCAAACCGATTCTGCTTCTTGTCCCAAAATTATTTTAGGCAAATTCGAATTAAACCATTTGAATTTACTCAAAATCATTATATGTGTCCCGCCTTTTACAACAATACATTTGTCAATGTTTTTTATCGTAAAAACCTCATCTGTATCTCCATGAATGTGAGTCACGTTCTTTACAATTTCAGTTCTATCCCATAAAATTATTTTTTCGATTGCCCAATCCAAATAATTTTTATCACGAACAGAAAGAAACTTTTTATACAATTCAAATCTTTTATTCACCTTATCTCCAAATGAAAATTTAACTAAATTTTCAATATTTGAAATCAGATTTGTTGGTAAAAGTTTATACGCTTTTGTAGTTTTAGCAACTTTAAAAGCGGTAGGGAATTCAAGATTACTTTTAACACTTGAAATTATTATTGTCTTTCTAACATCTAAAAATTTAGCCATTTCTTGCACTAAAATCCCGCCAAATGAAACGCCAATTAATACAGGGTTTTTATGAGTTACTTTTTTAGAAATTCTTTCTGCATATTCCGACAAAGATTCATTGTTTAAAGGCAATTCCCATTCCAATAAAATCATCTCAAAAATATCCAAAGGAAGAGCAATTCTTTCAAAAATAGAAGAACTGGCTGCTAATCCTGGCATGAAATAAACTGGAATTCTACTCATCAAAAAATGATTTAACATTCTATAATTGAAACAAAAGGAATTAATCACGAAATTTGTATAAAATTAAATCATTAATCGGAAATATAATCGGTTTCCTTTACAATTATGAATAAATTATGACAACCCAATTATACAAAGCTTCTGAACGTGGAACTGCCAATTTTGGATGGTTAAACGCTAATTATTCCTTTTCTTTTGCCAATTATTTCAATCCACAGAGAATACAATTTGGAGCGCTACGCGTTTTAAATGACGATACAATTGCCCCCGGAATGGGGTTTGGAACGCATCCTCACGAAAATATGGAAATCATTACCATTCCTCTTGAAGGCGCTTTGAAACACCAAGATAGTATGGGAAATGAAGGTACTATTAGCTTTGGGGAAGTTCAAGTTATGAGTGCTGGAAGCGGAATTCAACATTCTGAAGTCAATGCGAGCAAAACAAATCAGTTAAAATTATTGCAACTGTGGGTTTTTCCTGATGCCGAAAATGTAACCCCAAGATACGAGCAAAAGTTTTTTGATCTTGAAAAAAATAGCGGCTCATTTGTAAATATTGTTTCTCCAAAAGACTCAAATAATGGAAATGCACTTTGGGTTCACCAAAAAACATATTTTAATTTAGGGATTTTTGAAAGTGGCAAAACGAGTTATAAAATTAACCTAACCGATAATAGTGTATATTTGTTTCTAATTGACGGTGAAATTGTAGTTGATAATCAGCTATTAAAAGCAAAAGATGCTTTAGAAATATCCGATTTTAGCGAATTTGATATCGAAATTAAACAAAAAGCCAAGATGCTGATTATCGAAGTACCAGCCAAATAAACTAACTAATTTTATGGAAGTCCAAGAAATTATGGAAATAAAAGACAATGCGTTTTCAAGACAATTCGAAACCTTTTTTGAAGGGAAAATAATACTCTTAGAATATTCCTTTCAAGAGAAAAAGATATTTTTAACGAAAATTCAAACTCCAGACAACTTTGATAACGAAGCTTTTATAAATGATTTCCTAAAAAATATTATGGAAATCGCCTACGAAAGAAAGCTGAAAGTTGTGCCGATTTTACCAAAAATAGCAACTTTTTTTAGAAAAAATCCTACCTATAAAGATTTGCTTCCTCCAGGAATTAAACTGTAACTATACTTTTCAAAAACTCCATTCGCACACTTCCATCTTCATCAATTTTGGTGAGATTAATTTCGTGCAACGTATTTACTAATTCTGGGTTCCAAGGCGTTTTCACTTTTACATAATTTTCTGTAAAACCATGAATATAACCCCCTTTATTTTCACTTTCAAAAAGCACATTTCGATTGGTTCCAAGTTGACTTTCATAAAAAGCACGTCGTTTTTTTACAGATAAACCACGCAACATTTTGCTTCTTTTAGCTCGAACATTTGCAGGAACTACTCCGTCCATATCAGCAGCTTCGGTATTATCACGTTCAGAATACGTAAAAACGTGTAAATAAGAAATGTCCATTTCATTCAAAAAATGATAGGTTTCAAGAAAATGTTCGTCTGTTTCACCAGGAAAACCAACAATAACATCTACGCCAATACAAGCGTGCGGCATCACTTCCCGAATTTTATTCACGCGCTCCGTATAAATTTCTCGCAAATAACGACGCTTCATTAATTTCAAAATATCATTGCTTCCAGATTGCAGCGGAATATGGAAATGTGGCACAAAAGTCCTACTTTTAGAAACAAAATCAATCGTTTCATTTTTCAATAAATTAGGCTCAATCGAAGAAATTCGCAAGCGCTCAATTCCTTCAATTCTATCCAATTCCTGAACCAATTCTAAAAAAGTATGCTCGTGTTTTTTATTCCCAAATTCTCCTTTTCCATAATCCCCAATATTCACACCCGTCAAAACGATTTCCTTGATGTTTTGCTCCGAAATTTCCTTTGCATTTTTCAATACATTTTCTAAAGCATCACTTCTCGAAATTCCTCGTGCCAAAGGGATTGTACAATATGTACATTTATAATCACAACCATCTTGAACCTTCAAAAATGCACGAGTTCTATCTCCAATCGAGTAACTTCCAACGTAAAAATCAGCCTCAGAAATCTCACAAGAATGCACTTCGCTCCTATCATTTTTGGACAAATCATTAATATAATCGGTAATTTTAAACTTTTCTGTAGCACCCAAAACCAAGTCCACGCCATCCACATTTGCCAATTCTTCAGGTTTTAATTGCGCATAACAACCCACCGCCGCAACAAACGCTTTATCATTCAATTTCATCGCTTTTCGCACTACCTGCTTGAATTGTTTGTCCGCATTTTCCGTCACAGAACACGTATTTATCACATAAATATCGGCAACTTCTTCAAAATCGACACGATCAAAACCTTCCTCCGTGAAATTTCTCGCAATCGTAGAAGTCTCCGAAAAATTCAGCTTGCAACCCAAGGTGTAAAAAGCAACTTTTTTTCTATCCGTCATATTTTTTTTATTTGGGCGAATCCCTTTGGGTCGGGCTTTCGGCTATATATTTTATTCCGCTTTCGCTGCACAAAATGATACCGCCTCTATCCCTTTCGCAAACACTGTGCAAATTTACACAATAATCGTATAATGATACACTATTCGCATAGCAAAAAAAAACCACAAATGAATAATCAATTGTGGCTTTACAAATTATATTAAAAAAAATAACTTATTCTTTTCTCCACTTTTTAGATTTTTCAAAAACGTGTTCCAAAATGGCTTTGTCTTGTTCGGTAAATTCTACGTGTCTTCTGTCCATTACGATTTTTGCAACTTCAAAAGCTTTTTTAGTAAGATACGTTACAAATCCAGAAGCACCGCCCCAAGAAAAACTCGGGACGAAATTACGAGGAAAACCACTTCCGAAGATATTTGCACTCACACCAACAACAGTTCCCGTATTAAACATCGTATTAATACCGCATTTACTGTGATCGCCCATCATTAAACCACAAAACTGAAGTCCCGTTTTGGCGAAATTTTCTGTTTCATAACTCCATAATTTCACTTCTTCATAATTATTCTTCAAATTAGAATTGTTGGAATCAGCACCAATATTACACCATTCTCCCAACACCGAATTTCCTAAAAAACCATCGTGTCCTTTATTAGAATAACCAAAAAGAACAGAATTATTGACTTCACCACCAATCCTGCAATGCGGGCCAACTGTGGTTGCACCATATACTTTAGTAGCCAATTTTACTTGGGCTTCCTCGCACAATGCAAACGGACCACGAATTACAGAACCTTCCATAATTTCAGAATTTTTGCCAATATATATAGGTCCTGTCGAAGCATTTAATGTTACAAATTCTAATTTTGCACCTTCTTCAATAAAAATAGCTGAAGGAGAAATTACATTAACACTTTTTGGAATGGACTGCGAGGTTCTGTCTTCTGTTAAAAGCTCAAAATCTTCCCGAAGAGCCGCATCATTTTTAGCAAAAATATCCCAAGTATGTTCTACTTTCAGACAATCTGCATTGAATTCAATAATTTCATAAGTATCAAAATCTACTTCTTCTTGTGATTCTTGTGTGTAAAAAGCAATTACTTCATCGCCTCTGAAAACCGCTTGATTTCGCTCTAAATTACTAATTAATTCAACCAAAATTGGATTGGGCAAATACGAGGCATTTATCATTACGTTTTCCTCCAATTCTACCATTGGAAACTTTTCCGATAAATATTCTTCGGTTAAAGTAGTAGTTGTAGAACCCAAATATTTCTCCCATTTTTCACGAATTGTTAAAATTCCAATACGAATGTCGGCAACTGGGCGCGTGAAAGTGAAAGGCAATAATGCATTTCTGGAAGGTCCGTCAAAGAGGATATAATTCATTTTATTGTGGTTCAAAGGTTATAGGTTCAAAGTTACAAAGATAAACAAGAAAATGAAAAAGTTTTAGGTATAAAAAAACCTCGCAATTTGCGAGGTTTTATATAATTTGAAAACAGATAACTATTATTTACCGTGTTTAGCGTATTTAGTTTTGAATTTATCAATACGTCCTGCAGTATCGATAAGTTTAGATTTACCTGTGTAAAAAGGGTGAGAAGTTCTTGAAATCTCCATTTTCACAACTGGATATTCAACACCTTCGTGTGTGATAGTTTCTTT
Source organism: Flavobacterium sp. (assembly GCF_040402835.1). Classification (GTDB taxonomy): domain Bacteria; phylum Bacteroidota; class Bacteroidia; order Flavobacteriales; family Flavobacteriaceae; genus Flavobacterium. The sequence goes on from NZ_JBBALW010000043.1 coordinate 13,711, forward strand.
AGTATCTGCAGTAGATTTTGTAATAAAAACGTCTTCATTTGACATGTCTTTAAAAGCAACTAATCTGTAATTTTCTGGGTGTACACCTTTTTTCATCTTAAATCTTTTTTTATTTGTTCAATTATAATTTGTTTTGAAGCTTTTCTTCTCACAGAAAAGGTATAAACGCACTATAACTTTTTGTTTTTAACTTTATTATTTTGAGTTTGCAAATTTACACTTATTTTTCAATAATCAAACCTTAGTTACATTTTTTTTTATTTCAATGAAAATCACAGCTATCCGAAAGTTTTAGAAAAAATCTAAATTTCCTTTGTTAGGTA
>NZ_JBBALW010000044.1:0-13408 GCF_040402835.1 Flavobacterium sp.
AACAAAAATAAGGGATTCTCAGACACTTTTTATTTTTGACTTTCGGATAGCAATGTGATTTAAACTATAATTAATTTTTTTTTTGGAAAAATATATTCTTCATTTTTCAATAACAGTGTTGTTTAAAGCCAAATAATAAAGAAAGCAAAACAATTCTTCCGTTAGCCCCCGATTTGCCTGTCTGCCGGCAGGTTAAGGCGGTATCCTTGCAGTGAAGCGAAGAGATATAGCCGAAAGCGGGAATTGCTATTCCAAATACAAGAGGACAATTCGCTCCTAATTCACAATATAATTTCTACTGTCTTGTTCTGATAAACTGAAATATCCAAGTGGATAATTCGCTTCAGTTGTGGTGTTAATAATATTGCCACGAACGGTTGCAGACGGAGATTGGAACGGACTTCCGCTGCTGTTTCCAGCGATGCTAACCAAGATTCGCATGTAATTGTAGTATTGTTTTGAGATTCCTGAAAGTGTAACATCAAAGTTTTGTCCGGGTTTTAATTTGTCACTTCTGTACAAACCAAATATTTGATTGCCTTGAAAATTTCGGTCTTCTTGTAAAAAATAAATTGGAATTGCGGTGTAACTGGGCTTAAACTTAAACAAATAATAATCATTTGTTGCTCCATTATCAGTATAAAAAGCTTTGATTTCTATGTCCTTTCCCGAGAATCCTGCGTTGTTTTTTTGTTCAATAAATTCAATTGACGGTACTGGTTTTAAAGTTTCGGTAGCAGTATAGGTTTCTCCATTTAAAAACACGGTTAAAACGTAGTTTCTGTTTAATACAGGCGTGAAATTAGTACAATTATAACTCCCAGTTCCTGCGGTTTCTGTAAAATTGAAGACGTTATTTGCAGCGTCTGTTATGAAAATGGTTGCGCCAGAAACAGTAGGAATTTGACTGCTATAATACGAAGTAGTGGTTGATAAATTGATGGTTTGTTGGTTTCCAAGCGTGCCTTTTTGCCATTTTATAGAAGCATCAATAACTAATTTTTGTGCCAATGTATTCAAATCAACGTCTATTACTTTTTCGCAACTTGATATCAAAGCAGTTAGTATTACAAGGAAAATTAGGTGTAGTTTTTTCACAGTCTTAGAATTTAAAATTATAACTTACAGCAGGAACGGTACCAAAAATTGAAAATCGAACTGCCTCATTACTTCCTGATGTTTGATTTTGTCGGAAACTTATTGAAGCAGCATTTTGTCGGTTGTAGAGGTTGTAAACACTGAAAACCCATTCCCCTTGCCACCCTTTTTTCTTTAACGGTTTTGGTGTGTAAGTCGCAGAAATGTCTAAATGGTGGTAGGTGGGCAATGTATTTTCATTGCGTAAACCGTAACTCGGAACAGTAATTCCTTGGTATTGGTATTGCCCATTTGGATACGTTACGGGTTGCCCAGTTTGCAAGGTAAAATTGGCGCCAAACGACCATTTTTCATTCCAGTTATAACTTCCTGTAACTGCAATATTATGTAATTTGTCAAAGGTAGATCGGTACCAATTTCCATTATTTATCCCAATTTCATTGGTACTTCTCCCAGGAGTTTGTTGTTCGGAACGAGAAAGCGTATAGGCAATCCAACCGTTTAATTTGCCAGTATTTTTTCGTAATAAAACCTCTAATCCGTAAGCTCTCAATTGCCCGTTTAGAATTATTTGTTCTAAAGCTTCGTTGGCAATTAAATTCGCTCCATCAATATAATCAATTCTGTTTTTTACTTTTTTGTAGAATGTTTCAACTTCAAGAGAATACGCATCATCATTGAAATTCTTGAAATATCCTAACGCAACTTGATCCGCAATTTGTGGTTTTATATAGGAATCACTTGGCGTCCAAACATCCAAAGGAGTTGGCGAGGACGTGTTGGAAATCAATTGTAAATACTGTGTCATTCGGTTGTAACTCGCTTTTATAGATTGATTTTTATCCAATGAATAGGAGGCTGAAAACCGAGGTTCAAAATTATCGAAGGAAGCAATTACTTTATTATTGTTGTAATATTTCGTTCCAATTGGGATTCCTTTCTCGTATATTTTCAAATCATTATTGAACGTTACGGCTTCATTATTTTGGTACAAATTCACTGTTGAAGAACCCAATCTGTAAAATTGACTGTATCGCAAACCGTACATTAATTCTAATTTGTCAGTAATTTTATGTTCTGCTTCAAAATAAACGGAAGGCTCATATGCATATTTTTTTTCTAATTGTCTGTAATTGATTCCAGATTCAGCAGTTGTGGGACTTATAGAACCCGGATTAAAATCGTAGTAAATGGAATTGATACCGTAATTCAATTTGATTTTATCGGAAATATAGTTTTTGAAATCATATTTCAAATTGTAGTTTTTAATTCCAGAATCATATTTGAAACCTACAAAATCCAATTGCAATCCGTAATAATAATCGCTATAAATCAAGGAAAGATTGGAAAATAATTTATCTGAAAATAAATGATTCCATCTTAGATTTGAAGTTGCATTTCCATAAATATTGGTGAAACTTCCCTCTAAATTAAACACATCACGACCAAAATATCCTGAAACGAACAAACTATTATTCTTATTGATTTTATAATTCAATTTGGTATTTAAATCATAAAAATAAGCGGAATTTTTGTTATTTGTAAGTTTCAAAAACAAATGTGCATACGAACCTCGTCCAGCAATTATGAACGAACCTTTGTCTTTCACGATGGGTCCTTCAACTAAAAGGCGACTTGAAATTAATCCAATTCCACCATTAATATGATAACTTTTCGAGTTGCCATCTTTTTGATAAATATCCAAAACCGAACTTGCTCTTCCACCAAAACGAGAAGGAATTCCGCCTTTATACAACTTTAAATCTTTGATGGCGTCAGGATTAAAAACCGAGAAAAATCCAAATACGTGCGACGAATTAAAAATCGTAGCCTCGTCCAAAAGTATTAAATTTTGGTCTGCGCCACCACCTCGAACATTAAATCCTGACGCGCCTTCACCAGCATTAGTAACCCCCGGAAGCAGTAAAATTGATTTCAAAACATCAACTTCACCCAAAACCACAGGCATTTTTTTTATGGTGGCAATCGAGAGTTTGTTCACGCTCATCTCTGCTTTTTGCGTGTTTGTAGTCTTTTTTTCGGAGATGATAACCTCTTGTAATTCCTCACCACTTTCAGATAATGAAATATTATAATTGGTATTTTTGGTTAAATCCAACGTAACTTCTTTAGTTTGAAAGCCGATAGAACTAATGGCAATTTTATAGTTTCCTTTTGGAATCGTAATGGAATAAAAACCGTATTCATTGGTTGTAGTATAAGCCGGAATTGCTGGAATAACTACATTTACACCAATTATACTTTCATTACTATTTGCAGCAGAAACTACACCGCTAAGCGTGACTTTCTCTTGTGAAAAACCATTAAAAATTACACCTAAAAGTAGTAAGTATAAAGTGATAATTTTATTTGAAATCATAGAATATATTTGAGTTGCAAAAATGATAAAATTATCAGTAAATCGACTCTAATTATTTGTTAATCTATCGTTAAGAATTTTTTTATTTTGGTCATCACATATGAAAAATTAAGTCAAGACGTTTTTTTTTAAAACTATTTCACTTTTTTTAAGAAATAATTTTTCTTGTTTTCTTCAATCAGAATTCAAGATTTTACCATGGACAACAAAAATAACAAACTGATTAAAAATATGATATTTAACAATTGAAATTTTTATTTCATTTCAATTAAATTCTTATTTTCAATTCAGAAATATTTTTCTAGGTCCAAAACCTTTGTAACTTTGTATCTTAATACTTATGCACCCAAATAAATGACTCTCAAACAAAAAATCCATCAGCATTATACCCAACAAGTCCAAGACAAAATAGATGTTTTTCGGGATATGATTTCGGCATTGACCGAAGATTCTAAGAATGATGCCAAAGGTTCTGCGGGCGACAAACACGAAACCGCTTTGTCGATGATGCATTTAGAACAGGAAAAACTTAATTACAAACTCAAAGAAGTTTTGGAGCAAAAAGCAGTTTTAGACAAAATAGATTCCTCTTTATTGCATACCACAATTGCTTTGGGAAGTTTGGTTCAAGCCAATGGAATCCATCTTTATGTGAGTTTGGCACTCACAAAAATCAATATTGAACAAGTAAATATTATCCCTTTATCGCCACAATCGCCACTGGGAACTAAATTAATGGGAAATAAAGTGGGTTTTGAATTTGAAATTAATGCTACAAAGTACCTCATAGAAAGCATTTCATAAACTCGATTTTTACAATCTGTAACTTCAAATATAGATTTAGATTGCTTTTACTTTCATATTTACATAAAAATACAAATTTATGTTTAATATTATAACTAAATAATTCTATTTGGTTTTAATAAGGAATCATTATGTTGAAATTTGCAGAAGCAAAAAAATATAGTATGTGTGGAATTTTAGCAATTATTGGAAAAGGAAAAGATGAAGAGTTAGTAAAAAAACTTTCTAAAAGAATGTCGCATCGCGGACCAGACGAAAGTGACATGCACGTAACTGAAAACGGACATATTTTGAGCCACGAACGCTTGTCGATTATAGATTTGCATTCGGGAAGACAACCAATTCAAGGGTCAAAAACGGCTTGGATGGTTCACAATGGGGAAATTTATAACCACCAAGAATTGCGTGATGGAATTTTGAAACACCATACTTTCAGAACCAAATCAGATTCGGAAGTAATCGTACATTTATATGAAGAATTTGGATATGATTTTTGCAATATGTTGGATGGAGATTGGGCATTTGTGATTGTTGATAGCGATGATTATATAGCAGGTCGTGATCCAATGGGCGTGAAACCGTTATATTATGGTTTGGACGAAAGAGGGCGTATCTATTTTTCATCTGAAATGAAACCAATTGCCGATCAATGTAAAACGTTTTCAACATTTCCCCCAGGACATTATTACACAGAAAAAACAGGATTTGTAAAATATTACAACCCAGAATATGAAGATTATTTAAAAGCAAATCACGAATTGGATTTGGATTTAATCAGAACTTCATTAACAGAAGCTACTCGCAAAAGATTAATGAGTGATGTGCCAATTGGAGTGTTGCTTTCGGGAGGCTTGGATTCGTCATTGACATCTGCAATTGCTTCAAGATTATTAGCGGAAAGCGGTAAAAAATTACATTCTTTTTCGATAGGTTTAGATGAAAATGCGCCAGATGCAATGGCAGCGAGAAAAGTGGCGGAATATTTAGGAACAGAACACCACGAAATCCATTTTACAATTGAGCAAGGAATTGAAATTTTAGACAAGTTGGTTTGGCATTTAGAAACGTACGATGTGACTTCAATTCGTGCCAGTACTCCAATGTATTTCTTGTCAAAAGCTATCACTGATTTGGGAATAAAAGTGGTTTTATCTGGTGAAGGTGCCGATGAAATTTTTGGAGGTTATTTGTATTTTAGAAATGCACCATCAACGGTAGATTTTCAAAAAGAAACCATTGAAAGAGTTCAAAAATTATTCACTGCCGATTTGTTAAGAGCTGATAAATCTACAATGGCACACGGATTAGAAGCGCGAGTTCCTTTTTTAGATAAAGAATTTTTGGATGTTGCAATGTTAATCAAAGCGGAAGAAAAACAGCCGAAAACGTATGACGGAAAAGAAAAATACATTCTAAGAAAAGCATTTGACACACCCGATAATCCGTATTTGCCAGCTGAAGTTTTGTGGAGACAAAAAGAGCAATTTTCAGATGGAGTAGGTTACAACTGGATTGATCAATTAATTGATTATTGCTCGTCAAAAGTTACCGATGAAGAATTGGAAGCTGCGGGTTCGTTATTTTCATATAACACACCAACAACCAAAGAGGCGTATTTCTACCGAACTATTTTCCATAAATATTATCCACAAGTAAGTGCGGCGCAAACCGTTAGAAAATGGATTCCAAAATGGCAAGAAAATCAAGATCCAAGTGGTAGAGCGAATGCTGCTCACGTGAAAGCGGATACCGACATAGCAAAAACAAATGTTGTAATTTAGTTAGTTTTTTTATTTCTATTTGTTTCAAGAGCGCTTACTTTTAGTAAGCGTTTTTTTATTGGTATAATAATAAGGAGTAATTAATCGATAAATGTTAATAACTTACATTACTAAAACAAGCGATTTAAGGGAATATTAAATCTCGTTTATATATATTTGTACGTTAAACAAAAAAACATTCAGAATTACAGCAATATGAGCGAAGAAATCAATAAAAATAGTTACTCAGCAGATAGTATTCAGGCATTAGAAGGAATGGAGCACGTAAGAATGCGTCCATCGATGTATATTGGAGATGTAGGCGTTAGAGGTTTGCACCACTTGGTTTATGAGGTGGTTGACAACTCAATCGATGAGGCAATGGGAGGTCATTGCGACACAATAATTGTAGATATAAACGAAGATGGATCTATAACTGTTGAAGACAACGGTCGTGGTATTCCAGTTGGAATTCATAAAAAAGAAGGCGTTTCGGCATTGGAAGTTGTAATGACTAAAATTGGTGCTGGAGGTAAATTTGATAAAGATTCATATAAAGTTTCTGGAGGACTTCACGGTGTTGGGGTTTCTGTTGTAAATGCATTGTCAAATCACTTAAGAGCTACGGTTCATAGTAGTGATGGTAAGGTTTACGAGCAAGAATACGAAAAAGGGAAATCATTATATCCGGTAAAACAAATTGGGGAAACTACCAAAAGAGGAACAATTGTTACTTTTTATCCTGATGCTTCTATTTTTACTCAAACAGTAGATTATTCTTATGATACTTTGTCGGCTCGTATGCGCGAGTTGTCTTACCTTAACAAAGGAATTACGATTACATTCACTGACAAAAGAGAGCTGGATAAAGACGGAAAATTTGTTTGTGAAGTATTCCATTCTACGGAAGGTCTTAAAGAATATATCCGTTATTTAGATGGAAATCGGGAGCCAATTATTGCGCACGTAATTTCTATGGATTCTGAAAAAGGAGAAATTCCGGTTGAGGTTGCCTTAATCTACAACACAAGTTATACGGAAAATATTTTTTCTTATGTAAATAATATCAACACACACGAAGGTGGAACACACTTGCAAGGTTTTAGAACCGGTTTAACTCGTTCTTTGAAAAAATATGCAGATGCTTCTGGAATGTTGGATAAGTTGAAATTTGAAATTTCTGGGGATGATTTCCGTGAAGGTTTAACAGCTATTATTTCGGTAAAAGTTGCAGAACCACAATTTGAAGGACAAACCAAAACTAAATTAGGAAATAGAGAAGTTGTTTCGCCTGTAAGTCAAGCTGTTGGAGATATGATTGAAAACTATTTGGAAGAAAATCCAAATGACGCTCGTATCATCGTTCAAAAAGTTATTCTTGCGGCTCAAGCCCGACACGCTGCCAAAAAAGCTCGTGAAATGGTGCAACGTAAAACCGTTTTAGGCGGCGGTGGATTACCAGGGAAATTATCAGATTGTTCAGAACAAGATCCTGCTCGTTGTGAAGTATATCTTGTCGAGGGAGATTCGGCGGGTGGAACAGCAAAACAAGGTCGTGACCGAGCATTTCAAGCAATTTTGCCTTTAAGAGGAAAGATTTTGAATGTGGAAAAAGCGATGCATCACAAAGTTTTTGAAAACGAAGAGATTCGTAATATTTTCACTGCTTTAGGAGTAACAATTGGAACTGCCGAAGATAGTAAAGCCTTGAATTTAGAAAAATTGCGCTATCATAAAGTAATTATTATGTGTGATGCCGATGTCGATGGTAGTCACATTTCTACTTTAATTCTGACCTTCTTCTTTAGATTTATGAAAGAATTAATCGAGCAAGGACACGTTTATATTGCTGCGCCACCTTTATATTTAGTTAAAAAAGGAAACAAAAAAGAATATGCTTGGAATGATAACCAACGGGATCAAGCCAATGAAAGAATGGGCGGAAGCGCTGCTATTCAACGTTATAAAGGTCTTGGAGAAATGAATGCGGAACAATTGTGGGAAACTACAATGGATCCAAGTTTCAGAACTTTGCGACAAATAAATATTGATAGTTTGGCTGAAGCCGATAGAGTTTTCTCAATGTTAATGGGAGATGAAGTGCCACCCAGAAGAGAATTTATCGAGAAAAATGCAGTATATGCAAATATTGATGCTTAATCGATGAAAAAGTTAGTTTTCCTAATTTTATTAGTTTCAAATGTTTCGTTTTCTCAAACAGCACAAGAGTTGGAGGATTTGGGTCATCTGATAAATGATGCTTTGTTTTTTTCTAATAAATACTTTACTCCAGCTGCCGATGCTGCAATTTATCAAGCCACATCGGGTTGGGTTAGTTCACCAAAAAAACGGAAACTTTGGGATGTAACTATAGGAATTCATGCGAATGCTTTTTTAGTTCCTATTACAGACAGACAATTTGTAATTAATAATTCCGATTTTACATTTTTTCATATAGAAAATGCAAGTTCGGCAACAGTTCCAACCGCTTTAGGAAATAATTACCAAGTTAATTTGATTGGGCAAATAGGAACAACTCCCGTGAACTTAAAAACCCCTGAAGGAGTAAATGAAGAAGTTGTTTTGTATCCTCATTTTTTGGGTTCTATAGCACTTTGGCAGGGAACCGAGTTGGTGTTGAAATATGCACCAAAAACGAATCTAAAAAAAGGAGATTATCAAGTTTATGGTTTTGGTTTCAAGCACAATTTAGATCAATATTTTAACGCATTGCAAGCTAAAAAAATTAATCTTGCGGGATTAATTTGTTATTCAAATGAAAATATTAGTAATGATTTTATTGACCCTCAAACTAGTATTGGCAACCTAGGAATTAATAGAATTTCAGGATTAGTAGATACGTGGCAACTTCAATTTAACGCTTCGAAAGAATATAAAAGATTTGAAATTATTACGGGAATTATTGTAAATGTGAGTGATGTAAAATACAAATTCACTGGTGAAGTCCCACCAAATCAAGCATTACCAATGCAATCTCTATTTAACGAAAGGTTAAAAGAAATTTATAAAACAAGAACCAACTTTTTAGGAGAGTTATCTTGCAGGTATAAAATTAATAAAATGTATTTACAATCTACCTTTGCATTTGGTAAATTTGTAAACTCAAATATAGCATTACAATACGAGTTTTAACACATAATAAAAACAATACAAATGAAAGTTACAATTATTGGAGCAGGGAATGTGGGAGCATCTTGTGCAGACGCAATTTCATACAGAGGAATTGCATGTGAAGTAGTATTATTGGATATCAAAGAAGGTTTTGCTGAAGGTAAGGCTATGGATATTATGCAATGTGCCACCAATACAGGTTTTAATACAAGAGTTTCGGGAGTTACAAATGATTATTCGAAAACTTCTGATAGTGATGTAGTGGTTATTACTTCGGGGATTCCAAGAAAACCGGGAATGACTCGTGAAGAATTAATTGGTATTAACGCTGGAATTGTAAAAACAGTAGTTGAAAATGTACTAAAGTTTTCACCAAATACTATTGTAGTTGTGGTTTCAAACCCAATGGATACAATGACTTATTTGGCTTTGAAAGCTACAGGTTTGCCAAAAAATAGAATTATTGGAATGGGTGGAGCGTTAGACAGTTCTCGTTTTAGATTTTATTTATCACAAGCTTTGAACACCCCTTCAAATGATATTTCTGCAATGGTTATTGGCGGTCACGGTGATACAACTATGATTCCACTAACTCGTTTGGCATCTTATAATGGTATTCCAGTTTCTGAATTTCTTTCTCAAGAAGAATTAGATAAAGTAGCGGCTGCAACTATGGTTGGTGGTGCTACATTAACTGGGCTTTTAGGAACTTCTGCTTGGTATGCTCCGGGAGCTTCTGTTGCGTATTTAGTAGATAGCATTTTGAACAATCAACGAAAAATGATTGCTTGCTCGGTGCTATTGGAAGGAGAATATGGCCAAAGTGATATTTGCATTGGCGTTCCTTGTATTATAGGTAAAAACGGAGTTGAAGAAATTTTGGAAATCAAATTAAATGATGCTGAAAAAGCATTATTTGCGAAAAGCGCTGATGCAGTTCGTAATATGAATGCCGATCTTAAGTCGGTATTAGCATAAATATTCCTTAAACTTTGGGAGAAGACTGCAAAAAAATGTAGTCTTTTTTTTAGATTAATCATTAAATAAATTGGTTAGTCTCATTGATAATTATATATTTGTCTGCTAAAAAATATTGAGCATAAATAAAGTGGGTATTATTTATTTAAAATAATAAAGACTTAATTTATTTTTAACATTTAAACAAGTAAAAATAGAATAAAAATTAATTAATTATAGTAATAATGCAGAATAGAGGACTTATTAAATTTTTCGCAATTTTATTTGCTTTGGTAAGTATTTACCAACTTTCATTCACTTTTGTATCCCACAAAATAGAAAGTGATGCCAAATCGTATGCTAACGGTAATTCAGAAAAAGAATTAAAATACTTAGATTCCATTGGAAAAGAAAAAGTATTTAATCTTGGTTTTTCAGATTTCACATACAATGAAGTAAAAGACAAAAAAATCAATAAAGGATTAGATTTAGAAGGTGGAATAAACGTTCAACTTCAAATTTCTGTAAAAGATATTATCAAAGGATTATCTAATAATTCTAAAAATCCTGTTTTCAATCAAGCATTGGCGGAAGCAACTAAAAATAGACAAGGAAATCAAGATTATTTAGATGTCTTTTTTGTTGAGTTTGAAAAAGCAGCTGGTGGAAAAATTAAATTATCTTCTCCAGATATTTTTGCTAACAAAATATTAGGGGATGAGGTAAACTTCAAAAAAACCGATGATGAGGTTAAGAAAGTAATCAGAAGAAAAGTTGATGAGTCTATCGAAAGTGCTTTTGAAGTATTGAGAAAACGTATCGATAAATTTGGTGTAACACAACCTAATATTCAAAAATTAGGAGAATCAGGAAGAATCTTAGTAGAACTTCCAGGGGCGAAAGATGTGGATCGTATCAAAAAATTATTGCAAAGTACAGCTCAATTGGAATTTTGGGAAACCTACAAAATTGACGAATTGGGTAATTTCTTGATGGCAACTAATAATGCTTTGAAATTAACTGAAAAAGGAGCGATTAAACTAAAAGAAACTGCAAAAACAGGAATTGATACTTTATTAACTGATAAAGCAAAAGATACTGTTGCTGATAAAAAAGGAAGCAATCCTTTGTTAGACAAATTTGTATCTCAAGGTGGTGGACCAGTTCTAGGGGTTGTTGCTCCAAAAGATACTGCTGTAATTAATAGTTATTTCAAACGACAAGACATCAGAATTTTATTACCTTCAGACAAGCGTTACGCTAAATTTGTATGGGGAAAACCATCGACTACAATTGATGAAAAAACCAAAAAAGAAGTTGAAACTGTTGAATTGTATGCATTAAAAGGAAACAGAGACAATCAAGCGGCTATGAGCGGGGGAGTTGTTACAGATGCTAAAGATTCATTTGACCAAATGGGAAAACCTGCTGTTACAATGCAAATGAGTGGTCAAGGTGCTAAAGCTTGGGAAGAATTAACAGGAAAAGCATTTACACAAAAAAGCAATATTGCTATTGTATTAGATGATGTTGTTTATTCAGCTCCAGGGGTTTCAAGTGGTCCTATTACAGGAGGAAGATCAGAAATTACAGGTGCTTTTGATGTTATAGAAACTAAAGATTTAGCCAACGTATTAAGAGCAGGTAAATTACCAGCTTCAGCAGAAATTGTACAATCAGAAGTGGTAGGACCATCTTTGGGTCAAGAAGCTATTGATAACGGTACAAACTCAGCAATTATCGGTTTGTTAATCGTATCACTTTGGATGATGGTTTACTACGGTAAAACAGGTTTATATGCAAACATTGCTTTGGCAATCAACTTACTTTTCTTATTTGGTATTTTAGCAAGTTTAGGTGCTGTTCTTACATTGCCAGGAATTGCAGGTATCGTATTAACAATGGGAACTGCCGTAGATGCAAATATCATTATCTATGAAAGGGCGAAAGAAGAATTGCGTGCTGGGAAAACAATTGATGATGCCATTAAAGCGTCATTTGGTTGGAAAGGGGCGATGCGTTCAATTGTTGATGCAAATGTAACGCACGTTTTAACAGGTGCGGTTTTATTGATATTTGGAACAGGACCAATTCAAGGATTTGCAACTACATTATTAATAGGTATAGCAACGTCGTTATTTACTTCAATTTTCATTACAAGAATATTATTGGATTGGAGCTTTAACAGAGGTAATAAATTGTCTTTCGTTACCGGTTTCTCTAAAAACTTCTTTACCAATTTCCATTTTGATTTCTTAGGTGTAAAAAAATACACGTATATCTTTTCAAGTTTGGTTGTAATTGTGAGTATCATTTCTCTTTCTACAAATGGATTGAATCAAGGAGTCGATTTCGTTGGAGGAAGAACATTCCAAGTACGTTTTGAAAAACCAGTTTCTGCTGAAGAAGTTAAATTAGAATTGGTAAAAGTATTTGACGGAAGTGCAGAAGCCAAAATATTTGGTAAAGACAACCAGTTAAAAATTACAACAAAATATAAAGTTGCGGAAGCAGGTATAGAAGCTGATAAAGCAGTGAACCAAATTTTATATGACAACTTGAAAAAACATTTTGATGCCAATATGACTTACGATAAATTCGTTAACAGTTATGATGGTAAGAAATTAGGAATACTTCAAGCTTCAAAAGTAGGGCCTACAGTGGCTGATGATATCAAAACAAATTCGTATTGGGCTGTAATTGGTGCAATGTTAATCGTTTGTTTGTATTTATTTATAAGTTTCAGAAAATGGCAATACAGTTTGGGAGCGATTGCTGCTGTTGCACACGACGTTATTTTTGTATTGGGTATTTACTCTTTATTATGGAAATACATGCCATTTGGAATGGAAATCGACCAACACTTTATCGCTGCGATTCTAACGGTAATTGGATATTCTATGAATGATACCGTTATTGTATTTGATAGAGTTCGGGAATACTTGGGTGGTAAAGCAAAAGGAAATTTCAATTCTATTGTGAACCAATCTATTAACTCTACGATGTCAAGAACTATCAATACCTCATTAACGATGATTTTAGTATTGTTGATTATGTTTGTATTTGGTGGAGAATCTATCAGAGGATTTATCTTTGCCATGTTAATTGGTATTGTAGTAGGAACGTATTCTTCATTGTTTATTGCAACTCCAGTATTAGTTGACACTATTTCTGATGCAGAACACAAAAGAATAGAAGCAGAGCACAACTCATAATTCGATAGTTTGACTAGTCCTAAATAATCGATACAGATTATTAGACAAAAATAGATAAATTA
>NZ_JBBALW010000045.1:0-13015 GCF_040402835.1 Flavobacterium sp.
CGTTTATGTATTCAATATAGTCCAATAAAAATTGAACTATTTGAATATTATAACGCCATTATACCAGAACGATTGGACTAAAATATAATCCGTTTTGGCATTATATGCAAATAAAAATGCCTTACAAAAGAGAAAGGCATTTTATATAAATTAGTTAAGAATATTAGTGATGCAAAACTTCTTCACCTTCTTTCATTGGTACATTTTGAGGAACGAAATCATCCTCGTGACCTGGTTTGCTATAATCGTAAGGCCATCTGTGTACGTGAGGAATTTCTCCTGGCCAGTTTCCGTGAATGTGTTCAACTGGGGCAGTCCATTCTAAAGTATTTGATTTCCAAGGATTTTGTACTGATTTCTTACCGTAGAAAATACTACTGAAGAAATTGTATAAGAATACCAATTGAAAAACCCCGCCAATTAAGGCGAAAGTTGTAATCAATACATTTACGTTTTGTAAATCATCAAATAATGGGAAGTTTGTATTGGTATAATAACGTCTTGGTAAACCAGCCATTCCGATAAAGTGCATTGGAAAAAATACGCCATAAGCACAAATTGCAGTTACCCAAAAGTGAACATATCCAAGGTTTTTATTCAACATTCTTCCAAACATTCTTGGAAACCAATGATAGATTCCAGCAAACATTCCGTAAAGTGCAGAAATACCCATTACTAAGTGAAAGTGAGCTACAACAAAGTAAGTATCGTGAACATTGATGTCTAACGTACTATCACCAAGAATAATTCCAGTTAAACCACCAGTTATAAATGTAGAAACCAATCCAATTGAAAATAACATTGCAGGATTTAACTGCAAGTTACCTTTCCAAAGTGTTGTGATATAATTAAATGCTTTTACAGCAGATGGAATTGCAATTAACAATGTTGTGAAAGTAAACACAGAACCTAAGAATGGATTCATTCCTGAGATAAACATGTGGTGACCCCAAACGATTGTTGATAAAAATGCAATTGCAAGAATTGACATAATCATCGCTCTGTAACCAAATATTGGTTTACGAGAGTTGGTTGCAATAACTTCAGAAGTGATTCCTAATGCAGGTAATAATACAATATATACTTCAGGGTGTCCTAAAAACCAGAATAAATGTTCGAATAAAACTGGTGATCCACCTTGATTGTGTAAAACTTCACCGGCTATATAAATATCAGATAAGAAGAAAGAAGTACCAAAACTTCTGTCCATTACTAGCATTAAAGCTGCAGATAAAAGTACTGGAAAAGAAACAATTCCGATAATAGCAGTTACAAAGAAAGCCCAAATTGTAAGAGGCAATCTTGTCATTGACATTCCTTTAGTTCTAAGGTTTATAACCGTTACAACATAATTCAAAGAACCTAATAATGAAGATGCGATGAAAATTGCCATAGAAACCAACCATAAAGTCATTCCCATTCCTGAACCAGGAATTGCTTGAGGAAGTGCGCTCAAAGGCGGATAAATTGTCCAACCTGAAGCCGCAGGCCCAGCTTCTACAAATAGTGAAGAAATCATTATTACACTTGACAAAAAGAAAAGCCAATAGGAAATCATATTTAATGTTCCCGAAGCCATATCTCTAGCTCCAATTTGAAGTGGTATTAGTAAGTTACTAAACGTTCCACTCAGGGCGGCGGTTAGTACAAAGAAAACCATTATCGTTCCGTGAATGGTAACTAAAGCCAAATAAATATCATTTGTCATTACGCCATTTGGTGCAAATTTTTCTCCTAAAAAGAAACTAAATACTTTAAAAGATTGTTCTGGCCAAGCCAATTGCATTCTGAAAAGCATTGACAATCCAACACCTATAATTCCCATAAAAATACCCGTAATTAGATATTGTTTGGCAATCATTTTATGATCGATACTAAAGATATACTTTGTTATAAAAGTATCTTTATGGTGGTGTTCGTGTTCGTGATCGTGTTCTAATTCGTGTCCGTGACCTTCTGCTGACATATTCGTTTACTTTAAATTTAAAATATTATTTCATAGCTACTTTTGCCGCCATAACTGGGACAATTGTAGCAGAATCTTTTACTTTTATTCCTTCGGCAGGCGCTTCTTTAGCAAGTTTTTCTGCTTTTACATCTTGAACAATCGTAGCTTTCCCTTTCAACCATTTTGCATAGTCTTCAGGGGTATCAACAATAATTTTCATTTGCATATTGTAATGAGAAGCTCCACAAATTTTGTTGCAAAGTAACAAGAAATCAAATTCATAAGGATCTAATGCAGGTTCTCCTTTTGCAACAAGATCAATGCTTTTCTTAGCTCTTATATTATTAATATTAGCAACTTTTGCAATCATGTAAGGCAATTCTCTATATTCTTCTGTAGTATAAGTTGGTGTAAATGCAAATTCAGTTACCATTCCAGGAACACAATTCATCTGAGCTCTAAAATAAGGCATGTAGGCAGAGTGCAACACATCTTGAGAACGCATTTTGAAATGTATTTTCTTACCCTTAGGAATGTGTAATTCTTTGATTACAACATCATCATTTGCGTAAGGATCTTCAATATCTACTCCAACAATATTTATTCCTTCAATGTATCTAACATTTGCTTTTCCAAGAACTTGATCATTTCCAGCGTAACGAGCAGTCCAGTTGAACTGTTGTGCATACAATTCAATGGTTACGGTATCTTCATCGTCATCAATGAACATAATATTTGTCCAAGCATACAATCCGTAAAGGATTAAACCTGCAAGAACGATTGCTGGAATTACACTCCAAATTGCTTCTAATTTATTATTATCTGCAAAATACAACGCTTTATTTTCTTTTTTACCCCTGTATTTGAATGCAAAATAATGCAATAAAACCTGTGTAATTCCTTGAACAATAAAGATTAAAACCCAAGTAGTATCCATTAAACTATCAATTATTGGACCGTGAGCCGAAGCTGGCGTGTGCAAAACTAAAGGACCCCAAGTTATTAATCCATATATTGTAAATATATATATGAAAGCTAAAAAACCAAACATTAAATACCCTTGTGTATTATTATCAGTGTCGTCTGCAACTTGAGAATCATTCTTGTATTCACCTACTTGAGATAAATCGAATATCTTCGTTAATTGCCATATCGCAATAGATAATAAAACTAAAACTATAATTACCAACAAACTTGTCATCTGTTTACTTCTTTAAATATTAATAATGAAAATGTTTACTCTCTTCTATAAATGGATTTCTCTTTGGTAACAAAGGTGCTTTAGTTAATGCTGTGAACACAACAAAAATAAACAATCCAAGGAAGAAAAATACGGAACCAATTTCTGCAATACCGATAAACCATTGATCTCCAACTGCTGATGGCATTATCATATTAAAGAAATCAACATAATGACCTAATAAAATTACTGTTCCAGCCATAACTAAAATCCACGTAATTCTTTTGAAATCGGTATTGATTAAAATTAATATTGGGAATAAGAAATTCATAACAACCGCACCAAAGAAAGGAAGGTTGTATAATTCAATTCTTGTTACAAAATACGTTATTTCTTCAGGAATGTTTGCATACCAAATTAACATAAATTGAGAGAACCATAAGTACGTCCAGAATACGCTGAAACCGAACATAAATTTAGCTAAATCGTGGATGTGACTTGTATTTACATTTTCTAGATATCCTTTTGATTTTAGGTATAAACTAATTAAGCAAATAGTAGTAATTCCACTTACAAAGAAGCTTGCAAAAACATACCATCCAAATAATGTGCTTGACCAGTGTGGGTCAATTGACATAATCCAATCCCAAGACATAATTGATTCTGTGACAATAAAGAATACCAAAAATATAGCTGAAATGTTGAAATTCTTTTTGTAGAAACTGTTGTCGTTTGCTTCATCTTGAGACAAAC
This sequence comes from Flavobacterium sp., assembly GCF_040402835.1. Lineage (GTDB taxonomy): Bacteria > Bacteroidota > Bacteroidia > Flavobacteriales > Flavobacteriaceae > Flavobacterium. The sequence goes on from NZ_JBBALW010000045.1 coordinate 3,882, forward strand.
AATTTTTTCTTGAAAAATAACGATATGCGTTCCATCCTAACAAGAAAATAGCGGCTCTAATTATCCAAAAAGGGAAGTTTAAATACCCGGATTTGTTTGCAATAATTTTATCAGATGCGATTACTTCAGGATCTAACCAAATAAATAAATGATTAAAATGAAATCCACATAAAATTAAAAATACAAAAAAGAGGATTGAACCTACCGGCAAGTAGGCTGTAATTCCTTGCATTACTCGAAATAGTACTGGCGACCAACCTGCTTGTGCCACTTGTTGAATGGCATAAAATGCTAAAACACCCAATGAAATAAGCATAAAGAAAATACAAGCAACATATAATGCAGCCCATGGTTTATTTTGCAATTGGTGCAAAACGTGTTCCAAATGCTCCTTATGTTTTTCAGCGGCTTGCGTCGCGTTTTCTCCTGCAACAGCATGAGCTTCGTGAGCATTTTTACCTGATTCGTGATGCGTTTCTGCGGAAAGAATAGTTTCAACTTCTTGAATATCTTTTGGGGCAGTGAAAAAACCATAACCAATTCCAAGTACTCCGAGAAGCATTAGAATAAAAGAGAATGTTTTTAATTTACTTGAAAATGTGTACATATCTATAAAGATGATTTTGTTCTACAATTATAATTCGCTTTTTAGTTTCAATACATACGTTGCAACTAACCAACGTTCGTGTTGGTTCAATTGATTGGCGTAAGAACCCATAGAATTAATTCCATACTTAAGCACGTGGAAAACGCTACCCTTTGTAATCATTCTGTCTTTGTAATTAGGAACGCCTAAATATTTACCTTGAGTAACTAATTTACCCATTCCATTTCCAGCATTACCGTGACAAATAGCACAATAAATTTCAAAAAGACCTTTCGCTTTATCCATATCTTCAGTAGATAAAGAATCCAAAGGGGATTTAAGATTTGCTTTGGCTAAATCATAACCAGCAGTAGAATTTTCGTATTCATAAACTTCAAATCCTCTGTTCAATGAACCTTCAGCTGGAAGTTGCCCTTCTTTACCATTTTTGAATGCCGATGATTCAGAATAAGTATTATAACTCACTGGTTCATACATATTAGGCATGTACTGATAATTTGGTTTTAAATTATCATGACAAGAAGTTACTAATGCTGACAAACCTAATAAAATAGTTATTTTATATATCGTTTTCATATCTTCTATTAATGCTTTTCTATTACTTTTACTTCTACTGCGCCTGTACTTTGAAAGAAAGAAACTAATTCTTCTTCGTTGTTATGCACTGCAACTTCCATCAAAAAGTGGTCGTCTGTGGTTCTAACATCAGGATTTTCTGCTTGTTTGAATGGCCATAATCTACTTCTCATATAAAAAGTAATAACCATTAAATGCGCTGCAAAAAATACAGTCATTTCAAACATAATTGGAACGAATGCAGGCATATTTTCCAAATAGCTAAAACTTGGTTTTCCACCAATATCTTGTGGCCAATCTTGAATCATAATGAAATTCATCATAGCTGTTGCTACAGAAATTCCAACGCAACCATAAATAAAGGCACAAATTGCCAATCTTGTTGGTGCTAATCCCATTGCTTTGTCCAATCCGTGAACTGGAAAAGGTGTAAAAACTTCTTCAATATGGTGATGAGCTGCGCGCGTTTTCTTAACGGCATCCATTAGAATATCATCGTCGTTATATATAGCGTAAATAACTTTATTACTCATGATGTGAATCTTTATTTGCTTGTCTTTCGTTAATATAATTCTGTCCTGTTGCTTTCAAAATTGTTTTTACTTCAGCTTGAGCGATTACAGGGAATGTTCTTGCATATAATAAAAATAAAACGAAGAAGAAACCAATTGTTCCAATGAATATCCCAATATCTACAAAAGTAGGTGAGAACATTGTCCAAGAAGACGGAAGGTAATCTCGGTGTAATGAGGTTACGATAATTACAAATCTTTCGAACCACATTCCAATATTTACGACTATAGAGATGATGAATGAGAACATAATACTTGTTCTTAATTTTTTGAACCACATGAATTGTGGCGAGAAAACATTACACGTCATCATTGACCAATATGCCCACCAGTAAGGTCCTGTTGCTCTGTTAAGAAATGCATATTGTTCGTATTCAACTCCAGAATACCAAGCGATGAATAATTCAGTAATATAGGCAACCCCAACGATAGAACCTGTAATCATAATTACAATATTCATTAATTCGATGTGTTGAACCGTGATATATGCTTCTAAATTAGAAACTTTTCTCATAATGATAAGCAAAGTATTTACCATTGCAAACCCAGAGAATACAGCTCCAGCCACAAAATAGGGAGGAAAAATAGTAGTGTGCCACCCTGGAATTACAGAAGTAGCAAAATCCATTGATACAATTGTGTGTACAGAAAGTACAAGAGGCGTTGCTAAACCAGCAAGTACCAATGATACTTCTTCAAAACGTTGCCAATCTTTTGCTCTTCCGCTCCAACCAAAACTTAAAATCGAATAGATTTTTTTATTGAAAGGCGTAATTGCTCTGTCTCTTAACATTGCAAAATCTGGCAATAAACCCGTCCACCAGAAAACAGTAGATACAGATAAATAAGTAGAAATTGCGAATACGTCCCAAAGTAAAGGAGAGTTAAAATTCACCCATAAGGACCCAAATTGATTTGGAATTGGAAGAACCCAATACGCTAACCAAGGACGACCCATGTGGATAATTGGAAACAAACCAGCCTGAATTACAGAGAAAATTGTCATTGCTTCTGCAGAACGGTTAATTGCCATTCTCCATCTTTGACGGAATAATAATAGTACAGCGGAAATTAATGTTCCTGCGTGACCAATACCAACCCACCAAACGAAGTTTGTGATATCCCAAGCCCAACCAACAGTTTTATTCAATCCCCATGTTCCAATACCAGTTGAAACAGTATAAATAATACAACCTATTCCCCAAAGGAAAGCGGCTAATGCGATTGAAAAAACAATCCACCAATGTTTACTTGCTTTACCTTCTACAGGTGCAGCTACGTCTACGGTAACATCGTGATAGGTTTTATTTCCTATAACTAAAGGTTTTCTAATACTAGAATCATATATATGAGACATATCCTTTTTTTATTTTATTAATTTATTATATAGTTAGAAATGAGATTAACGAAAAAATTTCACTAATTACAATTTCCTATTTTATGTGTTTCTAACTTTAACGTGATAGATAACATTTGGTTTTGTTCCAACGTGCTCTAATAAATGATACATTCTTTCGTCTTCCACTAATTTAGCGATTGGACTTTCTTTTACATTTATATCTCCAAAAACCATTGCTCCAGTAGAACAAGCTTTTGAACATGCCGTTTGGAATTCCCCTTCGATAACTTCTCTACTTTCGTTTTTGGCTTTCAAAATTGTTGCTTGTGTCATTTGAATACACATTGAACATTTTTCCATAACCCCTCTTGAACGAACGTTTACGTCTGGATTCAATACCATACGACCCAAATCATCATTCATGTGATAATCAAATTCGCTGTTTTTGTTATACAAGAACCAGTTAAAACGACGCACTTTATACGGACAGTTGTTTGCACAATATCTTGTACCAACACATCTGTTATAGGCCATTTGGTTTTGACCTTGACGACCGTGAGAAGTTGCAGCAACTGGACAAACAGTCTCACAAGGTGCATGATTACAGTGTTGACACATTACGGGTTGGAAAGAAACTTGAGGATTATCCGCAGCTTTTTCCATTTCACCAAATCCACCTAATGAACCTTTGTCTCCAAATAAACCGTCGAAATTTTCTTTTTTCTCGTTGTCTTCAGCGAAAGAATCTTCAGAAGAATAATATCGGTCAATACGCAACCAGTGCATATCCCGGCTTCTTCTTACTTCTGATTTCCCAACAACTGGAACGTTGTTTTCTGCGTGACAAGCAATAACACAAGCACCACAACCAGTACATGCATTTAAATCGATAGAAAGATTAAAGTGATGTCCAACAGAACGATCAAATGGTTCCCATAAATCAACTTTTGTAGCATCAACTTCTTCGTGGTTCAAAGATACTTTTGGCTGAATATTCCAAAGTTCAGCATCTTTTGTATTGAATATTTCTAATGTAGTTTCTTTGATAATATCACCACGACCCATCAACGTTTTTTGTCCTTGAACACATGCAAATTCATGTGCTCCGTCACCTAATGTTAATTGTGCCGATTGTACTTTATTGAAACCATTATATAAAGAGTAAGCATTAATACCTACCATCATTTCTTCTTTCATAGCCGCTTTACGACCGTAACCTAATGCCAAACCAATTGTTCCTTTTGCTTGTCCTGGTTGAACAATTACGGGAACATTATCGATTTTTACACCACCAACTGTTAGTGTTGCATAACTTCCGTTCAATCCACCGTTTGCAACGATTTCATTAGACATTTTTAATCGATCGGCATCAAATCTTGAAACAGTTACATAATTATCCCATGAAACCCTTGTAATTGGATCTGGGAATTCTTGTAACCAAGGATTGTTCGCTTGTTGACCATCACCTAAACCAGTTTTAGTATATAAAACCAATTCAAATCCAGCTGCGCTTTTGGCAGACGCTAACGCATTTGCGGCAGCAGTATAATTTGCTGTGGTTGCAGTTGCAGTTGGAAGAACTGTTGCTACAAAAACACCGTCGTGTAACACTTTATTCCAAGAAGAACCTACTATTTGAGAGGCTGAATTCGCTTTTAAATAATCGTAGAAATTCCCAGCGCTACCATTAAAAGATAATAAAGCGTCTTGAAATTGTTTTGTATTAAATAAAGGACGAATTGTTGGTTGCGTTAAAGCATAAGAACCTTTTGTGATGCTAACATCGCCCCAAGCTTCTAAATAATGTGGAACTGCAGCAGCAATTGTAGTAATTGACGCAGTTTCATCTTCTTTCAATGAAAAGGCAACCGATGTTTTTACTTTTTTCAAACCGGCAACAAATTCCTTGCTGTTTGGTAAAGTATAAACTGGATTCACGCCACTCATTATTAAAGTGTGAACACTTCCCGCATTCATATCTTTAATTAATTGAGCCACTTTTTCGCTTGATCCTTTTCTGATTTGTCTTGTTCCGCTTGTTGAAAAAGCTTCACTCGCAAGTACTTGATTGATTGCTAAAACTAAAAGTTGTGCGTTTTTATCCTGAATTCCAGAAACTAAAACACCTTTGCTTCCAGCGGCTTTCAATTGTTGTGCTGCTTTTGTAACTACTGCATCAAACTCTTTGTCTAAAGAAGACGCAACAGCAGCACCAGTAATAACATTATATATTTTAACTAAAGCTTGTTTTTGATTAGCAGTTGACATCGGCACACGCTTATCAGCAGTAGCACCAGACAAAGTCATATTTGCTTCTAATTGATAATGGCGAGACATTTTTCCGTTTTGAGGAATTCTGCCTTTTGCATATCCAGCGCTATAATTTCCACCTTGCCAATCTCCTAAGATATCAGCTCCAATAGAAACAATTAATGCTGCTTTTGAAAAGTCATAATTAGCTAAAGCCCTTTCACCATAAACTGTTTCAAAAGCATCTAACGCTTCTGATTCAGAAACTGCATCATATATAATGTGTTTTGTAGTTGGATTTTTAGCAATAAATTCTCCGATTAACTTTTCAGTTGATGGGCTTGCTAACGTATTTGTCAATAAAACTACTTGACCTCCTTTTGCTTTTGCTTCCGCTAAACTAGCTTTTACATCGGCATCAACGTTTGTCCAAGTTGCATTTTTACCTGCAATTTTTGGTTCTTTCAAACGCAAACCGTCATATAATGAAAGTATCGAAGCGTGAACTCTTGCATTGGCAACAAAATTTGCACCAGCAATAGTATTATTATCTATTTTGATTGGACGACCTTCACGTGTTTTTACTAAAAGATTAGCAAAATCAAAACCATCAAAAATGGTAGTAGCGTAGTAATCTGCAACTCCAGGGATGATTTGTTCTGGCTGTAAAACATAAGGAATTGACTTGTGAACAGGACCTTCACAGGCTGCAAGTGAAGCAGCGGCAGTAGTAAATCCAACGTACTTAAGAAAATCTCTACGAGTTGTTGCTGATGATGATAAAGATGATTTATCTCCTAAAAATTCGTCTGTAGGAATTTCTTCAACAAATTCGTTATTTCTAAGCGTATCAACAATAGAACTATTTACGTCTAGTTCTTCAACACTTTTCCAGTATTTTTTGTTTGATGACATATTTCTTTTAATGTTTAATCGTTTATTTGGTTAATCGTGAGCTTGTGTTTCGGTTAAACCGAATCAACAAATCAACTAATAATGGCATTTTCCGCATTCTAAACCTCCCATTTGGGCGGCCGTAAGCTTGTCAACTCCGTATTTTTTTGAAAGTTCGGCGTGGATTTTAGTGTAATAACCATTTCCTTCCATTTTAACTTCCGTTTTTCTGTGACAATTAATACACCATCCCATTGTAAGTGGTGCAAATTGCTTTTGAATTTCATACGTTTGAACTGGACCGTGACATACTTGACATTCAATTCCAGCAGTTGTAACGTGTTGAGAGTGATTGAAATATACAAAACTTTGCAAGTTATGAATACGAACCCATTTCACAGGCTCCGTTTTTCCAGTATATTTTTGATTTTCTTTATCCCAACCCACTGCTTTGTATAATTTTTGAATTTCTCCATCGTAGAAAGCTTTAGAATATTCCGCAGTTGCAGTTGTATCTGAAACTTCAGCAATATTTTTATGACAATTCATACATATATTTAAGGAAGGAATACCAGCATTTTTACTTACACGAGCCGCAGAGTGACAATATTTACAATTGATTCCGTTGCTACCAGCATGAATTCTGTGAGAATAGTGAATGGGTTGAATTGGTTGGTAATTTTGATCTACACCAATTTGCATTAAGTATCCGTAAACAAAATACGCACTTGCAAGTAATAAAAATATTGAAGTTACAAAAACTAAGAATTGATTTCTAGCAAATGCTTTCCAAATTGGAGTCGTCGGTTCTTTTTTAGCCACTTCAATTCCATTTGCTTTAGCTACTTTAGATAGTACATTGTTAACTAAAAACAACATTACAATTAGCATCAACATAACAACGGCTAAAGCACCAAGAACAACATCGTTAGAAATTCCTCCAGTATTAGTTGCTGTTCCCGGAGGTGCAGCAGTTCCAGTAGGAGGAACAACAACAGGTTCTGCTTTTGGTTCGGAAGTATACGCTATAATGTTGTCAATGTCGCCAGTTGATAATTGAGGGAAAGACGTCATTACAGAACCATTATATTCCGCACTAATTCTAACTGCTTCAGCATCACCAGATTTTATCAAACCTTGACTGTTGTGAATCCACTTATAAAGCCACTCGTTAGTCAGTCTTGAAGAGATTCCTCTTAAAGCAGGACCAGTCATTTTAGCATCAAGCTTATGACAGGCAGCACAATTAGAATTGAAAAGTTCTTTTCCTTTTACAGGATCTGCACCTGAAGCTGCTGGAGCAGCAACTGCTGTAGGAGCAGGCGCAGGAGCAGCAGGAGCCGCCATTTGCGCTAACGAAGTAACTGATAAAGAAAGCATTGCTGCAAAACTAAAAATCAAACTTCTTGAAATCGAATTATGGTTACCCACGTTTTTCATATTATTATACTAATTATCAACTAAAATTAAGCGTTGAATTTGGAGTGAAAGTCACATAAAAACACAACAACTCTTTTAAAACTTGCACAAAAATACGACTTAAGAACTGTTCTCAAAACCCTAAAACTGTCTAAAATAACAATTTATATTAATTCTAAATAACAAAATGATTTTAAGGTATTTTATAAAGTGTACATTTGTATAAAAATCACCACTTTATGAAAATTACAACCATTTCTTCGGCTTTTCAAGGCGCTTTATTTTTTTGCTTATGTAGTTCAAATTTGTTCGCTCAAGATGAAAAAGTTAGCGTTTCTCAAAACCCAAAATTTGAAAATCTGTTAAATGAAAAAAGAAAAATAAACGCTTCAATTACTGTAAATGACATTTATAAAATTCAAATCTATAATGGTGAAAGTGAAACATCTATAAAAATGTTAAATGATTTTAAGCATGATTTTTCAGATTTTGACGGAACGATTGTTTTTTATACGCCCGCATATAAAGTTTGGGTTGGAAATTTCAAAACTCGAATAGAAGCCGAAAGAAATTTGATGCTTTTTAAAAAGAAATATCCAAATGCTTTTGTAATAAAACCTAATAAATAATTTCCTATTTTTTTTAAAAGAAATATTACAATAATTGAGGTATTTCTAATTAAAAAAACATCCAAAAAAATAACGAAAAGAAGTTTCTTTTAGATATTTCACCATCCAATAGATTATAAAAATCAGATCTTTGATAAAAATTCTACTCTTTTTTTATTACAACTTTCTTGATAATGTCAGCGTCTTGGTGAGCGTACAAAAAACGCTACTTTTTCTTGTTTTAGTACCTTAAAGACCCGAGGCTTTATCCTAATCGTCCCAGCAAACCTCCTTGTGGCAACCAGAGCCGACATTTGACACTTGCAATGCGAACTAGCGGAGCATAAAGTAAACCCGAAGGTCTTCCAATATTTTAAAACTTCTTATTTATATAAAAGCCAACCTTCTCAAATTGGGGGTTTAGAATCTGAAACGAGTTCAGATTAAAGGAAGGCGACGAACCGAGCTTGCGAACCCGTCGTTCCAATAAAAAAGAACCCCAGCTTAAAAAGCTGGGGTTCTATAAAGAAAGGCGACGAACCGAGCTTGCGAACACGTCGTTCCAATAAAAAAGAACCCCAGCTTAAAAAGCTGGGGTTCCATAAAGAAAGGCGACGACATACTCTCCCACATAACTGCAGTACCATCTGCGCAGGCGGGCTTAACTTCTCTGTTCGGGATGGGAAGAGGTGAGCCCCGCCGCAATAACCACCTTAAGGCTATTTGTCTAAGGTCATAAGGTCTAATGTCTTAATGTCCTTGGGACACTTTCGACTTTTGACTTTCGACTTTCAGACTGTCCGCGCGGCGGACAAATATCTTAACATACTGAGATAAAGAAAAAATAAGTTCCTAAAACAAGTTCAGGA
>NZ_JBBALW010000046.1:0-11002 GCF_040402835.1 Flavobacterium sp.
AATCTCATATTCATTGAGCGAACAATTGTGGCAACAGCTCCAAATTTAGAGGCTTCTTTTGCACCACCAAATCGTTGATCTACACAACCGCCATAGGAAGTAAATGTTTCGATATTATCGGGTTGCATCGGACGGTTGAAAAACACTATTTTTCCTTTGATTTTATCAATCCCTAATTCAGCTAGCTCTTTAATGGAATGTACTTCGATTACTTCTGCTGAAATTCCGTTTTTAGGCGTTGCAATTGAACCTCCTAAAGCACAAACAGGAACGATAATTTTGGTTTTATTATCTAAAATATAAGCGACTTCTTTTTCGCCACGAACCCATTTTGGAACCATTACTTCTTGAAGATAGACCCTGTCTAATCCAAGCGTTTCCAATTGAGCTTTGGTATAATCCACCCCTTTTTGAGCACCAGCAGAACCTGATAATCGAGAACCAATTTTATTAGACAAATCATCCAGCCAAGAATAACATTTGGAATTGGTCAATGCCGATTTATAGATTTCTTTAAACTTTAATTCATCGCTGCTTTGCGCAAAAGAGACTATCGAAATAAGAAAAAGTCCGTAAAATATGTTTTTCATAAGCTAAATTTTATTTAGTAAAAATAGGATATTGTTGTAATTAAACCAAACACAGAATAAACACAGAATAAAACATCATTAGTCAAAAAAACACAGATTGCACAGATTAACACAGATTAAAATTACTTTAAACCTTTTGTTCAATTTTTGTCCGACAAAAACCTTATAAATTCATATAACCTCAAATAGTATAGTCCCTACGGGACATCTTCACGAATAACAACTCTTTTATTCTACCAACATTTAACTCCTATCGGAGTATATCTCGTAGAGATTATATGTTGGTAAATAAGTAGTTATGAAGTTGAATTTTTGTCCCGTAGGGACTATACTTTTTTATATGACAACAATTATTTTATCTTTCTCTTTGTTCCTTTGAATCTTTATTACTTTAAACCTTTATTACTTTAAACCTTTGCCCATTTGAACCTTTAATAAAAAAGGGACTTGCATAAAATACAAATCCCTTTTTAAAATTATAAATAGAATGAATTAGTGACCTCCAGAAACTGGTTTGTCAAAATCAATTCCTTGATTTTTCAATATTCCGCTAACTTTCCAAGCATAGAAAGCCAAATAAGCAAAACATACAACGCCAACAATATAGCTACTTTGAATACCGATACTTTCAGAAATAAAACCTTGTAACCAGCTTACAATTCCACCACCCATAATCATCATAATTAAGAAACTACTTCCTTGACTGGTATTTTTTCCTAATCCACTAATGGCTAATGTAAAGATACACGGCCATAAAGTACTACAGAATAAACCCACACTTGTAAAGGCATAAACACTTGTCATTCCTGTTGTAGTCATTCCAACTACTAAAGCTACAATTCCTAAAGAAGAGAACAAAAGTAACATCCTTGCAGGATTTCCTTTGCTTAAAATATCGGCAGCTATTAATACTAAAATGATTAATCCGTAAACATAAAACGGTGTTAAGTCGTGTTTTGCAATTGCATTTACCATTAAAAATACTCCGAAAGCCAAATAAGGTGCGATAAATTTTAATATTTTTTGCATGCTTAAATCATTGGTAAAAGCACCAACGGCACCAGTCCAACGACCAATCATTAAACTCGCCCAATACAATGAAATATAAGGTGCAATATCTTGAACTGTGAAATTTAAATTCGTTTTCAAATTTTTAATGGTTTGCATATAAGCCGGTAAATTACTTGCTGTTGCAACTTCAACACCAACATAAATAAAGATAGCAATCATTCCCATAATTAATTGTGGGTATTTCAAAGCCGAACTTCTAGAAGAATTGGTATCATTTTCTACTTCAACAACTGCAACAGGCTTGTCTGGAAGTGATGAAAATTTCAATAAAATGGCAACTAATAGAAAAGCCAATCCTAAAACTAAATAAGGAATTTTTACGCTTTCAATGCTCATTTCGGTATTTGCACCAGCACTTGATCCAAAAATAGCAAAACTCACTACCAAGGGTCCGATTGTTGTTCCAAAATTATTAATTCCACCCGCCAACGTTAGTCTTTGTGAACCTGTAGTAATTGGTCCAAGAGCAATCGCTAATGGATTTGCTACCGTTTGTTGCAATGAAAATCCCAATGCTACAATGAATAATCCAGATAACATTAATGGAAATGAACCTGTATTTGCAGCAGGATAAAACAATAATGTTCCCAAAGCTGAAATTCCTAAACCTAATGCCAATCCGTTTTTATAACCAATTTTATTCACTAAATCTTCTTTCATTAAAAGTGAAATTCCCATATAAATCAAGGAACCTACAGTGTAAGCAATATAAAATGCTAATGAAACTAATTGACTTTGACCTTGAGTCAGGTCGAAAGCTTTTTTAAATACTGGTATTAGGATGTCGTTACTTGCGGCAACAAAACCCCAAAAGAAAAAAACAGTTACTAAGGGAATAAATTGTCCCCATTTGGTTTGAACATTTTCTGAATTCATAAATTTGGTTTAAAAGTTAATTAATAGTTTGGGTGCAATTATTTCCGAATTCCGAATTCTATTCCTAATAAATAGTGTTCTGATAAAAATAATTACTAATAATTGATAAATATACATTTATAAAAAATAAACTCGCAATAGTAAGCCAATTAAGTTGTTAACGAAAACGATTTCTTATTGGATTTTATAAACACTATCACGTTTGAACTCATGAAAAGTAAGGTTATTTATTTTCCATCAACATACTCTTGCAGATACTGAAATCTTTCGGTGAGTTTGCCGTTTTCGGTCATTTTTGCTCTTTGTAGAATTCCGTCTTTATCGCCATTGAAAAAAGCAGGTATTACATGTTTCATAAATAGTTCCCCAAAACCTTCACTGGCATCTTTTGGAAGTTCACAAGGCAAATTATCAACCGACATCACAACGATTGCAGCAGGATGAAATACATCAACCTCTTTGTTTTCACTTGGTAAATATCCAAATAATGGCTCTGCAATTGTAGTAGCTTTTATGGTGCATGCAATTGGCCCATTGACATCGCAGGAAATATCGGCAACCACTTTGATATTGCAATCATTGGCTTGTAGCATTTCTCGTGTCAATATATAAGGAGCGTCATTTCCATAAAAGTGTCCTGCTATGAAAATATCTGACACTTTTGTATAGCGTTCAAAATCAGTTGTATATTCTGTGGGATTTGTATAAAAATCTTTCTTACCTATTACTGTTCCATCTTTACGTTTGTTGTAATCCAAAACATCAATTTGAACATAAACGGGTTCCGAGTATTTTTTTGACAGGAAATTTTCAACAGAAACTTCTTTGATTTTAATGGCGTCTAAAATTTCTTTCGCTCCGTTTCCAACTTTCCCACAACCTGTGAGTACAATTTTTATAGGTGGTAATACTTGTCTTTTTAGTTTTGCTACCAATTCGTCTTTGCCAGAAAGAGTTTCTGCTTTTGGAATTGTAAACAACCCAAATTTGATTCCGAAAGCCCGAAAAGCATTGTAAGAACCTACAATTCCTGCGTACCTGCCAAAACCAATTAAACGGTTAAAATCAGCGTCAACGATAGTTTCGTGATCATAGAAAGCTATTTTTTTTTCAAGAATGGCTTGTAAAAGTTTTTTGTTGTAAGGCTGTTTCTTTATTGTATGAGAAAAAAAGAAATACTTTTTGTTTGGAATTAAATCGTCAATTGGCACTTCTTTCACTCCAAATAAAACATCACAATCGGTCATATTATTTGAAACTTCAATCCCCAAATTTGAATACTGTTCGTCAGTGAAAATTCGGATGTCAGAACTTTCAACTTTAATTTCAGCTTCTGGGTACTTTTGTTGCAATTGCACCAATTCTTCAGCAGAGAAAACGACTCTTCTGTCTGGTGGATTTTTCCTTTCTTTGATGATTCCGAATTTCATTTATAGTCTTTATTATTTCGTGTCAAAAGTAGGACTAACTCAATCGATGTCAAAATTTATTTCAAATAAAACCAAAGTCATTACTATTTGAATTCCAACGCATTAAACCAAAAAGCATTTAAAATTTATAAAACGATTAACAAAATTGGTGTTTGATACTAAATATCTTTCCTATATATTTGCTCTTTACCAAGACCAAATGACACTAAAACCAGCTTTCTTATATACTAAAATTGCCTTACTATTTTTTCTTTGTTTGTCCTGCAACAGTCAAGATAAAAAACATACTACCTCCGATGTTTCCTCGATAAATATGGAGCCTTCTGATACGGTATTTCCTGTATTATCGAACTCCTATATCAATTCTAAAAAGAATAAAATTGAACATTTCTTCAATAAAAACTGGCCTTCAAAAAACAACAATATTAGTTTTTTAGTAGCCAAAGACGGACAGATTATCTATGAAAATTATGTTGGCTTTGGCGATATAAAAAAGAAAACTCCAATTACAAGTGAAACTCCCATTCACATTGCCTCTGTAAGTAAAGTGTTAACAGCAACTGCGATATTAAAACTTATTAATGTTGGAAAATTGGGATTAGACCAAAAAGTAACGTCCCTATTAAAAGGATTTCCTTATCCTGAAATTACCATAAAAAACCTTTTAAGTCATAGAAGCGGCATGCGAAATTATGCGTATTTCACGAATGAAAAAGGGATTTGGGACACGCACAAAATCATGAACAATCAAGATGTTTTGAATGTGATGATTGCTAAAAAAATCAGTTTAGAATACAAAACAAATACGCGTTTTGGCTATTGCAATACCAATTATGCGATGTTGGCTCTAATAATTGAAAAAATAACTGGGAAAAGATACAGTGATGCAATGAAATCAATGATTTTTGAGCCACTTGGAATGACACACACTTTTGTTTATGATTTTCAAAAAGACAAAAATGTAATTACACCTTCGTACCGTTGCAACGGGCAACAAATAGCATTTGATTATTTAGATGCTGTTTATGGTGATAAAAATGTGTTTTCCACGCCTCGTGATTTACTTAAATTGGATTTGGCACGAAATTCTGATTCTTTCTTGAGTCCCGAATTGCGATGCCAAATCTACAAAGGTTGTAGTAATGAGCACAAAGGACAAAAGAATTACGGACTTGGAATTCGTATGATAAATTTTGAAACTGGACAAAATTTTTACTTTCACAACGGTTGGTGGCACGGAAACATGTCGTCTTATGTAACGCTACAAAAGGAAAACGTTACGATTATAGCCTTAACCAATAAATGTTCCAAAAGCGTTTATAAAGTGCGTAATCTTGCTCCTTTATTCGGAGATTATCCATTTAAAGTAGATGAAAGTGTGGAGGAATAAGTTTGTCGAAAGTCTTACAGTTAAAGTAGAAAACAATTCTGCATTTTTTAACTAATTTTATAAAAATATTTAGAAATGAAAAAATATAATAAGGAAGAGGTAGCGCCATTGCTATTAAATTTAGACGATTGGCAGTTTAATTCAGATGGTATTGAGAAAAAATTTCAGTTCAAGGATTTTACTCAAGCACTTGGATTTATAGTAAAAGTGGGAGTAGTTTCTGAAAAAATGAACCACCATCCAGAATTATTTAATGTTTATAACAAAGTAAACATCCGTTTAACTACTCACGATGCAGGCGGCGTAACGGATAAAGATATTAAGTTGGCTTCTGAAATAGACCTATTTTTATAAGATTCAATAGGTCTCTATTTAAATAAATTCAATGTCTTAAAAACTTGTTTGGGTTGCAAAAATTTTATAATTTTGCAACCCAAATTTAGTATGTAAATTAACAAAGAAAATGGATATCAAAAGAGTAGCTATAAACGCTGTAAATGAAGTGATTGTGATGACTGTAGTTCACATGGATTACAAAGGTCAATTGCAAAAAAGAATAAACGAAAAAATGCCTTTGGCAACCGTTAAAGGGTTTAGAAAAGGTGCTGTGCCAAAAGATTTAGTTGAAAAACAATACGGAAGAGCAATCAAAATCGAAGAAGTTGATAAAGTGGTGGCTTTGGCATTAGAAAGATACATTCAATCAGAACGTTTGAATCTTCTTGGAACGCCTTTAGCAAAAGAAAATCCAGCCTTTTCTTGGGATGACGAAGAAATGGTATTTGAATATGAAATTGGTTTAGTGCCAAGTTTTGATTTGGATTTAGAAGCTAAAAACGACATCGTAAAATACATAGTTACAGCCGATCATAAAATGATTGACGAGCAAGTAGTGCGTATTCAGAAACAATTTGGAACTCCAACGCCTCAAACGGTTGTTGAAGAAAGCTTCGATATTTCTGGAACTTTCACCAATGCTGAAATGGAAATTAATGCGCCATCTACAATTACAACTTCTCTTTTTAAAGATAAAGAAACAAGAGCAAAATTCATTGGTAAAAAAGTGGGGGATGTAGTTACTGTAAACACAAAAGGGTTATTTGATGACGACCATCAGTTGATGGACGTTTTGAAAGTAAGCCACGATGATGTTCACGGCTTGGAAATTGATGTGGACTTCACAATCGAAAAAATCAACGGAACAGAATTAGCAGAATTGAACCAAGAATTATTTGATAAACTTTTTGAGACTGGAAACGTTGCTACATTAGAGGAATTGAAAGCAAAAATCAAAGAAGATGCTGAAATTCAATTCGCACAACAAGCAGACCAAAAATTGATGGCAGATGTTACCGATTTTTTAGTTGAAAACACAAAATTTGATTTGCCAGAAGCCTTCTTAAAAAGATGGTTGCAAACAGTTGGTGAGAAAAATCTTTCACCAGAAGAAGCAGAAGTGGAATATGCAAGATCTGAAAAAGGATTGCGTTACCAATTAATTGAAGGAAGAGCTTTATCTCAAGCAAATATCCAAGTTACATTTGAAGATTTAAAAGCATTTACAGCTAAATCAATCAGACAACAAATGGCTCAATTTGGTCAAACTAATCCTACAGACGAAGAAGTTCAAGGAATTGTAGCAAGAGTTTTGTCGAACCAAGACGAAGTTAAAAAACTTTCTGACCAAGTAGTAGGCGATAAATTGTTGCTTTTATTCAAAGAAAAAGCAAATGCAACGGTAAAAGAAGTTACATATCCTGAATTTATCGCAGCTTCTTACGGCGAATAAAGCCCCCTAACCCCCGAAGGGGGAATTATAAAGATAGCTAAAAGCAATTGCTCTTATGTAAAATACAAATTATTATTCTTATATTTGAGTGTCAGAAATTTATTTTTTTGGCACTCTTTTATTTAATGCTTTGCATTAACTTTGTACAGAATCTAGACATTATTTTAAACTTATTAATAATAAAAAAATGAATTACGGTAAAGACACTAAAGCTGCGCTCGAACAGGCGAAGCAATTTAAAAAATTTGCTACAAAACACCAAGGAGTGAATAATTTGTATTACGATAAAATCGTAAACGCAATGACTCCAAAGGGAATGACACCCTATATCATCGAAGAACGTCAATTAAATATCTCTCAATTGGACGTATTTTCGAGATTAATGATGGACAGAATTATATTTTTAGGAACAGGAATTGACGACCAAATTGCAAATATTGTTCAGGCGCAATTGTTGTTTTTAGAAAGTGCGGATGCGTCAAAAGACATTCAAATTTACATCAATTCTCCAGGCGGAAGCGTTTACGCAGGTTTGGGAATTTACGACACAATGCAATATATCAAACCTGATGTTGCAACAATTTGTACGGGAATGGCTGCTTCAATGGGAGCTGTTTTATTGTGCGCAGGAGCTGCGGGAAAACGTTCGGCGTTGCCACATTCAAGAGTTATGATTCACCAACCATCTGGCGGAGCGCAAGGAGTTGCAACAGATATGGAAATCAACTTGCGTGAAATGTTGAAATTGAAAGATGAATTGTACCAAATAATTTCTAAGCATTCAGGTCAAACTTTCGAGAAAGTGCACTTGGATTCAGAACGTGATTATTGGATGATTGCTGACGAAGCCAAAGAGTACGGAATGATTGACGAAGTATTGAGAAGATAAATATAAGTCGAAAGTCGAAAGTCTTAAAGTCGAAAGCAATGCTGCGACTTTATGACTTTCGGCATTATGACTTTTGACTAAACAAAATGGCAAAACAAAAATTAGAATGTTCTTTCTGTGGAAGAAAAAAACCAGAAACCAATTTGTTAATAGCGGGTATTGATGCCCATATTTGCGATAAATGCATTGAACAAGCACACGGAATTGTTGTAGAAGAAATAAAATCTAATGGAAGTTCTAAAGCAGTTGGGGATTTAATTCTTAAAAAACCAAAAGAAATCAGAGCCTTCCTTGATAAATACGTTATCGGGCAAGATCAAACCAAAAAAGTAATGGCAGTTGCGGTTTACAATCACTACAAACGATTGATGCAACAAGAATTAGACGATGAGGTTGAGATTGAAAAGTCTAATATTATTATGGTTGGGCAAACAGGAACTGGAAAAACATTAGTGGCAAAAACCATCGCAAAAATGTTAGACGTTCCCTTAGCTATTGTCGACGCTACTGTTTTAACAGAAGCGGGATATGTTGGAGAAGATGTAGAAAGTATATTGACGCGTTTGCTTCAATCAGCCGATTATGATGTTGCCAAAGCCGAGAGAGGCATAGTATTCATTGACGAAATTGACAAAATTGCCCGCAAAGGCGATAACCCATCAATCACTCGTGATGTTTCCGGAGAAGGAGTGCAACAAGCGTTATTGAAATTGTTAGAGGGAACGGTTGTAAACGTACCGCCGCAAGGAGGTAGAAAACACCCAGACCAGAAATTCGTAGAAGTAAATACCCAGAATATTTTGTTTATTGCTGGTGGTGCTTTTGATGGAATTGAAAAAATAATTTCTAAAAGACTGAACCGTCAAGCGATGGGATACAGTACATCTAAAAATGCGGATAATATTAACAAAGACAATTTATTGCAGTATATTATCCCAAAAGACATCAAAGATTTTGGATTGATTCCTGAAATTATTGGTCGTTTGCCGGTGTTAACCCACATGGATCCTTTGGATAGAGAAACGTTGCGCGCCATATTAACAGAACCTAAAAACGCCTTAATCAAACAATATCAAAAGTTGTTTTTGATGGACGAAGTTGCCTTTTCAATTACAGAAGAAGCATTGGATTTTGTTGTGGACAAGGCATTAGAATATAAATTAGGTGCTCGTGGATTGCGTTCTTTGTGCGAAGCTATTCTTACCGATGCGATGTATGATTTGCCAAGTTCCGATGAAAAAACATTGGAAATTGACCGAGAATATGCAGAACATACGTTGAATAAAAACTTATTGAAACGCTTGGAAATAGCGTCTTAATAGTAATTTTATAAAATAGAAATCCCGTTTAGTTTCATGGCTAAACGGGATTTTTTTCTTTTGAAGCACACGTTTATTTTCTCCTTAACGATCCTTCCTGCCATTCGCTGTATCCACGCCCAAAAGCGTGGGATGCCGCTGCTGTCAGGGCTAAAATTTCACGTTTAGATTTTCATAGTAAATTTATCAATGAAAGTACCGCACTAAAAGATTCGCGGAATGGGGGAAAATTGCACCAGCTATGATATTTTTACATACATTATTTCCCGAAACGGAAAGCAGATTTTCATGAGGACACATCCGTACGGTCTGGAGTTGTTTTGGAATGAAAAAAAATATAAATAAATTAAACGAAGGCAAAATTTACCTTCAAAACACAAACGAGAGTAAGTTTTAATTATATTTACACTCGAATATAAATTAGAAGTAAGAAACGCCTTCATATAAAAATAGTAAAAATGAGTAAAAAATCAAGTTACAATTCTGAAATACCTTATAATGATTTGCCCCTATTGCCACCACAAGCGGAAATAGAAAGCACTACAATACTTAAAAAAACTATTGCTGCCAGTAGAGCCTTGTCAGAACTAAAAGGAGCGATTACTAATTTACCAAACCCAAGTCTCTTTATAGATACAATCAACTTACAGGAAGCGCAAGCTAGTTCTGCCATTGAAAATATTATCACAACACAAGACGAACTGTTCAAAGCATCAATTGCGGAGAAAAAAAATAACAATCCCGCCACAAAAGAAGTAATGCATTACAAAGATGCATTATGGTTTGGTGTAGAACAAATAGAAAATAGACCTATTCTAACAACCAATCTTTTTATAGCAGTAATGCAAATCATAAAAGAAAATCAATCCAGTATTCGAAATGTGCCTGGAACACAATTAAAAAACCCAGCACCAAATACTGTAGTCTATACACCGCCAGAAGGAGAAAATGTAATTAGAGAAAAGCTAAAAAATTTAGAAGATTTTATTCACGCAGATGATACTATTGACCCATTAGTAAAAATGGCAATCATTCATTACCAGTTTGAAGCAATTCACCCATTTTTTGATGGAAATGGTCGTACAGGAAGAATTATTCTATTATTATACCTCAAAATGACTGGCTTACTTGATTTGCCTGCGCTCTATTTAAGTAATTATATTATTAAACACAAAGAAAAATACTACGCAAATCTAAGAAAAGTAACAGAAGAAGGAAATTGGGAAGATTGGATTTTGTATATGCTGGATATGGTAGAAAAAACAGCCCTAAAAGGGAGAAGTCAAATAGCCGAAATCGAGAAATTGATGAATGAAATGGGAGCCGAAATACAACAAAAGTTACCTAAAATATATTCAAAAGACCTTATGGAAGAACTATTCCGATTACCATATACAAAAAGAAACCAATTTGAAAAAGCGGGATTAGGCAATCTAAAAACAGTTGGAAACTATTTAATAGAACTTGAAAAGGAAGGTTTTTTAAAAAGTGAGCAAGTAGGTAAAGAAAAATTGTATCTAAATTTTAAGTTGTTAGAAGTTTTGAGAATAAAATAGACAATGGTGAATATCCGAATTTATCACTATCCTCAAAAACTGGATATGCTAACTTTACCCTCATAAAAAGTTAAGAATAAAAACCTTAATTT
>NZ_JBBALW010000047.1:0-9420 GCF_040402835.1 Flavobacterium sp.
TAATTTATCTATTTTTGTCTAATAATCTGTATCGATTATTTAGGACTAGTCAAACGTGTAATTAGTTTTTAATAATCTTTTTAGTCACAGAACCTTTATCAGAAACTATATTCATCATGTATATTCCAGAAGCTAAATCTGAAACATTAACTTGAATATTGGAAACATTGGTATAACTGTTTTGTTTTACAACTCTTCCGTTCAAATCTGTAATTGAGATTCCACTTACAAGAATATTATCTGAATTGGTTACAAAAATAAAATCATTAGCAGGATTAGGAGATACTGAGAATTTAGAGTTTAAGAATTCAGTTATTGATAATACCTGTGTTACAGAAAAGGAATCCATTATTAAAGCATGAGTTCCTGCTGCGTTTAATGGTGTGTTATTTCTAAATCCAAAATAATATACACCAGTAGTTGTTGGAGTGAAATTGTATGTTTTTAAAGTAAACGCTGAAGCTGAAACCCCAGTTTCTGTTGCTAAAATTGTTGTCTGAGCACCAACCGTACTAGCATTTCCAACCGTTAATTGATAATTTCCGGTAGCGGTAGTTGAACTTTGATAATTGCTAATATAATAAGTAATAGTAGCTTGATTATTAGCAATTAAATTTACTCCCCTAGAAAACATCCAGTTGTCTGCGGCTACTGTTGATGGTGTAACTGAAGCTACAGAAGATGAACCGTTTTGTGTCAAAGTTGAACCTGCTCCATAATAACCAATAGACCAGTCTCCTGCTACAGGAACTATGTTAGGTATAGACCAACCAACATAAGGAAGTGCCGCATTTTCAAAACTAGTAGTATATGGTGTGTTTGTAGGAATAAAGGTTGTATAAAAAGGATAACCTGTCCAAATACTGGTACTTCCTCCTCCGCAATCTTTTCTTACATAGTAATCGTAAGCAGTGCTGTTATTTAAACCGGTTAACGTCCTGCTCAAACCAGTTACACCCAGAAAACGTGTCCCGGTTCCAAGTGTAAAATTCGCAAGTCCATACTCTACATCAAAAGTTGAACCAGTACCAGTCCAAACTAAATCTATAGAAGTTAAGTTTCTATTAGAAGTATTTGGAGTTAAAGGGCTTGAGCAACTTACAAATTTTCCCAATCTAGTTTCTGGTCTGTATGTAGAAGCTGCTATTGTTGTAGGGATAGTTGTTGTTGCAGTCCACGCTCCTAACAATCCACCTACTAAACTAGTATCACATAAAGCTACATTACCAGTAGATAATGTTCCCGTGGGATTTTGGTAATCAAACGCTACATATAAGGCTCCTCCTGTATAAGTAAAAGCTGTTCCTCCTGAAAATGGAAAATCCACCGTACCAGTTGTTGCTGGAATAGTAACACTACCATTACTAACAGTAGTCATCGTAGAAATTGCAGTAGCCCAAGTAGTACTTTTAGCATTTGTAGTACTTGTAGTATTTTCTAGATATACGGTTAAATTTCCAGTTGTTGGAATACTTTGCGCTGTTCCATAATTAAATCCAATTGAATTAACTATTGAATTTGTTGAAAAACCAGAAGCTGTCATTTCGGCTGCAGTAATTAACCAAACGCTTCGGTTGTATTTGGCAGCACCTTGAGGAGCTCTTCCATTTCCTGAAGTTGAACCAATATTTGGTAAAACTGTGTAAAAGTCAGATTGAGCTAACATTGAAATTGAAGAGGTAAAAAACAAAAATAGTAGTAAAAGTTTTTTCATATTTTTTTATTTAAGTTGTTAAAAGTGAAACAAATATAAAAAAAATATTAATATCAAATATACATTATACATTTTTTTTATAAGTTACTCTTCTTCCCATTTTCCAACTACAGAAGTTGCCAAAGCGTTTCCTAAAACATTGGTTCCACTTCGGAACATGTCACAGAAATGGTCGATTGGAAGGATTAATGCGATGCCTTCAATGGGAATTTTGAACATTCCACAAGTTGCAGCAACAACCACCAAACTTGCTCTTGGAACTCCTGCAATCCCTTTGCTCGTAAGCATTAATACAAAAAGCATGGTGAATTGTGTTGGTAAATCCAAAGGAATCCCATAAGCCTGAGCGATAAAAATACTTGCAAAAGTCATGTACATCATGCTTCCATCGAGGTTGAAGGAATAGCCGAGGGGCAACATGAACGAGACGAATCTGTCTTTTACGCCAAAGCGCTCTAATTCTTCAGTTAGTTTTGGAAATACCGCTTCGGAACTTGTGGTGCTAAAGGCGATTACGATTGGGCTGACAATTCTTTTTAGTAAAATGCTCATTCTTGATTTCAAGAAAATGTATCCTACTAATACTAAAATAAACCAAAGCGTGGAAATTCCGACTAAAAAGGAACCGAAAAATTTGGCGTAGGTCAATAGTAATTCGTTGAAATCTCTAATAGCAAAAACTCCCGCAATGGCTCCAAAAACGCCAATTGGGGCAAATTTCATTACATAATTCACCATTTTCAAAACGATGTGCGATAATTTATCTAAGGCATTTACAACTGGTTTTGAATTGTCGCCAATTGCGGCTGCAGCCAATCCAAAAAAGATAGAGAAAATTACGATTTGCAGGATTTCATTTGTTGCCATTGCTTCCACAATGCTTTTAGGAATAATGTGTTCGATGAAATTTTGTGCTGAAAATGCTTGTGTTTTCTCAGTAACTTCACTTGCAGTCGTTACATCAATATTCGATAAATTCAATCCTTCGCCTGGTTTCAAAACATTTACCCAAAACATTCCAATTAATAATGAAATAAAGGACGCTGTGAAAAACCAACCCATAGCTTTCCCTCCAATTCTACCCACAGCTTTGATGTCGCCAAGTTTTGCAATTCCAACGACTAATGTTGAAAACACCAAAGGCGAAATTATCATTTGTACCAATCGGATGAAGATGGTGGCGAGCAATTTGATGTAGCCGCTGAATTCTTTTGCACCGCTTTCAGTGAGGTTGTTGTGAATTATGATTCCAAGTATTCCGCCTAAAAGCATAGCAATTAGGATTTGGAACGTTAGGTTTCCTTTTAGAGATTGTTTTTGAGATTCCGGATTGTTCATATTAAATTGGATTTTTGTTATAGCCCTGATTGCAGCGATATCCTGTTGTGGCGGTGTTCGCCACAACAGATATAGCGGAAAGCAGGATTAGCTTCAAATAAAACTATTGATAAATCTTGTTAATTAAATAGAAATCGGCGAGAACTAGTGCCGCCATCGCTTCAACGATAGGCACTGCACGAGGAAGCACACACGGATCGTGACGCCCTTTTCCTTGCAATTCGACGATATTCCCTTGATTGTCTAAGACTTCTTGTTTTTGGATTAAAGTGGCAACGGGCTTGAAAGCAACACGGAAATAAATGTCCATTCCGTTCGAGATTCCGCCTTGAATTCCCCCTGACAAATTGGTTTTTGTAGTGCCATCAGGATTATATAAATCGTTGTGATTGCTACCTTTCATTTGTGCGCCACAAAAACCGCTACCATATTCAAAACCTTTCACGGCGTTGATAGAGAGCATTGCTTTGCCTAAATCAGCGTGTAATTTATCGAAAACGGGTTCACCTAAACCCAACGGAACGTTTTGCAAAACGCAGGTAATTGTGCCTCCAATTGTATCGCCTTGCTTGCGAATATCACGAATGAGTTCTTCCATTTTTATTGCAGTCGCCTCGTCGGGACAACGAACAGGATTGGATTCAGTTTTGGAAAAATCCAAATCTTGATAGGGTTTGTCTAAGAAAATAGTTCCTACAGAGGACACAAAAGCATTGATTTTGATGTTGGGAAGTAGCTGTTTTGCAACTGCTCCCGCCACTACTCTACTGGCAGTTTCTCGAGCTGAACTACGACCACCACCACGATAATCGCGCAAACCATATTTTTTTTCATATACATAATCGGCGTGACTTGGTCGGTAGGTATTTTTTATATCTGAATAATCATCCGATTTTTGATTGGTATTTGGAATGATAAAACCAATAGAAGTTCCCGTGGTTTTACCTTCAAAAATTCCTGATAAAAACTGTACTTCATCGTCTTCTTTTCGTTGCGTTACAATTGCCGATTGGCCGGGTTTTCTTCGGGTCATTTCGTGTTGAATGGCATCGAAATCCAAAGTTATTCCTGCGGGACAACCATCGATAATTCCACCTAAAGCGTCTCCGTGCGATTCTCCAAAAGTGGTTAATTTAAAGAGTGTTCCAAAACTATTTCCTGCCATAACGAGTTGTTTGAAACAAATATAAGTTTAAAAGTTAAAACAGTAAAAGTTTAAAAGATAAAATTTGAATTTAAACGTTAAATAATATTTAAATACAACATAAAGTAGTTTGTAAAGTTAAAATATTAAAGAATAAACTATAAAACTGAAAATTTTCTTACTTTAGCAAAAAAATATGGCTATGAAATTCAAATTATTACTTGCAATTACTTTTTTATCTGTTTTAATTTCTTGTTCTAACGACTCTAATATAACTTCGGATACCAATTTTATGCCCCTTTCAATTGGAAATTATTGGAAATATAATGTAGTGTCAAATGCTCAAACGCAAAGAGACTCGCTTTATATAGTTAGAGATACTACAATCAATAGTAAAGTCTACAAAAAATTTAAAACTAAAAACAATCCTAATGGCTTCTTTTCAAACTCGTTGAATAAAAATGGATTGCGAAGAGAAGGAAGTGCTTTATTATTGACAGGTACTATGGCACTTGACTTTGGTGTTGGAGTTCCTATAAATTTAAATCTTGTAGATTATGTTATTTTCAATGAAAATGCTACAATAAATCAACAATTAGGAACCGTTTCTGGTACAGTCAACCAAACTATTCAATCGTATCCAATGGTAGTTGATTACACTTTAAAATCAATAGCTATAGAATCTTTAGCTTCATTTACTTCAAATAATCACATTTACACAGATGTAAAAAGAGTAAAAACAATTTTAAATGCTAAAATTACAACTACTTTTGTTGTTGGTGGATTTCCTTTACCAGTGACCGTTTTAAGTGCTCAAGATGTTGTAGTTTCTAATCAATATTATTCTAAGAATATTGGCATGGTCTATACTAATACATTAATAAACTATCAATTGAATCTGCTACCTGGCGGAATAAACCTCCCCATTCCTTCATCTGGAAGTCAAACTCAAGATGAATATTTAACTGTTTACAATGTAAATCATTAATTTTTTTTGAAGTTATAACAATAGTTATCTTTTATATACGTTTTCATTTAATATAAACATTTATAAAAAATTATGAAAAAGCTACTTTTAACTACAACTTTACTCCTTGTATTTGTACATTTTGTCAATGCTCAAGACAAATCCGAAAATAATTTAGGTCTTCGTTTGAGTTCAAATGATGGTTTTGGAACTGAAATTTCTTATCAAAGAAAACTAACATCCGTTAACAGATTAGAAATTGATTTAGGATGGAAGAGTACACAAAATACAAGTGCTGTAAAACTTACCGGTTTGTACCAATGGATTTGGAACATTGACAAGGATTTTAATTGGTATTCAGGTTTTGGTGGAGGTTTAGGCAATTGGAACTCCACTATTACAGGAAATAATGGTAGTGGAAACTTTCTCTATGCTGCTGGAGTTATTGGAATTGAATATAATTTTGATTTTCCTCTACAATTATCATTAGATTTAAGACCTGAATTGGGCGGTAATAGTAATAATGGGAATAATTTTCGTTCAGATTTAGCTTTGGGTATTCGCTACAAATTTTAACTTTTCTATCTTTAATAACTCAATAAACCAAAAAGCTGTCCAAAAAGTACATTTTGGACAGCTTTTATTGATTAATTACGGAATCAGATTAAACTGATTGTTGCTTTTTAGCTTTTCTCTCTTTGTACATTTCCCACAAAGCGCCGCCAATCCAATATTGAACGAAACCAACTAAGAAAAACATTAACCAAAATCCCATTGTAAGGATGGTTAAGAAAAGTAAAAATCCTAAATACTGTGAAAATTCAAACATGATAATCGGAATTATTTAATATGATTACAAATGTAAGTTTATTATTTTTTTCTACCAATTAATCACTATCAATTTTTATAAAATAGTTTTTTATGCGTAATTTTGACACAAAATTTTTTGGAGCTATTTCCAGCTTTCGCCTTTATCTTTTTGGGTTTTCATGCTTCAAACCCAAAAAGGATACCGGCTCAATCTGGGCTAGACCTAGAATGACACTCAAACATATAACAAACACACAATAAAATGGAATTCAGAATTGAAAAAGACACCATGGGTGAAGTGCAAGTTCCTGTAGATAAATATTGGGGCGCACAAACAGAACGTTCCCGAAATAACTTCAAAATTGGTCCTTCGGCATCAATGCCCAAAGAAATTATTGAAGGATTTGCCTATTTAAAGAAAGCTGCAGCCTACGCTAATTGTGATTTAGGTGTGCTTCCAACAGAAAAAAGAGATGCAATTGCAGCTGTTTGCGATGAAATATTAGCAGGTAAATTATCCGATGAATTTCCATTGGTAATTTGGCAAACAGGTTCGGGAACGCAAAGTAATATGAATGTTAACGAAGTAGTTGCAAATCGTGCACAGGTTTTAAAAGGTTTTAAAATTGGCGAAGGTGAACTATTCATTAAAGCCAATGACGATGTCAACAAGTCGCAATCTTCCAATGATACCTACCCTACTGGAATGCACATTGCCGCCTATAAATCGGTAGTTGAAGTTACGATTCCTGGAATTGAAAAATTACGAGATACGCTTCAAGCGAAAGCTATTGCCTTTAGTACTGTAGTGAAAATTGGTCGTACCCACTTGATGGACGCTACGCCACTTACATTAGGTCAAGAAATTTCTGGTTATGTGGCGCAATTGAATTACGGATTAAAAGCGATTAAAAACACGTTAGCACATTTATCGGAAGTGGCTTTAGGTGGAACTGCTGTGGGAACAGGATTGAATACGCCAGAAGGATACGATGTGAAAGTTGCTGAATATATCGCAAAATTCACGGGTCATCCTTTTGTAACGGCAGAAAATAAATTTGAAGCTTTGGCCGCTCACGATGCCATTGTAGAAACGCACGGTGCCTTGAAGCAAGTAGCGGTTTCGTTGAATAAAATTGCCAATGATGTTCGTATGTTGGCTTCTGGACCTCGCTCTGGTATTGGAGAAATCCTAATTCCTGAAAACGAACCAGGCTCTTCAATCATGCCAGGAAAAGTAAACCCAACACAATGTGAAGCTTTAACAATGGTTTGTGCACAAGTGATGGGTAACGATGTTGCGATTTCAATTGGTGGCATGCAAGGTCATTATGAATTGAATGTTTTCAAACCTTTGATGGCTGCAAATTTCTTGCAATCTGCCCGATTATTGGGCGATGCATGCATGTCATTTGACGAACATTGTGCGCAAGGAATTGAACCAAATTACAAAAGAATTGAAGAATTGGTTAACAACTCATTGATGTTGGTTACCGCATTAAATACTAAAATTGGGTATTATAAAGCTGCAGAAATAGCACAAATTGCTCATAAAAACGGAACCACTTTAAAAGAAGAATCCGTTCGTTTGGGATATGTCACTGCCGAAGATTTTGATGCTTGGGTGAAACCAGAAGAAATGGTTGGAAGCTTGAAATAGTTATCGCTTTTCCTATAAATTAATTTTAGACCTGTAATGAAAATTACAGGTTTTTTTTATTAAATTAATTCTTAACAAACTTAAGAGTGCTATTTTTGGATAGTGATGTAATAGTTGCAAAATAAATTCCAGAAGTTAAATTTGAAATATCAATTGAAAATTCTTTTTCTGAAAATTCATTTGAATAAATTATTTTCCCTAAACAATCGGAAATTGAAATTTTACCAATTTCATTAGTATTGGTAATAAAACTAATGCTATTATGACTTGGGTTTGGATACATTTTAAAAGCAGAAATACTAGTATTTTCAATTCCTAAATTTGAAAAAACAAATACTCCACCTCCATAATTATCGCCACCATGACTAAACAAATCAAAACCTGGAATGGAGGAATATGCCCAAATATAGTTTAAGTTATTGGTTTGTGCAGTGAAGGTTAAATCGTGACTATCACCAGTATAAAAATTTCTTGATGCAGTAATAGTTCTAAGGTTATTATTGATTGTATTACTTATCAAAGTCCAATCGTTAGTGGTGTCATAAAGTGGGGCTGCATGACCGCCAGGGAAATACATATCTGAAAATTGACTACTTGAAGTCATCATTAAGCAATCGGCATTCATTAGCATTAGTTGGGCATTCAAACCAATTGAAAACCAGCGGTCAGAGGGACCAGTTAAAGTAATAATTATTTTAGAATTGGTAAGATTTTTGTCTAGTTTAACACTAAAACTGGCATCAATATTAATAGAACCCGTTGTTTCAATTTGAGCACTCAAAAAACTAAATTGAAATAGAAAAATAAACAGAAATAAATAGAAAAATTTCATACTATAATTTTAGTGCAAATTTAAATGAAATTGAAAGAGTATATTACTAACTTGCTATTATATTAAGGTAAAATTAATAGTACGATACTGTTATAAAATCAACTTCCTTGCTTTTTCTATATCTTCAGGGGTGTCAATTCCGATTCCAATGTGATTAGTTTCAACCATTTTTATGCGTTTTCCAAATTCTAAGTAGCGTAATTGTTCCAATTTCTCAGAAGCTTCTAAGGATTTCATTGGCAAACTATAAAAATCCAATAAGGTTTGTTTTCTAAAAGCATAAATCCCGATGTGTTGCATGTAACGCACACCAACGTTCACTTCTCTTGGATAGGGAATCACGGAACGGGAAAAATATAAGGCAAAATTATTTTGATCTACAACAACTTTTACATTGTTTGGATTGTTAATTTCTTCAATAACAGTAATTTCTCGCATTAAAGAAGCTAAATCAACTTCATTTTTGGTGTCATTTCTAAAAATTTGTAACAGTTTTTCTAACGGTTCTTTATTGATAAAAGGTTCGTCACCTTGCACATTTACTACAATATCAACGTCCAAATGTTCAACAGCTTCGGCAATTCTATCACTTCCCGATTCGTGTTCTTTTATGCTCATAATGGCTTTTCCACCTTGAGAAACAATTTCATTGAATATCAAATCAGAATCGGTTACCACAAATACATCATCAAATAAATTGGTATTTACTGCCGCTTCATACGTTCTGGAAATAACCGTTTTTCCACCTAAATCTTGCATTAATTTAGCGTGAAATCGTGTCGATGCGTATCGTGCGGGAATAACTGCTATTATTTTCATAAAATACTTTTGAAATACAAACTTACAAATGATTTTATAAATAAAACATTGTTGTCCTACAAAAACCATATAAAATAATATAATGTCTTGTCCTGAAATAGCGATACACAAAATTCATCGTTATGGAAAACAACCA
>NZ_JBBALW010000048.1:0-7967 GCF_040402835.1 Flavobacterium sp.
GATAACTAATTTTTGAACTCTCACAAATTTAATGACCTTATTTTTGTAAAATCTTTAAGTCTGTTTCTCAGTCTGTCAAATACGTATTCTTTGTTTCAATGCGGGTGCAAAAGTAGTGCGTTATTGCACTTATACAATGCCTTTTTTAAGTTATTTTTTATTTAATTTGTAAGTCGCTGAGGGGTTGGTTGTTGTAAGTTGGTGGTTGAGGGCTAAAAAAAATATTTAACCATATAAGGAATATAAGGGCATATAATTATCCGTAACTATATTCCCATACAGTCTCCCTTTCCTTCGGAAAGGGCTGGGGATAGGATTTTAGCCCAGAGTGAAGTGGAAAGCCCGCAGTGAAAAAAGGTAGTTTTTCTTGGCCAAAAAGAGCGACCAAAGGAAGCTCCTTTTTAGACTTAGAAAAACAACTTTTTGAACGAGGACTTGGAACGGAAAGCTGGAATTAGCTGCTGATTGCTTCGAAACTCGCAATGACAATTAGAATTTAATCGAAACGAATAGCTTTTATCGGGGAAATTTTTGTGATGATGTACGACGGGATTAATAAAATGAGTAAACAGATTAGGATTGTGCCGAGGTTTAGTAGCAAAATGTAGCCGAAATCGAGGTAAACTGGGGCTTGGTTGACGTAATAGTTTTCAGGGTTGAGTTTGATTATTCCAAATTTTTGTTGAATTAAGAGTAATCCGATGCCGATTGTATTGCCCCAAAAGAGTCCTTTTGCGATTAAATAGAAGGCGTTGTAGAGGAATATTTTTCGGACCGCCCAATTATTTGCGCCCAAAGCTTTGAGAATTCCTATCATTTGTGTGCGCTCCAAAATGAGCACTAAAAGCGCTACGACCATGTTGATTGTGGCGGCTGCGATCATGATTATGAGGATGACGATGATGTTGAAATCGAATAATTTGAGCCATTCGAAGATGTAATAATATTTTTCGACGATGGTTTGGGTGTCGAGTGAAGAGCCTGTTTGCTCATAAACTTCTTGTCCTTTTTCCTTGATGGTGTTGAAATCGTCCACGAAAACTTCGAATGCGCCGACTTGATCTGGACTCCATTTATTGATGCGTTGCAAATGTCGGATGTCACCTATTATATAGGTAGCGTCGAATTCTTGAAATCCGGAATTGAAAATGCCCGTGATTTTGAAAACGCGTAGGTTTGGTCTTTGATTCGTGTCTTCTTTCATGAAAAAGGTGTTGAATCGGTCGCCTACTTTCAGGTTTAATCGGTTGGCAAGAAATTCAGAAATGAGAACTTCTTCGTTGAGTTGGTTGTTTAAATTTGGTAAATTCCCAGCTACAAGATACTCTTTTAGGTTTTCCCAACGGTAGTCTTTTCCAACGCCTTTGAAAATTATTCCTTCGAAAGCGGTTTCTGTTTTAATGATTCCAGCTTTGGTGGCAACCGCCTGAATGTGTGTGATTCCAGATACGTTTTTAAATTTTGGATAAAAATCTTGATGCGTAGAAATGGGCGTTATACTGAGTTGCGACTGATTTTCGTCGTAATTTGTAATGCTAATATGTCCATTGAAAGCGGCAACTTTTTGGCGGATTTTTTGCTGCAAACCAATTCCTGTAGCAATGGAAACTATCATCATAATCATACCAATTGCAATTGCTGCAATCGCAATTTTTATAATTGGCGCAGATATACTACTTTTATGGTCTCGAGCAGTGATGAGTCTTTTGGCTATGAAATATTCTAAATTCAATAGTTTTTGTGATTTGATATTGCAAAGTCGGATTGCTTCACTTGAGTCAAAATTACGTTTTTAGAATATATTTTCAAGTATTTAAAGTTAATTAATTATTTTTTCGGATAAATAAGTATGATTCAAAATAGCACTATAGCATTAAAACAACGAACGATTTCGGGAATAAAAAGGCTTTCTTATGTATTTCTTGTTTCGATTTCGCTGTTGATTTTTTCTTGTAAACCTGCACAAAAAGGGATTCGGAATTCGGTTGCAACCAATAAAAGCACCGTTATTAATAGTGAAAAAACAAATCGTTTTAGTACTGGCGCAGATAATTATAAATCCTATTTTTCATTATTAGACGGTAAAAAAGTTGGTGTTGTAACCAATCAAACGGGGGTTGTTTTGTATGATTCTATATATATGCTTCCTGATTCAAATGGACTTTCGCACATTGAAGCCTACAACAGAAAAAAAAGTCATTTGGTTGATTTTTTAGTAAAAAACAAAATCAATATTCAAAAAATATATGCGCCAGAACACGGTTTTCGCGGAACTGCTGATGCTGGGGAACACGTTATTGATGGGAAAGATGTTAAAACAGGAATTCCAATTATTTCACTTTATGGCGAAAATAGAAAGCCAAAGCCAGAGCAATTAGAAGGGATTGACGTTTTGATTTTTGATTTACAGGATGTTGGCGCCCGTTTTTACACCTATATATCTACGTTGTATTATATTATGGAAGCCTGTGCCGAAAGCAACATTCAATTGGTGGTTTTAGATCGTCCAAATCCGAATATTTCGATTGTTGACGGTCCAGTTTTAGAAAAAGAATTTACAAGTTTTGTGGGAATGCATCCAATTCCGTTATTGCACGGAATGACCATTGGCGAATACGCACAAATGATTAATGGAGAAAACTGGTTGAAAAACGAGGTACGTTGCGACTTGAAAATAATTGCGTGTGCGGGTTATACTCGTGAAATGAAATACAGTTTGCCTGAAAAGCCATCGCCAAATTTACCAAACGACCAAGCTATAAATTTGTATCCGAGTTTGTGCCTTTTTGAAGGTACAAATGTAAGTGTTGGGCGTGGAACGGAGAAACAATTCCAAATTTACGGTTCTCCGTATTTGCCAAAAGCGGATTTTAGTTTTATTCCAATGCCGAATTTCGGAGCAAAAGAACCTGTTTATAATGGCGTTGAATGTTTTGGAGAAGATTTGACAACCATTCCTAAAATTGATAAATTAGAATTGAAATGGCTGCTTAAAGCCTATAATGAAACGGGGGACAAATCGAAATTCTTTAATCCGTTTTTTACAAAATTAGCGGGAACCAAAAAATTGCAGGAACAAATTGAAGCGGGATTATCGGAAGATGAAATTCGGGAGAGTTGGAAAAGTGGCTTAGATGATTTTAAGAAAATGAGAAAGCCGTATTTGATTTATTAAATTGGCTTTTGAAAGTATAAAAATAACCTGATTAGTTTAATAGTCAGGTTATTTTGACTTTAATTAAAGATTAATTTACAATCCAAAAGCCGCTTTTACTTCATCAACGAAATCTAATTTTTCCCAAGTGAATAATTCAACAGTCACTGTCTTCTCAATTCCGCCTGGTGCTTTGAAAGTTTTGGTTACCGTTTCAGGAGTTCTTCCCATGTGTCCGTAAGCCGCGGTTTCGCTGTAAATTGGATTTCTCAATTTTAGACGTTGCTCGATAAAATAAGGACGCATATCAAAAATAGCTTCCACTTTCTTGGCGATTTCACCATTTGTCAAATTTACTTTTGAAGTTCCGTAGGTATCAATAAAAATCCCCATTGGTTTCGCCACTCCAATTGCATACGAAACTTGTACTAAAATTTCATCAGCAACACCTGCTGCAACTAAATTTTTAGCGATGTGACGCGTTGCATAAGCCGCACTTCTATCCACTTTACTTGGGTCTTTTCCAGAAAAAGCTCCTCCTCCGTGTGCTCCTTTTCCACCATAGGTATCTACAATAATTTTTCTACCCGTTAATCCAGTATCTCCGTGAGGTCCTCCAATTACGAATTTCCCTGTTGGATTGATGTGATATGTGATTTTATCATTGAATAAATGAGCGTATTTTGGATTGTTTTTGATGATTCTTGGAATTAATATCCCCACTAAATCCGATTTGATTTTCGCTAACATTGTAGCTTCTTCATCAAAATCATCGTGTTGCGTAGAAATTACAATTGCATCAATGCGAACTGGTTTATTTTCATCGCTGTATTCTAATGTAACTTGCGATTTAGCATCCGGACGCAAATATTTAATCTCCTTATTTTCACGACGTAAAACCGCTAATTCTTGTAATAATTTATGAGATAAATCAAGTGCCAATGGCATAAAATTCTCCGTTTCATTTGTTGCATAACCAAACATCATACCTTGATCACCAGCACCTTGTTCTTCTTTATTAGCACGGTCAACTCCTTGATTGATATCGCCCGATTGCTCGTGAATAGCTGAAAGAACACCACAAGAATTGGCTTCAAACATGTATTCACTTTTAGTATATCCAATTTTTCTGATAACCTCACGTGCAATTTGCTGAACGTCAAGATACGTTTCCGACTTTACTTCACCAGCAAGAATCACTTGACCCGTTGTTACTAAAGTTTCGCAAGCCACCTTTGATTCTGGATCAAAAGCCAAAAAATTATCGATTAATGCATCTGAAATTTGATCTGCAATTTTATCAGGATGTCCCTCACTTACAGATTCTGACGTAAATAAATAAGCCATAATAATTAGTTTTTATAATTAAGCGAGGAAAAAAGGATTGCGGTAATGATAAAGGAGATAATTTCTGCTTTAGCATTTTTTTAACGAGGTTGCAATCAGTTCAAATTTTTCCTCTAAATTTAGATTGCAAAGATAGGAAACAGAATTGAATTGCAAATTAAAGTTGGGAAATATATTTAATTAATTAAATGATTTAATTAAAAACGTAACTATAACGGCATTTTCTTTTTCATTTCCTCAACAATATTAAATGCTGCGGGGCAAATAGCAACATTTTTCAAGGTCAATTCTGAGATTTGTTGAAATTTTTTACGGTCGGTATGAGGGAATTCTCTACACGCTTTTGGACGCACATCATAAATCATACACGCATTTTCATTGTCTAAAAACGTACACGGAACGCTTTGCAAAACATAATCTTTGTCTTCATCAATTTGCAAATATTGATCGATGAATTGTTGTGGTTTTTGACGCAAATACTTGGAAACCCTTTCTATATCTGCCGATGTGAAAAGTGGTCCTGTAGTTTTGCAACAATTCGCACATTTCAAGCAATCAGTTTTTTTGAATTCGGCATTGTGCAAATCCTGCATAATGTAATCTAAATTCTTGGGCGTTTTCTTTTTTAGCTTATCGAAATACTTTTTGTTTTCGATATGCTTATCTTTGGCTTCTTTAGGAAGTGCGTTTAGAATTTGTTTCAAGTTTAAAGTTTAAAGTTGACACCACAAAATTACTCAAACAAATCAACAAATAACCAAATTACCGAATCAACTATTATGAAAGACCTTTTCGGAACAGCCATTCTTGATTTTCAAACTAATAATTCTCCCGAGGATTTAATTACCGAAACTACCATTTCTGAAGAAGATGAAATGTCGGTTGCGTATTTATTTCGGGATTTTTCTGGAATGCCAATTTTAGAGCAGAAAGCACTTTTGCTTGCTAAAGGAAAAGTTTTAGACGTTGGTTGTGGCGCTGGAAGTCATAGTTTGTATTTGCAGAATGAAAAAAAATTAGCAGTTACTGCAATTGACATTTCTGAAAAAACGGTTGAAGCTTGTAAATTAAGAGGTGTTTCAAATGTAAAAGTTGAAGACATATTGCATTTTGAAACCGATGAAAAATTTGACACCATTATTCTATTAATGAATGGAACGGGGATTTTTGGAAAATTAGAAAATGTTTCCAATTACCTTCAAAAACTAAAATCTTTATTGGCTGAAAATGGTCAAATCCTAATTGATTCTTCCGATATTATTTATATGTTTGATGAAGATGAAGACGGCGGAAAATGGATTTCTGGTGATAAATATTATGGGGAATTAGAATTTACCATTGCCTACAAAGGCCAAAAAGAAGCGCCTTTTCCTTGGTTGTATATGGATTATAACACGCTACAAAATGCAGCTGTTGCTAATGGGCTGCAATGCGAATTAGTTTTGGAAGGCGAACATTATGATTATTTAGCGAGGCTGACTGTTTAGAAAATTTGATTTTTTAACACAGATTTTCACAAATTTTCACAGATTAATTTGCGATCAAATATTGAAGTAAAAACTGACTTATTTAGTCAGTTTTTAATAAAATAATTTAAGGAATATTCAGGTATTTATGTGTTTGCAATGAAACGCGCCATTTTGGATTGTTCATGACATAATCTACAATTAGCGGTGTCATTTCTTCTTTTTTGCTCCATTCTGGCTGAAGAAATAGAATGGCATTTGAGTTTACTTTTTCGGCTTGCTCTTCGGCAAATATAAAGTCGTGTTTGTTGTGAATAATCACTTTTAACTCATTGGCATTATCGTAAACCGTTTGCGTGGGCAATTTATTTTTCTTTGGGGAAAGACAAATCCAATCCCAAGTCCCTGATAATAGGTATGCACCAGAAGTTTCAATATGTACCTTTAAATTTTTCTCTTTTAGCTTTTGAGTTAGCGCGGTCATATCCCACATTAGCGGTTCGCCACCAGTTACGACAACAGTTTCAGAATATTTAGAAGCATTTTCGACAATCAAATCGGTATTTGTGGGCGGATGTAATTCGGCATTCCAACTTTCTTTCACATCACACCAATGACAACCAACATCGCAACCTCCAATTCGGATGAAATAGGCAGCTGTTCCGGTGTGATATCCTTCGCCTTGAATGGTGTAGAATTCTTCCATTAAGGGAAGCATTAATCCTTTTTCGATGGCTATTTGTGTTTCTTTTTTGAGCATTTTTAATTTAAAATAGGTTGCAAAGGTAGTGAAAATAAGATTTGAGATTTAAGATTTGTGAATAAAGAGGAAAGATAAAAGATGAAAAGATAATAGATAATTATATATTTGATAATTAGCCCCGGTAGAAGCGGCATCCTATTGTGGCGGGGTTCGCCGCAAGAGATACAGCGGATGACGGGAGGAATCGTGATAGAAAAACAAAACGTATGCTCCAAAAAAAGCCGATAGCGTTGAAACTATCGGCTTTGCTACTATAAATTATATTTTATTTCAGTGTTTTCAATGACTGAATTGCGTACTCGTTTGTAGGATCTAAAGCCAACGATTTTGCGAAATACTCTTTTGCTTTTGGTTTATCGGTGTTGGCAAATGCCGCCGCGATTGCATTGTACGACTCGATAAATTTAGTTTTTACAACTGGTCTAGCCATTTCTTCCTCTCCTTTTGCAGTTACAACGTCGATATATTGTTGGTAATATTTGATAATCATTTCGTCGTTTTCAAGTAAGTTATTCGTTCTTGCTCTGAAAATATATGCGTCTTGAGTTGAAGGCGCTGCTGTGATTACGTTTCCAAAAGCGACATCGGCTTTTTGCAATTCGATTGAATCCGCTTTTACGACATCCTTACGAGTGTTTTTGAAATATAAAGAGTTTCCTAAATAGAAATTATCCAATAAATAATTTTTAGAGTTTACATTGGTAACCGCAATTTCATAGATGGCAGCGGCTTCCTTGAATAATTTTTGCTCGTAGAATTTTTTACCTATTTCACTTAAATCGTTGGTCATTGTAATTTCCATTTCCACGGCTTTTTTCAATTGCGCTACTCCGGCATCAAAAACTGCAGCGTCAACTACTTTCGTTTCCAAATTGTTGGCTTTTTTCATTTTTGCAAGTCCTAAATATAGGTAATCTCTAGCGATAATCTTGTTTGTAGGCGTTGCAATAAAATTCTCTAAGGCTGAAATTGCAGCATCTACATTTCCATTTTCATAAGAAGAATAGCCTAAATAACGGAAAATTCTTGGATTTACCTTGTCCAATTCTTTCATTTTATTGGCTTCAACTTCCAACGCTGCATAATCTTTTGCAAGGATTAAAAAATCGGCGTGACGCATACGAGATGTCAATAAATAATCTGTCAAGCTCATATATTTTTCATAAAATGCCAACGCCTTACCAATGTATTCTTTGTAGTTTTTCAAGTCGTTATTTCCCCAATAATAATACGTTTC
>NZ_JBBALW010000049.1:0-7061 GCF_040402835.1 Flavobacterium sp.
AGTGATAGCAAGTATTACAGGAGTATGATTAAAAACGGATATACATTTAAAAATATAATCATAATCATTACTTAACATTGAGAGAGTGAATCTGATTTATTTTTGTAAAAAATTTAAAAATATTTATATGAAAAATTTAAAGACATTTTACACTATTGTTTTATTATTTATTTTTGGGGTAGTTTCGTCACAAATTACCTCATCTTCTATCTCTGGTAAAGTCACCGATGGTTCGGCACCAATTTTTGATGCTACAGTAACAATCACCCATTTGCCAACAAACACCAAGTTCCAGACTAATTCTGACAAATCAGGTCATTTTAGTTTAGATAATCTAAATGTAGGTGGTCCTTATAAAATGGTAGTTACTGGAGGCGATATTAAAGAATATTCCAATTCTCAAATTCAATTATCATTAGGAGATAATGATTTACCTTCTATTATTGTTACAAGAAATGATAATGAATTAAAAGAGGTTGTTGTATCAGGCAAGAAAAATGGAACAAAAACAGGAACCGGTCTCAATATAGGCGAAAAACAAATAAATAGTTTGCCTACTATCAGTAGAGGAATTCAGGATGTTACAAAATTAGTTCCACAAAGCGCAAATAATTCTTTTGCAGGGACTAACTTTAGATACAATAATGTAACTATAGATGGTTCTATAAATAATGATGCAATAGGGTTTAGCCCATCATTAGGAGGACAATCTGGAACTTCCGGGATGCCTGGTAGCAGTACTCGTTCTAATTCTATTAGTTTAGATGCGATTCAAGACATTCAAGTGTATATTGCACCTTATGATGTAAAACTTGGGAATTTTCTTGGAGGAAGTGTTAATGCAGTTACAAAAAGTGGCTCAAATCAAGTTACTGGTTCTGTATATAGTTATGGTAGAAATGCAAGTTTAACAGGTCCAAATAATGCTGGTGATGGCTCAAAAATGCCAACTAGTTTTGGAGATTATCAATTAGGTTTTAGAGTAGGTTTACCAATTGTAAAAGACAAAATATTTTTCTTTACAAATGCTGAATATACTAAAAGAACTGATCCTATTTTTTATAATGCTGGTGATGTAAATTCAAGTGGAAATGTAATTTCACTTGTGGACAATACAACTGCTCAAGCAATTTCTGATTTTGTTAATACTAAATATGGTTTCAACGCTGGGAGTTTTAATGGATTTGACAATTACTCTGAAAGTAGAAAATACTTTAATAAAATTGATTGGAAAATAAGTGCCAAACATAATCTGTCGTTAAGAAATAACATAGTGCTTTCCGAAGCATCAAATTTGGAACGTGATGCTGCTAATTTCAGATTTTCAAGTATGAATTTTATTCAAAAAAATCAAGCAATAAGTACGGTTTTAGAGCTTAAAAGTCATTTTAACAGCAGATTTTCAAATTCATTCGTAGCAGGTTATTCAACCGTGAGAGATCAAAGAGAACCAACCTCTGGAAACATTTTATTTCCACAAGTTGAAATTTCTTATAATGGTGGAACGATTTTTCTTGGCAATGAAAGAGAAGCGACGGTTTTTAATATGAAACAAAATACTACAGAATTGACAGACAATTTAACTTACAAAACTGGAAATCATACCTTATTATTTGGAACACATAATGAATTTTATGACATCAACTATGGTTTTGTCAATGCTTTAAATGGAAGAGTTTCTTATTCTTCATTAGCTAATTTTTACGCATCAACCCCAGTTAGAGTTAGGGGAACATATCCATTTGATGGTTCAACTAGAGATTATATTTTTAACAATCCTTATGCTAAATTCAAAGTAAATCTTTACAGTGCTTATATTCAAGACGAAATTAAAATTGGGAAATTAAAAATTACTCCTGGTTTACGTATTGATTATGCTGATTTACCTACCAAGCCGGGATTAAGTACACAAGCACAAAATTCTCCTTTAGACCCTAATTTTGGAACTACATATTCCTACACACCTGTTAGTCAAATCAAAAATAACTTTTTTGGAGGCGCCTTACTATCTCCAAGAATTGGCTTTAGCTATAGTGCTTTTGAAGACAAATCATTAATAATAAGAGGAGGTTCTGGAGTTTTTACAGGAAGGATTCCTTTTGCATGGTTAGGTTATGCATTTTATAATGATGGAGTGGGTTATGGAAGTTATGATAAAAACAACTTAACATCAGCCCAAGTAGCTACTTTAGGCGATCCATTAGCTTCTGGAGGTTTGGCAAATTATCAAGGACAATCTACTCCAAAAGTACAATTGGATTTAGTGGATAACGATTTTAAAATGCCTCAGGTTTTGAGAAATTCTTTAGCTTTTGATTACACATTGAAAGGATATAAATTTACACTTGAAGGAATATACACCAAAGTAATTAGAGATTTAAAATTTCAACAAGTGAATAAAACAGACAATCCTACTTACTATAGTTATGATGTTAATCACGAAATGCCTATTTATTCTTCTAATATTAATTCGGCTTTAACCAATGCTTATATGTTATCGAATACTTCTGAAGGATATCGTTATAATATTACAGCGCAAGTTTCTAAAACGTATGATTTTGGATTTAATTTTATGGGAGCTTATACTTATGGTAGCGCCAAAGATATCTCAAATGGAATTCGAAATTCTATGGAAAGTAACTACCAATTGAATCAGTCTTTAACACCAAATGACCCTAAATTAGCAACTTCAAATTTTGATACTAAACACAGGATAATAACTAATATAGGATATGCTCTTAATTTAAGTAAAAATAATGTATTGTCAGCTAATTTATTTTTTAATGCGCAATCTGGTAATCCATTTACATGGGGTTTTATTAACTCCACACTAGCCGGAACAGGACAAGCAGCGGGATTGGCATACATATTTAAAGATCAGACAGAAGCTATAAAATACATGAGAGATATTGTTGTGGGAGGTGTTATAACTTCTACTGCAGCTCAACAAGTTACTGCTTATGAGGAATTTGTTAATAATAATGACTATTTGAAAAATAGAAGAGGTAATTTTACGGAGAGAAATGGAGACAAAACCCCTTGGAACATTCAAGCAGATATGAGTATCATGGACGAATTTAAAATAAAAAGTAAAGAAACAACTCACAGTTTACAAATTTCTTTAAGCATAATCAATGTTGGAAATCTGATTAATAAAGATTGGGGAAAAAGTTATTTTGTTGCTAATACTTTTAACTCAACCGCTAGTGTTGGATTGACTAAAGTGGGAAGTGTTTCAACTGGATTACCAAGTGCTGGAGACCCAACTTACAACTTTAGAACCCCTACAACTACTCCATATACTGTTGATCAATTTGCTTCTAGATACCAAGCTCAATTAGGACTTAGGTATTCTTTTTAAATAATATTTTTATTTGTTTTGTTTTTGAAATACCTGAAAAAAATTAATTTTTCAGGTATTTTTTTATAAAAGAAACTATAAGTAATTCGAAAGTTTTAATGTCGTAAAGTCAAAAGTCTCAAAATAGTAAAAAACGATATAAAATCAGAGTATTACAATAAATCACATATTTTAAAATACGACACTTAATTATACTTACTTACTACTTAAATTATTGTGGATTGGAACAAAATTCCTTCCATAAATACTAATAATGCTATTAATTCCCCGCTTCATTTTTTGCGTCACGAACCATTTTTTCATTGGCAGTTATAGCAAATTCTACTCGACGGTTTTGGATTCTGCCTTCTTTAGTATCATTTGAAGCAATTGGATCCGAAACTCCTAAACCAATT
This sequence comes from Flavobacterium sp., assembly GCF_040402835.1. GTDB lineage: Bacteria > Bacteroidota > Bacteroidia > Flavobacteriales > Flavobacteriaceae > Flavobacterium. Next base: position 3,757 of record NZ_JBBALW010000049.1, read on the forward strand.
ATTGAAAATCTAGAAAAAGACAATCCTTTATTGGCTAAATAATTCTTCACAGAAGTAGCTCTTTCTTCAGATAATTTTAAATTATATTCTGCCGATCCAGTGCTATCTGTATAGCCATAAATGACAATATTAGTATCCGGATAGTTATTAAAAACTTGAATTAATTTGTCTAAATTTAATTTTGCTGTAGAAGTCAAAGTAGCTTTATTAGTATCAAAACGAACTGCATTTTCATTTAAAACCAATTTAATTCCTTCACCCACTCGCACTACTTCTGCTCCTGGAAGTGCGCTGTCAATCTCTCTAGCCTGCTTGTCCATTTTATGCCCAATTACACCGCCAGCAACTCCACCAATAACACCGCCAAGTACTGCTCCTAATGCACCATTACCTCCATTTCCAACATTATTCCCAATAACAGCGCCAAGAATTCCGCCAGCTAATGCACCAATTCCCGCACCTCGTTGCGCTTTATTTGTATTTTTAACAGCGTCACAACTTGTGAAAATTGGATTTATTAATAACAAAACTATTATGATAAGTACTGCTTTATTTTTCATATTTATTTTTTTAGTTATTTTTTTGGAATTGATATACGAAATTAATGATTTTCCCTCCAACATTGACTTTATCAATCAATTGAAAGCGCGATTCTGATTGGTTTGCAACAGTTAAAATAAAACCATCCCTTACCTTTTTAGCTTTTTCCCCTGCGCTAAGTATTTTTAAAATAAATTGCCCTTCTTCATTTACAAACCAAGTTATTGGGGAACTAAAAGCCGTACACGAAGATTGATTTAAAATGAATTCGCCTTTGTTATTATTAGAAATAAATTTCCAAGTACTTCCTTCAAAACATTTTGAATCCGCAATTTGGAATGAGTTAATTTTAATGTATTCCGAACTTGGATAAATAACATTTGAAAGTGTCCAATTTCCTTTAATTTCAACTTGAGAATGTTTGTCTAATTTAGAATTGGTAATCGAGGAGGTTTTGCATCCAAATAAGATAATACCTAAGAATACAAGTAATACTGTTTGTTTCATTTTTTAATTTATATTGGTTTGTATTGCTACAAATATACAACGATGATGAGCAATAAAAATGCAACTTTATAACAAATGTTTCTTTGCGACAATTTGTCACTCTCGTTTTAATTGGTATTCTATTTGAGTAGTATTTGAAATAATAATCCTAAAATTTAAACTATGACAACTGGAAAAATCAATGTTTCGGTAGAGAATATCTTCCCTTTAATTAAGAAGTTTTTATACAGCGACCACGAAATATTTTTACGGGAACTAATTTCAAACGGAACTGATGCAACTTTAAAATTAAAACATTTAACAAGTATTGGCGAAGCAAAAGTGGAATATGGCAATCCTATTATCGAGGTAAAAATCGATAAAGAAGGTAAAAAATTACATATTATTGACCAAGGAATTGGGATGACTTCTGAAGAAGTTGAAAAATACATCAACCAATTGGCATTTTCTGGTGCGGAAGAATTTTTAGATAAATACAAAGATTCTGCCAAAGATTCTGGAATTATCGGACATTTTGGACTTGGATTTTACTCTGCATTTATGGTTGCTTCCAAAGTTGAAATTATTACAAAATCATACAAAGATGAACCAGCAGCACATTGGACGTGCGATGGAAGCCCAGAATTTACATTGGAACCAAGCGACAAAACAACTCGCGGTTCTGAAATTATTTTGCACATTGCCGAAGATTCATTAGCATTTTTAGAAGACTTTAAAATTCGAGAATTGCTGAATAAGTATAATAAATTTATGCCTATTCCAATTAAATTCGGAACCAAAACAGAAAAAATAGAACAGAAAAAAGGAGAATTTGTTGAATCTGAAGACAAAGACAATATTTTTACCGAAGTGGAAGTGGATAACATTATCAATAATCCAAATCCGGCTTGGACTAAACAACCAACGGAATTATCGGATGAAGATTATAAAAATTTCTACCGAGAAGTGTATCCAATGCAATTTGAAGAACCGTTATTTCATATCCATTTAAACGTAGATTATCCGTTCAATTTGACTGGGATTTTATACTTTCCAAAGTTAGGTTCTGACTTGCAAATTCAAAAGGACAAAATCCAATTATATCAAAATCAGGTTTATGTAACCGATAATGTTGAAGGAATTGTCCCTGAATTTTTAACCATGTTAAAAGGAGTTATTGATTCGCCAGATATTCCATTGAATGTTTCGCGTTCAAGTTTGCAATCCGATGGAGCAGTTAAGAAAATTTCTAGTTATATCACTCGAAAAGTAGCTGATAAATTGAAATCTTTATTCACTGATAACAGAGAAGATTTTGAGAAAAAATGGAATGATATCAAAATTGTTTTAGAATATGGAATGCTTTCAGAAGACAAATTCTATGAAAAAGCAGGCGCATTTGTTTTGTATCCTACCGTTGACGATACTTATTTTACATTAGAAGAATTAAAAGAAAAGTTAGCTGTAAATCAAACCGATAAAGACGGAAAATTAGTTGTTTTATATGCTTCGAATAAAGAATCACAACACAGTTATATCGAAATTGCGAAAGAAAAAGGATACGAAGTTTTATTACTTGATTCTCCGATTATCTCGCATTTAATTCAAAAAATTGAAGGCGATAATAACACAATAACTTTTGTTCGTGTCGATTCTGATCACATTGACAATTTAATCAAAAAAGAAGAAACTTCAATTTCTAAATTGTCTGACGAAGAAAAAGAAAGTTTAAAAACAGTTTTAGAAGGATTTGTTCCAAAACAAAAATATTCAGTTCAAATGGAAGCTTTAGACAGCAAAGCTGCGCCATTTATTATCACCCAACCAGAATTTATGCGAAGAATGAAAGAAATGAGTCAATCTGGTGGTGGTGGAATGTTTGGAATGGGAAACATGCCAGAAATGTATAATTTAGTGGTAAATACCAATTCTAATTTGGCTTCAAATATTTTAAATTCAACGGACAAACCAGCTCAAGAAAGTTTGATAAAACAAGCATTAGATTTGGCTAAATTATCTCAGAATTTATTAAAAGGAGAAGACCTTACGGCTTTTGTAAAACGTAGTTTTGAATTGATAAAATAAGAAATTTCTAAATTAGAAAAGACCCGTAAGTTAAACTTTCGGGTCTTTTTTTATGCACTATTTTGACCTTTTTAGTCGATTCCGTTTTGATCTATTAAATACATTAATGCCGCCATAGTAGCTGCTCCTAATTCTAATTCTCTTTTATTAACGGCATCAAATTTGTCGTTTGCAGCGTGGTGATAATCAAAATA
>NZ_JBBALW010000050.1:0-5228 GCF_040402835.1 Flavobacterium sp.
TGTTTTCCATAACGATGAATTTTGTGTATCGCTATTTCAGGACAAGACATAAATTATAAAAAAAGCTTTCAGAAAAATCTGAAAGCTTTTTTATTTGAATTAATACTGAAATCAAGTTTGTTTCTCTATTAAACTATATTACAATTGAGGCCCTGCTTTTACTAAGTTTTTACCTTCCTCATTATCGGTATATTGAGCAAAATTCTTAATAAATAATTCGGCTAAATCGGTTGCTTTTGTTTTCCAATCCGAAGCATCAGAATAGGTGTTTCTTGGGTCTAATATTTCCGAACTTACCCCTTCCAAAGACGTTGGAACTTCAAGATTAAAAATGGGAACAATTTGAGTTTCCGCTTTTTCAAACGAACCGTCTAAAATTCTATCTATAATGGCGCGGGTATCTTTTATAGAAATTCTTTTTCCAGTTCCGTTCCAACCTGTATTTACCATATAGGCTGTGGCATGGTGTCGCTCCATTTTCTTTACTAATTCTTCTCCATATTTTGTTGGGTGTAAGCATAAAAATGCTTTTCCAAAACAGGCAGAAAATGTAGGTTCAGGCTTTGTAACACCTCTTTCTGTTCCAGCTAATTTTGCAGTAAAACCTGAAAGAAAGAAATATTTTGTTTGTTCTGGAGTCAATTTTGAAACGGGAGGCATAACCCCAAAAGCATCTGCGGTAAGAAAGATAACTTTTGTTGCGTGACCTGCTTTTGAAACTGGTTTTACAATGTTATCAATATGATCAATTGGATAAGAAACCCTCGTGTTTTGTGTAACTGAACCGTCTTTAAAGTCGATATTTCCGTTAGTATCAAGCGTTACATTTTCTAACAAGGCGTTTTTTCGAATGGCACCGTAAATATCGGGTTCATTTTCTTTACTTAAATCGATGGTTTTTGCATAGCAACCCCCTTCAAAATTGAAAACCCCTTCGTCATCCCAACCGTGTTCGTCATCGCCAATTAATTCTCGTTTGGAATCTGTTGACAACGTTGTTTTTCCAGTTCCTGACAATCCGAAGAAAACAGCTACATCCCCATCTTTTCCTTTATTTGCAGAACAATGCATCGATGCAATTCCTTTCAAAGGCAAATAATAATTCATCATTGAAAACAAGCCTTTTTTCATTTCACCACCGTACCAAGTTCCGCCAATTAATTGGATTTTCTCGGTTAAATTGAAGGCTACATACACCTCGGAATTTAATCCATAATCAGCATATTTTTTGAAACTTGTTTTCGAACCGTTCATTACAACGAAATCAGGTTCTCCAAAATTTTCTAATTCTACATCTGTTGGTCTAATGAACATGTTTTTAACAAAGTGAGCTTGCCACGCGACTTCCATAATAAATCGTACTTTTAATCGGGAATTTTCATTTGCACCACAAAAAGCATCTACTACATATAATTTTTTTCCAGAAAGTTGTTCAACGGTTGTTTGTTTTAAAGCATTCCAAGTATCTTGAGAAATACCTTTATTGTCATTTATTGCTTTGTCAGAAGTCCACCAAATAGTGTCTTTGGTAATGGCATCAATAACGATATATTTGTCTTTTGGGGAGCGACCAGTGAAAACACCTGTCATCACATTTACAGATCCAAGTTCTGATAATTGTCCTTTTTCAAATCCTACTAAATTTGGATTTAATTCTTCATTATACAAAAATTCAAACGAGGGATTATATATACTATTTTGCGCATTTTTGATACCATATTGTTCTAACGAAATCGATGTAGTAAATTGGCTGTAGTTATTCATAAAACTGAATTAAATTTGAATATTTATCTTGCAAAAGTAAATATTTAAAACAATCTATTTTGCATTTTTAATAGAAATTAAAGATTTTTTCTATAAAAATTAACAAATAACCAAAACCAACCTGCTAAAAATAACAATCCCCCAATTGGCGTAATAAATCCAAAGGGGCTAAAATCAAATGGAAGAATCCTATTTATTGCAAGAAAATATAAAGAACCTGAAAAAAGTAAAACACCAAAAATAATTGTAAAAAAAATACCTTTTTTTGCTTTATTTGAGATATTATTGTTTGTTCCAATAAACAATAAAAATAATGCATGATACATTTGATATCTAACTCCAGTTTCAAAAGTGTTGAGTTCTGAAATGTTGAGTACTTTCTTTAAAGCGTGGGCGCCAAAAGCTCCTAAAATAATTGCTATTAATCCCAAAAAAGCTGCCGTTGCAATAATTTTTCTATTCATTTTTATTGTTTGTGAAATACAATACAAAAATATGCGTTATGTGGTGTAATTTGTTAATTAAATTCAATTTTAACATTTTAAATCACCTAAAATAATTCTATTTTTGCACATATATAAAAAACGATGAGAAAATTTATTTTTACAATTATTTTGATTCTTAGCTATAGTTTTAGCTTTTCTCAAATAAAACCAAATGAAAGATTGGTTTATGCAGCTTCTTATAACATGAGTGGCTTAATGACACATTTAGCGCAAGTTACGATGGAAACTGAAATGATGGAAACGTCTAAAAACACCTTTCTACACTTGAGTTGCCAAGCTGCCACTTTTAGCAAATGGGATTCCTTTTTTAAAATTAGAGATTTATATGAATCGTATGTAAATCCTACAACTTTAAAACCCAGTTTATACAAAAGAAGCATAAAAGAGGGCGGTTATTCTAAGACCGAAAAATACCTTTTTAAATCTGACGGAAAAACAATTATTAGTACATCAAAAACGAATAACAAACCAGAAACTACAAAAATATTCACGGTTGGAACTTCAACTCAAGATATTGTTTCTATCATTTATAAGCTGCGAACTATTGATTTTCAAAATTATAAAAACGGTCAAACCAAGTCCTTCGTAATAGTATTTGATGAAAAAGAGATTCCCGTTTTAGTGAAATTTATGGGAATTGAAACGGTTTCTGTTGGAAATTTAGGAACAAAAAACTGTTACAAAATTTCAATTTCTGCAAAAACCAACGCTTTAAAAGGCAAAGACAAAAACTTAATTTGGCTTACTGCCGATACCAAAAAAATCCCTGCTTTAATCAAATTTAGCATCCCAGTTGGAACAGGACAATTAACACTATCAAACGCAACTGGGATTTAACACAATCATTATGAGAAAATTATTTTTAGTTTTAGCAAGCATTTTTACTGCGTTAAGCATTGTATTTGCTTATTTACCTTTAGGGACGTTGGCGTTAATTCCAATTGGAATTGCAATAGTATTTGGATTTTTAACACTCAAAAAATCTGATGTAAAACAACAAAAAGTAGTCAAAGTAATTTTACTATTTGCCATTTTATCACTTATATTTGTAGTTGGAAAAGAAATATTTACGAAAGACGAAGTGGAAGTTGACAAACAATTTGACACTAAAAAAATAGAATCGAAAAAAGAAGCTAAGAAAGATTTAGAAGATTTAGAAGATTTAGACGGTTTGTAAATATTCTAAAAAAGCCTATTCTGAAACTCACAATTAATATTGTGAGTTTTTTTATTTTTTAAATAGTTATAAATATAACAAATTCATACATTTGTGTTATATTTATAATCATGAGAGAAATTCTAATCATTGGAGCTGGAAGATCAGCTTCCTCGTTAATAAAATACTTGCTGGATAAATCAGTTGCCGAAAATCTACAGGTAACAATCGGAGATATTTCATTAGATTTAGCCAAAAGAAAAACAAACTCGCACCCAAATGCAACCGCAATTGCCTTGGATATATTTGATGAAAATCAAAGAAAAACTCAAATTCAAAAAGCAGACATTGTAATTTCAATGTTGCCAGCACATTTACACATTGAAGTCGCAAAAGACTGTATTGTCTATAAAAAACACATGGTTACCGCCTCCTATATTAGCGATGCCATGCAGGAATTAGATGCTGCAGCCAAAGAAAACAACTTGATTTTCATGAATGAAATTGGTCTCGACCCAGGAATCGATCACATGAGCGCCATGAAAACCATTGATGAAATTCGGGACAAAGGCGGAAAAATGATATTATTTGAATCGTTCTGTGGCGGATTAGTAGCTCCAGAATCTGACAATAATCTGTGGAATTACAAATTCACTTGGGCGCCAAGAAATGTGGTGCTTGCCGGTCAAGGCGGAGCAGCAAAATTCATACAAGAAGGCACTTACAAATACATTCCCTACCATAAATTATTTAGCCGAACAGAGTTTATGGAAGTCGAAGGTTACGGAAGATTTGAAGCCTACGCCAACCGAGATTCCCTAAAATACAGAAGTGTTTATGGACTTGACAATGTCTTAACGTTATACCGTGGCACATTAAGAAGAGTCGGTTTTTCAAAAGCGTGGAACATGTTTGTGCAACTCGGAATGACCGACGATTCCTATAGTATGGACGACTCCGAAACCATGAATTACCGCCAATTCACGAACTCCTTTTTACCCTATCACCCAACAGATTCTATAGAAATTAAATTACGTTTAAGTTTAAAAATCGATCAAGACGATGTCATGTGGGACAAATTATTAGAATTAGATATTTTCAATCCCAACAAAATTGTGGGTTTAAAAAACGCAACACCCGCTCAAATTTTAGAAAAAATACTTAACGACAGTTGGACGCTACAGCCCGACGACAAAGACATGATTGTAATGTACCATAAATTTGGCTACGAAATCAATGGTGTAAAAAGACAAATAGATTCCAAAATGGTGTGTCTTGGCGAAGACCAAACCTATACCGCAATGGCAAAAACCGTGGGATTACCTGTAGCCATTGCCACCTTACAAATTCTCAACGGAAAAATCACCACTCCAGGCGTACAACTCCCAATTACAAAAGAAGTCTATTTACCCATTTTAGCAGAACTAGAAGCTCTTGGCGTTGTTTTCAAAGAAGAAGAAATGCACTACGAAGGCTATAATCCTAATAGTGTAGTGAATTAATTTTTTTTGGAGCTATTTCCCGCTATCCGCTATATCTGTTGTGGCGAACACCGCCACAACAGGATGCCGCTGCTATCTGGGCTAGAAATCACCGTTCGATTTTATGATTGATTTTTGAAGTAATATGCGAAATGATTATGGAGGGGGAAAGATATTTCAGGACTAGAAAGAAAAATAATAGTAACTAAAAATACCCTTGTTTTCTACATTAAAAAATTAGAGATTGATTTAATAGTTAATCCCAACGCTCCCGCACGAACAATGTCATTAAGTTAAGGGGTTAAATGATTAAAATTCAAC
>NZ_JBBALW010000051.1:0-4713 GCF_040402835.1 Flavobacterium sp.
AATGTATTAACAGGAAGAAGAGAGGTTATTAGACAGTTTGACGTTCCGCCGCTTGCAGACAGTGGCGTCATTCTAACACGGAACATTCAAATATATAAAAAATTTCCCTTAGCCGGGAACTTTCCAAAACAAACCCAAACTAGCCATTGCTGCAAACGGCTGTTATAGGAAGCCCTTACTAATTGCGTCAACACTTTCCTCAAACAGCGTTCAACAGTATCCTTTCTGCGGTTTAATATTTCTCTGTGTTGAATCAAAAATTCTTTTTCAATTACAGACTTTTAAACTCTTTACAAATTCCTTCCTAATCAATTCCAGTATCATTATTCTTTTTAATGACTTCTTTTATTTTGTAAAACAGACAAATACTCCAAAATATAATCATTAAGACTTGATAAATTCTAATATTTTTATAGCCGTTTTTTAAACCTTCAAATAAGAAGACTAAAATACCCATTGTATAACCACAAATTAAAAAGTAATCGAACTTTCTGTTTTCCATTTTATTTATATTTTTTTTGGTTGTTGTCGACCCGATTCGTGAAAAAGGGTTTCCTATAACGTTTCGTGGCTTGGCGTCAGTTGGGGATTTGGTTATCCAAATGTATAAATTAAAGACCGAACTTCCAAGTACAAAACCAACTTTAAAGTTTGCCTAAAACCCCAATTGCGCCAAACCGCTGTTGTGTGTAGTCCTTGTTTTTACTATAATTTTTCATTTAAACGGTTATATCAATAATTTCATTTTTTTTGTACAAGTTCGGTAAAAATTGCGACTTCATTCTGAATTGACTTCGCTTTTTAATCTTTGGTTTGGTTGAAATATTTTCCATTTTAATTCCTGGATCATAATAAATATTTCCCAAAGCCATTTGCGATAAGAAAAGTTGAAAATCTGTCCCTGTTCCTAAAATTATATTATTTCCATATTTATATTTTCTGTCAGTTTGTGTTTCAGAAAGTGATGGAACATAACAAGCCTGATTATGTTTTCTGTTCCAATGCAATAATAATGAAGCAAAACTCCAAGATGCAGTTTCAATGCCTTTAACATCAACTAATGCAATTCTTCCGTTTGTACTCCTAATTTTTCCGCTTTCTTCATCAAAACCAATAAGTTGCATTTCTAAATTAGTTGTAGGATGTTTAATTCCACTTTTATGAACTCCGCCAAAATTCATTCTGTCTTCTCGACCAGTTTTGTCTGCATAACCGTAGTTTCTTATAAATGTTTCAGCGCCTTCACTTTTATAAATTCCGTGAGTTGGTTCTGGCGTCATCAAAGTTATTACAGCCGAATTTATTCTTGCAAAATTGGCAACGCCAAATTGCTTGACTTCCCAACCTAAATAATCGGGTTCTGAATAACCATTTGGTGTAATTCCTAATTCTGCTTCTAAAGTGTAACCGCCACAATTCGATGCTTCGCAAGGTAAAATATTTCCTTTTCCGTCAAGTCGTTTTGAATTTATCCAACCTAATTGATGAATACGAAGTAATTCTTCAATTAATTTTTCTCTATTATTTACAAATTTAGGTAATTCGATAACCTTAAAAACTCCGTGTTCAGAAACTGTATTTAAACTATTGAATTCATTTGCAATTTCAGAGTCAGGTTCGGTTACAAAACCAAGAACAGTTCCGTTTTTAGCAACGCTAAAAAAGAAAAGTCTGTCTGCAAGTCTTTGTGTCATTAATTTTGATGGTGCATTTTCGCATTTTGCAAGAAAACCTGAAAATCTAACTTCTGGATATTTTGGATAAAGTATAAGTTGTGATTTTGGTGCTGGATAAATGTTTCCATCTTCTCCAATCCAAGCAAAATTTATTAACGCTTTAAAACGTTCTTTGTTCCAATCTCCTGCTTCTTCATTTATGATTTCAGAAATTGGCAGAATATTTAGTATTTCAAAACTTCCGCCGAAATAAACTTGATTTTTTGAATTGTCATTTGGTGATAATTTTTTGATGTATATTTTGTTACAACCATTATCAACAAACAGCGACTTCAGATTTTTTAAGTTCATTTATTCTTATTATTTCATTAACAATATTTACTCCAACCGCTTGAATTAAGGGCATTACAACCGAATTTCCAAATTGTTTATATGCTTGATTATCTGAAACAGGAATTAAAAATTTATCAGGAAATCCTTGAAGTCTTGCACATTCTCTTGGCGTTAAACGTCGTGGATTTTTTCCTTCTTGAGGAATTAAAATTTCTGCACCATCTTTGTAATATCTTGCACTCATTGTGCGAGAAATACCATCTAAATTTGTCATTCCAAAACCAAATCCGTTTCCTAGTGCTTTATGTTTTTTCGCATACTCCTGCAAATAATTCCAAAGTTTATCTGACAAAGTATATTTATCATCAACTATTGGCTCTAAAATTTCTCTAATTGCTCTTGATGGCTCAGGCAAATCAGGAAATTTAAATTCTTCTTTTCCTTCAAAAACGGAGTTTTTGAAACCAACTATAATTATTCTTTCTCTATGTTGCGGAACAAAATGTTTTCCATCTAAAACTTTGCAATGAATTGAATATCCAAGTTCGGTTAGGGTTTCTTTTATAACTTTAAACGTTTTCCCTTTATCGTGAGAAACAAGATTTTTGACATTTTCTAACATAAAAGCCGAAGGCTTTTTATGTTCAATAATTCTTGCAACGTCAAAAAATAATGTTCCTTGTGTTTCATCTAAAAATCCGTGGGCTCTGCCCAAGGAATTTTTCTTTGATACACCAGCAATTGAAAATGGCTGGCAAGGAAAACCTCCAAGTAAAATATCGTGGTCAGGAATTTGAGTCTCTGAAATTTGTGTTATGTCGCCAAATGGAACTTCTCCAAAATTCGCATCATAAGTTTTTTTGGAATAAATATCCCATTCACTTGTAAATACACATTTACCGCCAATGTTCTGATATGCAAGTCTAATTCCACCAATTCCAGCAAATAAATCTACAAATTTAAACGTTGGTTTTTTAGTAGGTGGAAACGGAATATCCCAATTTATTGGCAAATAATACTGAAATTCAGGTTCTTCAACAATATTTAATTTTTCGTGAATTTCAGATAAGTATGAAGTTGCAGTTGGTCTAAAATATTCAGAAACTCCATTTGTATGATTTTGAAAATAATGGGTTAGGTGAGCCAAGTCATTGTTAGATGTCTTGGTTATCTCCATTTTGAGTTTGTTTTTTATTTCTGAATACTTTTTAATCACAACTTTTTTCATTTTTTCAAAATTAACCTAAAGTTTTGCTTTTAGAAAACAAATTTCTAATATTTATGAAAAACATTTCAACAAGTTTTATTTTTAGAAAAATATAGTAATTTAAGTTTTTTCTTACGATTTCGGTTTTTTAGGATTACACACAACGGTTCGCTGCTATATTTCAGTAGCGTGAAACACAAAACAACGCTTTGGTTTATGACTGAAAACAACAAGTATAAACAATTATTGAATTTAACCCAATAACCGCTATTGAATATAGCAGTTGTTATAAGCTGGCAAAATATGAGATTAGCAAATTTTGAAAAAGACCAAGAGAAGGACAAAATTGAACAAGTAAAACAACAAGTTCAAGAAATACAAACCGTTTTTGATTACAAGATTATTCCTCAAAAAAATCATACTTTATTTGAGGTTAATTTAAATCTAAAAACTATTGAAATTGCAAAGTTTGACGAAATCCTCGCAATAAAATATACAGAAGCGATGAAAGGAAATATAGTTGCACAAAAGAAAGTTACTAAAAAAGAAAACTATGTTTACATTTCTGCACTTAATAAAAAAAACGTTTTTAAAATCCTTAAACGTGATTTTGGGATTGTTTGCTTATAACGGTTCCACGCTTCACGCAGTTGCGAACTTCGTGAGTAATTATTTTCTGTTAAAGATAAATATTATAGCGAAATATAAACGCGAAGTTAATATAAATTTCGCAATTGCTTGAAACGTGTGTTGGCGGTGCGGTTTTATTATTTATTACAACTTTCGGTTTCGTTTTTCCACCGTTTAAGTGAAAAACATTTTAAATTTAACAATATTATGGATAGATTAAAAAAATTTAGTTTAATATGGTTTTTAACAACTTTTGATTTTTTTATTTGCTTAATTGCCTATATTTTATTACTTTCTATGTTGCTTTTTTTTACAAATAGCATAGGCAATCAAAACCCAAATAATTCTAAAAAGTATAAACCCGTAAACACACAACATATAATTGTAAAAGCCTAAATTTATTTTATAATTAATTAAAATAGAGAAAGAAAGATATATTATTGAGTATAAAACACAACTTTTAAATATACCTTCAATATCCTGTTCATTGTTGTATAATTCATCGCCAACTGTAAAAATAATAAACGATAAAATTAAATTAGCACTAAACCAAGTAAGAGATAGTCCAAAACATAGTGAAGCTAAAAACCAAAAATCCATATCGCTCAAAGGAAAATTACCTATTTTTTGAATTAAATCAATTTTAAATAAATAAACAGAAATAAAAAATAATGGAATTTGAGAAAAAATTGTCAAAAAAGATGTTTTTGTGCTAATATGCAATTTCTCGAAATCATTAATTAAACTCATACTTTTTTTTACAAATATATTAAAATAATACTCATTTTTTGGTCAGTTCTGCGAAACTGACCGCCAACGTCAGTTCGTCTAAAAACTTCTAAACGAACTAAATTTTAGTAATTGAAT
>NZ_JBBALW010000052.1:0-4580 GCF_040402835.1 Flavobacterium sp.
GCATACTATAAAATGATATTTTTGGGAAAAGGAGCGTTTTTTCACAGCCTGACGTCTTGCCGCTTGGCGATGTGGCGGGTTAAGGAAGCCTAAACTTTCGGTTAATGACTAATTTTACAAATACAAAACCATCTTTAAATTAAGCCTAAACCCGCCATATTGCCAAACGGCGGTTGGCAGAAGATTTAATTTGATTTAGAGATTGTCATACCAAAAGATAAATTTCTATTTATTTTTGAATTTAAATTTTTTTCAAAAATATCATTGATTGGATTTAAATTTAGCTTCTTATCAAAGGTGTATTTTAAAAAGGTTTTAGCCGAATAATCATTAATAGTATTGTCTGTTAAAATGGGTCTAATTGATGATTTCTCTTTGGTTATATTTCCATTTTGGTCAATATCTCCAATCACTTCAATTCCAATGAATAACCCATTATTTGATAATTCAATATATTCATTATTTAAGTCTATTTCTATTTTTTCTTTTTTCGTTGCATCGATGATAAATACTTCACTCGAATAAATCTTATTTTTTATCTTTTCTTTTTTGGAATCATAAATATTAACTCTAAAAGCAGTTTTTATATTGTTATTATTTTCCTCATATTTTTTTTTCTCAAACTTGAAATCTAATTTTGTTATAGTAGAATAAGCGTTTTCAATATTTGGAGTTATCAATGTTATTATTTCTGATTTTGAGATTACTGGAAAACTACCAAAACTTGAGTTTTTTCTTGGGAAATCTACATATTTTATTGTTTTTTTTCCATTAGTTATTTTTACTTCTGTTAGTAATATAGCATTTGGCGACAAAATAATAGTATCTTTTACATCAGATGCTTTTACTTCATAATCAGTATAGGATATGTGGGAAAGTCTTAACGTATCTTTTGTGTTTCTATTTACTTCAAAAACACCATTTTCATTTGTATAAGTACCGTTATTTTTATTAAACTGAATGTTTACAAATGGAATAGGCTTATGATTTAATGAGTCTATTACAATAATACTTTGGGATTGCATATTATTTAAAAATAATAAAAATAATAGATATATAGGATTTTTCATTCTCTGTGTTAATTTAAATTTGATGCTTGCATTTTCAGCAAGCATCAAAAGATTATTTTATAAAAAGATTAGCATCCTACTATTTCGCAACCAGTATTTACCCATAATACATAATAGCAACAAGTTTTGTAGCAAGATCCATCTTCAAGTGAAAAACCACGGCCACACGAGGTACCCCAAAATTTCATAGCAGAAGCTGGGTTATTATTTATTTTCTCAATTTCTTTAATCAAGTCGATTTTCATAAACTTCTCAAAATTATTGTCTTTTTTTAAATTAACAATGTCAGTTTTGTTGTTTTTAAAATCAATTGCTTTTATTTCTTGAGTTTCTCTTAAATAATCTACGAAGTATACCATCTCATTATTTTCTTTATTAACAGCAACATAGCCACTAATCAGACCGCTTTTTTTGTTTAAAACTTCGGAAATAATAATATTTTGATTATTCGCTTTTGTTTCAATTGATTTTCCAAAATTGTAGCTTTCGGAATAATAATTGTCTAAAAATTGGTTTGCACTGCTTTTCACAAAGTCAATTGGATTAGCGAAAAACACACTTGTATTTAGCAATAAAGCTAAAATTAGAATTCTTGAAAATAAATTTTTCATAATAATCTTTTCTTCCCTTTTATATTAAGTGGAACACCACAGGACGATAACTTTAGGTACTATTTTACGTTTGTTAATGTACCGCCCTTTTGACATTAAATTTTTACTTTTTGCTCTCTTTTCGAATTTCCTTGAATGAATTCTATTGTATCTTCAAGCGAGTCGTCTGTTTAGCACGGTTTTCAAAATTTTCTGCCAACGGTTTGCAGCTACAAGAAGTTGGCGATTTCTACCTCAAATGTTCATACGAAGAACGAATGTTTGTTGAACCACAAAACTGTCATTCGAAGCACTGAACCGCCAATTTTTTGTAGGTGCTGTTATATGCTGGCCTTCTTCAATTGTTGGTTGTTCGTCAATTGTTCTTTATATGGGTTTGTTGGCATTGTTAAAACTCTTGTCGAGGTAGATATACTTTCAGTCATGTTGTCAAAAACACCTGTCTCGGCAATTGCTTTACCTAATATTTCTATTACTGGAACTGAAACGCTGTTACCTACTAATTTCATCCATCTTGCTCTGTTCTCTGGTAAAATATAGTCCTTTGGAAAACCTTGAATTAAACAAGCTTCTTCTTTCGTTATTCTACGATAATTTTCTTTTTTGTAAACCTTATTGATAAACAGTTTTCTATGCTCTTCTTCATTTTTTGCACTAATCATTTTTGTTGTTACATAATCGTTGGTGTCGCTTGCAACAAGTGTCGGAAAGATATTGGATGTTGGTAAAAAAATTCTGTTTACTCCATAAAGACCTGTGCTGATTTTAGTGTTTTTGAAATCATATCGCACTTCGTTTGAAGTGATTATTTCTTTTTCAATAAGCGTTGGTAATATTTTAGAAAGAGAGATTTTTTTTACTTTAAGTTCTCTGTTCATTTTCAACTTGTCAACCACCAAAAAGTCAGCATCACAATTGTTAATGATTATTTTTTCTTCGTCTGTTAAGTCTTTGACCTTATTTCGATTTATTACGAATGAATAATTCTCTTTTTTTAATATTTTCAATTCAACTAATTCGTCTAATTCGTTTTCGTTGATTGAATTGTCTAAACCTTTGAAATGTTTTAAAGACAAAGGGTTTCCGTCTAAATTTCCATAAACACTTTTTCGTCTATTTTTGAGTAATAAATAGCAAATTTTCTTTTGTCTTTCGGTCGTTTCGATAATGTCCCAAGAGTGTATTGTAGAATGTCCGTTGCGTAAATCATTGAAGAGGAAATAGTCGTTCAATCCGTTGCTGGTTGATAAACTCATACTTTTTTGAGTAATGATTTCTCCAAATAAATCTTTTGGCATTTCGCTTTCTGTTTCTATGATTTTTTCATTGAAGTCGGATAAAATGTCTGCCAATTTTATTTTTTTATCAAGTGGTTTTGGGAGTTTGAATTTGTCGGCAAATTCTTTGTCTCTAAAACCTACTATGTAAATTCTTATTCTGTTTTGTGGAACTCCATAGTCGAAAGAATTTAACACATAATAATTTGCAAAATAACCCGCTTCCTTTATTCTGTCTAAGATGTGGGTTAATGCTTTTTTGTTTCTCGGGTCTACTAAGCCTTTTACATTTTCAAAAATAAATGCGTCTGGTCGTGATTGATTTAATAAAAATATGGTGTCGTTCCAAAGTTGCCCTCTATCATCGTCAAAGCCTAAATTTCGTCCTGCAATTGACCAACTTTGACAAGGCACGCCAGCAGTTAAAAGGTTGTGTTTTGGTAGTTCTTTTATTTTGGTTATGTCGCCTAAATTTTTCTCAATTGGCTCGTTTGAATTTTTGCAATAAGTGTCAATTGCATCTTTGCTTATTTCGCTAAAATGCAAACATTCTCCACCATTGTTTTCAAGTGCCATTCTGAAACCACCAATACCAGAAAAAAGGTCAATAAATGTGAATTTTGAGTTTTCCATTTCGACTATTTTAGTAATGTTTGGTCAAAATTTTGAGGAGGCTCAATTTCTAAAAACTCACGGTAAATTCTTTCTTTATATTCCTTTCCAAGTTTGTTTACTTCGGTTATGAAAGTTTTGTAAGTGCCTTCACCTCCGATTAAATCCCAAAATTCGTTGCCAATTAAAACAGATTGGTCTTGGTGCATATTGAACCATCGCATTGGGAAAGTCCATTTGTAATCTTCTTTTTTGCCATAAGGATTGTAAACAAGTGCATAAAAAGCGTGGTCAACCTGTTTTGGTTGCATTGCCAATAATTTCAGCATTTTTTCTTTGCTTACTTTGGTTTGGTCGCTATTTGGAAGCGGTGCTTTTAACTCAAAAGCATATTTTGTATTTGTTTCTTCATTATGAATAAAAATGTCGCAAGTAACACTAACAGGAATTGGGTCGCCACCACCTTTTCTGATGTATTCAAGTTCTGTCGTCCAGTCGGGTTTTACTTTTTCTGCTCCTTTGCCGCTATGTTCAAGATTGTTTAGGACTTCTTGTATTCTTCTTAAACTTTCGCTTCCTACCACGCCATTAATGCTGTGTCCCATTGAACAATGTCCGTGATTTTCGGTTGCCACAACTTGGGCTAACTTTTCCCAAACACCACCAAATGGCGTTACAAATCTTCTTTCAAAATGTGAGCCTTTAAATATTTCGTCCGGAACTAATGCAGAGTAAAGCGGTTTGGAGGAATGGTGTTTTTCTTTTATAAATGGGTCGTTTACAAGGACGTTGTTCATTACCCTGTCCATCATAGTCGAAACTACGTTTTTTATTCCTTCCCCAACTCGTTTTTTCTTACTCATATTTAGTCAAATGTCTGTCTGCGAAGTTACGAAATTTATAGCTACAAATGTTAGTTTTTAGCTCGAATGTGTCGGGTGCGGTAGGCTTGCATATAACGTCAGACTGTGAAAAAACCCCACAATCTTCTCAACAAATATATCAAAAAG
>NZ_JBBALW010000053.1:0-4428 GCF_040402835.1 Flavobacterium sp.
AATACAAATGTATTAACAGGAAGAAGAGAGGTTATTAGACAGTTTGACGTTCCGCAGCTACAAGAAGTTGGCGATTTCGAAGACGAAAACTGTCTGCCACCACTGAACTTGATACGAAGCACAAAGCTTCATTTAACCACTGAACCGCCAATTTTTTGTAGGTGCTGTTAGCACTTCGCCCTTCTTTTCTATCGTTTATATTAGTTGTCATTTTGGTCTGTCTTGGTGCATTTGCTTGGTGGCTCTTTTGCTGTTTTTTGTTTGGCTTTGTGCTGTTGGAAAAACTGCAAATGTGCTACCAAATGCGTTGGCTATTTTAAATAAATTTCATCTCTTACATATGTGTTGTTTAGCCAAAAACAATGTTTCGTATATTCTTTTGCTTTCGTCAATTTGTCTTTGGTCGGCAAAGGATGTGTGTCGGCTGCGTTTGTAGCGTGTGGTCTAACGTGTGAAACTGAATTGAAAGCTTTGTTAGGGAAGTTTGTGTAACGAGTTGTTCCTACAATTTCCTTTACTATTTTGCCTTTTGAAACTATGTATTTAGTTTTTGCCCAAACTTTCTCTGCTTCAAGAATGTCAGCATAAGGCATATTCCAAAACTTCACTTTTCTCAAAACTAATTGCTCATTTTCAAATTGGAAGAACACAAACAAAAATTTATGCTCTAAAATGTCTTTGAAATTGGAGTCGTCCCAATTTTCATTCACTATTTCTTCGTATTTGAAATTTGGGAACGAAATATCTTCTTTCGGTAAATTGTTTTCTTTGAGTCGAACTGTTTTTACTATGATTTCAGCCTTTTCAAATTCTTCAATTTCTTTGTCGAGTTCAATTCCTAGGATTGCTTTTGTAAGGCTTGCGTAGAAACTTTTTGCAGTTGTGTTTATTTTAACTCCTGTAATAGCTAATATTTGCTCAATTGTTTTTCCGTAATAAGGTTTGAATTTAGCAATTACAACTTCTTCAATTGTTTGCTTTTTTGCAACTGCAACTGATGGAATTAGTTTGCCATAAATTCCTGTTGCTTCATTGGCAATTGAAGCAATAATATGATTAACATAACCTTGTTTAAGCGAGTATGCTCTTTGTTTTGCAGGAATGTCATTAAATGGTTGTTTCCTAACAGATGAAGCATTTGCACCTTTGGTGCAAGCACCTAAATAAAAGGTATCACCTTCAGAAAGTTCGTGTGCTTTTCCGTCAGCAATTTTTTGTTTGATTAACTCCCAATCCTTTTTTATGATTTCTAAATCGGTGCTTGGAAAATTCCATTCATCAACAAGTTTTATAAGGTAATCCAAAATGTCATAACCTGCTTGATGCAAATAGAATATCAAAAGAATGTTTGCATTTTTTTTCCAAAAATCACTCTTCTCAAATTGTTGATTTACAACTTCAACATAATTGATAATGTTTAATACTAATCGCTCTTTGGAACGATATTCATTATTTCTTAATCGCTTTAAAGGAGATGTTTTGAGCTCCATTCCAATCTCAAAAAAGTCTGCCTCTGATTTGGAATTTGGGTCATAACCGAAATAAAACTTCTCAAGTATTTGCCCGAAGTTTCCTTTACCTGTGTAATTGTGTTCTAAAATAAGTGGGTCGCAAATCTGTCTTAAAGTTTTTCCTTTAAGCAACTTAGCATAATCAATTACTGATTTTTTATCTTTCGGATTGTAAGGTAACTTCATTCGTAATTTTCTGATTTAAAGCAATTCCAATTTTTTCAATTACTCCGACAACTAATGCGTTTCCCATAAAAAAAGCTCGTTTTGTATCTAAAACTCCGTCAAGTTTTGTATGGTCGTCAGGAAACATATTTAATCGTTCAAGTTCAACTGGTGCAAGTCTTCTGTAACCTTTTGGAGTTTGAATAACGTGTTTAAATCTTGATGGAGATTTTCCGCCTTCACCTGTGATTATTGTTCTAGAAGGTTTGTCTAAAGGGTCAGGAAATATCATTCCACCTTCACTATAATTATATTCAAAACCTTGTGCGTTTGTTCGCATTTCTTTTTTCGGTCCTTTTAAATACGCCCATTTGTCAAGGTCGTTTTTGTCAATATAAAATTCTGATGTTACTTCTCCGTTTTGAATTAGGTCTCTTAAAATTGTGAACTTGCCCTCATAGCTGGGCTGTGTTTTTATTGTTGTAACCAAGCCATTAATCATTACTCCCGTATTTTCAAAAAGTCCTGTTGTTCCGCCTTTGTTGAAATTTTCAGAAATTGAAACAATATCTCCTTTAAGTATAAATTCTATTGGGAACAAAAAGTTTTCAGCTGATACAGGTAAGGCTTCTGCTAAAGTCCCTTCTTCTAAAATCCATTCAGTTGGTGTGACTTCCTTTAAACTTTCATAAATGCTTGTTCCTTGGAGATATGCTAAAATAAAAATTCTTCTTCGTCTTTGTGGCATTCCAAAATCGGCTGCATTTATAACTCTCCATTCTACAGCATAGCCCAATTCATTTAAACTGTGCAAGATAATTGCAAAGTCTCGTCCTCTTTGCCCTGATGGAGAAATGAGAAGTCTGTCAACATTTTCTAAGAATAAATATTTTGGTTTATTCTGTTTTTCTGAAATTATTTTGTGAATACTCCACCACAAAACTCCTTTTTTTCCTATAAGTCCTTTTGAATTTTTTAAGGTCGTTGCAACAGAGTAGTCTTGACAAGGAAAACCACCAACTAATAAATCGTGGTCGGGAATTACCGAAACATCAACTTGCGAAATGTCTTCATTTGAATGACCATTTTTCCCAAAACGATTTTCATATACCAAGGAAGCGTGTTGCATTTTGGTAGATGGTTCCCATTGGTTACTCCAAACTATTTTGTAAGGTGATTTTATATCTTTTTTGTAACCTGATGATGCAGATTTTCCATTCCATCCTTCAAGTCCAAGACGAAAGCCTCCAACACCTGCAAATAATTCTACGACTTTAATTTCATTTTCCATTGTGAACAGTTTTTAGATATTTCACTTTTTCCTCAGCAACTTTTAAGATACTTAAATCTGCTTCCTCGTCAAGAATTTTGTAAGCGATTTGATCACTTAAAAAATCATTCTGCAATTCTTTTTCGTCAACTTTAAAAAAGTCAGCAACTTGCTTAATAATTTGCTTTGTCGGCTGTCTTTCGTTGCGTTCAATCTTAGCTAGAAGTGAAGTGTCAATACTAATTTGCTCTGAAACAAATTTCAAAGTCAAGCCCGCTTCCTCTCTTAGATGTCTAAGATGTTCTCCAAATGATTTTGTTTTCTTTATCGTTGGCATATTGGTCAAATAATGTCCAAAAATAATAATAAAAAATTTATGGACAAAAAAAGTCCAAAGAAGTTTTCAACAATTTTTGGGTGGTGGGTGGGCTTAGGTGTTTCGGGCAAAATTAAATGTGCTGTTTTGGGTCGGCTTGTGGAAGGAAAAACAGCTCTTTTAATTTTGCGATGCATTGGCATTTTTCTGTTCGTTTGTTGTCGGTCGTGTCGGTCTTTTAGGGTGAGTGCTAACGGTTCTCGGCTTGGCGAAGTGGCTGAACCCGAAGCTCAATAGAATTACTAAACTTTAAAATTAAAAACGAATGTTAGATAGAATTACTGAACAGCCATTTTGCCAAACCCGTGTTAGTGGCAGTACTTTTGTGAACGCTGATTGTTTTGATGTTTTTCCTTTTATTGAGGACAAGTCAATTGATGCTATTATTTGCGATTTGCCTTATGGAACGACTAACTGCAAATGGGATAGTGTTTTACCTTTTGAACTACTTTGGAATGAGTACAACCGAGTTATTAAAGATAATGGTGCAATAGTTTTGACTGCTTCACAACCATTTACAAGTGCTTTAGTTATGAGCAATCCAAAAATGTTTAAATATGAATGGATATGGGACAAGGTAAAAGCAACTGGTATGTTAAATGCTTCGCACCAACCATTAAGGCGACACGAAAATATACTTGTATTTTGTAAACAAAAATCAGTTTTTAATCCTCAAAAAATACAAAACCCAAAAGGTATTGAAAAAAGAAGTTTATACAAGTATCAAAGAGAAAACGAAGGTGGAGAAACTGTTGGAGAAATAAAACAAGGTGGTGTTTCAACTAATTACGAAGCGGACAAATTATTACCTGTTTCGATTCAAAAATTTTCAAAAGATAATAAACCTATGCACCCTACACAAAAACCTTTGGAGCTGTTAGAATACCTTGTAAAAACCTATACTAATGAAAACGATATGGTTTTAGACAACACAATGGGATCTGGAACAACAAACTTGGCTTGCATTAAATTAAATCGCAAATCAATTGGAATAGAAAAGGAAAAACAATATTACAATGTCGCTGTTCGTAGGGCTTCGGAGTATTGCCATTAACGTCAGTTCGTCTAAAAACTTCTAAACGAACTAAATTTTAGTAATTGAATTG
>NZ_JBBALW010000054.1:0-3657 GCF_040402835.1 Flavobacterium sp.
AATCTGTTGAATTTTAATCATTTAACCCCTTAACTTAATGACATTGTTCGTGCGGTAGCGGGGGAATTTATCAAACAAGATTCTAAAACAAAACATCAGTTTAAAACTAATGGGAATAGAAAGGTATTATGATTATAAAACTAAAAAAGAATAGAGATGTTTGAAAATATTATTTTGCCTATAATATTTATTTTAGTTGGCTTTTTATACTTAAATTGGCTTTATAGAAGAGTTGGCGGTTTTTTTAAAAAAGACGACGATTTATTTGATAAATCGATGACTTTTAGAGGATGGGCAGGAGGTCTTCTTATTTTAATAGTTGGCATTTGTTTTCTTATAAAAGGAATTTTAAAATATTTGTAAATAAAAAACCGAGCAATAGCTCGGTTTTTTGTTGGTTATCTAACAGGATATTTTTCAGGATCTTGTGAAGTATGAAATACAGCGTTTAAGAAAATAGTTTTACTAGGTTCGTCCACAATAAAAAAGGCGATATAAGGAAATTTATCAAAAGGTAAAAATCTATAATTGTTATCGTGAAACTGGTAAAAAGGGTTTGTTTGTAAAGCTTTATACGTTTTTTTGTAATCTTTCAAAAAGTCTAAAGCCACTTTTTTACTGGCTTTGTGAATGTAATATTCAACAGCATCTTCAATATTTTTGGAAGCAATGGGCGAAACAAAAATCTTATAATTCATACTTCTTTTTTAAGTCGGAATAAAGCGTTTCAGCGTTGGTATAAGTAGCTTTGTCGGAGCCCAGTTGGCTGTCTAAAATTTGTTGTTGTTCTTTGGACAAACTGTAAGGCTTGGTATTTGTTGCAGGTTCTATAAGTGCATCAACATAGCCAATAACACGTTCTAAAACACTTTGAGGAGCGTTTTTAAGTTTTCTGGTTAGTAAGTCAATAGATATAGTTTCCATATTCAATATTTTTTATAGTGCTAATTGTTGAATTTTCTTTTTGGTAATAAAAGCATCAATCAAAATTTTGACTACCGTTTTATCATTATCCTGAATTTTTTCGATTGCTTTAAATTGGTTGAGCAGTTCTTTGTCGGTTAGCGAACTGTCGGCTAAATCGTCAGAGCTTCCACTCATTAAAAAATCAGAAGACACACCAAGAGCATTAGAAACCTTTGCCATAATATCGGCAGAGGGTGTTGCTCCATTTTCTTCATATCGTCCTATTTGCGAATAATGAGCTCCAACAAGCGTTGCTAAATCACCTTTAGAAAGTCCTTTTTCGGTACGTAATTGCTTTAATCTTTGATGAAAATCCATTTGCGCATATTATTTATTAACACTACAAATATACTAATTACGCACTAAATTAAGTTGTTTTACTTGCGATTGTTCATAAAAATAATTATTAACGCTTGTTTATATTTGCGTAATTGCGTTATCTAGTGCGATAACGCAAATAAATATTTTATCAACAAACCTTTTTAAGGTTCGTGAGTTCCGATAAAAAACAATAAAAACAAACGAACAATGGAAATACCCGCTCCGCAAAGTGGGTAATGTATCAAAGTTAGTGATGCTTCTAACCCAGCTCCGCAAAGTGTTCTAATTAAGACCAATGTGCTGCGCAAAGTCTCATATCTTTGCAATGATGATAAAATCATAACTTTACAAAGTAAACAAAAATAATATTTCAAAATGGGGGTGATTTTCCTAGTATTTCTTATCTTTACACAGCAACAGGAAAAAAAGTAGCCAAAACAGTGAACATAGCTTCAAGAAATAGAATTTTATATACCGTTGATTATTTGGACGGTTACCAATATGAAAGTGAAAAATTACTGTTTTTTCCTACGGCAGAAGGTTATGTAAAATATACTGTTGGCGTGAGCAACCCATTTGATTATGTATTTAATTACACAGACCATTTAGGAAACATTCGATTGAGTTATGGGATTAATCCTGGAACAGGACTGCTCACCAAAATAGAAGAAAACAACTACTACCCTTTTGGGTTTAAACACGGAAATTACAACACCGAAGCCAAAATAATTGTACCCCGGCTAGAACCTGCAGAGGAGCCGGCACTAAGTGCTAAATATATGATTCAAAAAACAGATGTTTTAGCTGCTTCAATGGAAATGCCACCAATGGAACTACCACCGGGAGAGTTGATTGCTTCTGAGATTTATAGTGGGTATAATTATAAGTACAACGGGAAGGAATTGCAAGACGAGTTGGGGCTGAATATGATTGCAATGGATCGGAGGCAATATGATCCAGCCATTGGTAGGTTTAACGTTATTGATCCTTTAAGTGAGTTAGCTCCTATGCATAATCCATACAGATTTGGTTTTAACAATCCTGTTTACTGGTCTGACCCATCTGGTCTGTTTGAAAATAATAATCAAGGTTTAGCACTTTGTCCAACGTGTCCTAAAACACCTGGATTTAAACCATTAATTGATGACCCCAATAATACATATGTTTATGACCCTGAATCACAGACCGCTAGTAAAGTTATAGAACTTGATGAAGTTGTTGTGCAAGGAAAATCTAAAAAAAGTATCACACTAGATGACGCAAACCTATTTAATGATAGAATTGGAGATGGTGCTGATATTTTAGGTGCAACTAGAAGCCAAGGAGGTTCTTTTAGGTTAACTAACAATGGTAGTTATAACCCACGAAACATTAGTTTTAAATATTATGGTTCTAATTGGATTGGAGGAAGTGCCGCAAATCTCAAGACGTTCAATATAAGTAAATTAATAAAAAGAGGATCCATTGCTACCACCGTTGTTCTTGGAACTATAGAAGTTGGGCAAGGTGCGTATCAAGATTATCAAAATTATGAAAACATAAGATATACTAACGGTAAAAACACAGCTGTAGCAACTGCAAAGGTTGGCGCGGGAATAGCTTTTGGTTTTGAAACGGTAGATTATGCAAATGGAAATATGTCGGGGTTGGAATATGGGGTTGATACCTCAATCGCTCTTGCCGCAATATGTGTTTCTGGACCAGCTGCACCTTTTGTAGCTACAGGAGCATTAATATATTTTGGAGGGAAAGCAATTTATGAATACTCATCAGGCAATACGCTATTTACAAAACCTAAATAAACTATGAGAGCTTACTATTATTTACTGTTTAGAATTTTTAAATATTATACTGAAAAAGGAAAGGAAAGCGATAAAGTAGCAATCATTAGAGCTGTTTTATCAACGTCCTTACTGATTTATTTTACAATTTATACAATTCTAATTTATTTTGACAATTATTTTTTTGAAATTTCAAATATTATTTTGCCAAATAAAGGATTGATTTTGTTGTACTTATTTTTGCTTGGTTTCCTAAACTATTGGTTTTTCATAAAAGACAGAAAGTTTTTAAACTATAATTTTAAGAGCGATAAAAAAGGAGGTTATGCAATTATTGGATTTATAATTTTCTTGG
The DNA here is from genome assembly GCF_040402835.1 of Flavobacterium sp. GTDB lineage: Bacteria > Bacteroidota > Bacteroidia > Flavobacteriales > Flavobacteriaceae > Flavobacterium. Next base: position 3,424 of record NZ_JBBALW010000054.1, read on the forward strand.
CTTTAAGTTTTGTTTTTATAGCCATTAAAAATCGAGAAAAGATTTTTAATGAAAGAGCAAAGGCAAGAATAGAGAATAATCAATAACAATAAAAAGCCGAGCAAATGCTCGGCATTTGTTCGTTTAATTACAATCGTTTCAACCATTTACTAGGCGATAATGAAGTATGAAATACCCCCCGCTCCCGCACGAACAATGTCATTAAGTTAAGGGGTTAAATGATTAAAATTCAAC
>NZ_JBBALW010000055.1:0-3651 GCF_040402835.1 Flavobacterium sp.
TTGTTTTCCATAACGATGAATTTTGTGTATCGCTATTTCAGGACAAGACAAAATATTTAAATCAAAAAACCCATTCTTTCGAATGGGTTTTTTTTTAGTAAGTTTAAATAGTGTTTATAAAACGTTTATTTTACTTTATTAAGTACAGCTTTGAATGCTACTGGGTGGTTCATTGCTAAATCTGCAAGAACTTTTCTGTTCAATTCGATGTTATGCTTTTTGATTTTCCCCATGAATTGTGAATACGACATTCCTTCCAATCTAGCTCCAGCGTTGATACGTTGAATCCATAAAGCACGGAAATTTCTTTTGTTCACTTTTCTATCACGGTAAGCGTAGCACATTGCTTTCTCTACCGCATTTTTCGCAACTGTCCAAACGTTTTTACGTCTTCCAAAGAAACCTTTGGCTTGCTTCATTATTTTTTTTCTTCGTGCTCTTTTAGCAACTGAATTTACCGATCTTGGCATAATTTTACTGTTTTTTTGTAGCAGGCGTCCCGAATTTAATCAAGAGAACTTAAAGGCCATACTCCAAGGTTATTAAATTTAATTTTAACCTAAAGAATTTTTAATTGATAATTGACAATTGATAATTAATTATCCATTATCAATTATGCATTGTCAATTATTAGATAATTCTTAATTGTTGTTTGATGCTTTTCATATCTGTTTTGTGAACTAGCGCTGAGTGTGTCAAAGCTAATTTACGTTTTTTAGATTTTTTAGTCAAAATATGACTTTTAAAAGCATGCTTTCTTTTAATCTTTCCAGAACCAGTAACTTTAAATCGTTTCTTGGCGCTAGATTTGGTTTTCATTTTAGGCATTTTTTCCTAGTGTTTAATTATTCTTACTTACTTATTTTTCCCCTCCCCAGCCCTCCCCGAAGGGGAGGGAGCCGAGAAGTGATATTTGTTTCTCCTTTTTTAGTTCCCTTCCTTCGGAGGGGTTAGGGGAGGATTTTACTTTTTCTTCTTCGGAGCAATGAAAATAATCATTCTCTTTCCTTCAAGAACTGGCATCGCTTCTACTTTACCAAATTCTTCTAAATCTGTTGCTAATCTCAAAAGCAAGATTTGACCTTGATCTTTATAGATAATTGAACGTCCTTTAAAGAATACAAAAGCTTTCAATTTTGCTCCTTCTTTTAAGAATTTCTCAGCATTCTTTCTTTTAAACTCATAATCGTGCTCATCAGTTTGAGGCCCGAAACGAATTTCTTTTACTACTACTTGCGTAGATTTTGCTTTAAGCGCTTTGTCACGTTTCTTTTGCTCATATATGAATTTTTTATAATCCATAATTTTACAAACTGGTGGTTCAGCATTCGGAGAAATTTCAACTAAATCTAGTTCAAATTCATCTGCTAAACGCAATGCCTCTGTAAGTTTGAAAACCCCTGGCTCAATGTTTTCACCTACAAGTCTTACTTCTTGTACACCACGAATAAGATTGTTAATCCTATGTGCATCTTTTTTTTCTACTCGAGGTTGATAACCTCTGTTGCTTCTTATTGCTATGACTTTATAATTTAAGTTAAACTGTAAATACTTTTAATGTTTTGTTGATTTCTTCATTCACAATTGAAGCAAATTCTTCGATTGTAACGCTACTATTTCCTTTTCCTTCCTGTCCATGACGGCGTATAGAAATGGTGTCATTTTTCTCTTCTTCCTCGCCTACAATCAACATAAACGGGGTTTTTTGCATTTCAGCATCCCTAATTTTCTTGCCAATAGTTTCATTTCGATTATCTACAAGGGCGCGAATTTCGTGATTTTCTAGCAGATTTAAAACTTTTTTAGCATAATTTTCATATTTCTCGCTCAAAGATAATATTATTGCTTGTTCTGGCATCAACCAAAGTGGGAAATTTCCTGCAGTATGCTCTAATAAAATAGCGATAAATCGTTCCATAGAACCAAATGGCGCTCGGTGAATCATTACCGGTCGGTGCAATTCATTATCAGAACCTTTATAAGTCAATTCAAATCGCTCAGGCAAATTATAATCAACCTGAATTGTTCCCAATTGCCATTGTCTTCCCAAAGCATCTTTTACCATAAAATCCAATTTCGGACCATAGAAAGCAGCTTCTCCGTATTCAATAACGGTGTTCAACCCTTTATCCGCAGCAGCATTTATGATTGCATTCTCTGCTTTTTCCCAATTTTCATCGGAACCTATATATTTGTCTCTATTTTCTTTGTCCCGCAACGAAATTTGAGCTGTAAAATTTTCAAATCCTAAAGAACTGAAAACGTACAATACCAAATCAATTACTTTTTTGAATTCTTCATCCAATTGTTCTGGCGTACAAAAAATATGCGCATCATCCTGAGTAAATCCACGAACACGAGTCAAACCATGCAATTCTCCACTTTGCTCGTATCTATAAACCGTTCCAAATTCAGCGTAACGCTTTGGCAAATCTTTATACGACCAAGGTTTTGTATTGTAAATTTCACAGTGGTGTGGGCAGTTCATTGGTTTCAACAAAAATTCTTCACCTTCAGCAGGAGTCGTTATCGGTTGAAAACTATCCGCACCATATTTCGCATAATGTCCCGAAGTAACGTACAATTCTTTTTGTCCAATATGAGGCGTAATTACTTGCTCGTAACCCGCTTTTTTCTGTGCTTTTTTCAAAAATTGTTCCAATCGATCTCTCAAAGCAGCACCTTTTGGTAACCACAAAGGCAATCCTTGTCCCACTTTTTGTGAAAACGCAAACAATTCCAATTCTTTTCCTAATTTTCTATGATCACGACGTTTTGCCTCTTCTAGCAATTCTAAATATTCCGTCAAATCTTTTTGCTTTGGAAACGAAGTTCCATAAACACGTGTCAATTGCTTATTTTTCTCGTCACCACGCCAGTAAGCACCGGCAACACTCATCACTTTCATCGCCTTGATAATTCCAGTATTCGGAATATGACCACCACGACACAAATCAGTAAAAGTAGCGTGATCACAAAAAGTAATCGTGCCGTCTTCCAAATTAGTTATCAATTCAGTTTTATAAACATTGTCTTTATAAACTTCCAATGCCTCTGCTTTTGAAACAGGACGCAACTTAAATTCGTGTTTTTCTCTTGAAATTTCCAAAACGCGATCTTCAATTTTCTTAAAATCAGCATCGGTAATCTTGTGATCTTCAAAATCAACATCGTAATAAAATCCGTTACTAATCGCTGGTCCAAGCGTTAATTTAATTCCAGAATACATTTCTTCTAAAACTTGCGCCATAACGTGAGACGTCGAATGCCAGAACGCTTTCTTCCCGTTTTCGTCATTCCAAGTATATAAAACAAGCGCACCGTCAGTCGTTAAAGGCGTTGACGTCTCAATCGTCGTTCCGTTAAATGCCGCAGAAATCACATTTCTAGCAAATCCTTCACTAATATTTATCGCAACATCCATCGGTGTAGCACCAATTTTAAACTCCTTAACAGACCCATCGGGCAATGTAATCTTAATCATTTTTTAAAATTTATGAACGCAAATATAATGGTTTACAAAAAACCACGCAATTTATATAGGTAAGTAATTGTAAAATAGCGTTAAAAAGTTACAAATTCTAGTTAAATCAACTTTTTCAGCAGCTCTTTCCAGCTTTCCGTTCCAAGTCCTCGTTCAAAAAGTTGTTT
>NZ_JBBALW010000056.1:0-2804 GCF_040402835.1 Flavobacterium sp.
AATAATTTTAAAAATGTTGCTTAACTAATACTGCGGGTTTTATTTGCATATCCATTTCTTTTTTTTTAATTTATTAGTTACTAAAAAGCTGAAATATTTTACTGTTATGTACAAAAAAAAGCATTTATTTTTTTCTCTATTTCTAAAGTAAAATATAGGTTTTATCATTGCACTTTAATTTCTTCAAATTCATTTAAAGTGAAAACAATTTTATTTTTATTAATAACCTTTACTGGTTATTCTCAAAGATTACACCATCAAATGTTGTCCTCTCAAGGAACAATCACACACACATCAGGCGGTTTAACTGTACGTCAAACTATAGGTCAACAAAGCGCCATTGGAAATTACAGAGGTGCTAATATAATTGTTGGTCAAGGTTTTCTACAAAGCGATAAAATGAAAACCGCAATGCCACCAGTAATTTCTATTACAACAATTACGTATCCTAACCCTTTTATAGATAGCGTTAATTTCCAATTTTCATCTCTAGTTACAGGTCCAATCAAAATTGCTTTATTCGATATCTCAGGAAGGCTTGTTTTCTATAAAGAAAAAATGGCTATTGATAATACTTTAACTATCGACAACCTTTCTTTTGCGCAGGGAGAATATTTGGTTAAACTAACTGCGAAAAACTTTATGTATTCAACTATTTTATTGAAATCAAAATGAGAAAAATTTACTTACTATTAACTGCATTTATTGCACTTACAAATTCCTACTCACAAGAAGTTTACTTTTTAACTGGAAACAATTTTACAAAATATAATTATAGTAGTGGACAAGGTCCGTCAGCAACTGCTCTAGATGAAGGAAACGGAACAACCTACGAAATGGGTTACACCATTCCATTTAAAAATAAACGTTTTTCTCACACAGTAGGGGTGAACATAAACGAGTACAATGCAATTGCAGGATCGTTTGCAAACACCTACAAGTGGGACACAAAATATATAGGCGTCAACAACTCCTTGGATTTATCTGTTCCGCTTTCTTCAAATTTTAAACTATTTTTCAAAGTAGGTTTAAATCTTTCAACTATTATATATGGTAAACAAAGTATAAACGGAGCCATTTATGATTTGAAAAATCAAGATGAATTTTCGGGATTAACTTTCATTCCTTTTACAGGAGTTCATTTAAAATACAAATTAGGCGATATAGGTTTTCTAAGTTTTGGCTACGGTTTATCTAAAAGCGTCATACTTTTTAATATTTCTCAAGAAAAACTAACCACAAGCACTAATCAAATTCTATTTGGTATTCATTTTAATATCAATAAAAAATAATAATTGCAATTATGAAAAAGATATTTTTACTTTCCCTATTTTTAATTAGTTCTGTATTTTATTCTCAAACAAACGGAATTACCTACCAAGCTATTATTTATAACCCTAGTGGAGAATTACTTCCTGGTGTTAATAATGTAAATGCTCCTATTGCAAATAAAAGCATATGTTTGCAATTTTCGATTATAGATATCGCCTCGCAAACTGAATACCAGGAGACCATTACAACTTCTACAGATGAATTTGGTATGGTAAACTTGGTAATTGGTTCTGGAAATCAAACGGGTGGATATGCTAGTTCTTTTTCTAATATCTATTGGAGTGTAGCTCAAAAAAGATTAAAAGTATCTTTAGATATAGTAGGACGATGTGATAATTTTGTCGAAATCAGTAATCAAAATTTTGAATCTGTACCATTTGCATTTGCCGCAAATAGTGCTGAGAATGTAACTGGAGTAGTCCCAATAGAAAATGGGGGTACCAATGCAATTACTGTTTTAGGAGCCAAAACCAATTTAGGGTTGCAAAATGTTGACAATACAAGAGATATAGATAAACCAGTAAGTACAGCTACCCAAGCCGCACTGAATCTAAAAGAAGATTTAGCAAACAAAAGTGTAGATGTAACTGTAGATGGTACTTCGAACGTAAAATATCCAAGTGTAAAAGCAGTAAAAGCATACGTTGATGCAAATACATCTATAGGTTCGGCAGCTTTAGCAGCTGAAGTAGCCAGAGCTACTTCCGCAGAAGCAACAATTGCAACCAATTTAAATACAGAAATTAGTAGAGCCGTTGGAGCAGAAGCTACCAAAGAAAATTTAGTAAATAAAAGCTCAAGTGTTGTAGTTGATGGAAACTCAGATGTTAAATATCCAACAGTTAGATCGGTTAAGACTTATGTAGATGCAAATTTAACTGCAGGTTCAAATGCACTTTCGGCAGAAATTAACAGAGCAACTACAGCTGAAAATACAATAGCAACTAATTTATCTGCTGAAGCGGTTACAAGAGCTGCTGCGGATGCCGCTTTGACTGTTAATATAAATGCGGAAACAATTAGAGCTACAAATGCGGAAGGTTCTTTAGCAAGTAATCTAGCTGCTGAAGTAGCCCGTGCAACTTCAGTTGAGAGCAATAAAGAAAATTTAATAAATAAAAGTACAAGCGTAGTAGCTGATGGTGCATCTGATATAAAATATTCAAGTGCAAAATCAGTTAAAACCTACGTTGATGCAAGTACTTTGGCTGCTGCCAATGCTTTAGCAACAGAAAATGCTAGAGCAATTGCTGCTGAAAATACAATTAGTACCAATCTAGCTGCAGAATCTTCAACTAGAGCTAATGCTGATACTACACTTTCAACTAATATTGCTATAGAGGCTACTAGAGCTACTGCAGCAGAAAATGCAGAAGCTACATCTAGAGCAGCTGCAACTGCTGTGTTAACAACAAATTTAGCTACAGAAGTAACAAGAGCTACAACAGCAGAAGGAACTTTGACTACTAATT
>NZ_JBBALW010000057.1:0-1553 GCF_040402835.1 Flavobacterium sp.
GTTTAATTTATCTATTTTTGTCTAATAATCTGTATCGATTATTTAGGACTAGTCACATAAACCAAAACTATTCCGAAACTTTAATCTCAAACATTTTATCCCATTTTTTACCAGTTATAAAAATGGTTTTTGTTTTTGGGTTGTAAGCAATTCCATTCAATACTTCGGCATCTTTATTTTTTACTAATTTGCGCAAACTGGACATATTTAAAATTCCTTCAACCTTACCGCTTTCTGGATTTACTATCGCAATAGCATCTTTTTGCCAAATATTACTGTAAATTTTACCATTGATATATTCCAATTCATTCACGCTTTTTATTTTGCTACTTCCAGAATAAACATTAACATAATCAATCATTTTTTGAGTGTTTGCATCCATTTTCCAAATTTTCTCTGTTCCATCTGATTGATAAATATATTTTCCGTCATTGGTCATTCCCCAACCTTCAATTGGTTTGTCAAACGCAAAAGTTTTTTCAACCTTCCAAGTATCTACATTGTAAATAAAACCAACTTTTCCTTCCCAAGTCAACTGATAAATTTTGTTATTTATAAAAGTAATTCCTTCTCCAAAATAACCCGAATCCAATTTCAAAGTCTTATATATTTTTCCAGTTTTGTAATCTGTTTTCAATAATTTCGAAAATCCATAAAGTCCCGTTCCTTCATACAAGGTATCTCTAAAAAATTCTAAACCTTCGGTAAATGAAGTAATATCGTGCGGATAGGTATTTACAATAGTGAATTTTAATAATTTTGGTGACACATTAGAAACCAATTCTACTCTTGACGTTATTTCTTGATTTTCACCTTCAAAATAAACCAAAGCTTTCAAGTTTTGATAGCCTAATTTTTGATCTTTCAAGTTAAAAGCAACTGCTTCCAAACCTTTCTTGGAACCAATTTTTATATCGTTTACAAAATAAACAATACTGTCAATTTTCTTGTTTCCGGCATTCAATAATTGCAAAGACAAGGCATCTTCATTGCTATATTCGGTTCTAAATTTGCTGTCATCAAAACTAAAATATTTTTCAGTTGCCGATTTTGACCCGTTGCAACTAACAATAATTGCGCCTAATAAAATGATTGAGAGTAGGTTATAATTTTTCATAATGATTTTTAAAAGTCTTGTAATATACAACACAAAAGTTTATAATTTTCAGTTGCAAAAATACAAATTAATTGTATATTTGCAACGGCAAGTCCTACACGATCTGCTCCTGCGAAATCCCCCAGGATGGGAACATAGCAAGGGTAAGTGGTTGAGCGATGCGATGTAGGCCGCTTGCCTTTTTTAATAAAGTGATCTTCCTATTTGGAGGATTTTTTTTTTGGAGTTACACGATACAGCTTTCAACACGTTTGTACCCGCTTTTCGCTTCAATCCACGCTAAAAAGCGTGGGATTTTCACTGCAATCGGGACTAATGAATAACATTTGATTTTCAAAAAAACATTTTTACAATTCCCATAAATAACTATATTTACATTTTAAAATCATTGTTGTCCGATAAAAGTAAATAAAAAAGAAGCCAAAAAAAAGGCTTC
>NZ_JBBALW010000058.1:0-303 GCF_040402835.1 Flavobacterium sp.
TGCGCAAAGCACGTCATGTTTACCGTTGTAAATGTAAAAAAGTGAGTGAGTGAGTTAGTGAGTGAGCGAGCGTTGTACATGTAAAAAGAGTGAGTGAGTGAGTAAGTGAGTGAGGTGAGTGGGTGAGTGGGTGTGTAAAGTAAATCTCTCTACGCACTTACTAACTCACTCACAATATAATAAGTAAATAAAAATGCGTGACCTTACCTACATTCGTAAAGTAAATAACAAATTGAATAATTATTTTATCAATTTAAGACCTTAAATTGATAAAAGAATTTCAATTTAAGGCCTTAAATTGAT
>NZ_JBBALW010000058.1:403-1545 GCF_040402835.1 Flavobacterium sp.
TGATAAATAAGTTTCAATTTAAGGCCTTAAATTGATGAATAAGTTTCAATTTAAGACCTTAAATTGATAAAAGAATTTCAATTTAAGGCCTTAAATTGATGAATAAGTTTCAATTTAAGAGCTTAAATTGATAAATAAGTTTCAATTTAAGGCCTTAAATTGATGAATAAGTTTCAATTTAAGGCCTTAAATTGAAAAATAGTTTTCAATTTAAGGCCTTAAATGGAAGATTTTTAATCATTGAATTCTACATAGTTGTGAGTGAGTACATATTCTAGGAGCTACATGATGATATCAATTTCATTAACTTGCATACACATTTCATCACGAAGACACTCGATTTCGAGAACTGCGTGTGAAAGTATCTGATGTGAGAGGGATGGAGGGATACATAGACAAACTCGACATCAGCGATAACTATCGCGCAGGTAAGGGGTACAGACAACTTAACCAATTTATTAATAAGATCACGTGAACATTTAATATATGTTGGGGCGGCGAGCATGAAAGATTTGAGGCGGGTATGTAGGTATCGAGAGGCGAGCAAAGAAGAAAATAAGGTGAGGAGTGCGTGGGTTGGGACACCTGGGGCGGGCTTTCAGAGGGGGTGGTTTGTGTATTTTTGGAAGGATGTAGAGTGAACATAGTTTGAGAGTTTTCCCGTAGTCCCAGTCTTGTAGGATAAATTTCTTGATTTCAATGCTGCAATTATTGAAAGTCTCCATGATTCTCTCAAGATCTTGATATGATTTGTCGATGATTTTGTTGTGCGTCAGAAAGGATGGACATAGTACATAGGTATCTTTATTCTCCAAATGGCGGAGACATTCACCGATATACCAATCCAACGTAGAAGCCAAGGTTTTTGTCTGCGAGACATACACGTATCGTAGAATCTTCTTTAAGTGATTTCAACGATGAGGAGTTGGATCAAACGTAGAGTTTGCAACCCGAAATTGCAAGGCAATGGTAGTTGGAGTTGCGCTAAAAAGAACTCGTCGAAAAAACTGTTCGGCTCGAGATTGTTCTATTTTTGACGATGCACGAGTGATGACGAAGTCAGGTCCAAGACAAAGGGCAGCCTTTTGATCGGTAAAATTATGTAATCTGAACTCTGGTAATAGTCTCAAAATATTTTTTTT
>NZ_JBBALW010000059.1:0-1020 GCF_040402835.1 Flavobacterium sp.
TAAGTAATTAGAATAAAATAATGTCGTATTTTGTTGTTTATATGTAATATAATTTGTATATTTATCTCATTATGAGATATATAATACTAAAAACAGAAGAGATTGAGGTATTGGAATACCTTCATCAAAATAGCCCTAATAATACCGTTAGAAAACGTAGTCAATGTCTTGTTTTATCGCATCAAAGACGCAAGATTAATGACCTAGCTTCTATTTTTAATGTCAGTCGCAGAACTATTGAACGTTGGTATGATAGTTGGGCTGAAATTGGTGTCGATTCTCTTGCAATATCAGAGGGAAGAGGCGCTAAAACTCTTTTAAAAGACTATTCCAAAGAGGTTTCGGAGCAATTAGAACTTCACAATAGGAATTTAAAAAATGTATTAATTTACTTTGAAGAGCAACACAATATTAACATCTGCAAAAAGACATTGCAGAATTTTTTAAAAGTTACTGGGTTATAGTTGGAAAAGAGCTAGGCTTTCCTTAAAAAGCAAACGAAACGAAGAGAATTTTAGATTTCAACAAAAGCAAATAGAATCACTAAAGAGTTTGGAAGATAGCGGATATATTGATTTATATTTTGGAGACCAAAGTCATTTTGGACTCACTCCTAATGTACCTTATGCTTGGCAAACAAAGGATAATCCAATATTATTACCAGCTGCTAAGGGCAAATATCAAAATGTAGTTGGATTAATGACTCGTAAAAATAATCTTTATTTTGAAATACTTGAATCAACATTTAATTCAGATAGAATTATATGTTTTATGGATCGTTTTGTGGAGCAAACTATTAAAAAAACAGTTGTGATTCTTGACAATTCACCAATCCATAAATCAAAAAAGTTTATGGCTAAAATAGAACAATGGAAAGAAAAGGATGTTTTGATTTACTTTTTGCCACCATATTCTCCAGAGTTAAATCTGATAGAAATACTATGGAAAAGAATAAAATATCAATGGCTAGGTTTCGATGCTTATAAAAGCTTTGAAAATCTAAAAGAACAATTAAATTTT
>NZ_JBBALW010000060.1:0-1002 GCF_040402835.1 Flavobacterium sp.
AAAACAGTTATTAATTAAAACGAAACTATTAGTTGTTGTAATTTTTCTTTTTTTGGTTCTTTTTTTCTTTTGTTAATTGTGTGGATAAGTGGATAACTTTTAGGCTGCCATTGCGTATTGGGACATTGGGGTTTTATAATCGAGCGATTGATGGGGTCTTTCGTAATTGTAAAATGCCATATACTCTGTGATTCCCTGTTCTAATTGCCATCCATTTTCGTAAGCATACAGATAGATTTTTTCTTGTTTTAAACTTCGCCAAAATCTTTCTATGAATACATTATCTAATGCTCTGCCTTTGCCGTCCATTGAGATTTTTATCTGTTTTTCGATAAGCACTTCAAGGAACATATTAGCCGTAAATTGACTACCCTGATCTGTATTAAATATTTCAGGTTTACCGTGTTTAGCAAGACAATCTTTGAGTACCTGAGTACACCAAGAGGCTTCCATCGTGTTAGACAATGACCAATGTAAAATACTCCGAGTATGCCAGTCAATTATCGCCATACAATAGCGGAACGCCGCCCGCATAATCCCTTTTCCATTGGGATATAAGTAATGTCCGTTGACCATACCTGATTAGCTCTGTTTATGACAACATCTCTGAGCAAGTATGGGTACTTCTGATGGTCTGAATTGGGCTTAGAAGTATTTGAATGAGGGTAAATGACCTTGATATTCATTAACTTCATTAATCGCCTAATTCGTTTACGATTGATGGCATACCCTAATGATTGTAAGTGTACTGTCATTCGTCTGAAACCATAAAAAGGGCATTTTAAGTGCTGTTTGTCAATGGCTTTCATTAGGGCATCATCCAAGTCGTTGTTACGTTCAACGGGCTTATAATAAATTCTTGAACGACTAATTGACAGTATTTCACATTGACGATTGATCGATAAACCTTCGTGTTTTTCTTCAATCATTTCCAAACGCTGGGTCGGGTTAAAGTTCACGATAACTTTTTTTTAAGAAAAGTATTCTCAACTTGTAAACGAC